>JAPKMW010000026.1 GCA_026645575.1 Caldilineaceae bacterium
CAACCGCGTGTGGGATGACCTGGATGGTGACGGCGTGCAAGACCCCGGCGAACCAGGGCTGGACAATACCACCGTGAGCGCTATCGGCAGCGATGGCAGCAGCCGCACTGCAATGACCGACGTGGCGGGGAGCTACTACTTCACTGCCACCGCCAACACCGTCTACACGCTGACCGTGAGCGTGCCGGCCGGTTACAGCTTGACCACACCGAACGCCGAAGCCTTGAGCGGCGCCAGCGTGAGTAGCAACCACGCCATCAGTGACACGCGCGACAGCGATGCGGTGTTGGTGGGCGGGGTGGCGACCATCTACTACACCACCGGCAGCGCCGGCCAGAACAACCACGGTCTCGACTTCGGCTTCACCCAGCCGGCCAGTGGACAAGTGGATATTCTCAACATTGCGCCAGTGGCAAACATGGTCAGTCTGGGCAACCGGGTCTGGTACGATACCAACAACGATGGCAGTGTGACCAGTGGCGAACAGAATGTGGCTGACGGCGTGGTCGTGGAACTCTACCAGGATAGCGATAGCAGCGGCGGTTTCAGCGCCGGTGACACCCGTGTCGCCAGCATGGTGACCAGCGGCGGCTACTACACCTTCACCAACCTGACGCCCAGCAGCAGCGATGCGACGCGCTATCTCGTTGTCATTAGCGATACCAACTTCCTGGCAGGTGGGTTGCTCTATGGCTACCACAACAGCACCGGTCAGATCACGGACAACGGCAGCGCTGCTGACGACAACAAAGATCATGGTGCAGTCAGTGGCACGTTAGGCCAAGTGGGTGGCGTGGTGGCGAGTAGCGCTATCAGTCTGACCGCCAGCACACAACCGATCGGCGAAGCGAACGAAGGCAACGATCCCATTCAGGCGGCTACTGACGCCAACAGCAATCAGACCATTGACTTCGGCTTCTACACCCTCAGCGTCGGCAACCGGGTCTGGCTCGATGATGGCGGCGGCAATAGCGCCAACGCCGACAACGGCCAGTTGGACAGCGGCGAAAATGGGTTGGATGGCGTCACCGTGGAACTGCTCGGCAGCGGCAACGCGGTGGTCAGCACCACCACGACCAGCAACGGCGGCTACTACACCTTTACCGGTCTGATCAGCGGCACCTACAGCGTGCGCATCAGCGGCTACCCGGCGACCTACCGCAGCAGCACCGACACGGTCAACGCCTCAGCGCCGACCAATGCTGATGACGATGACAACGGCCCCGGTACAGCAACCGGCACGCTCACCAGCCCACCGTTCGCCCTGGTCCCCGGCAGCAACGCCAACGGTCACAGCGCCGACAACGTCACTGGTGTCACCAGCAACCCGCGCATCGACTTCGGCCTCTATGAGGCGCCGGCCAGCTTTGCCCTGGACAAACGGCTGGTCAGCCCGGTCAGCGGCGTAGCGACAGTGGGCGATTCCATCGTCTATGACTTGGTGATCACTAATACCGGTAGCATCACCCTGACGACTGTCACCCTGGTGGATAGTTACGACGCCGACTACCTGCACTACAGCAGTGCGTCCATCACCCCGACGGCTCAGGCCAGCGGCGTTCTTACCTGGACGCTCACCAGTCCCACCGCCCCGCTGCCCCTGAGCGCCGGTGAGATCATGACGGTTACGGTCGAGTTTACGGCAACTAAGCCGTAAACAACCAACGCCCACTGCATTGCGGTAGTATCGGTTGATGGTTGATCCATAAACAACAGCGGCCAACCAACCATGTTTTGGACAAAACATGGTTGGTTGGCCGCTGAGAATAGATCAGCCCTTCACGGCCCCCGCCGCCAACCCTGACACCACATAACGTTGGGCCAGGATATAGAGAATCACCACCGGCGTCATGGCAATCAAGGCGCCAGCCATCATCGGCCCCATCATGTAGTAATCCGAACGGTAGAAGTTGCTTAGCCCTACGGAGATCATACGATGGGCCACGTCTTGTGCGATGATCAAGGCAAAGATATACTCGTTCCAGACGCCATTGAAGATAAAAATCGCCGCAGTCACAATGCCGGGCACCGAGAGGGGAATGACAATATACCACAAAGAGAGCAGGCGGGTGCAGCCGTCGATCAGGGAAGCTTCTTCCATTTCCGCCGAGATACTGCGCAGATACCCCATCATCAACCAGGTGCAAAAGGGGACGCTAAAGCTCATGTTGGCAACAATCAGCCCCGGATAGGTATCTTTGAGACCGAGGCGCACAATGGTCAGATACATGGGGATGAGCAGCAGCGAACCGGGAATCAGGTAGACAAAGAGTACCCCCCGCGCCAGGATCGCCCGGCCTGGAAAGCGCAAGCGGGTGAGGGCATAGGCCGCCAGCACCGCAACGACAACGACGATGGCTGTCGTACTGAGCGCTACAATGAGCGTGTTGCGCAAGTAGATCGGAATCTGAAATTGGGTCACCACATCACGAAAGTTTTGCAATGTGGGATCGCGCGGAATCCAGGTCAGTTCCGAATAGATCTCGCCTTCAAACTTGAAAGCCGTCGTCGCCATAAAATAGAGGGGGAAGACGATCATGGTCAGGAGTACGCCGATGACCACAACGGAGAAGAGCCGAAAGAGCGTATCGGGGATGCGATCAAAGAGTGTGGTCACTGGGTGGCCTCCTTATCCATATAGCTGGCGACGGCTATCACGAGGAGCGCAATCAGCGGTAACATCATGATCGGCAACGCGGCCCCTTCGCCAAGACGGAAGTTCTGCATGGCAAGATGATAGGTCAACAGCGGAAAGACTTCGGTAGCGTTGCTCGGCCCCCCGCCCGTCAACAGCAGCGGGATCTCCAGCGTGTTCATTGTCCAGATGGTAGATAACAAGATCACCACCCCCATCACCTGGCGGATACCAGGCAAGGTGACATAGTAGAAGCGGGCCAGCCGCCCGGCGCCATCGACTTTGGCGGCGTCATAGAGTTCAGAGGAGATGGTTTGCATCCCGGCCAGAAAGGTGAGCGCATAAAAGGGGTAGCCTTTCCAGACCATGACAAAGAGCAACATGGCAATGGCCGAGCCTGGACGGGCCAGGAAGGGGTAATTCTCGCTGAGGACGCCCCAACTGACGAGAATCTGGTTGAGTAGACCAGTCTGCCCATCAAAGATCCAGCGCCAGACCAGGACGATGATATAGGTGGGGAGAATCCAGGGCAACATAAAGACGCCGCGCAAGACATTGCGCCCTGGGAAGTCCTGGTTAAGCGCCGTCGCCAGGATCAGGCCAACCACCGCCTTTAAGAAGACGGCGGCCACAGCAAAGAGTACCGTGCGCACCACCATCTCACTGAAATCCGGCCAGCCGAGAATATAGACATAGTTCGCCAGCCCCACCCACTCGCCCGGCCCGCGCCCGATCATCTTGTTGGTAAAGCTGATGCGGATCGCCTCGACAAAGGGATAGCCGACCATGCCCAACACGATCAGCAACGCCGGCGTGACTAGCAGCCAACCTAAGGTCACTTCACCGGCAAAGAGTGAACGCTTTTTTTTTGCCCGCGCTTGGGGCGACACGATGGGTTGAGATAGTGTCTGTTGGCTCATCGTTTTCCTTTCTGCTTGATCTACACAAGAGCAATCATCACTGATTCACTGCCAATATCGCTTGTATGATAGGAGTTGGCATGGTAAAATCGTACTTCCTGAGCGATTCAATAGGAATATTGTTTTGAAAGTCATAAGAAAGAATAACTATGCCTAGTCCTATTCCGCAAACCGTTCCGCTTAGCGATTTGCGTCGCCAACAAGAGAAAGTCCTTAAAATGACCGAGTCAGCACCGGTGGTACTTATGAGCCGTAATGAGCTGCGGGGGTGCTTGTTTCACCACAAGAGTGGAATACGCTTATAAAGCGCCTTCGCCATCTGGAAGCGTTAGAAGAAGCCCGCCAGAACATCGCCAACAATAACACCAACCAAACCTGGGTATCCAGCGCAGAAATGCGCAAAATCATGCAAGCAAGAGGCGTCGATGTGGGAAGTTTGGTACGGCCATGAAGCTAAAAACTATTTAAGTGACAATGGCCAACTTGTTGCCGATCTTTGAAATTTAGCAAGTGGCAGATAGCAGACAACACACTTCACCTGCTACCTGCGACTTGCTACCACTTAACTTTGCGGATAATACTTTTCAAAGACCCGCTTGGAGAATTCATCGGCTTCGAGGATCGCCTCTTCCGGCGTATAACCATCGATCAACACACGCACCACCATCGAGCCGACCGGCGCTTCCGGCCCGCCGGTGAGTTCGGCCATTGCTGCGTTGTCATAGGGTGCTGGGAACCCACCGTAGATGCCAATCTGGGCAGCCAGGTTGAAGGCTGCGCGGGTGCCGGTCCACATGGGCAGGGCATCGTATTCCTTCAATACATTGGCCACAAAGCCTGCCTCTAACCAGGGCGCATAGATCTCTTTGTCATAGAGCGCCTTGATCAGGTCGATGGCGGTCTCTTTGTTTTCAGATGTTTTGGACATCACCACCGTGTAGCGCAGACCGCAGTCGGTGGTATCGCGCATCTCCTTGGGCTTGGGCGCAAGACCGGTCGCTTCGGCCAGTTCAGGGTCATTTTGTGAGGCGTTGACATAAATCGAAGCGGCATTGATGACCATAACCGCCTGCTTTTCAAGATAGGCTTTGTTGTTGGCGGCATAGTCATACGCCGGCGCATCGGCTGGGAAGAGGCCCTTGTCCCAGGCATCTTTGATGAAATTGAGGGCACGCGTTGCCTCTGCCATCTTTTGGTCGGCGAGGATGATCTTCTGTCCGCTCTCATCCCAAAGGTCAGCGCCAAAGTTGCGGAAGAGATCCGTACACCAACCATCATGGGTCAGCTTGACCACGCCAAAGCCCCAGCCAATGAGTTTCTTGCCCTGTCCTTCCGTGAACTGCGATGCTTGCAGCGCAATATCACGAGTTTGATCCCACGTCCACTGCCCTTCCGGCACGGCAATCCCTGCTTCCTCTAAAATATCGCGACGGAACTGCAACATTGGCGTGTCAATCGAATAGGGCAAGAAGGTGACGACACCATCGCGTGTGACATAGGTATCCAACCGTGGCTGCCAGCCGCCATGCGCCTCACCAATTTCGGGGAAGAGGTCGGTGAGCGGGTCAAGCGCCTGGGCATCGGTCATACGCAGCGCCTCACCACCACCCGTGAACATGGCATCAGGCAAGGTGCCGGCCTCGATCGCCGGCATGATCTTGTCGGCCTGGGTATTGTCGGCATCACGCGAGATTTCGATGGTCACGCCGTTGGCAGCGCCCCATTCGGTGAGTTTGGTCTGCATGACTTCATCGGCCGGCGGGGCAAAGGTGTTCCACATCCAGAACGAGAGTTCCTTGGCTTGAGCAGGGGCGCTGCCGCCCCCTGTCTGTTGCACAGCCGGGGCGCAGGCGACCAGGGCCGCGCCGGCGGCGGTCATGGCGCTGACGCGCAGAAAGTCGCGTCGGCTTAAAGATTGCTTGTTCATGGCTTGACTCCTCCTTGATGCTAATCGGTTCGTGATCCCAAAAGTAGGCCCCAAAATTGGTAATGGTTCCGCCTCACGACGGTCGGGAAACTTTGTGGAAAATGATAAGCTGAACAGTGGGCCTCTTTATTATAAGGGAAAGATTTTTCTTGTCAAATCGCCTGTAGGAGCTTACCCTCGTCTGCTTTGGGAAACGATAACCATGATAAGCCAAACGCTTAGGGGTCGTAAAAATATAACGCCGTCCACTGCGCTTGGCGAGTCCGTGACTCGCCAAGCGCAGCAGCGAGTCACGGACTTGCTAAGCGCTTACTGTATTCTTTTACGGAGTGTCAGGCCTCGCCGGCGGCGAATCCGTCTTGCGTAAGCCCTACTAATAACAAACAGCAGCCAGGAGACGCTCTAGCCCCAACGGTGAAAGTAAAGCGAGATCCAGGGAAAGAGCGTCTGTCTGAAAAAGCCAATGGCGCCAGCCGGCTTGACGAACCAAGGCGAAGAGATCATGAAAGCTCGCCTTGGTCTTGGGATACCGAATTCTCTCATGTACATAGCTCTCACAAGGCGCTCCACCTGAAAATCTACTTCTTCCCACTATATCTTCTGTGTTTCCTCACACAGCTTGCGAGTGTTGATGTAATAACTCAGGCTAGAAGGGTGGTCATACGTTAAGTGCTTTTGCGCAATCTTACAGGCAGATAAGCCTAAGCGCAGTGACTCAACCGCAGTTTTACAAAACGCTATTGCGTGCGATCAAGCCTGCCCCCAGAGCCATCGTTTGTCTGCTTTGGTTACTTCTGCAAGCGCCGGATGCGCGCCGGCATTTCATCGCCTTTGGTTTCCACGGAGATCATCTGTAAGCTGCGGTCGGCCAACGGCAAGGCGATTTTGACGCCGCCATGACGATGGGACTCGCGCAGCGCCAACGCAATCTCCAGCGCGATCCGCCCATCTTCGCCGGAACAACGCGGCGGTTGACCGGTTTCGATAGCGTGAACGATGTCGTCCACAATGGTTAACCCCATCCCTTGCATGGTGGCCGGCCAGGGCAACGGGGTGTGGGCAGGCACGCCCCGATTGCGCAAGCCCCCCTCCACCAGGCGATACCACTCTGTTTGCTGCCCGTCGGCAGCCAGACGCACCCGCCCCCGCTCACCGATGACATCAAATTCCCAACGGGCGGCGCCGGTCGGCATGCCGCGGGCATAGGCGCGTACCCCATTGTCAAAGGCTAGATAGCCATTGCCCATGAGATCCTCGTCACTCGCCGCCGCCGCGTCGGATTCCATTTCGCCAAAGACCCAGCGCACCTGCCCCCCGGCCAGGTAACAGATCGTGTCGAGCAGGTGGCTGCCGTTGTGCGAGAGATTGCATTGACCGTAGCCGGTCACCTGGAGGATGGTTCCTAATTCACCCGCTTCGATCAACTGCCGGGTGGTGCTGAAAAAAGGATTCCAGCGGCGCGCACAGTTCACCGCCAATACGACCCCCTGCCGGTGACAAATATCCAGCATGGCATCTGCTTCCCGGAGACTAAAGGCCAACGGTTTCTCCGCCCAGATCGCCTTGACGCCGGCCTTGGCAACATCTTCCACAATCTGGGCGCGCACTCTGGCTGTGGTGCAAACGCTGACAATATCGAGCCGCTCATGGGCAAGCATGGTGCGATAATCGGCATAAAGCTGGTCTTCCCCTAACCCCCAGCGGGCGCCGAAGAGAGCGCGCTGCTCCGGGTGTGGGTCGGCGCCCGCCACCAATTCGACCTTCGTTGACGCATGGTAGCTGGGGGCATGGGCATAGGGTAGAAAGATGGCGCCGCCCTGGGTAATTTCGTCGTCAAAGGTACTGCCCATCCGCCCCAACCCGATCACTGCGGCACGGTACATAGCTTCTCTCCTCTGGTTACTGGTTGTTAGCAAAGCGAAACATCAACCTACAAGCGTGCAATGTCGGCGACCGTCAACGCATCATGGTCGCGCCGACCTTCCACCGGCGGGGAAATTTTGGGCATTTGACCGCTCATGGTAGAGTAAGTATACTACAATACTATGACTTATTTGGCTTGTCAAACGCCAAAAAGGCGCTCATCATCTATGTTCAGTAGACCGCAACACCGCCTTGATCACAATAACCGACGTTGGACTACACGACTACTGACTATCACACCAATTCAACAACAATGAACGCGATTGACTTTGCTAATTCGTATATGACCTGGTTTCCCCACGAAAAGGGTGGGAATATTGCGCGCATTCAACTGGATGCGGCCTGTACCTTGCTTGACGAGAAGACGGGGCGGCGCGACCAGTTTTACCTGATCGCCCCCTGTCGCGCCGAGCGAATGTATCTCGACACACCGCTTTTTCAACTACCCAACTATGAGTTTTGCGGCATCTGGTCGGCGGATGAGTTTTTGATTATTCGCACGGCGTGGGTCAGTGAACGGGACAACCGCCAATACGGCCTGGGGCGCGAGCGCTGGCGCGACATCCGTCTGGATCTCCGCACCTTTGCCCACAGCGAAGTTGTCACCGATGACGCAGCCATTGTGCAAGCGACATTGGACAACCGCACCCTCAACGCCCGCACCGAACTCTATGATACGACAACGGGGCGGCGTGCGCACTTGGAATATCCGGTCAAAACGATGAATGTGATGCTGGAGCCACCCCGTTTTCAGGTGGACACCGGGCCACTGATCCTGCCCGATTTCACGGCGGCGGCTGACCATCTCATTGAATGCTTTGAAATGGCCCATGTGGTCTACAATGCGCTGGACAAGGCCGAGTTTATTCTGCGCAAGCCCACGCCCGACAGCAATGCCACCGATTACGCCACTGTGCAGATTGTGGCGGCGCACAATGTGATTCTGGCATCACATTAATGTTTTGTGAACCAAGTTGTAATCGATTTGTGTAGCATAAGGTATACGTTTTTTGTCCCGTAGGGCCGGCTGAGTTTAGCGGCGGGAAAAAATTACTTACCCCCTAAATTCAAGCGTCCCTACGGGACGAGTTTAGCGATCACAGCCAAGGGGCATCAAATAATATGAATCAGCCGACCTATCGGGCCGCCATTATCGGTGTGGGGCGCATTGGCAATAGCTATGATGACGAAATCGGCGAACGCCGGCCGGCGACCTATTATCAAGGGGAAAACCGGCATGTCGGACTGTATGTCATTGCGCCGGTCAACCATGCCGAAGCCTATCAGACCACCCCAGGCTTTACGCTGGTTGCGGCGGCTAACCGGGGGCGTGAGAAGCTCAATGCCTTTGGCGAACGGCGCGGCGTACAGGCGCTCTACACCAACTTCCGCCACCTGCTGCGCGACGAACAGCCCGATGTGGTTTCGGTCTGCACCCAATCGCCGGAAAAGGCGGAAATTACCATTGCCGCCGCCGAGGCTGGGGTCAAAGCCATTATCGTGGAAAAGGCGTTCGCCACCAGCATGGCTGAAGCTGACGCTATGCTGGCCGCCTGTGAACGGCACGGCGTTCTGCTGGCGGTGAATCACCCCTATCGCTTCAGCCCCTTGGTGCGCCAAACCAAGGCATTGATTGAAGTCGGTGCGCTAGGGGAACTCACGGCTGTGACCGTCCATGCCGGCGGCGGCATGTTGCATATTGGCAGCCACCTGTTTGATCTCATGCGCTACTGGGCCGGCGACGCGGTAGAACTCTATGCCCAAGTGCCGAACTACGCCCCAGAACAGGATCTGCCGGCGGTAGGGCTAGTGCGTTTTGCCAACGGCATGACCGCGCTCTTTGACCACACCCATCGCGACCAACAGGGCATCGAAGTGCGTGGGCGTGAAGGCTATCTTACCCTCTCCAGCATGGTGGGCGACGGCTGGCTCTATCAATTTGCCCCGACCCAGCCGCCCAGCGTCAAACGCCAGTATCCCCACCGCTTGACCGTCCAGCCCATTGCCAGTCCAGCCCATACCCTCAGCCCGACGCAGCGTCTGTTGACCGAACTGCATACTACGCTGCACACCGGCGCCCCATTCCCCTCAACCGGGCAGGATGGGGCCGCCGCTTTGGAATTGGGCCTAGCCTGCTATGCGTCGCACCTGGCGGGCCAACCAGTCGCGCTCCCGCTGGCGGATCGCACATTGCGTGTTCCCAACCGATAGACAACCCTGTGTTATGCTAGGAGATTGAGAGATTCAGAGATTCAGAGAGTGGGCGACCAGTTCCTCACTCTCTAAATCTCTCAATCTCTTGATTTACCCCTATTCCCAAACCAACAAAACGCCCATCGCTTCACTGAGCCGTTCATAGAGCAGATCGTAGGCCGCCTTGGCTTCGGTAAAGGGAAAACGGTGGCTGATCAGCGGTTCAACCTGGATGCGACCGGCCTGCACCAACTCGATGGCGCGCGCCAGCATCACCGGGCGCGTCTCTTCCTGATAGTAGCCGCCGATGAGTCGTTTGCGTTGCATCTTACCGGCATCCAACGGCAACGGCGCGCCGTGGTAGAGGCCGATGAGGTGTAAAGTGCCGCCGTTGCGCACCATCTCTTGCGCTTGGGCAAAGGAGGTCAACCCCGGTTTGCCTCCCACACAATCAAAGACCAGATCGGCGCCGCGGCCTGCGGTCAACTCACGCACCCGTGCCACTGGGTCTTCTTCGGCAGCGTTGATCGCCAGATCGGCGCCCAGGCGTTCGGCCAACCGGCAGCGTGCGGCAAAGGTATCGACGACAATCAGCCGGGCCAACAAATGCCGCCGCGCCGCCTGCATCACCAGATTGCCCACCAAGCCTTGGCCGAGGACCACCACCGTGTCGCCGGGGCGGATGCCGGGGATCTGCGCCCAAGTGACGCCGCCGGTGACCAGGGGCAGGAACGCCGCCTGCTCAAAGGAAAGGTCAGCCGGGATGGGCCAAATGGCTGTGCCTTCCATTGCATCAATGTCCAGCAGCACATACTGGGCATGGGGCGCCACCGCCACGACACGATCCCCCGGCTGGAAGCGCGCCGCCGCTTCGCTGCCCACCGCCGCCACCACACCTCCCACCGAGTAGCCCATAATGGCAGGGTCGATGGCCTCTTCGTGCATGTAGCGGCGCAAGACCTCCGAGCCGCGACTGATCAAGCTCATCCGGTTCTGCACTAATACCTCACGTGGGCCGCAGACCGGCATGGGGACTTCTTCCAGCACGATATTACCAAAGCCTTCCGGTTTTGCCACACGCAGCATAAAAAACCTCCTTGATTACCTATAACATTTTTTCTGTTTGACAGGGTTATCTGATTATGATATTGTAGGATAGTATACCAACGAGCGCCAGAAAGTAACACTTTATGTAGGAGTAACAGGTTACCTTCTGTGCTGCTCGTGAGTATATAATTGAGAAATTTCTCGCAGAAGGCTATGTCATCTCTATGACAACCATCAACCTCGACAACCTAACCGTCCACCCGGGTGAGCCGATCCAGGTCATGGAGAGTATTGGGCATGGCTGGTTCCCCGCCCTGGCGCGCTTTCCCACAGGCGAACTCTTGTTGACCTACTCGCTGGCCGCCGACACCAACGAAAACCAATTTGACCTTTCCGGCTACCAGGTCTCGGCGGATGGCGGCCACCATTGGACGTCGCGCTATGACATTCTGCCCGAACATCAGCCGATGATCTATGTGCCGGAGCCGGATGGCGCGCTCTTTGCCTTGCCGGCCTATCTCTATGCCTTGACCCCCGGTGATCAACACAATTTTTGTGGCGCCGACATCCGCTTTGAACGCGCTGGGCGACGGGTGATCTTTGAGCCGCAGGGCGTGCGGCTGCTCGACTGGCCCTGGCCGGTGGCGACCCAACCCAACCCCTATCGGCCCAATCTCCACCGTGTCAATCTCTGTTTTGACGGCGATGCGCTCACGGTCGAGGGGCGCCTGCTGGCGACGCTCTATGGCAGCAATCAAACCTATACCACTGGGCGCCCCATGCCGGCTACCAGATCACGCCGGCGCAAACCACAGCACCTTTGTCCTGCGCAAACGTGACGATGGGCAAAGTTGGGCGTGGGATTGGATCATCCGCAACGATGCGCCCGATTGGGATCTCGGCTATCCCTCGACCGCCGAACTGGCCGACGGCAGTCTCTTTACCGTCTATTACCAGAAGTTTGCCGCTGACGAGCATTGTTCGTTGCTCTGGTCGCGCTGGCAACTGCCGTAAACCCACTGTGAGAGAAGGCAAGGAAGACGCACATGGATCGCACATCCTATATCGAAACCTTTGACAATGGCCCCGGCGGTTGGTGCGCCTGGGGCGCCGGCTCGAATATACCCGAATTGAAAGATGGCGTCTTGATTACGCGTGGCCCCTGGCGCGTCGACCCCAATCACAGCCCGCCGGGCGCCGGTTATTTGCATCTGCTCACCTATCTCTATACCCATCCTACCTATTACACCGAAAAATTTCAAACAGAGGTAGGCGTCAATCGCTTTCTGGCCGACAACAAGGATCGCAATCTGACCAATGCCCGCATGACCGTGCGGCTACGGGGCAATGTCGATCTGAAAGGCGCGAAGCTAACGCTCTGGGTACAGGCGGATATTGGTGACACACGCCCCAACTTTGTGCTGACGGGTCAGTCGTTGGCAGTCACCCCTGATTGGAGCGAACAGACCTTGCTCCTCGCCGACGACCCCGCCCAGTGGACGTGCGCCGGCGGTCGCCACGACCTGACCAAACTCTATGGCTACGGCGACATTCGGGATGCGCTCAAGGATGTCAACTGTGACCTGATCATCGTCCTCTTTCCGCTCAACGTCGTGCCGTTGGATGCGCCCAATGAGCAGCGCGACTACTTGCGCACCCACCGCGACTATCAACCCGACTACGCCTACCTGCCCAGTGGCGTCATCGAGTTTGACACGATCAAGATTGACTATCCTGCCCAGTGAGATAAAACGAGATAAAACCCATGTCGAACCAAACAACAGCCATTCCAGCAATGACGGCCACACCTGGTCGCCGCCGCGCCAGATCACCGGGCCGCGCCAGCACCCTGCTGACTTGGTGCAACGGGTCAATGGCGATATTCTCCTGACCTATGGCAATCGCACGGCCCCCTATCGTATCGAAGGCAAGGTCAGCCGCGACGGGGGACGCACTTGGCTCGCACCGCTGCTCACCTTTTTGGCGCCCTTGTACGGCTATGATCTACCGGCGGAGCGCCCGACTGATCTGGGCTACCCTTCCAGCGTGGTGCGTCGTAGCACTGGTTCTGGTCAAGGGGTGACGATCTATTACTACAATCCGTCGGTGCGCAAACCCTGGCAACACGAAAATCGCGCCACGGAAACCCGCTATCTAGCGCGTGATTACTATGCCATTGCCGTGACCTGGGATGAAGCGGCGTTGATCGCGTCCGTAGATCGCGCAGGAGCGCAGGAGAAATAACCTATGCAACATAGCATCCTTTACAAACGTCCCGGCCACTATGTCATCGGCCCCGTTCCCCGTTTATTGGCAGATGGGCGACTGGCCGTGTTGGTACTGGTCTCCCCCTTTGCTGACCATTATGGCCTGGACAAACGCGTCGTCCTCGTTTCAACTGATCAAGGCGAAAGCTTTCAGGAGAGCGCAGATCCCACCATCCCCTTCACCTGGTCGGCCAGCAATGTGCGCGAATGTTACGACCGTTTCGCCAACGTGATGCCCGATGGTTCTTATCTGGCAGCCGGCACAGTTGGTTTTGAAACGTGGCCGCAGGCGCGCCGGGCCGAAGCCGAAGCGCTGGGGCTTTCTGTGCGCGACCATCCGAATCGGCGCGGCGAAGAAGTGGTGGTGGGGATGCCCAAGCTCTTTGTGCAATGCTCGCAAGACCAGGGACGCACCTGGCAACGCCGGGAGTGGCATGTCCCCGGCTTTAGCTGGTTGACCGCCTTTCCCCGCTGGGTGCGGCTGACCGATGGCGCGATCCTGCTCCCGATCTATGGGCGCAACGTGGACGGCAGTCGCGGCCAAACCTTTGTCTTTCGCAGCGACGCCAATGGGGATGACTGGCGGCTGATCCCGATGGCGTCGAGCATCTCCGGCGTCGATGGCGATGAAGTTGGCCTGATCGAGGTAGCGCCAGGGCGCGTACTGGCCTTGATCCGTCACGCGGCTAAGGGAAAACTGACTGAGGGTTACTTGTTGGAGAGTTGGTCAGAGGATGGCGGGCGCACCTGGTCGCAGCCGCTGGGAACCACGATCAAGGGTTATCCGCCCCACCTTCTACGCCTACAAGATGGTCGGCTGCTCTGTGCTGTCACCTATCGCTGGGAACCAATGGGGATTCGGGCAGTCCTGAGCAACGATGACGGTCGCACTTGGGACACGGCCAATCCCATCATCCTGCGCAATGATGGCGGCACGGTCTCATCGCTCTGGTACAATGCCGTAGGGCATGAACCGGGCCGCGGCGGCTCCGATCTCGGTTACCCGATCACCGTGCAATTTGGCGATGGTTCGCTCTTTACCTGCTACTGGTTTACAGGGGCGGATGGCATTACCCACGCTGCCGCGACGCGTTGGCGGGTGGGATAAACCGTGGAGGGAATCGAGCAAAATGAAAAAATTAGAACTGATCGACAGCGGCATTCTCTATATCAACCCCGACCCGGCGCACTATCATGTCTTTGCGTCGCATGCACACCCGGTGCAACTTTCGGCAAATGAGTGGCTGGCAACCTTTAGCCGCGGGGATGGCATGTACGCCGCCAACCAGAACATCGCCCTCACCCGCTCATTGGATGGCGGCGTCACCTGGCAGTTGCAGGGCTTCTTGTACGACAAAGCGGGCGACGACCGCCCCTACTCCTACAATGACGGCTTTCTCTCGCGCTTGCGCGATGGCACACTGGTGGTCTTTGCCTTTCGCGCCGACCGTTCCATACCCGACCGGCAGATGTTTAGCCCTAGCGGTGGGCTGATCGACAATGAACCGATCCTTTTTACCTCCAGCGACAACGGTCACACTTGGGCTGGGCCGCAGCCAGTTCAACTGCCCGCCGGGTTGGTCGCCACGCCGGCCAATACAATCGTCGAGCTAGCCGACGGGCGCTGGCTAGCGACCTTTGACCAATGGCACGGTTACCACGACGACCGCCCCTACAAGCCGATCATGTTGGCGATGACCTCCGCCGACCGTGGCCGCACCTGGAGCGAAATGCAGGTGATGGAGGATGGCGCGGCGCGCCCAGAGGGCGCCCGCAAAGGCTTCTGGCACGGCAAAACCATTCGCCTCAACGACGACCGTCTCTTCACCCTCTACTGGGCCGCCGACATGACCCAGCCGGACAAGGGGCCGGTCAACCTGCCGATCCACTATGGCATCACCGATGCCAATGCCGCGCAGTGGCCCATGCCTCAGCCCACCACCTTGCCAGGACAGACCAACTGGCCCGCCCAACTGCCGGATGGGACACTGGCCGCCATCTACACCCTACGCGAGGCGGCGCAACCCGGCTTTCTGGTGGCGCTCTCCCCTGATCTGGGGCAAAGCTGGGATCTAGACAACCAAGTGCGGGTTTGGGACGCGACCGGCTGGACGCACCTGGGCATCAGCTCGCCTGACAAATACCCGCGCAGCCATGACACTATTGCCTTTGGGGCCCCAACCCTGTGCGCAACGCAAGAGGGTGATCTCTACGCCAGTTGGTGGTGTACCTATGCCAGCCTGACTCACATTCGCTGGGCGCGGCTACGGGTAAGTGGTTGAGCAACCAAGGCGGTTGGGGACGAACACACAGAGTGCCTGTCCTCCTTTTGGCGGGCTGTGGGCCGCTGGTCGATCAGCGGGGGTCATTGTGGACATTGCGGCGCGGCATGGCGGGGTCGTTGCTTGGCGCCAGCCTGGTACGGCTTTGCTTTGCCGACACAACCATCTTTGCTGTCGGCATCATTCTCGCCCTGATTGAGACTGCTGTCTTGTCAACAAAGTTGTGAGTTGAACCTGGCAAAACTTTGTTGACAAAACCCTTATATGATACAGGCAGCCTTAGCAAGCCTTGAGATAGAGCGCGTACAGCTTCACATCCTCCGGGCGCACGCCGGTAAAGTGGACGCCGATACGAATCCGCCCGTCCGCCCGTATCGCCGCCTGTTCCCCCCAGGCAACCGGTTGCTGGAATCCGCTGGTTGTCGGCGGCTGACAGCGATCGATTGTGTAGCCGGGTAACGGGGTAAAGCGCTCATCCAGCAACTCGACGGTCACACCGCTATGGGCGCTCAACCCGTCGATGTTGAGGGCGAGGTGCGCAGCTTTGCCTTCCAGATCAATCGGCGCCGAGACAAAATGTGATTCCTGGCGGGAGGCCATGCGTCCCCCCAGGAAGGGTTGGAAATAGCCCAGGCGATCGCGCGGCCAACTGGCGACGCGCACGCCGTTGCTGCTCTGTTCGGGCCAGGGGGCGTACCAGAAGAGCGTCTCATCGCCGATATTGGCAAAGCCTTGCCCCTGGATCAGCGCCGGAAAATCGACGGTGCTGTGGCCGTGGGGCAATTCCTGCCAGCCGTCTTCCGCCGCTGAGACAATCGGAAAATCGGGGATCGGTTCCCGGTAGTGCAGGCAATCGCTGCTGACGGCCAGCCCTAAATCCATCGTCAACAGGCGACGATCATTGGACGGATGGCCGTTCCACATGCCGTAGAAGCCCAAGACAACGTTGCCGCGGTTCCACAGTCCAGCGCCCAAATGGATCTGTTCGCCGGCATTGCGCCCGGTGATGGCCGGCTGCGCCATATTCGTCCGGCGGCGCATGCTCCAACAGGAGGCTGCCAGCCAATGCTCAAAATCGTACGAGGCATAGGTTACCAATTGGCGCAGGCCACCGGCATGGTTGCCCCCCTGACCGGTGAGATAGTAACAGCCGTTGAAGCGTGCCCCGCCGGCCATCTCGAACCAGCGCCCCACCGGATTATTGGGCGATTCACGCCAGGTAAGGCCATCAGCGCTATAGGCGGCGGCGAAGACACTCTTATACTTGCGTGTCTGAAAGGCCATCTTGAAGCGGCGCTGCGGGTCAGGATCGTCCGGCTCATAGAAAACGACACAGGATTGGACATGGTGCGCTCCCTGATTGAGATCGACCAGGTTGTTGTGGCGGCTGCCGCGATACTCGACTAGCCCCAAGTTAGGCCGCTCCCAGTGATAGCCATCTTTGCTCTTGGCGAAACAGACCCGCTCAAACCAGCCCGTTTCCTGGCGGTTTTGGCCCAAATACCACATGTATAGCTCATCGCCGATCTGATGGACTGCGCCGTAATAGACCACATGGCTGTCATCGGGCGCGCCCGCTTCACCCAAGCCGAGGGCAATCTTGGTGCGCCCGCAAGGGGTGTTATGGCCTACCAATTTTAGCTCCACCCCATTTTGAAAGGGGAGGCTGTGGTCGTCAAAGGGGAAAAGAACAAGCTCACTCAGGCTCTGTTGTGGGCCGCCGTTGTGGATAATCATAAAATGTTCCTTGTCAAGTCTTGGGCCAGAAATAGAGATTGGGCGATATCCTAGCTCATACGCCAAAAGCGCCGTCACTGGTTTCAATACGTTTGCACGCATAGGCGCCGGCGTAGCCGTCGCGGGCATCGTCGATGACCATGCGGTTAAAGACTTCGGCGCGTTGGGCGAGATTCATGGTGACCTCCTTACCCTGAAATCGTCCCGATCATAAAGGCGTTGCTGCAATTGCTCAAGGCCGGGTCAACCGTTTCGCCGCCGGCCGCATAGATCGTGTCACCGACAATGGCGGCGCGCCTCCCAGGGCAGGTCGCCCACGCGGAAGACCGGCGTTTCGGGGCGGTCGGGCTTGGGGAAATGACGGGCCACGTCGGTCAGATGATCCAGGATAAAGTTATCCAGAAAGAGTTGCTTCTGCGTACCGATGTGGAGAAAGGGTACGGTGTAATCAGGGGGAAAATAGGGATAGCGCCGCTGGTCAAGCGGACGTTCCCCGGCCAGTGTGTCAGCGCTCTTGCGCTGAAGATCTAGTGCTTCGGTTGGGCTGAGCGGTTCAGGTACAGGCGTCATCAGGTTCTCCTTTCACCAAGCGCCTAGCAGCCGGCCATGCCAATAGGCCACTAGCCAGACCGCTGGCACTTCCGGCCCAAAGATGTTGAGCAACGGCTTTAACTCGTCAGGCAGTGTCCCATCGTCCCACCACCAGCGCATTTTGTCCTCCTCCAGCCGCAGGAGAATGCGCTGCGCCGCGTGGTGGGCATCATCGTCCAGCCCATGCGACTGCGCCAACAGCCCCAATGCCGCCGACATCCCAGCCGTCAATGCGCGGTTGGAGAGGCTGGTGGCCGAAACCCAGCGGCGCCCATGTTTGCTGGGGTCGGTGACGCCCAGAAGGTCGGCGCCGGCCCGATCCACCCACTGGTTGGGATAGGGTGTAAAGGTATGGTTGGTGGCGTCGTAGGAACCAAAGCGGTAGATGCCTTCCACATCAAAGGAGAGTTGCATCGCCCGCCAGTAGATGCCGATGTTGCCGATCCAGTCAACCTCCCGCCCAATCTCGGTGCGGCTCCAATAGTCGGCGAGCATGGCATAGTAGTAGGCGTTGTGATTCATCTCATACGGATTGGTCGGCCAGGGCAACCGCCCGGCGTCCTTGATCTGGCGCAGATAGCGGAAGGCGGCGTCCCGAAAGCGCGTCTCGCCGGTCACTTCATAGGCAGCATGGATACAAGCCAGGTACTTCATCGTGCTGGTGTGGGCCGGATCGACAATGCGGGTCAAATGGCCATGGTGGTTCATGATCCAGTTGCGCCGCAGGTAATACTCCCCATGCGCGGCCAGGTTGGCGACCGCTTCCGCCCGTTCCGCCGGGGTGGCTAACTCCTGAGCGTAGATGGCATAGAAGAGGACGGGGGACGCCGCTTGGTCAAAACTGGTGGTGGCGCCAGGGCGACCACCGTGCGGTTTGCCCAGCAAGCCCGGCTCGATCTGGCCGGAGAGGCGAAAGAGATGGTTGAGATCGGCAAAACATTTACGCGCCGTCGCCAGGGCCGCCGGCTCTTGGGTGGCGCGATAGCGGAGTATCTGCGACCAAAGAAACCAACCGGTGGCCCACAGCGTATTTTCGCCATAAAGCCAGTCGGCGATGGTCGGTTTGGGTGTATTGCCGCCCCACACGCCGTCGAGATGACCGGTCAGGTATTCATGCGCCGCTTCGCCCTCTTGAAAAGGCCGGCGCGTGTCATAGCGGACAAAAGAGGCAAGCAGTCCGCCGGGGCCATAGGCCACGTCGAGGATCAGGTCGTGGTAGTGGGCGGCACGCGTTGCGAGATCGCTGGTCATGGGCTTCACTCAACTCCTTGTCGATGAATCGTAGTGATCTACGCCGGCGCATCCACCCAGATCGGGCTAGACCAGGCAAGGTCGCCGTTGCTTTGCACCACCCGCAGATAGTAAAAGTCACCCGGCGCCAGATCGGTTTGATCGGTAAGCGAAAATTGGACTGCCGTTGCACCGGCGCCGGTTTGGTGAATGATCTGGTTATTTTTGAGAATGGCAACGTAATCAAAGGCCGCTGTCCCAACCACGTGTACGTTGATGGACCGGGGACCTTCCAGCGTGATCGCCTCGCCCATCCAATGCCCATTGATGCGAAAATCGAGCAGAATGCGATCGGTGGCGGCATAGCAGCGCCGGTGGTAGAGCGCGTCGAAAACGGCTTCACGTGTGTTCTCTTGCGCATAGATGCCGGTCAGCCCATAGGGGCGGGAACCATAGCCGGGCGTACCCTTGGTCAAGCTGTGGCGACGACCAGGCATACTGGCATGGGTGTCGGAACTGCCCAGCAAGCCGAAACGAAAGCCATCCGCCAACGCCGCTTGGACACTGCTGCCTTCGTCGATCACGCCACGGGTATAGGGCAGCGCGGGGGCTTCACTGGAAAGCATAAAGGAGTAGATCTGCACCAGCCGCTCCATCTGTCCTGAGGGATCGACCAGCGGCCAGCGCTTACCTAAGCCCGGCAGATCGTGGCGCATGAGCAGCGCATCGCCGTCGCGTGCCAGCAACTGGACAAAATCGGCATAGTGACGGCTGACCGCGTCATAGGCCGGATAGTAGTGGCCTGTGCCGGCCTTAAACAGCACATTGAGCGATTGCGCCAGATCACCGGTCCACTCATAGCCCAGAAAGGTGGTATAGCGGTGCGGCTCATTATAGCGTTCCGCCGTCGCCACCAATTCCTGCCAGACGGCGTGGCTAATGGTGTCATGTTCGGTCAAAGCGCAAACGTCGAGAAAGCCAACCGTGCGCCCATAGTGATAGTAGAAGGCCGGCGCATGCGCGCCATCGGTACACCAGGTGTGGCCGTGCAGGTCGGCCCAGAGCAATTGGTAGTCGTCTGCCGGCGAAGGTGGGCAAGGTGACAAGGTGACAAGGTGATCGGGTGATTCGGCGTTGGTAGGGGGAGACGGTTGGGTGGCAGGTGTTGATCGGGGGGCTGGCCGGCAATGGGTGGGGTTGCTGATGCCGGTGAGTGGCGTTGCGTCGGCGCCTATGGCGGTGACATGGACGCGATGGACACCCGGCGCCGTAAAGACAACACCGCCTGGAAAGCGTTTTGACCCTACATCCGCCGGTATGATGGCAAAAGCGGTTGTGACCTGCCCCGCACCGGCCACCGTGACCTGGAACTGGCCGCTGTAGCCTTCGACATGGTTGCCATATTGATCCGCCACCGTGATCTGTAAATCACTTACCTGGTTCGGCTCTGTTTGCGAGGGGATATGCACGAGCAAATGGTGGGGGGCGGCGTTGATCACTCGCAGCGTCGGCATGTCATTCTGTTGGACAAAGTTGCCAACACCCAGGCGATCCACCGTGCAGAGCAAGCGCCAGTCGCCATAGGTGGGATGATGGACAACCTCAATACCAGGGCCGCCGGTGTGGCGATCCCCAATGACAACCGTCACCTCATCCCCCGCCGGTAGTCCGTCCGGGCAGTAGAGGGTAAAGTAGCAGCGCCCTTTTGCCAGTTCAATCGACACCGGCTGGCCAGAGGCCGCGGTTGCCGTGAGATAGCCGATCCCCTGGGGATCGCTGGTCTGAAAGTGAACCCGATGGTAGAAGACAAAGCCCTTGGCCGCCATGCCATAATCCGGCGGCTGGTCATAATAGGGGGATTGGGTGAAATGAAACCGGATACGCGCCTGACACGCCAATGCCGTTTGCACCGTCACTGTTAACGTGCAGGTCGTCATTGCGCCACAAACCAGCGGCGTAGCAACATCGGCAGAACAGGTAATCAGGCGCGTTTCGTCGAGCA
Organism: Caldilineaceae bacterium; assembly: GCA_026645575.1. Next base: position 20,755 of record JAPKMW010000026.1, read on the forward strand.
TGATGGTTTCTAAACCTAAATTTCGCCTTGAAATACTGAAATTAAAGAATTGTTTCGATTACTGTAGGTGCGATTTCTATACCTATACGCATGGCGCTAAGGATTCCCCACGACCTGGATAACTCGTCTGTTATTCTGAAAGAATCTCTAGGCTACAATACGCTATACTCAGGTCAGAATGAAAGGCGGATTTTTCGTAGGGGCGCCCACAAGGGGCGGTGGCCTTCTAGGCGCCTACGAAAAATCCGGTTCTCAAATTGGTTTGCGTATAGAGACCCTTCCAGGGTGACAGGCGAGTCTGACCGGGGTATTTTCATAACGTCCACTATTTCAAAGCGAGACGAACCTGAGCTTTAGTCATCCAACCCGTTTACCGCTCCGCGATCCACACTTCATGCAGATTGTAATAGTTGGAAACCTGGCTCTCCTGGAAGTTCATCAACCAGGGCTGCTCCTGGCGCCAGCTCTTGATATAGGCCATGGGGATCAAGAGCGCCTGATCGAGGGTCTTCTGATAGAAAGCTTGCACGGCGTCGCAATACCCGGCGGCGGTGGGATCCATCGAGCGGAGGGCATCGATCTCGGCGTCCCATTCATCACTGCTGTAGTGGGTGCCATTTTGCACCGTCCAGGTGCCGCTGCGGAAGACATTGCCCAGCCAAACGCCCGGATCGGGGAAGGCGGCGCCGGAACTGGCCGTGCGGATGGCAATGGTCTCGGCGCCATCGGTGAATTCGGTCTCTTCCTGGTGCATTTCAATGTCTTCAATGCCCAGATTCGTGCGCCACATCTCCGCAATGATCTGTGAAGCGCGTTGGCGGGGCGCATCGGTCTCCAGGCGCAGGCGGATCTTGGGTACACTGGCGCCGTCGGGGCCATATTGGGACTGGGCAAGATACTCCTTGGCTTTGGCGACATCAAAGGGATAGGGCGCCCAGTCATCCGGGCGGCAGTTCATGCCGGGGGGCATGGTCTGCCCATTCTGGATAGGCGGTTGTTCGCCTTCCCACGCCACCTGGGCCACTTTTTCCCACTCGATGGCATGGAGCAACGCCTTGCGCAGGTTGAGATCATCGGACGGTTCCCGGTCGGTGTAGAAGAACATGGAGAAGAAGGCCCAGACGCGCTTCTCTTTGAAGACATCAGGTTGGAGTTTGCGCAGATTGACCGCCGCCGGGCCGACGACATAGGCCAGATCCAGTTCTTCATTCTCAAACATCAAGCTAAAGGTCTGGTGGTCGCGCATGGTGATGTTTTCAATGCGGGTGAGCTTGGGCGGTGTTCCCCACCAGTTGGGATTGGCGACAAAGTTATAGACGCCTTCCGGTTCGGGGCGCATGGTCTCAAACTTGAAGGGGCCGGAGACGATCAGGTTGGCAGCGTTGTCACCCGTCCAGACCTGGCTCATCGCTTCGTACTGCGCCTTGCCGGCTTCCACGCCCTTGACCACATCAGCATATTGCTCGACCCGGCCCGGCGCGGCATAGATGGTCGCCATGCTGTAGCGGAAGGCCGGGCCGGGTTTCTCCAACGTGATCTGCAACGTCTGATCATCGACAGCGACCACCCCTTCGATGGTCTCCGTCTGGCCCTCTTGAAATGCCGCCCAGCCCTTGATCTGATTGAAGTTGCTGGAGGCTGGCCCGCTGATGCGGTCGGGATGCCAGATAAAATTGTACCAATCGACAATCTGCTGCGCCGTCAGCGGCTCGCCATCGGACCAGACGGCGGCCGGGTTCAGGTGATAAACAAACTCGGTCTGTTCGGCATTGACGTCAAAATTGGTGGCCAGCGCCGGCACAAATTCGCCATTGCCATCAACGTGCATCAATGACCAGTAGGTAGCGCCCGGCAGCCCGGCCACCCCAAAATCCAAGCCGGGGACAGGGCCATTGCCAGGGCCGCTATCGACGGCCATGCGCAACACCTGCTCAGGGGCAGCGCCTTCTGGCAGCGCGGCTTGTTCACCGGCCGCTGGCTGGGCCGCCGCCGGTTCCCCAGCGGTCGGCGGCCCACGTTGGACACAGGCGCCCAGCAACAACGCGACAATCACAAAGATGCTTAACAACCCATGCCAACGAACACGTGCCGTCATAGACAGCCTCCTTGATGAAAAATAGGGGTCATCCGGAATTCAGGGGACCAGCAACTCTTCCGGGAAGGTCGTCCTTGTGAACAAGATCGTTCGGTCAACCCTTCCCGCCCCAGATCATCCGTTCCCAGCCAATAGTCCCAACTGGGCGTCTCGGCCACGCGATCCAGGTTTTGCACCATGTAGGGATAGGGCGCCACCACTGGGCCGAAGATCGCCATGAAGACCAGCCAGCCAAAGATGATCATCCCGATCATAGCGAGCTTGTTGCGCACCAGGCGGCGCCCGGCGTCACGCCACAAGCTCCGTTGACGGTGACTGTCGCCCGTATTTAATTGCAAGCCACCACCGAGGAGAACTTTTTTACCTTCCGCTTGCGCCATGTCGGCCCTCGCCACTACAGAATCGGTCAGCCCATCAATCGTACATGCCCCGCGGATCCAGCAGCGGGTAGGGCAGGTCGATCAACAGGTTGATGAGCATGGTCAGTAACGCCGTAAAGATGACAACGCCATAGATAAAGTTAAAATCGCGGGAACTCAGCCCTTGTTCAAAGAGCCGTCCCAAGCCAGGCAGGTTAAAGGCCAGATCGATCAAGACGGCGCCCCACATAAAATCATCCACCATCAAGCCGAGTTGCGTCACCACGGGAATTGAGGGAATTGCGCAACACATGGCGCGTCATCACCCGGATTTCACGTAGCCCTTTGGCGCGCCGTGCAGACATAATCGACACAAACGCTAGATATTCCGGTTACCGGCGTCAAGGGGAGCGCCGGTCGTTACCACCTGACAACTGAGTATATTACAGGGGACGCTAATGGCGCGCAGCAGACCTTTCCGCAGCGCTAAATCCGTAGCGGAATTGTTCAACGCCCAAGCTTTCAGTATAATTTAGGGTAGTTGGGTCAGGATAATGACACAAAAATTGATATAGAAATTGACGCCCTGCTGATCCGTATCGACGATAGCAATCTCTACTTGCTCTACCGTTGCGGGCTGTTGCAGTAAGCAGGCGACACGATTGGTCCAAGTTGTCGCCTGCTTACTTTAGCAACGCAAAGACAAAGCCGGCTGTAACCACAGTAACCGGTGAAGAATCATTGTTGTAATCGATTGGAAGTCATCATAATGGTAACGAATCGTGGAATGGCGCTGCTGCGCTCGAGTAACGCCGCCGGTGAAGCGCTCTCCGAAGTGCGCGAGTATCTCAGTGTGAACCAGCAACGCCGCCGGCTCTTTCCGCGCATTGTGTTGGTTGGGCTTGGCGCCGGGGCGGTAGCTGTCAGCTTTCGTGCATTACTGGCCGGGGCGGATGCGCTGCGGACGGCGCTTGTGGTTTGGGCGCAGTCCTATGTTCTGCTGGGCTGGCTGGCGCCGATGACTTTTGGCGCAGTCTGTGCCATGCTGTCGGTGCTATTGGTGCGCCACTATGCCCCAGAGACAAGCGGCAGTGGCATCCCCCATTTGAAAGCAACCCTGCATCGCTTGCGCGAATTGCGTTGGTGGCGAGTGCTACCGGTCAAGTTGCTGGGGGGTGTTTTGGCGTTGGGCAGCGGCATGGCCTTGGGCCGTGAAGGGCCGACAGTACAGATGGGTGGCGCCGTTGGCGACGCCATTGCCCGTTGGCTCAAGGCGCCGGCACGCGACCGGCTGGTGCTGATTGCATCCGGCGCTGGCGCCGGGTTGGCCGCCGCCTTCAATGCGCCGCTCTCCGGGCTGGTCTTTGTCTTGGAAGAGGTGCAGCGTGATTTTCGTCCGGTGATGTTTGGCGCGGCTTTGCTGGCGGCGGCCATCGCTGACATTATTGCCCGCTTTGTCGGCGGCCAACTGCCCGTCTTTGCCGTTCCCAGTTATCAGCCGCCGCCCTTGACGGCCATCCCGGTCTTTGTGGTGCTAGGGGTGGTGGCGGGAATCTTGGGGGTAACCTTCAACCGCGGCCTCCTGACGATGTTGAATTTCTTTGGGCAATTCCCGTTACGGCGGCAGATTGCTCTGGCTGGTCTGGTGGGCGCAGTGGCTGGGCTAATCGCTTGGTTCTCGCCAATCGCCGTTGGCGGCGGTCATGATCTAGCCGAATGGGTACTGAGCGGCGAAGTTGCCTTGACCGCCATTCCGCTCTGGTTTCTGCTCCGCTTTGGCTTGACGCTGGTCAGCTACGGCACCGGCGCGCCGGGTGGCATTTTTGCCCCGCTGCTGGTGCTGGGCGCCTTACTGGGGTTGGGCGTGGGCGAAGTGGCGCACTGGGTCGCCCCCACCATCGCCCCCCAACCGGCCGTCTTTGCCGTGGTCGGCATGGCGGCTTACTTTACCGCTATCGTCCGGGCGCCGCTGACCGGGGTGGTGCTGATCTTGGAGATGACCGGCAATTACAATCAGATGCTCCCATTGCTTGTGAGTTGTTTTGTGGCCTATGCGGTAGCGGAATGGCTCAAGGATCTGCCCATTTACGAAGCCTTATTGGAACGAGATCTCTTGCGCGGCGGCCTACGCCCCACCTATACGGAACCAATTGTCGTAGAGATGACGGTCGAACCGGGCGCGGCCTTTTTAGGCCGCACGGTCAAAGAGTTGATGCTGCCGCCGGGCTGTATTCTGGTCCACTGTCACCTTGATAGTCACGAATGGGTGCCAACAGCGGCGACCGTGCTGGAAGAACACACGCGCGTTACAGCCGTCATTGCCCCCGAAGCCGCCGACGCCCTGGCGATCTTGCGCCGCGGCTGTGAAGCATCGGAACATTGACCGTGAGCGATAGACGGGCGAGGTGGTGCGCTTGTTGATCAAAAAAACACGCTTCGGCACAGTACCGCTTATGGCGACACGTAAGCGGCTAGCACGCCTGTGGTAAAGAAACGACCAAAGTCGGCCAGGTTGCGTAGGGTGGTGAATGGGCCATGGGCCGGACGCACACGCATGGTCAGCATCTGTTTGAGGAAATCGATCAAGTGAATGTGAATAACGCCGGTCGCCGCGACTACGGTGCTGGTTGTAGTCAACGTCAAGGCTGGCCTACAACTGGCCGCCGGCGTCGTGTCTCCCTTCATGCCCTGTGTGTCTATAATAAGTGAGACAATTTCAAGCCGGAAAATAGTGTCGAAAACCGGTCAAAGGAGTCAAAGAAATGTCTCAAACGAAAGCTACCAACCCGAGTCAAACGGATATTGCTGATCTCCAAGCCGATCCGGAAGTGGTAGTGCGAGCGCAACGACGGCAATTCAGTGTGGCCGAGAAGGTACGCATCCTAAGCGAAGCCGACGCTTGCCAGGGGGCCGGAGAGATGGGCGCCTTGTTAAGACGGAAAGGGATCTATTCTTCCTATCTAACGCAATGGCGGCGTGAGCGGGGGGACGACACAAAAGCAGCTTAATTTACCATAGCGTGCTTGTGCCGCCTCTGGCAGACTTTGCTTCGCGCCTTGGAAGGCATAACAGTACCTAATTCATAATTATGTGACGTAATCGGAAAGGACGGTACTCAATGGCGCGCATCCACATCTATCGAATCGCGATGCTCTGCGTGCTGCTCTGTGTCTGGCTCTTGCCACGCCCCTCATCTGCCCCCCAAGCACTCGCTGCCGGCACCGTTGCGGCGGCCGATCCCCTCTGGACGCGCTGGCATCCCGACCACTACGCTCTGGCCGAGGACGGCCCCACGCTCTGGATCGGCGCGGCGGGCAGTCTCATCCGCTGGGAGAAGAGCAGCCAAACTTATCGCCGCTACGGCCCGCTGGACGGGCTGCCCCAACAGGCGATCTACGCCATTGCCGTGGATAGCGCCGGCAACCGCTGGTTTGGCGGGGATGGCGGTCTCAGCCGCCTGGATAGCGGCGAGCAGTGGACCCACTTTACCGTGGCCAACAGCGGTCTCGCCAACAACCTGGTTGATGCCATTGCCGTTGGCGCCGATGGCACGCTCTGGCTGGGGCATGGCGCAGATGATGACCGCATCAGCCGGCGCAACCCGGACGGCAGTTGGCTGACCTATGCCAGCCGGATGGCGGCGGTCGAAGCCAATGTTGCAGCCGTGCGTCAAACGCAGAATGTCAACCGCCTGTGGACAGTCGTCGGCAGTGAAATCTGGGTCGATTACAGCGTCTATACCGGCGCACAGTGGTTCAACCGCAGCCCGACGGCCGGCACAACGCCACCGCTGGCGGTGGTTGCCGACAGCGCCGGTGTGGTGTGGACCGCATCACCTGGTGATAAAAGCGCCTACAAGTGGGACGGCGCCGCTTGGTCTGTGATTAGCCTCTATGCTATCTTACCCTTTGACGGGCGCGTGACCAGTATGGCGGTTGGCCCGGATGACACGGTGTGGGTCGGCTTTGAAGAGCGCCCCGGCTTTCCTTACACCAATCGCGTGGCCGGCTATGTGCCGTTGCATGACCTCAATGCCGACCAATGGCTGCCCCGGCCTGGGCCGGTCGCCGCCCTGTTGCCCACGACAGCCGGGTTGTGGGCGATGGGGCCGGCCTGGTTGCTGCAACCCGACGGCACGCTCACCACCATCCCCGATACACCACGTTATGCCGCCGTGACCGACGCCGTGGTCGATGGCGCCGGGCTGTTGTGGCTCCACAGCGAACACCACGCGCCGTACAGTGCGGGCAACCTCCAGATTCTCGATGATCGCGGCGATCCCGCCCTGGGCAACGATCGCTGGACCCTGGCGCGACGCCCAGATGATCAGCGCCCTGGAGCGCACACCGGGCGGCGATCTCTGGCTGGCCGACTTCTATCAATACCGTTGGACGGCTTACTGGCCGCCACGACGCTGGCATGACGGTGCGTGGATCACGACTACGTTGCCGGTGACGGGCATGTTGGGTGTACCCATTGCCGATATCTTTGCCCAGGATGAAGCACACACCTGGTTTGTCGCCCGTTACGCCGATGACAGCGGGCCTGGTCGCGGGCTGCTGGCACTGGACGACGGCGGCACGGTCGCCGCTGCCGGCGATGATCAGTGGCAACTCTACCCAATTGATACGGATGGCACGGGGGGCGCGGTCGCGGTTGATGCACTAGGTCGCCGCTGGTTTGGCGACAGCAGCGGCCTCTATCGCTACGATGGAAGTGTCTGGCAAGATGTGGGGCAAGATGGCCCTGCCGCCAATGGCATCTGTGATCTCACGCCGGCCGCCGATGGCACGCTCTTTGTCCAGGTGGCCGGTGTTGTGCCTGGTTCTACAACCCCGAGTTGCGACGATCCCGACCAGACAATTCTCATCATTGGGCCTGATGACAGCATGACCGCGCAACGGGTTGACCAGCTTGTTGCCGAACGCTTTGATCTGGTGCGCACGGCGCGCCAGCGCAACCGCTTGTGGAGTGTCGCGCCCGATGGCGCAGTCTGGTATCTGGTCGATGAAGCGGGGACAGGCGCTTCCTTGCAGTTGCACCGTCGCGCGACGACTGCGTTGACGCGCTACTCACTGCCCTTTGTCACCACCGTGGTGCGCAGCCTAGAAATCGATCCGCACAACCATGTCTGGCTGGTGGCCGCTGGGTCGCTGTGGCGGTTGAGTGGCACACCCACCTTCACCCTGGCTGTCCAGCCCGACCACTGGCTGTTGCAACCCGGCGCCGGCAGTCAGGGCCAAATCACCGTGGGCAGTCAGGAAGGCTTTACTGGTACGGTGTCGCTACGCTTGTCCGGCTTCCCCGGCTCCATCACCACCGATTTGCCGACGGCGCCGGTGACAGTCGGGCAGCGCATCACCTTGACCCTCCAGGTCGCCGCCGAGACCCCCGTCGGTCTCTACCCGGCGACGCTGCTGGGAACGAGTGGTCCGCTGACCCGGACCACTCCACTTACGGTGTCCGTGGTGACGGCGGTCCGCACTGTCTATCTGCCCGTCGTACAGCGCTAGGCGCCAAAACCGATGGCTGTTGATGCAATGCCTGAAAAGGCATTCTCAGGGCCCGCCAAAGGTAACTGATCAGCTTCTAGCGAGTCCGTGACTTGCAACCGGCTGGGGCGAGTCACGGACTCGCTCCGAGCGGTGGACAACCTCACGTCTGCACCCCCTGTAAATAACCCTGCACTCGCTGAAGGTTCGCCGTCTCGTTGGCCGCGGTGTAGATCGACAGCGCTTCTTGCCAACAACGGATGGCTTCCTGGGGGTTGCCCTGGCGTTGATACAGCTCCCCTAGCGAAGTCAAGGCGTCGGCGGCGTGGTGCGCTTCGCCGATGGCGCGCAGCAGATGCAACGCTTTGGTAAAGAAGCGCTCGGCCTGGGCATACTCTTCCAGATCGACGCTCAATTCCCCCAGATGAGAGAAGGTGCGCCCTTCGCTGGAACGGTCACCCAGGTCGCGGTGAATGGCGAGCGATTGTTCCAAAAAGGCTTTGGCTGCGCCAAAGTCACCCTGGCGACGACAGATCGATCCCAGGTTGCCCAAACAGGCGCTCAGGCCGCGTGGGTCGTCAATTTCACGACAGATGACCAACGATGCCTCGTAATAGGTGCGCGCCTGAGGTAGATTCTCCTCGTGGTCGGCCACAATGCCCAACGCCCGTAGGCTGTCCCCTTCCAGCTTGCGCCACTGAATGGACTGCGCCAGCGCGCGACAGGCTTCCAATTTGGGTCGCGCCGCGGCATACTCACCCTGATAGACCAGACACATGCCCCAATAGAGATTGGCCAATGTAGCCGGCTTGGTCGCCTGAACAAGCTCGGCCACGGCCAACACGGCACGCGCGTCGGCAATGGCGTCGGCATAGCGCGCCGCCCGGAAAAAGAGACGGGCGCGCAGGGCATAGAGATCGGCCAGCAAGTGTTGCGCTTCAGCGGTTGGCGGTGTTGACGTTGGCTGATCACGCAGCGCCGTGATCGCCGTCCCAAAGAGGCTGATGCCCACATCGGACTGGCTGGTGATGACAAAGTAGCGCAATAGCCCATGTGCGCTCTCGGCCAGGGCAGCGACATTGCCATGGGTGGCCGCCCATTGCCACGCCGCCCGGATATTGTCTAGCTCGCGCCGCAACCGCGCCACCGCCGCCGCCATCGCCGCCCCCTGCAACGTCGCCTCTTCCGCCGCCACCAAAGCCAGATACGTTTGGGCGTGACGCGCGTGCGTCGCCCCGGCCAGTTCGGGTTGGGCGGCAAGCTTTTCGGCGGCATATTGGTGTAGCACCAGGTGCAGGGCGTACCGTACTTCCGTCGCAGGCGCAGCATCGACCACAGCACCGACCACCGCATCAGCCACCGCATCGACCGTAATCGAACGTAACAAGGAAGCTTGCTGTAGATGAGTCAGCAGATCAGGCGCTGTGGCGGTGACAGATGTGGCGGCGGCAGCGGTAAAGGGACCGTGAAAGACCGCCAACTGACAGAAGAGGCGTTGCAGCGCAGGGTCCAGCAGCGCCCACGACTGGTCAAAGACGGCGCGTAGTGTGCGGTGCCGTTCGGGAACGTCACGCATGGTGGTTGCCAGCACATCCAGGTTCCGGCTAATCGCAGTCACGAGTGTCGGCAGCGCGACCTGACGCAGTTGCGCAGCGGCTAGCTCTAAGGCCAGCGGCATTCCTTGCACCAACCAACAGAGCCGGCCAACCAACGGCGTGGTCTGGGGCGAGAGGGTAAAGTCGGCCAGGAGCCGCTGCGCCAATGCCGCAAAGAATTGCACCGCTTCGTATTGGGCAAGCGGCAGTGCGCTTTCCATTGAGGGATCAGCCGATGGATCAGCCGGGTAGGCCAGCCCCGCAATATCGAGCAACCATTCGGCGTGTAGATGCAGCGGCTGGCGGGAGGTCACCAGCAGTTGCACACCGGGCGCGCGTTCCAGCAGCGCCAACGGCAGCGCCACAAAGTCCGTCAGTTGCTCATAGTTGTCGAGCAGCAGCAAGAGCGCCTTCGCTTGCAGATAATCCGTCAGGGCCGTCAGGCGCGCCGCTTCGTCCTCGGCCTGGTCAGGGAAAGGGTAGGCGAGGGCGTCGGCCACGGCAAAGAGAAGTTGTTCCGCCGTTTCTACAGTGGACAGATCGACAAACCAGATCCCATCGCGGTAGTGGTCAGCCACCCGGTGCGCCGCTTCCAGCGCCAGCCGTGTCTTGCCCGCCCCGCCCGGCCCCACCAGGGTCAGCAGATGACAGTGCGGGTCGGCCAGCCGCTCTTCAAGCTGAACCAATTCCCGCTGGCGACCGTGAAAGGGGGTGTGGTGGACCGGCAAGTCGTGGCGGGATGACAAGGTGACAGGGTGAGGGGGTACAGGTTGGCTCACCGTGTCACCTTGCCACCCTGTCACCTTGTCAAGGGCGCCGTCATAAATGGCTTCATAGAGCGCCGTCGTCTCCCTGGCCGGCTCGACGCCGATCTCGTCCAGGAGGAGGCGACAGAGCGTTTCGTATTGGGCCAGGGCTTCGTTGCGCCGCCCATCGGCGGCCAGCGCCCGCATCACTTGTTGGTGGGCCGCTTCCAGCAAGGGGTCCAGTTCGACGCGCCGCCAGGCATACTGATAGGCCGTCTCCCAGTCCTGTTGCGCTTCCTGGTGCTGCACCAGGGTGTCGAGGGCTTGCAACACCGCGCGCCGCAGCCATTCCCGTTTGAGCAGTGCCCACTCTTCAAAGGCGGGGCTGTCCGCAGCCAGGCCGAGCAGAAAATCGCCGCGGTAGTGGGTCACGGCGCTTGCCAGTTGTTGACAGCAGAGTTGGCACTGGTGACGGGCGGTATGGGTGTGCTGTTGGGTGGCGGTCAACACCGTGGTAAAGGCGGTCAGATCAACCCAGGTGGCGCTGGCCTGGTTGAATTGCAACCCCTGGCGGGTGATGAGCAAGAGGGGTTCAGCCACCGCCGCGCTGGGCAGAGCGCGTTGCAGCCGAGTCAGGGTTTGGCGCAAATTCTGGCGCGCGAGCCCCGCCGGTCGCTCCGGCCAGAGCAATTCGGCCAGAAATTCACGGGTATGCGCCTGCTCCGCCTCAACGGCCAGATAGGCCAGCAACGCCTGCATCTTGGCCGAACTGAGACCGGCCACCGGCTGCGCTTTATAGAAGAGTTGACATGGCCCCATAAGCAAGAGCTGAAATTGCTGCGCCATCATGGCTTGATTATACCGAAGAAGCGGACGATGTAAAACTGTCAGTTACCTGTTGGTTTATCCCGGCCCACTGCCCTTATGATAGGGACGCTGCCGGGCGCATCACATCCGGCCACGATACCCAGTCACGATCCAGTCACGATGATGCGCTATGCTGTTCGGTAAATCGTCCATTGTCGCGTAGTCGCGTAGTCGCGTGGTCTGGATGACACGACTACGCGACCAGGCGACGCCATGACGGCTTTTCATCGTTATGGGTGTGTCACTCTCATGACGACTGATGGGTAAGTTCGTTTCGGCGTTTCTGTGAACCCGGCTGGAGAAAGTGAGACGCAACGGCATGGCTGAACTCTATCACTCCTACCTGCTCCGGTTGCGCTATGTGGACAACGTCGGTCAACCCACTTGGCTGATCACGGTGGAACATCCCGGCCAGGGGACGCAAGAACGTTTTTCTGATCTGACAGCGCTTGTCACCTTCCTACATCACACCATGGCGCTAGTTGACACTGGATTGTGCTGTGATGAATTGCACCGTCCCGCATCGAGTCGTACGGAGTGACATCAGTAAGGGTCCGTAAAAAGAGAACTTGAGACACCGCTCCTTGCGAGTCCGTGACTCGCAACCGACCTGGGGGAGTCACGGACTCGCAAGGAGCAACCTCTTATTCTTTTTCGGCCCCTAAGTAAAAAGGAGTATGCCCGATGAATCAAGGTCTCCGCAAGCGCCGTTCCTTGCGCTTTTCACACTTCGTGGTGTTGGGGTTGAGCCTCTGTTTGCTCTGGACGCAGAGCATCGCCGCTGTGGCGCAAACGACGCCGAATGGTAATGCCGCCGGTGCGCAAAGCCCGACCGCCCCGCGTGACTGTATCGACCCACTCAAAGCCACCCACCTCGCCATGACTGCGCTCTCGATTGGGCTGGGCTTTTCGCCGCTCAAAGCATGGGGCACCGTTACCGATCTGGCGGCGCATGTGGCCGAAGTGGGGTTGAAATATTGTATGCCAGAGTTGAAGGCGCCGCCGGACAAGGTAATCACGCCGCCGGTGGGTACTTGCACCGTCAGCCTACGCATTCCCATTGACCGTTCCGCCCTGGAGCAGATCGTCCTCGATAGCGAGATCCTGGAACTGGTGCTGGCCGATCCGGGCATTACGCTGCCCCCCGGCTTTGAACAAGCGCTGCGCGATGCCCTGGCAAGTCCGTATGGTCAATTCACCAATGAAATCACCGGCGAATACTCGAATATCTACGCCATCGTCCTGCCCGGCTTTTCTACAGCCATCTATCCATCCCACTGGGGCGATGTCGGCGCGCCGGAGATCTATCACTACCAGTCCGATGTCAAAGTCACGCTGACCCATCCCGGTCAACGGATTGACGCCAACACCGTCCAATTCCGCTCCGGCGTCCACACCCTCACCTGGACTGGCGACACGCAACTCTCTGGGGCCGATCTCATTTGGATTCCCGATCTCTCCAACCTGGGGCCGACCCAGGCCAAAGCCAAAAAAGAGGCGGTCAAGGAGACCTGGAAACAGACAATCAAACGCTGGATTCGCCAGGCCAGGGAAGCCGCCCAGGATGTGTACACCGACATTGCCAAAAATCAAGCCAAGAAGACCAAGGCGAAGTTGGCCCAGTTAGGCAAGAAAAAGGCTGCCGACATGGCGAAAGATGCCGCAATCCGCAAGCCCGTCGGCTATGTGCTGGATGAATATTTTCTCAGCAGCTACTCCCACGGCGTGACAACGGTTGACCGCCAACGCCTGATCATCATCGACCACAACGCTCCCACCATCAGCGGCAACGGCCCGGTGACGGTGGAGGCGCTTGAACCGGGCGGGGTCAGCGCCGGCAAACATCTACAAGCCTTGCGTAACAGCCTCACCGTCAGCGATGACTGTGACCTGGATCCGACGCTGCTCTGGTCAACCCCCGCCTTCTGGCCCTTGAGTAAGCAGGCCGACGGCACATCGATCCCTTCGACTATTACCTGGACGGCGCGTGACAAGGGGGCCAAGGACGCCAATGGCGGCTACAATGAAAGCCAGGTGACACAGCAGGTCACCGTGGTCGATACCAAGCCGCCGATCCTGGTGGCGCCGCCGCCGGTCATCATGGAGGCAACGGGCAGCGCCATCGACGTGCCGCTGGGGCGCCCGCAAACCTTTGATGTGGCCGATCTGCGCCCGACCATCACCAACAATGCGCCGGCCCAATTCACCCAGGGCGTCTATCGCATCGACTGGAGCGCCACCGACTTCTCCGGCAATGTCTCGGCGCAGACCAGGGACACGGTGCAGATTGTCAACATCAAGCAGCCGGGAACCAACCAGTTGCCCACGGCCTTTCCTCAGACCGGCAGCAATGCCATCCAGGCCATCGCCGATGAACCGATCAAGATCACCGTGCGCGGCCAGGATGGCGATCCGACCCCCGACCCGCTCTGGTTCTCGATTGAAAATCAGCCGCGGAACGGCTTCTTTATCGCGCCGCTCTACCCCTATTTCATCAACGATTACCGTATGACCGCCCGTTACAGCCCATGGATCGCGGCTCGTGAAGGGGAAGCGGTCGCCTGGCAGGTGGCGCAAAGCCAGCAAGCGATGCGGGACTACATCATTGGCCTCTGCCAACAGGACATCCATCGCACCGATCTGCCCAACGACTTTGTCAGCGGTATGGACTATTTTGCCGTCGATGAAGCAGGTTACACCTATATCTACGATGAGTTTTACCATCGCTGCACCCCCGGCGGCAGCACCGTTGCCCCCTATACCCGCCCGCGCATCTCGGTTTGGGATCAGGCCGGTAACTTTGTGGGTCAACAGGAACGCGACAGCGGCGGCCATCCGCTGCGCAGTGTCAAGTTCAACGTGGCCCGTGGCACCATCATTTCTGTACAGAGCGACGGCAGTAGCACCGGCACCAGTTCAGTTGACATCTCACGCCTTCAACCCGAAAACACAGCGCAGCCAGTCGAACAGGTGCAGTTCTATGGTCTCCACAACCGTATCAACAACATCAACGTGGGCGCCGCGCAGACATCCCGCCGGCCCGAATACAAAAACGCCCGCGCCGCCGTGCTGGACAATGCGCGGGGCATTCTCTACCTGATCGGCACCCACAACCTGACTGGACTAGCTGCCTTCAAGACCGCACCTTGTGACAGTCGCCCAGAAGATGGTCCCACGGCGTGTCTCAATCTGGTCGGCGTTCAGGTCTACTCCCTGCCCATCATCCAAAGCACCAAATGGCACGATTTTCCCGGCGTGGGGGTGGACGCCATGCGCCTCGAACAGATCAACGACATTGCGCTGGACAGCAAGGGCGCCGTCTATATCAGCGTCAACAATGGGCGGGGCTGGAGCCGGATCTACAAGTATGCCGAACCGACTGTCGCCGCGGATGGCGCGATCACCCTGGGTGGGCTGGTGGGCTGGATGGGCAAGTGCGACAGCGGCCCCAACTGCGATTACGTTCACCAGCGCAGCATCGGTTTCCTCTGCACCGACGCCACCTGTTTTCTGGACGACCCGACAAACGAGACCGGCAACCGTCCGGGGCAGTTCGACGGCATTGCGTCGCTGGCCTTTGACCGCAACGATGTGCTTTATGTGGGCGATGGCGGCAACAAGCGGGTGCAGCGCTTTAGTAGCGACGGCTTCTTTGCCGGTGAAGCGCGCTCGACGGGTGACGGCAGCGGCTTTGTGTTGGGCGACTTTGCCGGCGTCGGCAACATTGCCGTCAATAGCCGCAGCTTTTACATTGTCGATTCCTTCCGCGAGATCGTCCATGTCTTTGACGCCGCCGTGATCCACGGCATCGACGAAAGCTCGGCATGGGTCGAATATCAATCCAGCCCCAACTATGTCGGGCCGGATAGCTTTACCTTTGCCGCCACCGACGGTTTCCGCCGGCGCGATGGGGTGACGGGCGAACTGGAAACGCTCAAAAGCGCCCCGGCCACCGTTGAAATCAATGTCAGCCGCAATCAGCGCCCACCCCTTGCCACCGCCGGTCTCACCATCAGCACCACCGAGGATACACCTGTCGGCCTTGTGCTGGAAGGGCAGGATCTCGACAACTTCGGCACGGTGCGCGACACCTTGACCTTTGCCGTCACCGTCCAACCGGAGGGAACCCTCAGCGGCTCCGGCGCTAATCTCACCTACACCCCCCGCCCTAATTTCAACGGCGAAGACAGCTTTTTCTTCACCGTGAGCGACGGTCAATTCACTTCTACCCCGGAAGAGTTCCGCATTGGCATTGCGCCGGTCAACGATGCACCGACCATCCAGGCCCCGGCTACGCTACAGAGCGGCGTCGGCTTCCCCCTTACCTTGGCCGCAACGGTGCTGGACCCCGAAGTGGCCGACAGCCACACCGTCACCGTCGATTGGGGCAATGGCACCGTGCAGAGCAACGGCCAAATCATGAACGACGGCTCGCTCAGTGGCCCTGTCTTGACCGGCAGCGGCGACATCACGCGCACGCTGTTGGCCTATCACACCTATAGCGCCGCCGGCACCTACACGGTCAAAGCGACGGTCACCGACCAGAGTGGGGCCAAAGGCGAAGCGACCGTTCAGCTTTCGGTCACGGCGATGGCGGACCTGGCATTAGAGCGCAAGGGCGCAACTGTGGTTGCTGCCAACCGCACCAACTTGGCCTATGATCTGCTCGTGACCAACCGCACGCCGGGCAACGGCGGTGGCATCGCGGCGACCAACGTCACCCTCAAGGAGACACTGGCGACCGGCTTGAGCTATCGCCTGGCTGTGCCGGATAGCGGCAGTTGCGCCCCCAGCGGAACGGCGCTGAACTGCACCCTCGGTTCGGTGGCGCCGGGGCAAGCGCTCAAGATTCGCGTCATCGTCGATGCCGACCCGGCCCTGGCCGTCGGCACGGAGATCACAACGCAGGCCGAAGTGACGCTCAGCGAGCCGGACCCGATCCCCGATAACAATGTCGTCGGTGCGCGTGTCACCATGCTGCCCGTGGCCGACTTCCTGGTCGATAGCTATGAAGAGGGAACTGATGCCACCCCCGGTGACGGTTTCTGCGCCACCAGTGCCGGCCGCTGTACGTTGCGGGCGGCGGTGATGGAAGCCAACGTCCTGCCCGGCAAACAGACAATTGCCCTGCCGCGCACGCTGGTCATGCTCAACGTCTATCCGCCCACCACGCTTGCGCCGACCGTCGAACCAGCCCCGGAAGATGAGGGCGTCAAGGGCGATCTCGACATCAAGGGCGACACGGAGATCATTGGGCTGGGCGCTGATGCGACAGTATTGCACGCCAACAATGGGGATCGGGTGATCGAAGTTCACAGTGGCGCCACCGTCACCCTGCGTGATGTGGGCTTGACCGGCGGCCGATCAATCAATCTGGAGCCGGGGGGCGGCTTGCGCAACCGCGGCGGCACAGTCACCTTGCAACGGGTGGATGTCAGCAGCAACTATGCCGGTGAGGGCGGCGGCCTTGCCAACAGCGCGGGGACCCTGCGCTTGGTCGATAGCTCGATCACGGGGAACAGCACGGTTGAAGGAGGCAGCGGCGGCGGCCTTAGCAACGAAGCGACGCTGGTGCTGGAAAATGTAACCGTCAGCGGCAACATGGCCGGCGGTGGCGGCGGTATCCTGGCACAGGGCGGCAACGCCACGCTGACCAACGTGACCGTCGTCAATAATCAGGCGACGAACGCGGGGGGCGGTTTGAACAGTTCCCCTCAGGCCATCGCAATGAACAATACGATCCTCGCCAATAATACGGCCGAGTTTGGTCCCAACTGCGGCTACGGTCTCACCTCTGGCGGGCATAACCTGATCGGCGATCTGCGCGACTGCTCAGTGTTGGGTGAAACCACCACCAACGTCCTGGTGGACGATGCACTGTTGGATCGGTTGACCGTCAACGCCCAGCAAACCTGGTCGCAAATGCCGCGTAATGCCAGCCGGGTCATCGATGCCGGTCAGTGCGTGCTGCCAACCGACCAGGGTGGCCTGGCCCGGCCCCAAGGCAACGGCTGTGACATCGGCGCGGTCGAACATGTGCCACAGGAGGAGTTTATCCCGGTGGTAATGCGTCGGCTTTATTTGCCGGTGGTGGCGCGGTAAATAGAGTCGTTATGTTGGCTCAACCCCGAATTGTCAGCAAATAATCGGGAGATTGAGAGATTGCGAGATTCAGACACGCAATCTCTCAATCTCTCAATCTCTCAAATCTCTTCCCAAACCACCCGTTGCGACGCGACTGCCGGGATTGCTGCACTAATCTACCCACCACGACGACAACCACAATCACCCCCGCAACCGCACCAGAAACACCCAAGGCGGCGCCGGCCAGATTGGCGACAACCGGCAGGAAGATCTGTTGGCCTTGCCCCGCGCTGTCGGGGGCGGCGTTGGCATCACCCCCACCGTACCGGCTTCCGCTGCGGTCAGGGACTGGGTTACGGTGACGGCAGGGGTATCGGCGACAACAGGAACTGTCACCGGTACATGGATCGGCACACTTTCCGTGACAACAGACGCACTCGCCACCGCGCTCGACGCACTGACCGGCGAACTCTCTGTCACCACCGGAGCGGCATTAATGACAACCGGTACGCTCACTAGCACACTGGTCGTGATGACGGCGGCCATCGCCTTTGGGCGCCAGGTTGAAGTTGTCACTGGCGTCAATGGCGATGACATTCGTTAACCCGCTGGGAACATTGAAGACGCCATAGTTATTAGCGCCCCAAACGACGACCGTGCCATCCTTTTTCAACACCAGGTTGTGGTCGTAATCGACGGCAATGGCCATAACATTGGCGATAACATTGGCGATAACATTGGCGATAACATTGGCGATAACATTGGCGATAACATTGGCGATAACATTGATGGGATTAAGTGGTATTGTGGTCCGCCCATCAGTGCTATATAATCCATCAGTGCTATATAATACAGTGAAGAGAGCGCCCGCAACAGTCTCCGCCAGACCCTCCACCGGCTGCAACAGGCCTTGCCGGAAAACGCACCCCCGTGGTTGCTGGTGACGCGCCAGACGGTGCAACCGTTACCCTTTGCCGGGAGCGCCACCTTGGCCAAAGCTGCCGCGCTGCCCGCGGTGCGCCTCTTTGTCCAGGCTACCCAACGCAGTTGCGCAGCCTTTTACCTGACGGCGGGCAACCTGGCGGCGGTGCTGCGCATCTGTCGGTTGGTACAGGGAATGCCGTTGGATCTGGAATTAGCCGCCGCCAATGCTGGTAGCGCACCGTTGACTGCCATTGCCGATGCCATTGAACAAAGCACCGAATTTCTAGCCCTGGAATGGAGCGATCTGCCTGCACGCCTACTCCGCTGCCGTGCAGGCTTTGCTTGGTTCGTGGCAGTATAGTGAATATTATCTGGCGCTTCTCACGGCTCAGCAGCAAAGCCTGATCTACCATGCCCTACGTCAGGCCATTCACGCGCTCCGGGCTGAAGTTGATAACATTCGACAGGCATGGCGTTGGGGGGCGGGTCATCTGTCTGCTCCCCTTGTGGATTACTTTGCCCAAAGTACACCAGATACGAACGGTAAGCGGGAAGACCAGCCCGTCATCCTAAACATCGATCATCAGCTTTTCCTCTCTGGCCCCACACCCATCTACTATAAACCCTAACATCGTTATAAAATTGTACGCTGTGCTTCGGCCAAGGTTGTGGTATAATTGCGCTTCATCAACTTTATTGCACTTGTTTTTATTGCACTTATTTCTGAAGACCGGACAATGCTATGCCAACATTGCAGATAATCTGTTTGGGCAATTTGGCAATTGCCCTAGATGGCGTCGCGTCGAACACCCCCCTCACGGAGAAAGCGCGCGCCTTATTGATCTATCTGGCGCTGGAGCCCCAGGTGCATCAGCGAAGCGTTCTGACCCAAATGCTCTGGTCGGGCTATGGTGAGGAGAGCGCACGCAACAGTCTCCGCCAGACTCTCCACCGGCTGCAACAATCCTTGCCGGAGAACCCAACCCCCTGGTTGCTGGTGACGCGCCAGACGGTGCAGATCAACCCGGCGGCGACCATCAGCGTCGATGTGAAGACCTTCACCGGGTTGCTGACCGCCGCCGCGACCCACCCCCATGCAGATCTCGCGACTTGCGCAACCTGCTTAGCGGCTTTACGCCAGGCCATTGACCTCTATCGCGGCGACTTTCTGGCGGGTCTGGGCGCCATTGACAGCGATGGCTTTGAAGAGTGGCGACGCGTCACCCAGGAGCAACTGCACATCCAGATGCTCGACGCCTTGAGCCGGCTTGCCAACGCCGCTGAAAGCGTCGGCGATATGGAAGGCGCCCTCCAGGCTGCCCAACGCCAGTTGACGTTGGAACCGTGGTTGGAAACTGCCCACCGCCAGATCATGCGCCTCCTGACCCAACGGGGACAGCGGGCCGCGGCCCTGGCCCAATACCAACGTTGCCGGCAGGTGTTGGCGGAGGAGCTAAACGTCGAGCCGGATGAGGAGACTACTGCGCTCTATGAGCAGATTCGCAGCGGCGAGTTTGAGCAGACCAAGAGACAGCGAGACACGAGACACGAGATACGAGACAAGGTGCGACGGGGAAGCCTGACGACTCGGCCCCCTTGTCTCCTGTCTCCCTGTCTTCTGCGTCGGCGCCACTGCTCCCCCTGCTGGGGCGGACCGAGGAACTGACGCAAATAACAACATTGCTGGTCCAACCCACTTGTCGTCTGGTGACGCTGGTGGGGCCGCCAGGGGTGGGTAAGACCCGGCTGGCTCAGGAGATTTTAGATTTTAGATCCTGGAAGGATCTAAAATTTGGACAGGGCATCCACTTTGTTGACTTGGCCCCTCTGCGCGACCCGACGTTGCTGGCAACGACAATTGCGCACGCCCTGTCGCTGTCGGGGCCGGCTTTGCAACTGACGGGAGAGCGGCTGACCGAGGGGTTGCGCGACCAGGCGCTGCTCTTGGTGCTGGACAATTTTGAACAGGTGGTGCCCGGCATCGATCTGTTGCGCCAGATCTTGACCCATTGTCCACAGATCAAGTTCGTGATCACCAGCCGTGTGCCATTGCATCTCCCTGGCGAACAGGTTGTCCCGATCCACCCCTTGCCCCTGCCGGCGCCAACCGCACCCAGTGGGCACCCGCCTCAGGGTGCGGTCGTCCTGGCCACGGCGGCGCAAAATGTGGCGGTGCAGCTTTTCTGTCAGCGCGCGGCTGCGGTGGCGCCAGGCTTTGTCTTGACTGAACGGCTTGCCCCCGTCGTGGTCGAGATTTGCCGCCGGCTGGATGGGTTGCCGTTAGCGATTGAATTAGCCGCTGCCCGTTGCCGCCTCCTGCCGCCACCGGCCCTGCTGGAACGCTTGACACAAGATCTCCCCGCCCGCTTGGAATTATTGACCAATCGCTCGCCAACATTGCCAGAGCGCCAGCAAACCCTACGCGCTGCCGTTGCTTGGAGTTATGATCTGTTGACAGCCGCTGAACAGCGTCTCTTCCGCCAACTGGCAGTTTTTGTGGGTGGGGCGACGCTTGCAGCACTCGAAGCGGTCATTCAGTCTGAGCGCTTGACCGGCACGTCACATCATCCGCCCCCTGCTCTTCTGAACGACATTGAGGCGTTGCTGGACAAGAGCCTGCTGCGCCAACAGGAGCCATCTACTCACCAGTCGGAGGGCGAACCGCGCCTGCTGATGTTAGAAACCCTGCGCGAATATGGCTGGGAGTTATTGACGGCGACGACGGAAGGTCACAGTACCCAACAACGTCATGCTGACTATTTTCTCACCCTGGCCGAAACCGCCGCCCCCAAATTGCATGGCCCTGACCAAGTGGCCTGGTTGGATCGGCTGGCGCTGGAGCATGACAATCTGCGGGCGGCTCTGAATTGGTTTGTCCAGGCCGGTGAGGCGATCAAGGCGCTGCGGCTGGCGACGGCCTTGCGCTACTTTTGGCGGGTGCGCGGCCATTATCGCGAGGGGGGCGAACGACTGCGACAAATCCTGGCGCGCCCCGAAGCCGCCCTCACCGGCAGCCCACCCGACCCTGCGACGGCGACGGTGCGGGCGCGCGCCCTTAATGCCGCCGGCTATCTCCAATGGGTGCAGGGTAATAGTGCGAATGCCCAAAATTTGTTGCAAGAGGCGTTGACCCTCGGTCGCGCCGTGCCGGATGCGGCGGCTACGGCCTTTGCCCTGCGCTACTTGGGGCTGGTTGCTGATGCCCGCCAGGAGCGCGCAACAGCGCGCCAATTATTAGAAGAGAGTCTGGCGATCTACCGCTCGTTGGACGCGCCCAACGAGACTGCGCTGGCGCTCATGTACCTGGGTGACATCGCGTTGGGTCAACAGCGCTATGACCAGGCGCAACAGCTTTATCAAGAGAGTGCAGATCTGTTGCGCCAGTTGGGTAACAACGTGGTGCTGCCCTATGCCTTGCGGCACCTGGGCTACCTGGCGTTGATTCGGGGCCATCTGGCCGCGGCGCTTCAGTTGTGTACGGAAAGCCTGCGCCTCAATTTAGCCACCGGCGAACAGCAGGGCAGCGCTGCGGCCCTATCCGCCTTGGCGGCGGTGGCAGTGGCCGGCGAACGATGGGCACAGGCGATCCGCCTACTGGAATGCGTCACCGCCTGGCTGGCAGCCAGCCAGGCCCACCTGTTACCTTTTGATCATACCTATTACACCGAGACCCAACGGCGGCTGCAACAATACCAAGCCGCGACCATCGACACCGCTTCTGCACAGGCCGCCACCCCCTTGACCCTGGACCAGGCGTTGGCCTATGTCGTGCAGGAACTCATCTTTGATGATGAACCAAGGCGGCAGGGTGACAAGGTGACCAGTGACAAGGTGACCAGTGACAAGGTGACCAGTGACAAGGTGACCAGTGACAAGGTGACTTCGACAAGCTCAGTCACCCTGTCACCCCCTCACCCTGTCTCCCTGCCACCCCCTCACAACCTCCCCGCTTTCGCCACACCGTTGGTTGGGCGCGACCAGGCATTGGCGGAGCTTGCTGCGCGCTGGCAGCAACCCGGTGTGCGCCTGCTGACCCTGGTGGGGCCGGGGGGCATGGGCAAAACCCGCCTGGCAGTGGCAGCGGGTGAAGCGCGGTTAGCCGCCTTTGCCGATGGCGTCTGGTTTGTTCCCCTGGCCTCGATCAGCACAACCGACGCGTTGCCAGGGGCGATTGCCACCGCACTGGGGATCACGCTACAAGGCAGTGAACCGCGACAGGCCCTGCTGCAAAGCCTGCGTGCGCAGCACCTGCTGTTAATCTTGGACAACTACGAACATTTGCTGCTCGAAGAAGCTGCCGTCGATCTGGTGGTTGATCTGCTAGCGCGCGCGCCGGGCGTGCAGATCCTGATCACCTCGCGCCAACGGCTCAACTTACGCGGGGAGCAGTTGTATCTGGTCCAAGCCTTGACCTTCCCATCGACAGTTACCCTGGCGGAAGCCACAGCGGCCTCAGCCGTGCGCCTTTTTGTCCAGGCCGTGCAGCGTGTGCAAGCCGATTTTCAACTCACGGCAATCAATTTGCCAGCCGTGTTGCGCATTTGTCAGTTGGTGCAGGGAATGCCCCTCGGCTTGGAGCTAGCCGCCGCCAATGCCGGCAGTGCGCCTTTACGCGCAATTGCCGACGCACTTGAGCAAAGCACTGAAATTTTGGCAGTCGAATGGCGCGATCTCCCTGCAAGGCAGCGCAGTATGCGCGCCGTCTTTGCCTGGTCATGGCAGTTGTTAAGCACTGCCGAACAGCGCGTCTTACGTCAAAGCGCCTGCTTTCGCGGTGGTTTTGATTACACAGCGGCCCAAGCGGTGATCGGCGCCACACCGGCGCTGTTGACCGCGTTGGTCGACAAGTCGCTTTTGCAGTGGCAAGCGACGGCGCCAGGTGAAGGTCGCTATGCCATGCACGAATTGCTGCGCCAATTTGCGGCCGAGTCGCTAGCGGAGTCTGGCGAGCGCGCAATGGTCGAAGAACGGCATGGACGCTATTACCTGGCTTATCTGGCGGCGCGTGGTTTCCGCCTGGGGCGGAGTGAACCCAAGGAAGCCAGTGCTGAAATTCAAGTCGAATTGGATAATGTCCGTCTGGCCTGGCAGTGGGCGGCGACCCAAGGCGGGCTGGTCGAACTCGATCAGGCGCTCTACGCCTGGTGGCAATTTTGTCTGTTGCAAGGGTTGGGGGGGGAAGCGCGGCAAAGTTTAGCGGCGGCGCTGGTCGGCGTGCGCACCCTGTTGACGCACCAGACGAATGATGCGCCGTTGCGCTTGCTGGGGACGCGCTTGCTGGCCAAGTTGTTGGCCCTCCACGCCAATTACCTTTTTGCACAAGGGCATGACGAAGAGATGGCTGCCCAAGCGCGCGAGGCAATGCAGTTGGGCGCCGCCAGCGGTGGCTTTGAGGGCGAAATCTTGGGGAACTATGTTCTGGGTCGTGTGCTGCAAGACGCCGATCAAAAACGCGAAGCGCAGACGCTGTGGGAACAAACGATTCAGCTCATCCAGCGCTACCAACCCCAACAGCCAGAGAACGAGCTATTGCACGAACTCCACTGGATGACACATATTATGCTGCGCGGCAGTGCGCTCCACTTTGGCGATTATACCGGTTGCCGCGCTCATATCGTCGAGGCGTTACGCATCTGCCAAACGTTGGGTAAGCAGCGCGGCGAACTCACCTGTTTGTCGTGCCTGGGGGAAATCAACTTTTTTCTTTATGACTTTGCGGCGGCAGAGGCGGACTTTCGGGCGGAACTGGCGCTGGGGGGCAGCCTGGGCTATCGTCTGTCGGAAATGTCGGCGCAAGAGGGGCTGGCGCGCATCGCCCGTTTACGTGGCGATTACGCAACGGCACTCACCCTGTTGGAGCAGAGCCTCAGCACCGCGACCGAATTAGCCTTTCACTACGATGAAGCGCTTTGGTTGGCGGCTCTGATCCGTCTGCATTGCCAGCTTGGCGACCAGACCGCGGCGGCCGCTTGCCAGGACCGATTAACGCAGCTTTTGGTGCAAGTGCCACTTGGCAAAGAGTGTCGGCTCTATGGCTATCTGGCGTCAGCGTTCAAGGCGCACTATGCCGGCGACAAAGACGAAGCGCTGGCGGCGGCAGAACAGGCCCACCAGATCAACCAGCAGGGTGGCGATATTCTCTTTCGCTTGGTCGATACGGCGCTTATTCTCGGCCATGTGCGGGCGGCGGCTGGCCAGTGGGCAGCCGCGCAGTCGGCCTTCCAAGAAGCGCTTACGGCTTTCCAACAATTCAACAATCAGACGCTGGCCGCCGAACCACAAGCCGGGCTGGCGCAGATCGCCCTGGCGCAGGGGGACCGGGTCGGCGCCCTGGCGCAGATTGAAGCGCTGCTGCCCATCCTGGCGCAAGAACCCCATGCCGGCTACAACGATCCCTTTTTCATCTACCTGACCGGCTACCGCGTGCTGGTCGCCAATAGCGACCCCCGCGCGGCCACCCTCTTGCAACAAGGCTACGACCTGCTCCACCAGGCTGCCGCCGCGCTTGACGACGCGAGTCGGCAGCGTTTCTTAACCAGCGTCCCCCTCCATCGCGACCTGATTGCCGCTTACCGCGAAATGCAGGCACAGCGGGACAAGATGACAAGTGACAAGGTGACAAGTGACAAGGTGACAAGTGACAAGGTGACTGAGCGCGCCCCGTGGCGGGTGCCCTTTGGGCGCGCCTCCGGGCGCGAAGTCACCTTGTCACCGAGTCACCTTGTCACCTTGTCACCCCCTCACAACCTGCCGGCAACCCTGACGCCCTTTGTCGGGCGGACGCGCTCAATGGCTGAAATTCTCAGCCGGTTACAGCAAGGGGTGCGCCTGCTCACGCTGGTGGGGCCGGGAGGTATCGGAAAGACGCGGCTGGCATTGGCGATCGGCCAGCAACAGTTAGCGACCTACCCCGATGGCGTCTGGTTTGTCGCTTTGGCCGCGCTCACCAACCCGATGGCCATCGCCGTGGCGATGGCCACCGCGTTGCGCTTGCCGATCACCGGGGACGATGTGCGCACGGCCTTGGTGCAACTGTTGCAGCCGAAACGGCTGTTGCTCATTTTGGATAATTTTGAACAGCTCCTGGTGGGGTCAACCGAAGGGGTGGAACTGGTCGCTGCGCTGTTGCAGGCCGCGCCCGGTGTGCAAATGTTGATTACCTCACGCGAACGCTTGCAGTTGCGCAGTGAGCAGCTTTATCAAGTGCCGCCGCTGAGCGTCGCGCCCAACGCAACGCTGGCCGAAGCGACGACGGCCTCGGCGGCGCGCCTCTTTGTCCAGAGTGCGCAATTGGTTCAAGCCGATTTCCAACTCACGCCGACCAATCTGGCCGCAGTGCTGCGCATTTGTGACCTGGTGCAGGGCATGCCGCTGGGCTTGGAATTAGCCGCAGCACAGGTGGGGACGCTATCGTTGGAGGCCATTGCCGACGCCATTGCCGAGAGCGCAGAATTTCTGACGGTGGATTGGGTTGATATGCCGGCGCGTCAGCGCAGTATGCGCGCCATCTTTGTCTGGTCGTGGCAGTTATTGACGCCGGAAGAACAGCGCACCCTACGCCGGATCAGCATCTTTCGCGGTGGGTTTGATCACACCGCGGCACAGACCGTCACCGGCGCCACGCTCCCGCTCCTCACCCGCTTGCTCCATAAATCGTTGTTACAGCGGCAGGAGACCCCTACTGGTGAGCCGCGTTATCTCATGCATGAATTGCTGCGCCAGTTCGCTGCCGAAGAATTAAATCGCGCCGACGAGAATAGACAAGTCGAGGCGCAACATAGCCGATATTATCTGGCCTATCTGGCGGCGCGCAGTCGACGCTTGGGGCGGGGGGAGCCAAAGGCGGCCAGCGCGGAAATTCAGACCGAGCTGGACAATGTCCGGTTGGCCTGGCAGTGGGCCGCCACCCACGGTGAGTTGGCCGCATTGGAGCAAGCGCTCTATGCCTGGTGGCAATTTTGTCAATGGCAAGGGCTGGAAGCAGAAGGACGCCAGAGCTTTGCCGCTGCGCTTGTTGGGGTGCGCACGCAGCAGGGGTCCGCACGCTCAGCAGAAGACGACGCAACCGTTTTGTTGGGGCAGCGCTTGCTCGCTAAGTTGTTGGCGATCCACGCTAACTTTCTCTATGTGCAAGGGCGCAACGAAGAGATGACGGCGCAGGCGCGCGAGGCAATCGCCTTGGGCCGCAGTAGTGGTGACGTGACTGGGGAGACCTTTGGCACGTTTGTGTTAGGGCGCGCTGCCCAGGAGGTTGGTCAACTACAAGAGGCCGATGCGCTCTGGCGGCAGACCCTCGACCTTGTCCAGCGCTATCAACCGGCTCACCCGGAGAACGAATTCCTACACGACGCGCACTGGATGGCGCTGAACGCTCTGCGGGGCAATGCGATCAACTTTGGCGACTATGCCGGTAGCCGTGCGTATCTGCGGCAAGCACTGCAGCTTTGTCAGACATTGGGTAAGCGCCAAGGCGAACTTCTCTCTTTGTCCCGCCTGGCGCAAACCAATTTTCTGCTCTACGATTTTGTGGCGGCGGAGGCAGATTGGCGTGCGGCGCTCCATCTCGCGCGTACGCTAAGCTACCGACGAGTAGAAATGTTAGCCCAGGAAGGGTTAGGCGGGGTGTCCCGGCTGCGCGGCGACTATGCAACGGCGCGCCGGCTGCTGGAACAGGCCGTGACGATTGCCATGGAGCTGGCGGCGCCCTATGAGGAGGCGGCCATTTCGGCCACCTTGATCCGCCTCTATACGCAGATCGGCGACCAGGCAGCGGCGGCGCAACGCCAAGAACAGCTTATCCAGCTCCTGACACGCGTCAAATTGATCAAGGAGTGTCAACTCTATTATCACCTGGCCGCTGCGCTCAAGGCGCACGCGGCAGGCGCCAGACAAGAGGCGCTCCGCCATGCCGAACAGGCCAACCAGTTAATCGAACAAGGCGATATCCTCTTCCGGGTTGCTGACACCGCCCTGATCCTGGGCCATACGCGCGCCGCAGTGGGGCAATGGGCAGTCGCGGCGACGGCCTTTCACCAGGCGCTCGCCGTTTTCCAGCAATTTGCCGATGCCGGGAACCCGCTGGGTGGGGAGTGCGCGCTGGCCGCCGAAGCGCAGGCCGGCTTGGCGCAGATTGCCCTGGCCCAAGGCGATCACATTGGTGCACAAACCCAGGTCGAGGCCATCCTGCCCGTCCTCGCGGAAGAGCCGCACGCCGGGTATAACAATCCCTTTTTTATCTACCTGACCGCTTACCATGTCCTCGCGACCACGGAAGATCCCCGCGCCGTTGGCATCCTGCAACAAGGCTATAACCTGCTTCAACAGGATGCGGCCAAGCTGGACGAAGAAAGCCGCCAGCGCTTCTTAACCGCCGTTCCGCTCCATCGCGACCTGCTGGCAGCCTATAGCAAGATGGCAGCGCGGCGTGACAAGGTGACTAGTGACAAGGTGACTAGTGACAAGGTGACTAGTGACAAGGTGACTAGTGACAAGGTGACTAGTGACAAGGTGACAGAATCACCCCGTCACGGGGCGCCCCCTGGGCCCACCCAGTCACCCAGTCACCACCTCACCCCGCCCCCGTTATACAACCTCCCCACCCCCCTGCCTCCCCTGATTGGCCGTGAACGCGATCTGGCGGAGATTGTCAGCCGTTTGCGGCAGCCCGGCGCCCGGTTACTCACGCTGACGGGGCCAGGCGGGATGGGGAAGACACGACTGGCGCTGGCCGCCGCTGCGCAGGTGGCGCCCCACTTTGCGGCTGGCGTCTGTCTGGTTGAACTGGCCGAACTGACGGAACCGGCGCTGTTGCCGCAAACCGTGGCGGCGGCGCTTGGCCAGGCTGAGCCGGCGGAAACTGGCGGCGAAGACCCGGTCGCCCGCTATTTGGGTGACAAATCGTTGCTATTGGTGCTCGACAACTGTGAGCATATGGACGAGGCCGTTGCCCACTGGAGCAAACGCTGGTTGAGCGCTTGCCCTAGTCTCCGCATCCTTGCCACCAGCCACGGCGCGCTCACCGTCCCTGGGGAAGTGGTTTGGCCGATCCCCACCCTCGCCTACCCGCCGTCGGCTGAAGTAGAGCCGGACCAGTTGTTGTCCTTTGCGGCGGTTCAGCTTTTTGTGGCGCGCGCCCGCGAAGTCAAAGCGGATTTTGCCCTGACGGCGGCCAATGGCAACGCCATCGCCGAGATCTGCCGGCGACTCGATGGCATTCCCCTGGCGTTGGAACTGGCGGCCGCCCGCGTCCGCTCGCTCACGCCGACGGAAATTGCAGCACGCCTGAACAAAGGCATGGCTACCGCCCTGGCCAACAACCGTAGCGCCCCGGCCCGCCATCAAACCATGCAAGCGGCGCTCGACTGGAGCTTTGCTGCGCTGGATGCGGACGAGCAACTTTTATTTCAGCAACTGGCCGTCTTTGCCGGCGGCTTCACCTTGCCGGCGGTCGAAAGCGTCACCCAATTGCCGGACGCACTCGACCGCCTGGAACACTTGCTTGAGCGGGCGCTGATCATCACCGAGACGATAGGGGAACAGACCCGCTATCGCCTATTAGGGGTTATCCGCAAGTATGCCTATGATAAGTTGAATGACAGCGACGCCGGCCCTGCATTGCGCCAGCGCCATACTGCCTACTTTTTGCATCTGGCCGAGAGCGCTCAGATGGATGTTCAGGCCGATGGGGAAGCGCTTTGGTTACAGCCGGAAGCGGAAAATCTCAGCAGCGCCGTAGACTGGGCGCTCACCAACGGTCAGGCCGCCAGCGCCGTGCGGTTAGCGGGTGCGCTCACCTGGTATTGGTGGATACGCGGCTCTTTACGCAGCCAACGTCCTTCTTTACAGCAAGCCCTGGCGCACCTGGCGACGGCCTATCAACCACAGGACGCCGCCCGCCATGACGATCCGGTTGCAGCGGCCTTGCTCGCCTTGGCCGCCGGCGCGCTTTTTGCCCTGTGGGAAGAACCGGACAAAGCCCGGCTGGCCTTCACCCAAGCGCTGGCGCTGGCGGAAGCCGCGCCCAATCAGCATCTGATTGGGTTGGCCTTGCGCCGTCTGGCCGCCGTGGCGATTGGACAGAAAGCATATGAGGCAGCTAACAAATTTATCGAACGGGGGCTTGTTGTCTGGCAGGCGCTAGGCGTCATCTGGCATGTTGCCTGGTTATATGCCCTGCAGGGTGATCTGGCCGACCAACGCGGGGATCACGACGGAGCCTGGTTGGCTTATGAAGCCAGCAGCCGGCTGCCGGTAGACCCGGGTGCGCGCGCCTATCCCTTTCGGCGCATGGCTTACCTGGCGCTGGCACGCGGCGAGCGCAACCAGGCGCTGGCGCTTTGTCGGGAAAGCTTGCAGTTAAACCGCGCCACGGGTGATCGACAGGGGATCGCCGCCTGTCTGGTGGGGGTGGCTCGCTTTACAGTAGCCGGTGCGCAAACAGTACCCCAAGCCGCCCGCCTCCCCCTGCTGCGCCGAGCCGCCGAACTGCTGGGTGCGGTAGAAGCATTGCTGCAAACGGTCGAAGGGCGGCTGCTCCAGGTGGATGATGTTGCCTATCAACAGACCACCCACGCCCTGCAAGAACAACTGGCGCCCGCAACGTACCAGGCGGCGCTGGCCACGGGCCGATCTTTGACCGTCGATCAAGCCACGGCGCTGGCCATGCAAGAGGAAACGCTTGCGCCGCCGGTGGAGCCGCTCCGCCCGCAAGAGCCGACAAGCTTGCCAAGTGACCCGGTGACAAGGTGGCAAGGTGACAAGGTGACTGAGCGCGCCCCGTTGCGGGTGCCCTCTGGGCGCGCCTCCGGGCGCGAAGTCACCGAGTTACCCAGTCACCCTGTCACCCTGTCACCGAGTCACCCTGTCACCTTGTCACCCCTGCTCGATTGGGCCGAAATGCCCATGGTCGATTTTTTTGTCGAACGTACCGCGGAGGTAGCGCAGTTGACGGCCTGGTTGATCCCTACCGCGGCTGGTGGCGTTTCGGCGCAACTGATTTCGATTTTGGGCATGGGCGGCATGGGCAAGACCACCCTGGCTGCGACGGTAACCAAAGCCGTGGCGCCCCACTTTGCCGTGGTTATCTGGCGCTCGCTGCTCAATGCGCCGCCCCCCAGCGAACTATTGCACAACTGGTTGCAAACGCTCTCACGCCAGACGTTGACCACGCTGCCCGAGTCCCTAGATGAACAACTGCGCCTGTTGTTGACTTATCTCCAACAGGAGCGCTGTCTATTAGTCTTGGATAATGTGGAGAGCATCTTTGTGGCGGACACGCCCGCCCCAGTGGGAAGCGCACAACCGCAAAGCCGGGCCGGGGTGACGCGCCCGGGCTATGAAGGCTATGACCAACTCTTTCAGCGGCTGGCCAGCAGCGATCACCAGAGTTGCCTATTGCTGACTAGCCGCGAACAACCCTATGCCTTGCTGCGGGTCGCCGCCGGGCAAGGGCGACAGACGCAGCCAGCAGCGCGGCTCCAGGTGCTGCCACTGGCGGGGCTAGATCAAGCGGCGGGACAGGCGTTGTTAGCCAGCAACGGCCTGCGCGCCTCCGCCGCCGAGACCGCCCAACTCATCGAAAACTATTCGGGCAACCCGCTGGCCTTACAGATTGTGGCGTCCACCATTGCCGATTTCTTTGGCGGCGACGTGGCAGCGTTCCAGGCCGAAGATGGTCAGCTCTTTGATGGCATGCGCCTGGTGCTGGATCAACAGTTTGCCCGTCTCTCCCCGCTGGAACGGGAGATTTTGATCTGGCTGGCGATTGAACGCGAACCAGTCACCGTACCGACGTTGCGCGGCAATTTTGTCCAACCTGTCGCCACCGCGCCCTTGCTCGAAGCGCTGCAAGCGTTACAAAACCGCTCCCTCCTGGAAAAGCGAGACAGTGGTTTCACCCTGCAAAATGTGATCATCGAGTATGCCACGGAATATCTGGTGGAACAGGTGTGCCAGGAGATCGAGGCCAAATCACGAATCACGAATTACGAATTACGCGATGCCTTGCCTGACGAAGAACGCGGAATTCGTAATTCCGAACTCGTCAATTCCTTCCTCAACCGTTTCACCCTGCTCAAAGCGCACTCCAAAGAATACACGCGTCAGAGTCAAGCGCGATTGATTTTGCAACCTGTGGCCGCGCAGTTACGAAGGCGTTGGGACCAAAGGAGCGTGCGCCTTCAGGTGCAACAGATGTTGAACGAATTGCGCGCAAAAGTCATCCAACGCGGTTACGCGGCTGGGAATCTGCTCAATTTGTTGATCCACCTGGGCGTTGATCTGCATGGGTATGACTTTTCCGGCTTGCCGGTTTGGCAAGCCGATCTGCGTCGCAGCATTGCACGAAACGTCAATCTGGCACAGGCCGATTTAGCGGAGAGTTCCTTCACCCAAACCTTTAGCCGGATTGAGTGTGTTGCCATCAGCCCCGATGGTCAATTGCTGGCGGCGGCTGGCGATGGGGGCGCCATTCGCCTTTTTCGCCTGCCCAACGGGGAACCCCATCAGATGTTGACCGGCCACACCAACACCGTCACAGCGGTGGCTTTCAGCCCCGATGGCGCCTATCTCGCCAGCACGGGTGATGATGGCTTGATCTTGCTCTGGACAGTCCAGGATGGGCGCTTGCACCGCCAGCTTGACGAGCATATGCCCATGCGCGTCGTGGCCTTCAGCCCCGATGGTCGCTTGCTGGCCGGCGCGAGTCGAAACGGCACGCTCTTGCTGTGGCAGGTAGAGGGCGGTCATCTGCTCAGAATAGTGCCATTGCACCGTCAAAGGGTGAATGCATTGGCGTTTCATCCCGCCGGCAATCTCTTGGCGAGCGCTGGTTCGGATGGCGTCATTTATTTTTTAGATGTGAGCCAAGTCCTGCCCGACGGGAACACGCCTTCGCATGGTTTTGTCGCGGGTCAAGCCCCTCAGCAAGCTAGTCTGCCAGTACGCATCCTGGTCGCGGATCCCAACACGCGCTTCTTTGCCGTGACATTCAGCCCCAACGGCAACCGATTCGTTGCAGGGTGTGGCGACGGTACCCTGTCTGTGTGGGAGGCGCCGTTCGACCAGGTGACGCATCAGACGCTCGGTCATCGGGGCGAGATCCGCACCGTCGCCTTTTGCGCCGATAGTACATCTCTATTTAGTGGTGGCAACGATGGGGTGATCCGGCTGTGGGATAGCCAGGCGATGCATTGTCACCAAACCTTACTCGGTCATGCCGAGACGGTCTACACCCTGGCGTTGGGGTTGCAGGATCGGCTGCTGGCCAGCGGCAGCGAAGATGCGACCATCTGTCTGTGGGAGGTCAATCCACAAACACAGAGCGTTCTGCGGCAACGGCTGGTTGGCTACCCCCAAGCGCTCGAATGTGTCGCCTGGAGTGGCTGTGGTCGCTGGCTGGCAACCGGCGATATTCATGGATCGGTACGCCTGTGGGATTGCCAGTCCGAACCACCGCGGTGTACGCAGGAGATCACGGGCGAATCTACGGTGATTTCTCTGGACTTTACGCTCGACGGCCAACAGTTGGTGATTGGCCGCTATGCCGATCCGCAGGGTATCCAGATCTGGACACTGAAGGCTGACGGCCAGTGGTCATGGCGGAGTGGGCAGCGGATTCCCAGCACGGGTCTCGTACGCTTTTCGCCGGATGGTACGCTGCTCGCGCTCTGCACCAATGACGGCACCCTGCACTTGTGGCACACGCAACCACTGTCGCCGCACACCGACCCCTTTCTCTTTACCGGCCAGCATAGTTATGTCAACCGCTTGACCTTTACAGCCAATGGTCAAAGCATCGCCACCTGTAGCAGTGATCAGCGCATCCGGCTGTGGCGGATCGATACGGGCGAGGAGACCCATCGGCTGCCGGGATTTGGCAATAATACGTGTCTGGCCGTCAACGCCCAGGGCACACTGTTGGCTTGTGCGGCTCCTGACTTTACCATTGCGCTCTGGGACCTAACCGTTCCTGCCGCCAAACAACCGCTGCGCACGTTGCGTGGTCACACCAACGAAGCATTTGCCTGCGCCTTTAGCCCGGACGGGAAACTGTTGGTCAGCGCCGGCTTGGATCGCGCCGTGCGACTCTGGGATGTGCAAACCGGTGCGCAACGCACGCTCCTGGGCTATCACGAACAGTATGCGCTGGATGTTGCCTTTCGCCCCGATGGCAAACAGGTGGCAAGTATCGGCAAAGGCGGTGCACTCTGCATTTGGCAGCTTGACACCTATGAACGACTCCACACATTGCGCGCACCCGGCCCTTACGAAGGCATGAACATCACCGGTGTCACCGGCATCAGTGACGCGCAGAAGGCGTCGCTCAAGGCGTTGGGCGCGGTGGAAGATGACCCGGTGACAAGTGACAAGGTGACAAGTGACAAGGTGACTTCGCGCCCGGAGGCGCGCTCAGAGGGTACCCGCCACGGGGCGCGCTCAGTCACCGAATCACCTAGTCACCCTGTCACCCAGTCACCGGGTCACCTTGTCACCTTGTCACCCCTGCTCGATTGGGCCGAAATGCCTATGGTCGATTTCTTTGTCGAGCGGCGCGCCGAGGTAGCACAACTGACGGCCTGGTTGACCCCTAACGCGACTGGCAACGTCCCAGCACAACTAATTTCGATTTTGGGTATGGGGGGCATGGGCAAGACCACCCTGGCGGCAGCGGTGACCAAAGCGGTTGCGCCAGCGTTTGATGTGGTCATCTGGCGGTCGCTGCTCAATGCGCCGCCCCTCAACGAACTACTGGGCAACTGGTTGCAGGTTCTCTCGCGCCAAACCTTGACCTCGCCGCCTGATTCTCTGGATGAACAACTGCGCCTGTTGTTGACCTATCTTCAACAAGCGCGTTGCCTGCTGGTCTTGGACAATGTGGAGAGCATCTTTGCGGCAGACACACCCGCCTCGGCGAGGGACGCACAGTCGCAAAGCCGGGCTGGGATGACACGAGCGGGCTATGAAAGTTATGATCAACTCTTTCTGCGGCTGGCAACCAGTGAACACCAGAGTTGCCTGCTGTTGACCAGCCGCGAGCAACCCTACGCCCTGACCCGCTTGGGCCGCCCGGCGCAGGAACAGGATACGATGGGCAGTAAGCGCTTCTGTGTCCTGCCGTTGACGGGGCTGGATCCCCAAGCCGGGTATCAATTGTTGCAGAACAACGGACTGGCGGTTTCATCCACCGAAGCCGCCCAGTTGGTCGAAGATTACTCCGGCAACCCATTGGCGTTGCAGATTGTGGCAAGCACCATTGCCGATTTCTTTGGCGGTGACGTGGCGGCCTTTCAGCAAGAAGCGGGGGGTCTCTTTGATGGCGTCCGCCTGGTGCTGGACCAACAAGTAGCCCGTCTTTCTCCACTGGAACGGGATCTGCTCTTCTGGCTGGCGATTGAACGCGAGGCGGTGACGCTCCCAACGTTGCGCAGCAACCTAGCGCGGCCTGTCAGCACGCGTGAAGTGCTGGAAGCGCTCCAGGCGCTACAAAATCGTTCCTTGCTGGAAAAACGGGACAACGGCCTGACCCTGCAAAATGTGATTATTGAATACTGCACGGAACGTTTGGTGGAGCAGGTGTGCCAGGAGATTGTTGCGTTACGCGACTCTTCATCAGACAAGCAGTTCGTAATTCGTAATTCGCAACTTGTAACTTCTTTCCTCAACCGTTTCGCTCTCGTCAAAGCGCAGGCCAAAACGTATGTACGCGAGAGCCAAGGGCGCCTACTTCTACAGCCACTAGCCGAACAACTGGTGGCAAAGCTGGGCACAGCGGAAGTGGTTGCCCACATTCCCCAATATCTCGACACCTTACGAGCGGCGCAGATCCGCACCGGCTATGCGGCAGGCAATCTGCTCAATCTGCTGGTGCAGTTGGGCGAGGATCTAACCGGCTATGATTTCTCCGCCTTAGCTGTCTGGCAGGCCGATCTGCGCGGTCTACTCCTGGCCGCCCCCAATTTTACCGCGGCGGATCTGACCAATTCCGCCTTTACCACTGACATTACGGTGGCGGAAGTCAAGTTTCTGCCACCGGGGGAATTGCTAATTGCCGGCGTCAACAACGGTCTGTTTTGTTGCTGGCGCACCAGTGGTGGTCAGATCAAGGATGCCTTCCAGGTCGCAAGCAATAGCCGCGCCCCGTTTTGTTTTAGCGCCGATGGTCGTTCGATTGCCGCGGCTGGGGTTGATCATCAGATCCGCATCTGGTCCACTGCCGACGGCGCACAGGTACAGACCCTGGCCGGTCACAACAGCCCTATCCTGGGGTTGGCCTTCAGCGCCGATAGCCGGTATCTGGCCAGCGGTGTGGCGGAAGCCAGCGTCACCGTCTGGGATCTGGCTAGCGGGCAACCATGCTACCGTTTGCCGGGACATGAGCAGAGTGTCCCGACGTTGCTCTTTAGTCCCGACGGTCGCTGGCTGGTGACCGGCAGCGGCGTCGGCACGATCCGGCTCTGGGATCTGGCGCCCGGTGGCAATCACACCCAACCCTACGCCACCTTGTCAGGCCATCGCCATGCCATTGGCGCCCTGGCCTTTAGCCCCGATGGACGCTGGCTGCTCAGTGGCGGCCATGATGGCGATATTCGTCTGTGGGATCTGGTCCAGGACGGGGCGTATGTCCAGAGCTTTCCGGGCCATCGCAGCATTATTCGCACGCTGCTCTTTCAGCCACTGCCGACATTGCCCCCCGCCGACGGTTCCTTACCGCGCGCGGCCTATCTTTTCGCCAGTAGTAGCGCTGACCAGACGGTGCGCCTTTGGTCGTTGACTGGTGAACTGCGCTACACCTTGCTAGGCCACCAGCACGAAGTCAGGGGGCTAACCTTTAGCACCGATGGACGTCAGCTTGTCAGCGCTGGCGCCGATCAATCGATCTATTGGTGGGACGTGCCAAGCGGTCAGGCGCACCAGGTGTTGCGCGCCCACATTTACGGCCCCAATAGCGTCGCCTTGAACCCGAATGGAACGCAGGTGGCGAGTGGGAGCGCCGATCGCCTTGTGCGGCTCTGGCCGCTCACTCCCAATGGGACGCAGCCGGATCACACCCCGCGTTATCGCCTCTTACGCGGCCATAGCCATTATGTGCGCGCCGTCGCCTTTAGCCCCACCGGCGCCCTCATTGCCAGTTGTAGCCATGATCACACGGTGCGGCTCTGGGACAGCCAAACGCGCAAAGAACTTCATACGCTATCGGGTCATACCCGTCATTTGCTGGCGCTGGCCTTTGCGCCGGTGGTGAACGGCGTCACGTTGCTCGCCTCTGGCGGCGCTGACCGCACCATTCGCCTCTGGTCTGTTAGCGAAAGACAACCAAGCGAACGGCCCCGGCAGCGCGTGTTGACAGGGCATGAAGATGAGGTTTTTTGCTTGACCTTTGACCCCACCGGCGCCATTCTGGTCAGCGGGAGCATGGATGGCTCGGTGCGGGTGTGGCAGGTGGCCACCGGCGTCACACAGCACCGTTTGCTCGGTCATACCGCGCCCGTGACGTCGGTGAGCATTAGCCCGGATGGCAGCACATTGGCGACTAGCAGCTTTGACCACACCATTCGTCTCTGGGATCTGGCCACCGGCGCTTGTTTGCATGTGGAGCAGAACAACCGTGTCGGTGTCTTTGCGGTCAAGTTCATGCGTGTTCCAGGCGTGGCCGATGACTTTCTGGCCTACAGCGGGGATGATTATGCCATCTATCTCTGGCGCTGGCGCACACAGGAGCCGCCCATTGCCTTACAGGGTCATAGCAATGGCGTGATGGCGTTGGATGTCAGCCGCACCGCACCATTCCTTGTCAGTTGCGCCTCTGATAATACCCTCCGCGTCTGGGATCTGACAACCTATCAGTGCGTGCAAATTCTGGACGATCCCGGCCCCTATGCCGGCATGAAGATCACCGGCGTCACCGGCATCAGCGAGGCGCAGAAGGCAGCGTTGCGGGCGTTGGGGGCGGTGGAGGAATGACAAGGTGACAAGGTGAGGGGGTGACAAGGTGAACAAAAATCATCTTGTCACCCCCTCACCTTGTCAGATAGTAGAGGTGATTCGGCAAACTATTGCTATACGACTTCAGTAGAAAAGTGGACGTGGGTAAAGAGTTCGGGGATATGTGAATCCCAAACGCCATGCGGACTCCACGCCCAGCCGCCTGAATCCTGGGCAGGGGGCGCGGCTTTGTATTGGTTGAAACGCGAAAAGTCCATGCGCCACACATCACCGTTCCGCGGCGGCAAGGCCCGCCCATCCGGCGCGGCCAGGGCGCGAAAGCCCGACCAGGGCAGGGCCAACTCCACGGTCCAGCCGCGGTCGCGATCCTGGTTGTTGTTGATCGTGCCGTCAACATAGACGGCGCTGCGCAGACCGGGGAAATCCCAGTTCCAATAGCCAATCCGTGGGCCGCGTGGGTGGGGTTGAAAACCGACGCCGGGGAAGGGACGCACGCCTGGTTGGTTGCGGTCAAACTCCGGCATCTGGTCATAGCCGGCGCGTTCATAGGCTTCCTCCCAAATGAAGAAAACCTCGTAGATCGTACCCAGGGCGTTGATCTCCAATTCGTAGTAGGCATCCGGCCCAGCGACAAACAATTCGACATCATTGTTCTCATAGATCAGCGCATCCCGTTCGGTCAAGGTCGCCTCGACAAAGGGTTCTTCGATCCAGTAGCCCACGTAGAGGTAATCGTCGTCCCACAAGACCGCGGCGCGGGTGTCATGAATGCCCGGTTGCCCGTTGATGAGATCGGCAAAGCGGGGCGAACGGGGGGCGCGTTGCCAACTCGCTTCGTCCAAGCGGCCATCAATCTGGGGCGGCGTGTTGGTGCGGTGGGCTGTATAGTGGGCAATGGCTTCCTGCGGCCACGGAAACGGCCAGGCGGTTGTGATAGACATGGCAGCGGTCTCTCCTCTGGTCACGATCATGATAGCAGTGACTTGTAATCCGCACAGTGTAACGCATTCAGTTCGTTTCGGCAAGTGACTGCTGCTGACTCAGGCTGGGTGAGTCAGCGTGCTTTTTGACATACTCCTGTTGCAGAAAAGCCAACAAACTTTCCACTTCTTACGTAGAGATTACCCAATTTGGTAAAAGAGATGGGGAAGCCGCTTGCACTATGGAAATGAAGGTGAAAGGGCGAACGTATAAATTTGACGGCACAATCACTCAGTCTAGCGTTCAAAGGCGCTGCATGATAAAATTGGGTGAACCGATAAACATGTACAGGTTTCCTATGCTACCCTTTGAATTTACTGTGGCTGGCCCACCAATTTCATACCAGACACGGCGTTCATTGCGGTTGCAATTGTGGAAGCAGACTGTTTATACTGCCGCACGATGGCGCTGGCCGACAGGTGCGCCACCCTTACAGGTTCCGTTAAAACTAACGGTCTGTTATTATCACGATGGCGTTTCGGTGCGGATAGACAATGATAATATGCTCAAACCCATTCAAGATGCACTGATTGGTCTTGTGTATGAAGATGATCGACAAATTACTGATATACAGGTGAGAAAGACTGACATTAACGGTAGTTTTTATGGGCTCAATCGGAACTCAGGGGCTTGACAACCATCTTCCGGGAAGGTTTAACCGGACGATCCGGTCGACAGAACCGACCTTCCCGGAAGATTCCTTTGTCAACCCCTTGGATTCCGGTTGAGCCTTTTTATGTACGTGGCATTTCGCCCGTTCTTGCCGAAGGGTTTAGCAAGGGGCAGGAGTTTCTTTACGTGCGTGTGGAGGCAGCGCCCAGTCACGAGGAGTTACTGTGATGAAACATAAATTAACCGAGCTAGAGCAACGTCGGCTGGCGGAACTGGCGCGTGACTATCGAAATGAGGGGTATACGGTCATCACCGAACCGACCTAGGGGCAATTGCCGGCGTTCCTCGCCAGCTTTCAGCTCGATATGCTGGCTTACAATGCCATGGAGAGCGTGGTCTTTCTAGTCAGATCGCAAAGCAGCCTCGCCGCTTCACACGAATTGGCGGGGATTGCCAAAGCCGTAGAGGGGCAACCGGGGTGGCGCTTTGATCTGGTGGTGACAAACGCACGGCCGAAAGCCGGTTTTGTCACCGCGACTGAACAGTTATTAAATCGCACGCAGGTTATGACGCGACTCCAGGAATCAGACGAACTGTCCACTCAGGAACATGGAGAAGCGGCGTTTTTGCTCGCTTGGTCGGCGGCGGAAGCGGTATTGCGCACCGTTGCCAGCCGCGAAAAGGTCTCCCCTGTGCGCAGCCCATCCGAGGCCGTTGCCAAAAATTTATATACCCACGGCCTGCTTGACCGCGACCAGTATGAAACCTTGCGCGAAGGACTGAAAGTACGCAACGCCATCGTGCATGGGTATCAGGAGCCACCAACCTATGCCTATGTTCTGCACAAATTGCAAGCGCTGACCCGGCAGTTATTGAACGAAGAGTCGTTGGTGCGCGTCTATTAAAAGAGGCGACAGTCGGCATATAGACGCGAGGAGGGCCAAGATGAACGCAATTCATCTTGGCCCTCCTCGCGTGCGGTGCTGTTACTCTAACCGAACAAGTGCTGCCTATCGATTGACCAACGGGAGAAAGATCTGCTGTGCAGCAGTTCCCTCTTCCGCCGTCGGGCTACCTTCGTCACCGGCGCTGCGCGCTTTGCCATTGAACTGGAAGAGGGCGATATGATCCGTGCCGTCATTCAGGCGCACAATCAACTGGCGACAAGTCCCCGCCCAGGCTTTGTCACTCTTCCAGACGTAGGTGTAAATCTGGGTGGCGGGGTCATATTGTAGGCTGCTGTTGCCCGCAGTCACCGTCTCTTCAATCGGGCTGCTGCTGCTGCTGCCGCCACTGCCACAACTCACGGCCTGGGAAGCAGGATAGCCGCTGGCGACGATGGTGAGGCCAAAGTCACCGCCCAGGCTGAATTTGACCGGAATAGCCGCCCCGGCGTTGACCGTGTTGACGGTCGGCAGGTTATCCACCGGTTGGAAGAAACCTGCCCACGCGTAGATCACCTGATAGGTGGCATTGGCCGTGGCGCTGTTGTCGGCATTGTCGCTGGCGGTGCAGGTCACGGTTTTCGTCCCCACGCTGCTGGTGTCGAGCATGCCGCAGCTTTGCGCCGCCACACCGGAAAGCGCATCCGCTGCCCCTGCCGCCGCTGTGGCCGTGCCATTGAGCAACACTGGGTTGGGGCTGACGACCGGGATCAGGGTCGGCGCGCTCTTATCGATGTTGATGCCGCTCTGTGTGTCGCTGGCCGTGTTACCGGCGTTGTCGGTGCAGCTTTCCGTTGCGCTCTGGTTTGCTCCCTCGCTGCTGAGGGTCTGGCTGACGCTGGCATTCACTACACCAGCGGTGGCGTCGCTGCACGTCCAGTTCACCGTTACGGCGCTGTTGTTCCAGCCCGCCGGGTTGGCCGCTGTGCGATTGGCAAAGGTGATCGTCGGCGCTGTGGCGTCGCGCTTGATGGTCACGCTCTCGCTGCTGGTGCCCCCCCCACTGGTGGCGGTGCAGGTAAAGGTCACGCCCGCCGTGTCGCTGGTGACGCTCTGATTGCCACAGTTGCTTTGGCTCGTGATGGTCGATTCATTGTCCACCACACTCCAACTCACGTTCACATCGCTGGTGTACCAGCCGTTGTTGCCGAGCGTGCCGACGACATTGGGCGTAATCACCGGCCCGGTGTTGTCGAAATTGACGGTTACTGCATTATCGGTGCTGGTACTAGCGAGGTTGCCGTTGCCTGCGGCGTCGCTGGCGACATTGGCCCCAATCGTGGCGATGACCGTGCCGCTGCCGGCCAACCCAGCCACGCTGATCGCATAGGTGCTGGGGCCACCGCTGAGGGTGATGGTTGCGCCACTCAAGTCCGCCGTGCCGCTCAGGGTGACATCGGCCACCGTGAAATCAGTCACTGCTTCACTGAATGCGACGGTAAAGAGCACCGGATTGCTGGTGGTGGGATCGGCCTGCCCCGCCGCCTGATCGATGGTGACGCTGGGGGCAACGGGGTCGAGATAGGTAATGCTGATGAGACCGTGACCGGTGCGCACGCCGTTCTGATAGCTCACGCTGGTGGCTGCCGGGCTAGCGTAGCTGCTGCCACCACCGCCACCGCCAGAACTACCGTCTTCAATTGACCCAGAACCACCAGCGCCGCCGCCGTAGTAGCCGCCCCCCCCTCACCGCCAGCAATGTTGCTGGGATTGGCGGCACCACCTTGGCCCAGGCTACCGGCGCCGCCAATCCCCGCAGAACCGAAGCCGCCAGCCCCGCCGCCCGTCTGCGTGCCACCACTACCACCGCTAGCAGCAGCACTGTCCCCACTGCCGCCGCTTGGGTAGCCGCCGGCGCCACCGGCAGTGTTTGGGAAGCCCCTAGTTCCACCGGCGCCGGCGACGAGTATGCGATCGTTCAGGGTAAAAGTGCCGCCCCGGACATCGGATGCGCCGCGCCCGTTGAATGGGTTATTTTGACCACCGACTCGAATCTGGTAGATAGCGCCGGGGGTAACGGCGAGTGTCGCCGTCACGCGGCCACCCCGTCCACCGTTCCCACCTCCACCCTGCGCGCCATAAAGATCGAAGGTGGCCTGGGTTACGCCGTCTGGCACGATCCAGGTTTGCGCGGCGCCGATGAAGGTATAGGTGCAGGTGGCCTGTTGGCTGCCGCTGGTCACACAGTCGCCCGAGGCGGCGTGGGCCACCTCCGGGGTTGCCAGATGGCAGAGCGGGGCCGCCAATAGCGCCAGCCCCCATACCAAACCCCACAGGCGGGGCCAGGGAAAGAAACGTGTTTTGCTTGTCATTGCTTTTTACTCCTTTGTCAATTAATTCGGCGCACCGCAGCCAATCCGCAGGCGCCAGGGAGCCAGGTATGCGTTCGTTCGTGACCGGTACTGCTGTTGCCAGTATAGACCGCTAGCGTGACAAGAGCGGGCTGCGTCCGTGACAAGAACAGGGGAAAATCGTGATAAAAAGCCTGTTTTTCCGTGACAAAAGGTTTTGTTTTTACATTACCCTTACAAAAGTGAGCAAACATTGTTACAAAACTGGGAGTTTTCCTGTGACAAAGCTGTGGTATAATGGCGATTCATCTATTTATGCTTACATTTATTTGGACGGGATGAACGCATGGGGCAGCTACGGTTCACCTGTTTTGGCGCCTTTGAAATCACACTGAATGACACACGGCTTACCACCTTTCCCACCGAAAAGGTGCGCGCCCTGCTGGTCTACCTGGCGGTAGAGCGGCAGGGCCATCAACGCAGCGCATTGGCGCAATTGTTGTGGCCGGGCTATACCGCCGAGAGCGCCAACACGAGTCTGCGCCAGACCCTGCGCCGGCTCCGCCAATTGCTGGGCGATGACGAAGAGGCCCCCGGCGATACGCCCTGGCTGTTGGTTACGCGCCAAACGGTACAATTCAACCCGGCAGCGGCCCTCAGTGCCGATGTGATCACCTTTACCGAGCTGTTTGCCGCCTGTGCGGCGCATACGCATAGCCACATTACCACCTCACCTGTCAAACCTGCCTGGCGCGCTTGCGTCAGGCGGTTGATCTCTACCAAGGCGACTTTCTCAGCGGCTTTACCGTCGCCGACAGCGACCCGTTTGAAGAGTGGCGACGCGTTAGCCAAGAGCAATTTCATCTCCAAACCCTCGACGCCCTCACCCATCTCGCCACCGCCGCCGAAAATGCCGGCGATGATGAAGCCGCGCTCCAGGCGGCCCAGCGCCAGTTAGCCTTGGAGCCGTGGCTGGAAGCGGCGCACCGTTGCGTGAT
The DNA here is from genome assembly GCA_026645575.1 of Caldilineaceae bacterium. The sequence continues at coordinate 63,685 of JAPKMW010000026.1, forward strand.
GCGGGTGTTGGCTCGCCGTGGTCAGCGCGCCGCCGCCCTGGCCCAATACAACCGCTGTTGCCAGGTGCTGGCCGAGGAGTTTGGTGGCAAGCCGGATGGGAAAACGACGGCGTTGGTGGAGCAGATCCAGCGTGGTGAGTTTGAGAAGGTGACAGGGTGGCAAGGTGACAAGGTGAAGATTATCCAGTCACCTTGTCACCTTCTCAAGCAGTTTGCACTACGGCTGGGGGAAGAAGAGGACGCGCACGGCGTGCCAGATTTCGATAAACTCGTAGTAGGTCTGGTCCGGTTTGTTCGGATCTTTGTAGAGACAGCGCCCTTTGTAGCTGGCGTCGTAGGCGATGCGCGGGTTGCCTTTGGCATCCAGCATCATGGCCGGCGAGTGGGTGCGCCAGAGACCGGCGTCGCAGGTCAGCGGGCGAGCGACCGGGTAGGCCGCTTCCAAGCCGGCTTCGGTGTCGGCGATGCCATGTTGCCAGTTTGTCAGTTGTAGACAATCCCCATTGCACCATGAGTAGCCAAGGTTGTAGCTGCCGTCCAGGTAGGTGATGCGAGGGCGACCGTTGGCATCGAGCGCCAGGTCCGCGCCATCGCCGGCTTCACGGGGCAGACCCAGGTTGAGCATCTGCCAGTTGGCGGCGTTCAGGCAGTCGTTGTCACATTGCAAGTAGTGCAACCGCTTACCACTGTCATCGTCCAGAGTGTCCTCCTTGTAGAAGGCGACGCGGGGTCGGTCGTTGGCATCCAGCGCAATATCCCACATGGGGAATGGCCCTTGTCCACGGTCGGCGATCTTGACCCGTTGCCAGTTGTCGCTGCTCTCACAGCCGGTGTCGCAGGCAAAGTAGTAGATACCGGTGTTGCGTTCGCCGTCAGCCCCGGCCAGCGGCACCAAGTCGCCGACCACACGGGGCGCCCCCGCTTTGGTCAAGGTCAAGGCGGGGAAGCTCAACCCTTCATAGTCATAGACATAGTCGCCCTTCAACTCCTGGGTGATGCGCACCTCCTGCCAGTTCGCTTGCTGGGTACAATCGGCGTCGCACCAGAGGTAGTAAGCGCCCAGGTGATCCGGTTCGATCACATAGTTGCGGTCATTGTAGACAAAGCGCGGCCGCCCCTGAGCATCAAGCGTAAAGTAACGGTCGGGCAGATAATAGCTGCTGATGCCGCTGCTGATATCGCCGTAGCGGGTTGCCACCAGGGTGACCTGCCACTGCTGCGGGTCGTGACAATTCTGGTTGCATTCAGCATAGTGATAATCCTCACCGCCGCCGGGGTATTGCGCCGAGTTGGTTTGGATCAACAGACGCGGTCGGCCATCGGCGGTCAGCTCCAGTTGTACCTCGCGCACCAGATTGAGCAGTTTGACCGGATGCCACTGCTGCATATCCGCGCATTGGGTTGTGGGCGGCGGACAGTAGAGGTAGGCGGCGGCTGTCCCTTCCACATCGGGCAGATGATAGCGGTAGGCGAGATGCAGCCCACCTTGCCAGTCCACCTGGATGTCGGCGCCGCCGGTCTTGGTGTAGGGTTCCATAAACCAGGCCCCCTCCTCGGTTTGCCCGGCCGGCGGTGTGGCAGTGGGGGTGACTGTGGGCGCCGTTGTCGGTCGTGTGGTTGGCGTTGCCGTTGGCGCCGGTTTGTTGTTGGTGACCAGGGGCAGGAAAAGCGTTTGGGGGGCGGCGGCCGGCTGCACACTTTGGGCCAAGACCGATTGACGTGCGGGGCTATAGAACCAGCCGATGGTTAAGAGCAAGCACAAGCTAACGAGCGCTGTGCGTTTGTAGAAATTTGTGTCCGGTTTCATCGAACGTAGCCTTCCTTTGGTAACGCAATCGTGACGGTGATTGCTGACAGTGATTGCTGACGGTGATTTTTGACTACGTCTATTTCACCACCAAAGCGGGCGCCATAACAGCAACTAAACGTTACAGCAACTATTACAAAAAGTGTTACCAAAGGCGCGCCGGTTACGCTACTTCCCCTTGCCAGAGCCGTTGCATTTCTACAGAGCGACCCAGCAACTCATCCAGCCGACCCTCGTCCTCAACCCGACCATCTTTCAACACAATGATCTGGTCAGCCCGTTGCAGCGCTGCTCTTCGGTGAGAGACAACCAGGCAGGTTGGCGCCTGTTCGCCATTGCGCCGGGTAAAGAGCCGTTCCCACATAAGCTTTTCGGTCTCCACATCCAGGGCGCTGGACAGATCATCGAAGACCAACAACTCCGCCTCGCGTACAAACATGCGCGCCGCCGCAGCGCGTTGGATCTGCCCACCGGAGAGTTTTACGCCGCGCGGCCCGACGATGGTCTCCAAGCCCTGTTCCAACTGCTTGATGTCCTGTTCCAACACCGCCGCTTCAATCGCTCGTTGCAACGAATCCGCCGGCGCGCCCATGAGGATATTATTGCGCAACGATTCACTGTAGAGCCGCGGTACTTGTGGGGTATAGGCGCAATAGGGCGGTTTGAAGAAAAGCGCCGGATCGACCACGGGGCTGCCGTTCCACAAAATGTCACCCTGATCTTTGGGAAGCAAGCCCAGCAACGTGCGCAACAAGGTACTCTTACCGGCGCCGACACGGCCAGTCACAACCGTAAAGGAGCCGCGTGGCAAGGTCAGGTCAATCTCTGCAATGCCACGCCCGGAAGATGGATGGCGATAGGCCAGGCTGCGCACAGTCAAGGTTGCCAACCGATCCTCCAGTCGTTTCATGGGTTGCGTCACCGGCGGTGGTTCTTCGTTCAAGTAAATGGGCCGGTCAGGCAGGATGGCCTGGCGGACGCCAGTCTGCGCCAGTTCTTCGATCCGTGTCAGGGAGACTGCCTGTGTCTGGTAGTCACCAATAAAGGAGCCGCAGTCGCGGAAGAACCAGGTGATAAACCAGATGTAGTACATAAAGAGGGCGAAGTCGCCCACGGTAAAGCTGCCGGCGCGGATGCCCTGACCGGCCAGCAACAGGATGAGACCAATGCCGATATAGGTGCCTTGGTCGCTGGTGGTGTGGGAGAGGTAGTGATAGAAGCGCTCGTTTACCTGCGCTTGGCGCCGCTTTTCGTTGATGCCGTGGAAGTGCCGGATCACATGCTCTTCGGCGTCGGCCCCCTTCACTACTTGCACGGCGCCAAAGATTTCGCCCAGAAAGCCCATGACGGCATCACGGGCGCGGGTGCTCTCTTCGTAGGCGCGTAGGAGGCGCGCCCAGGCAATGCGCGCCACCCACAAACCGACCAGTCCCGGGCCAATGGCGACCAGGGTCATCGTCAAGTTGATGCGCGCCATGATAATGATCGCCACCAGGGCAAAGAGAAACTTGCCAAACATGTCGGGGAACCACATGGGAAAGTCCTTCACTTCGGCCACATCATCACCAAAGCGGCTGACTGCTTCGCCGGTGGCGATGGGCAATGGCTCTGCCCCCGGTCGCTGCAAAACGCACGCCAACAAATTCAGTTGCAACATATTGCGTAACGGTTCTTGAAAGGCAATATCACTGATGCGCACCAGATAGTTCGCCAGCACACGCACAATCTCAGCCGTCACAAAGAGGGCCAACAGGGTCCATACACTAAGCGTGGCTGCCGTCGCGCCTGTCAATGTATCAAAAATCCGTTGTTCGACTAGCCCGGGCGCCAGATAGAGCAGGGAAAACGCACTCCATCCCACTGTATAGCCGAGAAAGCCCCACGGCTTTTTGCGGATCAACGCCCAGACAAAGGCGAGGGTGGAGATGGTTGGTCGCTTAGTCGCGTGGTCGTTAGTCGCGTGGTCGTTAGTCATTTGGTCGTTGGTTATTAGTTGTGGTTCAGTACTCATGCGAGGGTCTCCTCCGGGCGCCCACTGGACACTGTTTGTAGAAGTCGATAGAAACGGGAGTTGGGATCAGCGGCCAACTGCGGGCGCGGGCCAAATTCAACCATGCGCCCTTGCTCCAGAATTAAGATGGCGTCGGCGCGTTGGACTGTGCGCAGGCGGTGGGCAATGACAATGCCGGTGCGGTTCGCAAGGAGGTGATCCGTAGCGCGTTCCAGCAAGGTTTCGGTGGCCGGGTCAAGCCGCGACGATGCTTCATCGAGAATGACCAGCCCCGGATCTTTCAGAAAGACGCGTACAAAGGCCAGCAACTGCGCTTCACCAGCAGAAAGGCCGACGCCGCCGGCTTGCAAGCGGGTCTCCAAGCCATTGGGTTGGGCACTGTACCAGCTCCACAACCCTAGTTCGCGCAATACGTCGAGAATCTGCTTGTCATCCACGTCTGGGTTAAAGAGCGTGATGTTGTCGCGCAGGCTGGCCTGGAAAAGTTGCACTTCCTGTGTTACCATGCCGATCTGCCGACGCAACGCACTCAGGGAAAGGTCGCAAATGTCTTTGCCCCCCAGCATAATGCGCCCAGCGTTCGGGTTATAGAGCCGGAAGAGCAGGCGGGTCAAGGTCGTCTTGCCGCTGCCGGTGCGCCCTAATAAGCCTAAGACTTGACCAGGTTCTAGGGTGAAGGAGAGATCCTGTAACACAGCCGGTTTCGGTGCGGTCTCGTTGCCTTTGCTGCTTGCGCCGTTAGGAGCGGCATAGTGGAAAGAGACATGGTCAAATTGCACTGCTGGCGGCCCTGCTGTTGCCGGCGGTGCGCTTGTTGCTTTGGCGCTTGTCTGCACTTCCGGCTGGAGGGCAAAAAGTTCCTGAATGCGCTGGATGCTGGCGGTGCTCTGTTGCAGTTCGTTGACCTGGTCGCGAATCTGTTCCAGCGGGTCGCGCAAGACGGCCAGATAGTAGACCACCAGATAGACGGTGCCAATAGTAATCTGCCCATCCAGAAAGAGATAGATGCCCACGCCAAAGCCAAGCGCTGTCGCCAGCACAAAGAGCATGTGCGTTACGGAAAAGAGCAACACACCAAAGATGCGCGCCCGATAGACGGCCTGGTAGGCTGTTCGCTGCACCAGGGCCATGCCACGCAACACATACGCCTCGCCGCCATTGGCGCGTACATCTTCACGCCCGGCCAGTCGTTCTTCCAGAAAGCCATTGAGCGCCGCCTGCGCTTCCCGCAAGGCGCCAGCATACCGGGTATTCCGTCGCTGCATGGTTTGCAAGACGACCAACGTCAACAGCGCGTAGCAACCCGCTGCCGCGCCCATGCGCCAATCCTCCCGCCAGAGCAGCACAATGACGCCGCTGATCAGTAGCCCATTAAACAGTGCGCGCAAGACCAGTTGGGAGAAAAAGCTGGCGAGTTCGCTCACGTCGCCATCGACCCGTTCGATCAGTTCACCGGGCGTGCGGCTGTTGTGAAAGCCCATGCCCAAGCGCAGACAGTGACGAGTCAGATCCGCGCGTAGGGCGTTGGTCGCCGTCCAACTTACATCCTCGCCCACGTAGTTGAGCGCCAATCCAGCGCCGGCCTGGCACAGGTTGAAAAGAATAAAGAGCGCGGCGGCTAGCGCGAGTGTGTTTGTCAACGCACCGGTCTGCGCGGTATCGAGAACGTACCGAATGATCTGGGGATTGATCAACTGAAAGCTAATGGTTGCCACCAGTAACAACGCCAATACAAGGACGCGTCGCCACTGGGGGGAGAAGTAGGTTGTTAATAATGATAGTGCCGACTGCATCGTAGATTTCCTCATTTCTGCTTACACTGTCACTGCTCAGCCCACTCCTCGCCGGTCCGTGACCGGCGCTTGGGAAGCAGGTCGCCGGGAACCCCGCGGGGTGCAGCTAAGAGCTTAGTAATTACCTTAAATTCTTGATTGCACATGGTACAAATTTGCATACGCGCCATCCTGTGCGATCAATTCTTCATGGGTGCCCTGTTCCGCAATGCCGCCATTGCTCAAGACCACGATGCGTTGGGCATTTCTAATTGTAGACAGCCGGTGGGCAATCACCAGGGTCGTGCGGTTGTTGCTTAATTGCTCCAACGCCTGACGAACGGCCTTTTCGCTTTCGTTGTCGAGCGCGCTGGTCGCTTCATCAAAGATGAGAATAGGCGGATCTTTTAAGAAGACCCGCGCAATGCTCAACCGTTGCTTTTGCCCGCCCGATAATTTCACGCCCCGTTGTCCAATGTCGGTATCGTAGCCATTCGGCAACGCCATGATAAATTCATGGGCATTGGCTTTTTTGGCGGCGGCAATGATCTCTTCGCGACAGGCATCCAATTTGCCATAGCGAATATTGTCAGCGACGGTGCCGGCAAAGAGGTAGACATCCTGCTGGACAATGCCGATCTGGCGGCGTAAGGCGTGTAAGCGAATTTCACGAATATCCTTGCCATCGAGGAGAACTTTGCCGGCATTGACTTCATAGAAGCGGGGAAGTAAGGCACACAGCGTTGTCTTGCCAACACCGGACACGCCCACCAGCGCCACATATTCGCCGGCTTTAATTTCCAACGAAACGTTTTTGAGGACATACTCATGCTCTGCTTTATATTTGAAGCTGACCGCCTGCAAGGTAATCTGACCCTGCGCGTGATCCAGGTCAACGGCATTGGCCCCATCTACAATATCGGGTGCGATCTCTAACATCTCCATAAAGCGCTCAAAACCAGTCATGCCTTCCTGGTAGAGACGGGTGAAATTGCCGAAGCGCTTGATCGGTTCAATCAGGATGCCGATGTAGAGCAGGAAGGTCAACAGATCGGCCAGATCCAAGGACCCCTGGACAATGCTGACGGCGCCAAAGATGATCACGGCAATGCTCATGAGTTGGGTGAAGGCGATTAACCCTTCGTAAAAGTAGGTTTCGCTACGATATTCTTCCTTGCGGCTCTGGACAAAGCGCTCATTTTCATAGGCGAATTTCTCTTTTTCCACGGGTTCGTTGGTAAAGGATTTGACCACGCGGATGCCGGCCAACGTATCTTCAATTTGTGCGTTGATGTCGCCAATGCGATCCTTGCTGCGGCGCATGGCTCGTTTCATTTTCGTGTTGAAATGCCAGGCGTAGACCGCCATCACGGGCAAAAAGAGAAAGGTGAGTACAGCAAGCTCGCCATTAATATTGAGCAAAATGATAAAGGCGCCGACAAAGTTCAGCAACGAAATGACAATATCTTCCGGCCCGTGGTGGTACAATTCGGAAAGGTCAAATGAATCGTTGGTGAGGCGGGTCATCAACTGGCCGGTCTTTTGCTCGTCATAAAAACCAAAGGACAATTTTTGATAATGGTCAAACAATTCGCGGCGCATATCCCGCTCCATGAGTGCGCCCATGAGATGGCCTTGATAGGAGACAAACATGTTACCAAGGGTATGAATGGCGACTAACGCCATCATTGCCGCACCCATCAGGTAAATCTGGTTGAGCGCGTTGGGTGCGTTCCCTTCCAAAATATCTTTGGTGACATACCTGACGCATAACGGAATCAACAGCGTGGTGACAGAGACAAGCAAGGCGCAAACCAGGTCGATCAACAGCAACCGCCAATAGGGCTTGTAGTACGACAAAAATTTTCGACTGCGCGAATTCACAAATTTTCTCCTCCGAAATGAAAAACGCCGCGGGCAAGGTGCCCGCGGCGTATCGACCCAAACCATAGCAAAATCACGGGCAAGCAAGTGCTATCCCGTGACCCTGGTTCCAGTTATTGCACAGGGGTCAGTACCCCTGTGCATTGGCGAGTTTGGAAAATAAAAAGGTCACAGAGCAAACCGCCCTTGTGACCTTGCAATGCAAATGGTGGGGTGCAGCAAACCTAGGCTGCGTTCAACCAGAAGCGAGGCGCGTTCACAGTGGTGATGCTCATCGTTGGGGATAGGTTGTTGCGTGATGCCATGATAAACGCCTCCTTTCTGTGAATAAGCCAAAATAACAATGGACGAAATCTTACCAGAGATAGGGGAGGGTTGTCAACTTCTGCCTTGCTAAGGGTATATTTTAACTTCGGGACAGGTTTGCGACAAGCGTTGCTAAGACAAATTGTCACTATTCAGTAATACCCGCCTCCTGAAGCACCGCATGCACGCGTACCGCTTCCCGTTCAAAAACATGCCATTCCTTTCAAAGTCGTGAATGTTGCAGATACTGCCCTGTCAGCGAATGGGTGGCGCCCAGAAGTTGCTTGGGCGTCCCTTCAAAGAGGATGCGCCCCCCTTTGTTGCCCCCTTCCGGCCCCAGGTCGATGATCCAGTCGGCGTTGCGGATCACATCCAGGTTATGCTCGATGACGATGACTGTATTGCCGGCATCGACCAATTGATTCATCACGGCCAGCAGGTGGCTAATATCGGACATGTGCAGGCCGGTGGTCGGTTCATCCATGACATAGATGCTGCCCTTTTTGTGCAATTCGGTGGCAAGCTTGATGCGTTGACATTCGCCGCCCGACAAGGTACTGAGTGGTTGTCCCAAACTCAGATAATCCAGCCCGACATCGCTCATGGCCCGGAGTTTGGCCACAACCTCTTTATGACCAAAAAAGTCGAGCGCCTGGCGCACGGTCATGCTTAACACGTCGGCAATCGACTGGCCGTGGAGCTTATAGGCCAGCACTTCGTCTTTAAACCGTTTGCCGCCGCAAGCTTCGCAGGGTAGTTTCACCTCGTCCAGAAAGGCGAGATCGGTGTAAATTACTCCCGATCCTTGACAGGCTTCGCAGGCGCCCTTGGAATTAAAGCTAAAGAGCGCTGCGTTCACCTTGTTGGCCGTGGCAAAGACTTTGCGCACATCATCCATGATGCCGGTGTAGGTGGCCGGGTTGGAACGGGTCGAGACGCCGACGGCTGATTGATCGATGACAATGGCGTCCGAGTGTTGCTGCAAAAAGTCACCATGAATCAGCGAACTTTTGCCCGAACCGGCCACCCCGGTCACGACCGTCAGCACGCCAGTGGGAATGTCCACACTAACATTCTGCAAGTTATTGGTTCTGGCGTTGACAATGGGCAACTTGCCGGTGGCGCGCCGAACCTTCTCTTTGATCGGCAGCGCTTGCATCAAATGTCTACCCGTCAACGTGTCCGCCTGAAGCAGACCGGCGTAGCTGCCCTCGTACACAATCTCGCCGCCACGGCTACCAGCGTGCGGCCCCATATCGACCACATGATCGGCCACTTTGATCACATCGGGGTCATGTTCGACGACGAGGACGGTGTTGCCTTTGTCACGCAGCTTTTGCAATAACTCATTGAGGCGATGAACATCGCGCGGGTGCAGACCAACGCTCGGTTCATCAAAAACATACATGACATCGACCAGGCTGCCGCTCAGATGTTTGACCATCTTGACACGCTGCGATTCGCCACCCGACAGCGTTGCCGTTTCGCGGTTGAGGCTGACGTAATCAAGACCAATGTCGATCAGATATTGCAGCCGTTCCGTCAGCGTTTTGAGCAAGGGCGCCGCACTTGGCTCGTCGATGGCGCGGATAAACATGAGCAACTCATCCACTTGCAGGGCTGAGAGTTCGGCAATGTTGCGCCCGTTGATCTTGACCCCCAGCGCGGCTTGACTGAGCCGGGCGCCGCGGCAAAGCAGACATGGCCCTTCACTCATAAAGGGTGCAATGGTCTTCTGTGTACGCTCGGACATGGTTTTGAGATCGCGCTTAATGTATTTGCGGTTGAACTTTTCCACCAGCCCATCAAAGGTCAGGTTGAGCGCTTTGCCATTGATCTCGGACTTGATCTTGACATCTTTGGTGTAGAGCAGGCGATCCATCTCTTCGGCACTGTAATCGGCCAGCTTTTTGTCATTATCAAAGAAGCCAGAGCTGATAAAAAACGACCAATCCCAACTGCCCACGCCATAATCGGGCAAGAGGAGTGCTCCTTCATTGAGTGACTTGGAACGATCCAGCGCCTTGTCCAAATCAAGCCCGATCATCCGCCCCAAGCCGTTACAGTCGGGACACATGCCCTGCGGGTCGTTGAACGAGAAGAGATTGTAGTTGCCAATGTGCGGCTGGCCGATACGCGAAAAGAGCAACCGTAGCGCCGTCGAGATGTCGGTAATCGTTCCCAGCGTCGAATGGGAGCCGCCCCCCAACCGTTTCTGATCGACAATCACGGCCATACTCAAGTTTTCAATGGCATCGGCATCAGGCTGAGGGAATTTGGGCAGAAAGTTGCGCACGAACATGCTAAAGTTCTCGTTGAGTAGCCGCTGCGCCTCGCTGGCAATCGTATCAAAGACTAGCGACGACTTGCCGGAGCCGGAGACGCCGGTAAAGATGGTGATCTGCCGTTTGGGGATGCGCACGGAGATATGCTTCAAATTGTTTTCGCGCGCGCCGGTAATGGTGATATAGTCAGTTGGTCGAGTCATAAGTATCCAATCCTAAGTTCTGCTTCCTAATGGACAGAAATGGGCAACACTACAGCGAATTTGGGCAGTAACTGATTTATCGTCTGGAAAGACGGAACTCTGCTGCTGCCCAAATCCGCTGTAGTGTTGAGTAACGCAGCAAAAGTACGGTGCGCCATCATATAGAGCCATTTTATCGTCAATCGGTTACTTTTCACAGCAAAGCCGCTGTCGGTTCAGGTAGCAGTACGGGGTTCAAGTAGCCGGTTGGTAGCATAGAAAGGCATTGCCATTGCCAAAGGTGCGCGACTGCGTCAGCCGTAGCGCCAACTTTTCAGGTAGACCCGCAAACATCGTCCGTCCCTGGCCCAGCACGACCGGGTTGACTACAAACTGGTATTCGTCAATCAACCCCGCTTGCGCCAACTGGGCAATAATCGTACCACTGCCCAGAATCGTCATATCGTGGAGGGACGTCTCTTTTAGCCTACGTATTTCGGCGGCAATATCACCCTTGAGGAGCGTCGTGTTGTTCCAAGTTGCCTTGTTCAGGGTACGCGAAAAGACAACCTTCGGCAAGTTATTCATTCGTTCGGCCACCGCCGGCATCATTTGAGCCGCCATTGGGGTTGGCCAGAAGCTGACCATAAGATCATAGGTGACACGACCCAGGACGAGCGCCCCGCCGTCGCCGGCATTGCCTGTAACAAAAGCGTTCCACTCGGCATCCTGCGGGGCGGCGTGTGCCCAACTCATGTCACCCTGGCTATCGACAAAGTACCCATCTAACGACAGATGATTGAAAACGACTAATTTGCGCATACTGCGGTCCTTTTTATTGGCAACTATTATTGATATTCATTGTAGAAACCAGGGTTGGTCAGCTTTCACCTGGCGCGACGGATCGGTGCAAAGGTTGGTACGGGCGCTAAGGTCAAAAAGTCGAGCATAATCTGGTTGCAGAGATCTGGTTTTTCCACGAGCAGGCCATGTGATGTCCCAGGAACAACCGCCAATTCACTGTCTGGTACTGAGCGATAAAAATCAAGCGCATGTTCGAGGGTCACTTCGTCGTCGTCACCAACCATGACTAGGGTTCGGCACGGAATTCTCTTCAGATCAGCGGTGGTCAACTTGGGGCCGGCAGTGTGCATCTGGTTGAGCTTCTGATGGACTACCCGATAGTGATCTTGCCCATCGGGCGAGAGTTCGGCATAGCTGGCGATGAGGAATGCCGGCGGCTCAGCCTGCGGTTCGATTACACCAGGCGCCCAACCCTCGTTGTGAAAGACGCCCGCCACGCAGACCAACCGCTGGACAAGATCCGGTCGTTGCTTTGCTACCAGAAGGGCCACCACCGCCCCATCGCTCATGCCCAACAAGCGCACTGGCGCGCCAACCACTTTTTCAATAAAGTGGATCGTATCCGCCGCGACCAGCTCATAGCTGTAAGGGCCGTCTACATCTGGTGTACGCCCATGACCGCGTCGCTCCGGCAGAAACAGGTGAAAGTGATCAGCCAATGCGGCCCGATTCGGGCCAAACGCCCGCGTATCCACCCCAACCCCGCCAGGGTGTAGCAAGACGAGTGCTTCGCCAACGCCCTGCTCATCGTACCACGTGCGGACGCCATTCAATTCAATATAGGTTGCCATCGTCCCCCCCTTAGCAAATCGAATCCCTTCTCTAGAGACCATGACCGCCGACTGGTAGCGTTTCCGTGTGTTGGTCAAAGGAGGCGATCAGCGGCTTACCGCGCGCAATCGCTTGTTGCACCGATGGTAATGACAAAGACGCCTTGTGGCTGGCCTGACTATCCCAAACTTCAGTTACCCAAATTGCATCCGCATTGTTTGGATCTTTGGCAACGATATAACTCAGGCAGCCCGGCATACTGGCGACGCCCTCCAGCAAAATTGTGATGAGCGCGTCGCGTTGCCCAGCACTGGCGCTGATCTTCCCGATCAAACCGTACATGTTCTATCTCCTGTTATGTTGATGGCTTGTGTTTAGTCTTCAAGAAGTTGGTGAGTACCGGCAGCAGCGCCTTGGCGCTAACCATATGATCCTGGCCGGCAAGTTCGACGAAGGTCGCGTTGGGAATCGCTTCGGCTAATTGACGCGCAACCGTCTGGACGCTGGCCGGGCTTTTTTCGCCAACAACCACTTGCACCGGCACTGTAACGCCAGCGGCGCGCGCAAGCGGTGGTAGATCGCGCGTTAGCGCAATGTCGTAGGCCAGGGTTGGGGCAAGATTTCGCATTGTCTTCCAGCCAGGCATGAAGCGTAGAAGATAGACAAAGGGTTTCGGCATACCGATGCCCTTTAAAAAGGTTGTCATCGCTTGGGCGTTTTTGCCGGTTTGGAGGAGGTTGCCTACTTGTTGACCCAGGTGGTTGTATTTGGCCTTCTCGTCCTCGTCGTGGACATAGGGTGGGTCGTACATGACCACTTTGTCGATTCTGTCACCGAGCCGGAGGGCAGCTTCCAGCGCCAGCACGGCGCCGGAGGAATGACCGTATACATTTGCGTTGCCGCCGGCTGTGTCAATGAGTGCTGCAATGTCTTCGATCTCACGCTCAATGGCGTAAGGCTGACGATCAGTGCTGTCGCCACGGCCACGACGATCGTAGTTGTAGACCGTAAATTCCTTAGCCAAGGTTTTGGCATCTTGTACAATCGGCCAGAATGAGCGAAAACAGCTTGCGCCAGTGATATAGATGAGCGGCGGACCACTACCGTAAACGTCATAGGCGAGGATGGTGCCGTCTTTTGATTGGATCGTTTTCATGTTCCTCCGGGAATGGCTGTATAGCTCACTTTGCAACTGAGAATATTTTACCGCCGATGCCACCGCAAGGGTTTGCTCGCCTCGCGCGCTACGATCCCCTGTGCTTCCAGGTCAAGCTGCACACATTTTAGCCACCAACCCGCTTTGGCGCCACCCGGAAATGATTCGGCGGGCAAATGAGGCTTGACTGCCGCCAACATCTCTGCGCCGGTCAAGCCGGGTGCAGAGGGCGGCAGTACCTGGAGCAGCGCATCCTTCATTGCATGGTATTTGGTCGCGTCCACCGTAGAGCCAGGCGACGCAGGGTTGCGTACCGTGACGCGGTTGTCAGCGGCGCGCCGCTTAGACGCAGTGCCCTCTTGGGTTGGTGATTGATTCATAACTCTCCTTTCAACATTGAATAAATTATATGGCTCTTTTGGATCTTATGTGGTGGACAGGCAATTCGTAGGTCACTCTACATGAAAGTTACGTAAATAAATCGGTAGCCGTAGGGGCGCGCGGTTGGCGGGTGGATCTACCGGTTTTATCAGAGAGAATCTTCCCGCCAACCGCATGCCCGTACCGTTACCGAAATAAATTCCTAACTTTCATGTAGAGTGACAAGGTTGCATCAGGAAGGTTTGTCACACTTGCCGTGTGACCTACGGTTGTCAACCACATGTGATCCTGTTGAACCATAACTTATAGTTCTCATTATGTGCAAATTGGCCCTTGACAATTATATCCGTTGCGGATATAATCATGTATATGACAACGACAATTCCCAATTCACCTTTGACCCCAGCCGTATTCTATATTCTCCTGGCGCTTGCCGATGGCGAGCGGCATGGCTATGGCATTATGAAACAGGTCGAGGTGGACTCACAAGGCAAGGTCACCATGGGACCGGGTACGCTTTATGGCTCACTCAAGCGGATGTTGGATGCTGGTTTAGTCAAAGAGAGCAACAAACGCGTTGACCCCGCCATGGATGATCAGCGGCGTATCTACTATCAGATGACGAGCATTGGCGCCCAGGCGCTCGCCGCCGAACTTGCGCGCTATCGACGGGTCATTACGCTCGCACAACAGCGACAATTGTTCCCAGAGACCTCTTCCTATGTCACCTAAGCTGTCACCTAAGCAGAAAACAGTCCGAAGGCTTTACGGCAACCTACTTAGCCTCTATCCACGCGCATTTCGGGAACGGCTTGGCGAGTCGATGCAGCAGACCTTTGACGATCTCTACCATGAACGGCAACGACAAGCCGCTCCGGGTGTCTTCGGCTTTGTGCTATGGCTCTTTCTGGAAACGGCCATTGGCATTGGCAGAGAACGTCTGCTGCATATGACACAAGGAGATTTTATGCAAACCATCACAAAGATCCACGGCCCATCGGTACTCATTAGTTTTCTGCTTATCCTGCCCTTCATGTTCATGGAAGTCGTCAACCGGCCTACTCCCCACGAGGAATTCCCGGTGATGCTTTTTTTCGGCATGTGGCTCACCCTGTTCGCCATCTGCCTGATCTTGCTGCCCATTGTGCGCGTCCGGTGGATAGAGAACCCTGACCTGGCACATCCTGTGCCGGCACAGGGCAACACGCTCCTCACCACCCCTAGGTCAGCGGCGGTCATGAGCATTGCCCTGATCCTATGCTTTGGCGTACTCCCGGTGCTGCGGCAACTGTTCATCGGGTCAAATCCTGAACAGTCCTATCTTCTCCTCGATGCGATCATCGGGATCGGTTCCAGCGCATTTCCAATCGCAGCCGGGATCATTGCCGGTGGCCCGATTGTCAGGACCCTACGGGCCGGCGGTAGCCTCTTTGCCCATCCGCTTCACCTGCTCATCGTTGTCCTGATTTCATCGCTCCTGACGCTGGGGTTTGTCTTCCTCATCATTGACCAATGGCCTTGTTTTATCGGGGTACCAAACTGTGACTAGAAAGCCCGTTCTTATTCGTAAAACGCTGGCGCTTTTTTGAGTGTGGCCCACTGCTCGGTGTCATGGCCGAAAATCACCAGCCCGATCTGCTCCCGTTCAACCAGATCCAGCAGCTTGATCGTACTGGCGTGGACCGCTGCGAAGTCCGGGTTGCTCCCATCGTCCTGCTGGTCACGGGTAAAGCCCGCGGCAAAGGGGACAGCGTCAACCGTCAACAAAATCGCCCCCGTCTTGGGCAGCCGCAGCAGCACTGATTGATGGCCCGGCACATGGCCGCTTGTCTCAATCAGCGTCAGCCCCGGCAGCAGTTCCGTGTCACCGTCCACCAGCCGAATGCGTTCCATCGGCTGATCCCACTCGGGGCGAAGGGGAGCAAAACGGGAATTGGTCGCCGCATCGGCATGATGCAGACGTTGAACAACGTATTGCGCCTTGGTGAAGGCCGCGTGTCTGCCGGCATGGTCGATATCATAATGGGTCGAAATGACGGTATCAATCTCGTCCGGTTGTAAGCCAAGGCTTACCAACTGCGCGATCACGTCCTGCCCATTGACGAAATCCGATGCTTCTTCAGGCATAACCTCCGGTAGACCACTGTCAATCAGAATATTCTTGCCGTCACCCGTTTGCACCAAATAGCACACAATCGGAATCTGGTATTCCGGCATAGACCCAACCACCATCAGATAAAGACGCTTCACGGCATTCTGGCTCATCATCATTCCCTTTTTTCTTATTAGACGCTTACAATCAATAAAACCCTGTAGGGGCGTACCCTTGCGGTCGCCCTGGTCCGGGGCGACCGCAAGGGTACGCCCCTACGGGGGATTTCATTTCTTTGGAATAGCTTTAGCGCGTAAATAGTTTCCAATAGCCTTCCGAGATAACTTCGACGGCGCCGTCGATCACTTGGATGGCAGTCTGCTCGTCAATTGCGTACGCCGGACCTGCGATGTCGGCCGCCCACCGCTCTGCGTCCGCTAAGGTGTTCGTGGGGAATGCATCCAGGTGCGGGAAAATCGAGAAGTCGACGACGCCCAAGGTGCGGTCGTCGGGCGCGGAGCGCCACGACACGAAATAGGCGCCAATCCGGGGGGTCATCACCATGCTGCCGGCGCTCACGCCCACCCAAACGGTCTCTGACAGCGACGGCAGGAGATCCGCCAACCCGGACGCCCGCATCCAGTGGCACAAATACGTTGCGTCGCCGCCGTCCACAAGCAGTACATCGGTCTCCCGAACCCAGGGGACCCACCGCTCCTCGCCGATGGTGGGCAGTGCGGTCAGTTCAAGGAGGCCAACCGACTTCCAGCCCAGACCGCACATGTGATGCCACGGCGGCTCGCCGACGACGAAACCGCGCGCTGTGGCTGGTCCGCACCAAGGGTGGCCCCATTGCGCCGTCGGTATACAGAGCGCGGTGGACTCGGCGATCGGCTTGCCCAGCAGGTCGACCAACGCGCTGTGGATGCTCGGGTTCGTGACGCCCCCGGATGTAAGCAGAAATTTCATAATGCCTCTCTTTACTGATTGATCGGGAGCCGAAAGATTCCTTTGGCGGTTTACATTTCGCGTAGCGTTAAAAGCAACTCTTCGATTTCTTGGCCCCGTGCGTTAGCAAACCCTTTGGCTTCGTCGATCACCGTGAAACCGCATTTTTCCAAAACGCGACGTGAACGGAGATTGTCTTTGGCAACGCGTGCATAAATCGGGCGTCGCTGATTGTGGTGGGCTAAAAACTCTTGCAAGGCCCACGTCGCAATGCCTTGCCCCCAATATTCCTTGCCAAGCCAGTAGGTGACTTCTGGTTTGCCTTCGTCTTCATAACTCGAAACAGTTCCGGCAACTTGCCCAGCGCAGGTGATGGTCTGGATGATAACCGTTTCATCGGCCAAAATTCTCTGCCAATGGGCTGTAAACGCAGCTTGGTTGGTTGGGTCTTTGGCGGTAAAAGCCGCCATGTCATTGGCTTCCTTGTCTAATTGCTGCGCAAAAAAGATGGGAAGGTCATCGTTTACGACATCGCGCAGCAGAAGCTCATTGGTCATACCATTTTTCCCCGTAACGATTCAGCTTCACAGAGGTGCGCAGAGGTTTCACAGAGATACACTGAGAAAAATCGCAAAATCCTCTCTGTGTAGCTCTGTGGCCTGAATAGGTACTTTTCCCAGAGATTCACAGTGTGAATCTTCATAAACTGCCGGTTCTGATGGCGCCGGCACGTGCATAATTCACGACAATGACGCCTGACGGGCCAACGTGGCTTTCTGTCACCTGGAACGCCGCCGGGATCGTGCCCTCGGCAAACAGCCGTTTGCCAACGCCCAACGTTACCGGATAGATCATCAACCAAAATGTATCGACCAAATCATGTTTGATGAGCGTTTGCAGGAGATTGCCACTGCCCCACACATGCAAATCCGGCCCTGGCTGTTGCTTGAGTTGGGCGACCTTTTCGGCAATATCGCCGTTTAAAAAGACAGATGGCTGCCATTCACTAGCCGTCATGGTGTTCGAGGCGACGTACTTGGTCGCGGTGTTGACGCCCGGCCAGATGTCCCCATGTTGCGGCCAATAAGGCTCCCAAATTTGGAAGGTTTTGCGCCCTAATAACAGGTCGAAGGGCAGGTTCATCTGTTTGCGCAGGGCCGTGCCAACAATCTCGTCGGAATAGGGCGCGATCCAGCCGCCATACGCGAAGCCGTTGCTGGTATCTTCCTCTGGCCCACCGGGGGCTTGGATGACTCCATCCAGGGAGATATGTTGGAGCACAATTATTTTTCTCATAACTGGATTCCTTCTTTAACTCTCATTTGGCATGATCATTGCCGCTCACCACAAACGATGAAAATTTCACCGCCAAGGTCGCGAAGAGCGCAAAGGTTCGCTTAAGATTTTTCTTTGCGCTCTTCGCGACCTTGGCGGCTTCGACGTGAGCTCAGCCGAACGGTAGAAATATTCAGAACAGGTAACATAAATCGGGTTCACCGATAACCATGAAAATGGCTACCGCAAAGGTTCGCTTAAGGTTTCCCTTCGCGCTCTTGGCGACCTTCGCGGTGGTTATTTACAGAACAGGCCACATGTCTGAAGACACCACAAAAAATGAAAATTTCTACCGCCAAGCACACGAAGAGCGCAAAGGGGCGCGTAAGGTTTTTCTTTGTGTAACTTTGCGGCCTTCGCTCCCTCCGCGGTGGTTATTTACAGAACAGTCCCGATGGTTACCTTTTCGGCTCATAGCGCATCGCCACCGCCCCCGAGTCGAACTCCCGTCGGCTCACGAGTTTCAAGTCGATATACTTCGATAGCCCCGCAAGCAGCGTCGGCCCGTGGCCCGCGATCCTGGGATGCACCACGAACTCGTACTCATCGATCAAGCCCAACTCTGCCAACGCCAGCGGGAGCGTCACGCCGCCCACGAAGAGTCCCGTCCCCGACTCTTGCTTGAGCTGCTGAACGGCCTGCCCCAGGTCCCCGCGCAGGAGCTCGGCGTTCCAATCCGCATGATCCAGGGTGCTTGACACGACGTACTTCTTGGCCGCGTCGATCGTCCGGGCGAAGGGTTCCGTCCAGTCAGGCATCGCCGCCGTCCGCATCGACGGCCGCCACGCTGCCTCCATCATTTCGTAGGTCACCCGGCCAAAGAGGAGGGCATCGGCCTGGGCGAGCTTCTCAGCCCAGTAACGATGCAGCTCTTCGTCCGTGATCCCGGCGCGATGATCACAGCAGCCGTCGAGTGTAACGTTGATTGAATACCGAAGTGGTCGCATGATGTTCTCCTAAAGCGAGCTAACAACGATGGGCTGATTTCCCTACTGTGAACGAGTTGCCGCGTTCACAGTAGGGAAATGGCTTTTTTTACTGGACGCTTTATCCGTAGGTGGGGTGTTGTGGCCAACCGGCGGGCGAATCCTCCCAATCTTCCTGGCGACCATAGGGGGTCACGTCGAGCAGGGCGGAGGTGTTGGTCAGGTATTCGACCCCGCGGGCAAAGGACGAATAGGTGTGGAAAATCTCGTCACCAACGCGGAAGAAGACGCTCAAGGCCGACACTTCCCCCTTTTCCGCATCGGGTACGCTTCGGAAGTTATGGACAGGCGGCGCAACGTCGGGGTCGATGGTGGCGTGGAAATCATAATTGAAGTCGCTGTCAAAGGAGGAATACCAGGGGCGATCCCACCCTTTCTCTGCCTTATAGGCTTCCAACTTTGCCAGTGGCGCACGTGAGACCAATACAAAGGTGGTGTCGCGCTGATTGAGATCCGACAGATCACCCAATGCGTTCACATAGTTTGTGCAGCCGCCACAGCCTTTTTCCCAATCTGGGCCGAACATAAAGTGGTAAACAATCAGTTGACGACGACCATCAAATAAGTCGAGCAGACGCTGTTTCCCTTCCGGGCCATCAAAGGTATAATTTTTGTCAACCTTCACCATCGGCAGACGCCGGCGTTCGGCGCTTAGGCGATCTTGTTGACGGGTGAGTTCTTTTTCCCGCGTCAGCAGCGCCTGACGGGCCGCCAGCCATTCTTCGCGCGAGGCGACTGGGGGGTGGGCAATTGCTTGGCTTGTCATGAATTCTTCCTCCTCAATATTTGATAGACTATGTACACCTATTCAGGCATGAAAGCAAAGTAAGATTGAGACAAAAGGGCGGACGACTAGGATCGCAATGGCTCGTACGTGAGGATTGCCACGCCGGTCTGCGAAATTTTGGCATCGATCAGCTTTAACCGTTTCAACCCATCGCCTTCTTGGAACAACTGTTTGCCTTTCCCGGCCAACACGGGATGGATCGTCAGGATTAACTCATCGACCACGTCCGCATAGAGCATGGTACGCAGCAGGGTGGTGCTGCCCGGTATGGCGATGTCTTTGCCTGGTTGCTGCTTAAGCTTGCCAATCGTTTCGGCTACGTTCTCTTTGATCAGCGTAATGTTGTTAAAGTCGCCCCAGGAGACCTGATTCAGTGTGGTGGAAACCACATATTTGGGCGCATTGTTGATCCAGGTGGCAAAGGGGTCATCAGTCATTGTCGGCCAATAATTTGACCATTCCGCGTAGGTGTTGCGACCCAACAGAACGGTATCTGACCGTTCCATAATCTTGCCCAACGCCGCCTCCATATCTTTGTCAAAGTGGTCAAACTGCCATTCATAAGGCGCTTCGATAACGCCGTCCAACGCCATAAATGGACCACCAATGACTTTTCTCATGATCTTTCTCCTTGAATCTTTCTCTTTGATTTGAATGATTGAACCGAAAAGAACGGTTGTTCTGATAGTATATCCTAATTACTTCAAAAAGTCAAGTACCAATTTCAAAATTGATATTAAACAATTTGATAGTTGAATTTCTCAGCAGAATTTGATAAAATAGCAGCATGAGCGAACGAAGTTACAACCAATTTTGTGGCCTTGCCTACGCCCTTGATCGGGTTGGCGAGCGCTGGACGTTGCTGATCATCCGTGAGTTGATGGCTGGCCCCCGCCGCTTTAAAGATCTACTCGACGGCTTGCCGGGCATTAGCACCAATCTGTTGACGGAACGGTTAACGGAGTTGAAGAAAAACGGGCTGATTCAGCGGCGTATCTTGCCGCCGCCGGCTGGTTCGGCTGTCTACGAGTTGACGGCGTTGGGCGAGGGGCTGAAACGCGCACTGTTGGAATTGGGCAAATGGGGCGCGCAATTTGCTCCCGCTTCGCCGGAAGGGGTCACGCCGTTGCACTTAGGTTCCTACGCCCTTACACCCCAGACCTTTTTTCAGCCGGAACTGGCGCAAGGGGTCAATGAAGTCTATGAGTTTCACGCCGGTGATGAGGTGCTTCAGGTAAAAATCGCTGATGGGGAGATTACGGTGAAACAGGGACAGCCGTGGCCGGCAAATGCAACGTTCTATACTGATGTGTTGTCCTATTTAGGGCTGATTCGCGGCCAGCTTCCACCGGATGTCGCGCTTGCACAGGGGCTGGTGCGTGTGGAAGGTGATCCGACGGCGCTACAGCGTTTTATGCAGGGCTGTAGTTTGCATGAAGATGAGTAAGCTTGTTGGTCGGTATACCGTAAAATAAATAAGCTGGTCTTTTGTCATTTCTCACTAACGAGCGAAATGACAAAAGACCAGCTTTTAATTTAAAGTCAATGTATCTGCACTTTGACGCCATTCCGCGGGCGCAGGGTAATCAACTGTAATGGCTCAAACGTTTGCTCCGGCACGAGCGACATTTGCAACGACTGAATCATGGTGGTCAACACAATCTGCATCTCCAACATAGCGAAAGCATTGCCTACGCAGATTCTTGAACCGGCGCCAAATGGCATATAGGTGTAGCGATCTGGCGCTTCGCGATCTGCGCCAAAACGTTCTGGCGCAAAGCAGTCGGGATTGGGATAAAACTCGGCTTGGTGATGCAGGGTATTAATGCTGAAAATCAGCGTAGTGCCTGGCTTAAAATGATGTCCATTAATCTCAAATGCATCTGTGACCACGCGTGAAAGCACGGCGACTGGCGGGTGCAGACGCAACGCTTCTTTGATAACCTGATTCAGATAGGGCATCTGGCTCAGATTATCATAACTGATGGTGCGTTTGCCAAGCGTGCTATCGATTTCATGGCTCAACCTTGCCAAGATTTCAGGATGTTTGAGCAATTCTACCCACGCCCACGTCAGCCCGACAGCCGTAGTCTCATGTCCGGCCAAGAAAATCGTCATGCACTCATCCAACACCTGCGTATCACTCATGGCACGGCCATCTTCATACTGGGCCGTCAGCAGCATAGTCAGTAGATCTGACGGTACATCTTCACCATTTGCAAGTTGGGCTTGCCGCTTGTGGATGATGGTGAGCAGCAGTTCATGTAGTCCCTGAATGGCTCGATTTTGACGACGGTAGGTTGGCAGCGGCGCCCAGTTGGGAATCGGTAGGCCAAAGTTGAGTTGGGCTTGTGCCTCAGCGGTCAGCACCCTGAGGAACTCGCCCATTTTATCGACCAGACCATCAATATCTGTACTAAACATGGTGCGGCAGATAATGCGCAGGGTCAACGCCATCATCTCGCGTTCTAGTTGGATTGTGTCACCTACGCGCCAACGGCGGCACATCGCTTGCGTCTGCTCCGCAAAGACCAGCGCAAAGTCGTGAATATGGGCAGCATGAAAGATAGGCTGAATTAGCTTCCGCTGCTGTTGCCATGCCTCTCCTTCGGCCGTAAAGAGACCTTCACCAAGAAACCTCTTAAACAAGTGCATGGTAAAGCGCTCCTTCTTCAGTTGGTTGGCATGGCGTATCAAGGTTTCGCGAATGATCTCCGGATCGCTAATGAAATAGATCGGGATGCCTAACATGCTAACATGGGCCACGCGCCCAAAACGCATGATCAGTTCGTCGATCTTTTTCATCTGGTCGCGCCGAAATTCTCCCATTTCTTGAAAAGAGAGACGATATGGTCTGTTTTGCCCACCTTCCCTGTTTCTCTGCACACGATTGATCATAAGTATCTCCTCTTTGAGATGCATGACGAAATTTTTTACGATTGCCCCCATAGCATATACTAAGGGCTGTTTGGAATCAACACACAGTTTTTTCTATGTGCTGCTTATGCAACAGAAAGCAGAAAATGTCTCACAAACCCGATACACAGTATGATGATCTACGGGTCAAGCGGACCCAACTCCTGCTTCAACAGACCTTGATGGAGTTAGTAGTGGAGGTCGGTTTTCGTGCAATTACTGTGCAGTTGCTGGCTGAACGCGCCATGATCAATCGTTCTACCTTTTATCGCCATTACACCGACATCTATGATCTGGTTGAGAAGGTCTTCCATAATCTAATTGACGAATATCTGGCATCGGTCCAATCGATTATGCCGACCAAACCGGTGGAGACACTACAGCGCATGTTCGAACATTGTGCGACCTATGCGCCATTTTATCTGGTGCTGCTTTCCGAGATGCCACGCTTTCAAGAACTTTTACGCGACACAATCGAACAGCAGTCGGCTGCGTTTTTCAGGCGCATGGGGCTGGACGAACGGAACATGGCCATGCCATTACCCATTGTGTTACGCCATTGGAGTACGACCCAAATGGCGCTTGTCCAATGGTGGCTAGCGACAGGGCAAAAGATACCCGCCGCAGACATGGCGCGTTATCTTTGGATGCTTTACCAAAGTGGCGCCGTTCCCCAACTCAACTTCCCGGCGCATGCGCCAAGCCGAGTTGATCCTGCCTGAATTTATTTTGATTCAATAAAAAAGGTCACAGGGCAAATGCGCCTGTGACCTTGGTATGTTCTTACAAAGTCAAATTATAGGCTGGACAAGGGACCTTGCCAACATTCAGACCACCGGAGTTCGCTCGCCGTTTAGCCAACCGCCATCGCGACCACCGCCATCCTGGGCATGACCAGTTCCAAGCCTTCGGCGGTAAGTTTTGCCCCGTTGAACGCTTTTGGCTCGACTCCGTTCGGCTGGGCAAAGGTGTTGTGGGCGTTCATGGTATCGCCTTGCAGCACACGGGCGGCAAGGCTGTTGCCCTTCATGCCACGGATAAAGAGGCTGACCGGAATGTCTTTATTCGGGTTGGCATTGCTCAGGGTGACATGCAATTTGCCATTGCCATCAACTGAGGCCGAGGCGGAGAGGGCCGGCACATCGTAATTGCCAAGGGCGTAGCGCTCAGTCTGAATATCAACCGGCACCAACGTGGCATCCTGATGGACAGCATACATCTCAAAGACGTGATAGCTCGGCGTCAGGATCATCTTTTCCTTGTCGGTGAGAATCATGGCTTGCAGCACATTGATGGTTTGGGCGATGTTGGCCATGCGCACGCGGTCG
Source organism: Caldilineaceae bacterium (assembly GCA_026645575.1). Next base: position 87,496 of record JAPKMW010000026.1, read on the forward strand.
GCGTATTTGTTGAAGATGTCGAGCGAGGTGGCCGCAACGATGGCATCGCGCATGGTATTCTGTTGATAGAGAAAACGCGGATGGGTGCCGGGTTCAGCGGCATACCAGGTGCCCCATTCATCGACAATCAGTGCGACCTTTTTCGCCGGATCGTACTTGTCCATGAGCGTCGAATGGCGGCGCACCAATGTCTCCATATAGAGACCCTTGGCGACGATCTCAATCCACTGTGCTTCATCAAACTCGGTGGCGGAACCGCGGCGATTGCCATCGGGCAGCCGTTCGAGATTGGTGTAGTAGTGCAGCGCCAGGCCATCCATGTACGGCCCGTTCAACATCCTGGGATCGCCCGCCTGCGCCATCAGTACTTCGGTCCAGTGATAATCTTCGTTGCGCGGCCCACAGGCGATGCGATAGAGCTTGTTGGCGCCATAGTTGCGGCAGTAGACCGCATATTGGCGATAGAGATCGGCATAATATTCGGCCCTCATCCGCCCGCCGCAGCCCCAGTTTTCATTGCCCACGCCAAAATACTTGATCAGCCACGGCTCCTCGCGACCATTCTGCCGGCGCCAATTCGCCATCGGGCTGCTGCCATCGAAGGTGAGATATTCCACCCATTGTGACATCTCCTGGACGGTGCCGCTGCCGACATTGCCGCAGATATACGGTTCGCAGCCCAGTTGCTCACAGAAGTCCATATATTCGTGGGTGCCAAAGTGATTGTTTTCGACCACGCCGCCCCAGTGCGTGTTGACCATCGCCGGGCGATTCTCTTTTGGTCCCACACCATCTTTCCAGTGATATTCATCGGCAAAACAGCCACCGGGCCAGCGCAGCACCGGAATCTTGATCTTGCGCAACGCCGCCACCACATCCTGCCGAATGCCGCGCACATTGGGGATCGATGAGTCTTCACCCACCCAGACCCCTTCGTAGATACAGCGCCCCAGATGCTCGGCGAAGTGACCGTATATGTTGCGGTCAATGGTGGTTTTGGCTGTTTTGACATCGAGTGTGATTTCGTTCATAGCTTTCCCTTTGTCCGTGATTTTGCTGTTTATTGCCGCGCCATCGCTTTAATCACCCGTTGGGCGGCACAATCTTCGATTAATGTTGTCAGCCGTTTGCGTCGGGTCGCGTCTTGCTTGGCGCTGATCACCCACCAGACCGCGGCGCGGCGATAGGAGACTGTTTGTTGCTGCCAGTACGCCCAAGCGGCAGGGTTGGCTTGGAATTCTGCGTTCTCGGCGGGCGGAAGTTCCTGTGGGCGACTCTCAACCGAATAGCCGCTGTCGGGATTTTGTTGATGGGTTTCAAATGCCTTGAAGCCGGCTGGCGTCATCAAGCCTTGCTCGATCAAACCGTGCGCCAACTTGATATTCAGCGCGCTCCAGGCGCTGCCCACTTTGCGCGGGGTAAAGCGAATCGTATAGCGCTCCTGGTCGATGCTGTGCCGCACCCCATCGATCCAACCAAAACAGATCGCTTGCTCGACCGATTGCGGCCAGGTGACACTTGGCTTCCCCGATCCCTTTTTGTAGTAGCCCAGGTGAAGTTCCCGCGCCTGCGTGTGGTTCTCCTCGAACCAGCGACGCAGATCGGCAGGTGTGGCGAAGTAGAAAACATCCATTTAAGCACGCTTTGTGCCCTTTGTGGCTTCGTGGTAAATGTTTATCATTTCTTCCCCTCATCTGTGTACAGATAACACTTGACCGTTCTGCCTTCTGCCTCCACGTCGGGTGGGTCGGCCTGGCGACAAATGTCCATGACATGTGGGCAGCGACCGGCAAACTTGCAACCCACCCGTCCGTACTCTTTGATCTCGGTCGTACCCAGTTCGATATGGGTCGCCCATGCCTCGCGTTTATCGGGCTGGGGCTTGGGGACGGAATCGCGCAGTAACTGGGTGTAGGGATGAAGGGGGCGATCCAAGACCGCCTGCACCGGCCCTGACTCCACGACATAACCGCGCAACATAATCGCAATGCGGTCGCTAATGTAGTAGGCCGTCGCCAGATCATGGGTGATATAGAGGACGCTCACCTGCTGCTCGTCGCGCAGTTTGCGGAAGGTGTTGACAATCGCCATACGCAACGAGGCATCGACCATCGACACCGGCTCGTCCGCCAGAATCAGGCGCGGCTGGGGGATGAGCGCACGCGCCACGGAGACGCGCTGAATCTGGCCGCCGGAAAGCTCGTGCGGGTAGCGCCGGTTTACTTCTGCTAGCGACAAGCCCACCTGTTTGAGCGCATCGTCGACAATCGGCGCGGCTTCCCGGCGGTTCTTGGCGCGCCCAAAGTTGAGCGCAGTGTCAAAGAGATATTCTTCCACCCGGCGTAGGGGGCTAAAGGTTTCAAAGGGATTTTGAAAGACCGGCTGCACCTTTTTCATAAAGGCCATCTTGTCGCCGCGTGACCGTACCGTGGCGAGATCGCGCCCTTCAAAGAGTACCTGACCGCGGGTCGGGTCGAGATCGTGCAGCAACATACGGGCGAGGGTGGTTTTGCCGCTGCCGCTTTCGCCGGCCAGGGTAAAAATCTCCGGGCGGTCGCTGGCCAGCGCAAAGGAGACATTGTTGACCGCCGTCAATCGGCTGCCATCAAAGAGACCACCCACATGAAACTCGGCTGTCACCTGTTGTACATCCAGTAATTTTCCATTGGCGCTCATGCGGCCACCTCCTCGACCAGATGACAGGCAACACGATGGTTGTTAGGCAGGGTCAGCATCTTGGGGGTCTCAGTGTGACAGCGCGCCATGGCCAGCGGGCAGCGCGGATGAAAGCGACAACCGCTGGGCGGATCCGCCAGATTGGGCGGTGCGCCGCCGAGGCTGATTTTGTCGCTACGGTCGCCAATCACGGGCAGCGAGTGGATCAGATGTTGGGTGTAGGGATGACGCGGGGCGTTGAAGATGGTCTGCGTGGGTGCTTCTTCCACAATGCGCCCGGCGTACATGATCGCCACCCGGTCGGCCACATTGGCATGAACTGCCAGATCATGGGTCACCAACAGCACCGTGTTTTTGCTGGCAGACTGAATGTCCTTGAGCATCTGCAACACGCCCCGCTGCACCACTACATCCAGCGCCGTCGTCGGTTCGTCAGCAATAATCAAACTGGGGTGGAAGACGGTTGCCAGCGCAATCGCCACCCGCTGCCGCATCCCACCAGATAGTTGATGGGGGTAGAGATTGAGTACATCCGGCGGCAAGCCGAGGGTGCGCACATGCTCACGCGTCTTTTCCAGAAAGGCGCGCTTGTCCGGAATGCCCTGATGGGTGCCGACAATATCCTCAAAGGTGCGGATAATGCGGCGCACGGGATTGAGCACGCTCATCGAGCCTTGCATCACGTAGGAAATCTCTTTCCAGCGCACATTGGCGCGCAGTTCGTCCTGGCTGGTGCGCAACATGTCCACCTTGCCGAGACCAAAATTGTAGTCAACAGAACCGCTTTCCACCCGCAGCGGCGGCTTGATGGTGCCGGAGATGACCTTGATCAAGGTGGTTTTGCCACAGCTTGATTCGCCCGCCACGCCGTAAATCTCGTTGGGCTGCAAGGTCAGCGAAACATCGTCAACCGCCCGCACCGTGCGCGAAATGCCGTAGACTTCAGTTTGGTAATAGGCGCGTAGATCGCGTAATTCGAGTAACGCCATTGGTCAACCTCCCATCTGCCGTAGGCGCGTGCGCGGGTCAATGTATTCGTTGACGCTGGAGAAGAGCAAGTACAGCCCCAAGAAGAGGATAATGGCGATCATCACCGGTGCGCCCAACCACCACCAGATGCCCGCCACCAACGCCTGGTGCTGATTCGCCCAGAAGATGGTCGTGCCAATCGTAGGTATCGTCACATCGGAAAGGCCCAACACGCTCAATGTCACCTCCATGCCAATCGACCAGAGCAAATTGTTGATGGTGGTGGCAAAGACCACCGGCAGCACAAAGGGCAGGTGTTCGTTGATGGTGATCAGAAACGAAGAAGTTCCCGAATAGACGGCGGTGCGGGTGAAAGGGCGCTCCTTCAAACTGAGCACCTGCGCCCGGATCAAGCGTGCATCCCAGGGCCAGCCAAATAGCCCCATGATAAAGGCCAGCGACAGCAGACTCATCTTGCCGCGCAGTAAAAAACTGAGCAGGATCAGGATGGGCAGCACCGGCATCACCACAAAGCTGTCGTTGATCGACATGAGAATGCGATCCACCCAGCCGCCACGATAGCCTGCCGTCAGCCCAACAAAGATGGCGATGAGGCGCGAGATGAACGCTGTGAGCAAGCCCAACACCAGCGAATTGCGCACGGCAAAGGCCATCCACCAGAAAATATCTTGCCCCCGCGAACTAGTGCCAAAGGGATATTCGGCAGAGGGCGGCATATCAGGCGGCACCATAAAGGTCTTGCCTGGATCATAGGGCGAGACAAACGAAAGCAACGATAAGATGACCGTTGCCAGGAGAAAAAGAAAGGCGATCCGAAACCGCCCATCATGTTTGAGCAAATCGCGCAAAATCGTCAACATGGTCTGCCTTTGAGACAAAAAGATTACAGCATTACACAGAGCACACAGAGAAGATCACAGAGGACACGGCGAGAGACCGAAGGCACCGCTTCCTATTCTCTGTTTTCTCTGTGCCACTCTCTGTACCCTCTGTGTAAGGTATTTCATTGATGCCGCACTCGCGGGTCGAAGAGCGGGTAGAGTAGATCCAGGATCAGCACCGAGGTGGCAACGCCGATGATCGAAAAGATGGCAATGCCCATGATCAACGTGTAGTCGTTCGCCATCACTGCTTGCAAGGTCAACATGCCCATGCCTGGATAGCCAAAGACCACCTCCATGATCAGCGCACCGTTGAAGATCAGCCCCAGTTGCAGCGCCAGACCGGTGATCTGCGGCAACATGGCGTTGCGGATGACATAGTCAAAGAGAATGTTGCGTTGGCGCAAACCGGCGTTCTCGGCGTAGACCACATAATCTTCAGAAATAATGTTCGAGGTAAGCGACTTCATGCCGACAAACCAGCCGCCAATCCCCACCGCCACCAAGCTGAGGAGGGGCAAGATCGAGTGGCGAATCACCGTCAGCACAAAGCTCAGACTAAACTCGACATGGGTGCCGGGCGGATAAGCGCCGCTAAAGGGGAAGATCGGGAAAACGTAGGCAAAAACGACCAGCAACACCAACGCCATAATGTAATAGGGAATCGGGCGCACGGCCTGACTCAACACATCGATGACGCGGATGAGCGGATTTTTGGGGTAATAACTGGCAAAGCCACCCAACATGTTGCCCAGCAACCACGAGATCAGAATCGAAGTCAGCAATAGCCCCAAGGTCCAGGGCATGGCGTTGGCGATCAGCTTGGTCACGGGGGTGGGGAAGGAAGAGAGTGACGGCCCCAAGTCGGCGCGCAACAGCCGCCCCCAGAAGGCAAGATATTGTTGCCAATTACTTCCCTCTAGCCCATACATCTCGGTCAGCGCCTCGCGCAGATGCTCGATGGCTTCCGGGCTAACCTGTGAACCGCTCATCATGATCTGGTTCACCTGCCGTTCCACCGGATCATTGGGCGAAAAGCGAGGAATGACAAAGGTCAACGTCACGCCCAGAAAGACGACCATGACATATTGCCCCAGGCGCGGGAGTAGATAGCGGAGAAAGAACTTACGCACGGCGAATCCTTCCTTGCGGTGGGTGGTAGGCAAGTAGACAGGTACACAGGGAAACAGGGAAACAGGGAAACAAGTACACAGGGAAATAGGACGTATCTACCTGTCTACCTGTCTACCTGTCTACCTGTCTACCTACCAACCTCAACTACCCTTCTGCTTGATCTTCACAAACATGTACTTCGTGTTCGCCCAGTTGGCGACGGGGTTGGTGTAGGGATTTTCCGCTGTCGGGAAGCCTTCCCAATAGGTCTCGTCACAAACCGAGAAGACGTTGTAGGACATGATCGGCGTGATCGGCATTTCGCGGGCCGCCAGTTTGATGAACTCAATGCCCAGTTCAATACCCTTGGGATCATCAAAGTCGAGCTGCTGAATGCCTTCGATGATCGGATCGAGTTCGGGGTGTTTCCAGCGCATCCGGTTGCGACCGACGGCATTCTCGCCCGATGGTTTGTAGAGGCTGGAGTGCCACGATTCAAGGAAGAAGAAGAGATCGGGATGGCCGCCCCAGGTCTCAATTGTCCAGCCAAAGTCGACATCAAACTCGCCCAGCAGGGCCAGTTTGGCGCGGGTGGCGTTGTCGCGCACATCCAGCGTGGCGTCAATGCCAAATTCGACCCAGTTCTCGACGATCATAGCGGCGCCGCGGTTCATCACCGGGCGGGTGTCGCCTTCTGCCATCAGCGCGATCTTGAAGGGTTCGCCACTGGGTAGCAGCCACTTGCCGGCGGAATCACGGCTACAGCCGGCCTGGATCATCAACTTTTCGGCCGTTTCCAGATCATATTTCCACCAGCCATAGCCAATCGCCTTGCGAATTTCGGCGGTGTCGGTCGGCACCATATCGCCCAGCGCCTTGCGCGCCTCGTCGGCAATACGCGAGCCGGCATCAGGATCGTAGGGCTTGTAGGCTTCGCCACCAATGTCAAGGCTGAACTCATTCAGCCAATCCTGCATCGGCTCGAAGTAATACTTGGGGTACATACCAGTCGGCGGGACGTGGATGGCAGAGATGGTTGCCGCGCCACGATAGGCCGCCATAGCCACGCGCACAATGTCGATAGCCAGCGTCAACGCCCAGCGTACATCGCGATTATCCAAGCCCGGCTTCTCGTTGTTGTAGAGGACGGCAGGCAAGGTCGGATCGGGGTGCGCCCAAGGGAAGGATTTGAACCAGCCCTTAGAGGTCGGGTTGGTCTTGGCCAGGGTGATCATGCCTTCGGGCGCAATGTCATGGATGACATCCAGGTCTTTGGCCGTTTGGGCGATGACCTTTTTGTCGCTGGGGCCAGGGGCGATGTACATGGCAAACTTCGGCGCGGGCATCCCAAAGCGGGCCAACGTGGTGCGCTCCCAATCCTCGCGGCGTTCCCACAGATACCAGGTGCCGTTGGGGTCAAAATCCTTAAGAACATACGGCCCCAAGCTGACGGGCGGGTTGTTGGTAAAGGCCACCACATCGGCTTGTTTCTCAAAGACATGTTTGGGCATCATAAAACAGGCGCCCCAACGCACGGTGAAGAGACCGTGGAAGCGTGAGTTGGCCTGTGTGAGTTTGAAGACGACGGTGTAGTTGTCTGGCTTCTCGATGCTGTCTACATACTTGGAGAATTGCCCGGTGTAGGCCAAACCAGGGGTGTTCTTCTGCGTCTCCACCGTGTAGATCAGATCATCGGCGGTGAATTCGACGCCATCGCTCCAGAAAATGCCCTGGCGCAGTTTGACGGTCATCTCGGTGAAATCGGCGTTGTAGATGGGCTTCTCGGCGGCCAGCGAGTTGTCCCAAACGCCATCGATGCCGGCGTCGGGGTCGATGTACCAGAGCGCATCCAACGCCAACTGTTGGAAACCGGTTGATGAGCTTTGGATGCCCGGTCGCCAGCGGTTGAAATCATCGGCCGGCACCACCTTGCCGGTCGGGTTTTCCAGGATGAGCGTTTCGGAGCGCATTACACCCGGTGCGATCTCTTTGTCTGGTGCGGGTTGGGCCGCTGCGCCAGCCTGGTCACCGCCCGCCGCTGGCACGCCGGCGCCGGCAGGGGCGCAGGCCGCCAGCACAGTGCCGGCAGTGAGCAACCCCAACTGTTGCAAAAAGGCGCGTCTTGAAACTTGGTAGGGAAGCATTGGTTCCTCCTTTGTGAGTTTGAACCTTGGCATCTACTGTTTTGTCAAATAAGTCTTGATAGATTTGCTTACGTCACCCGTCATCTGTTTTGTCCCATAGGGACGGCTGAATTTAGGGAGGCGAATATGATGCTCTCTTCTAAACTCATGTGTCCCTACGGGACGGGTCAACCTATCAAGTGTTATTCGACAAAACAGCAACGATAGGGAGAGCTAAAAATATAGTGAAACCGGAAAAGTTGAAAGAACGGTTGCTGTGGTGCGCCTTATGGGAGGCGGGCGTACTCACGCAACCATTCCGAATGACTTTCCTGGTTTTACGTAACCAACTTGGGAGCCATCACACTATCACGCACCACCAGCGTGGCCGGCACTACCATCTCTTGACGAAACGGCTCGGCATGTTCAACGGCATTAATCACCAATTGAGCGATCAATTGACCAAGCCCCTGACTTGGCTGGCGGACACTGGCCAAGGGTGGATCTAAAAATTGGCAAATTGGCAAATCATCATAGCCAATGATGCTGACATCTTGCGGGATCCGGCGGTTTGTCTCGCGCAACGCCCGATAGGCGCCTGCCGCCATCCAATCCATCTGGCAAAAAAGGGCGGTCATCACCGGAGTGTTCGCCAGTAATTTGCGTGTGGCCTCATAGCCGGCCTCAAATGACCACTCCCGACACTCGGCAATCTGATCGGGGACGAGCGGCAGTTGATATTCGGCTAAGGCGCGGCGCGCCCCTTCAATGCGATCCGCTGCCGGAATCCACTCGCTTGGCCCCACAATTTGCCCGATGGTGCGATGCCCTAACGCCAAGAGATGGCGCATAGCCTGATAAGCGCCATCAATATTATCCACATCGACATTGATGGCGTTGGGGTTCGCCAGCTTGTGGGCCAGGGTGACGATGGGAATATCAATGGTCAATTCGGGGTCAGCAAAGCGTTTTGGCGTCAGAATGACAATTCCATCCACCTGGCGGGCCAGCATGGATGAGATCAATTCACCCAGATCACTGGCATCATCGTTGGTAAAGCTCATTTGGCAGGCATAGCCCAGTGCACGCGCCTGTTTTTCCAAACCGGTGATGATTTGGGAGGGAAAATAGTCGTTTAAGGGCAACGTAATGACACCCAAAAGATGGCTGCGCCGGGAAACTAGGCCACGCGCCAACGCATTTGGTTTGTAGCCCAAGCGACGAATGGTCTCCCACACCTGCATCCGCGTCTGCTCTGCAACATCGCTGCGATGATTGATGACTCGTGAAACAGTCTGTGCCGAAACACCACTGGCAGTTGCAACATCATGCAGCGTAACTTTGGCCATAAGAAATAGAACAACCGATAATACCAAATAGATGGCAAGGAACAGGAGCAGTTTTGGGAATAGGTAATCACTACTGCGTTAGAGGAGAGCATTCTCGTTAACGCTAACGGGAATTGTACAATAGAAGCTTTAGACTGTCAACTGCTGTTTTTCTTTTTTTATTTTTGATTCAATAAAAAAGGCCACAGGGCAAATGCGCCTGTGACCTTAAATGGTTGATTCTCCATGTACCGTTGTGTGCTTTTGCAGTTCCGCCGAAGGGTTGAATTCGCAAAATGATCTAGCCAACGCTATGGCTTGTCTTCCGTGGGCTGAATTTGCCGTTTTTGAACGAGGGTTCTTCAATGTCCCAACTCCAGGAAGTGACCGGCGTAATCTTCAGCACTGGTCGCCCTTCCGGTGTAGTGATCTCAGCCTTGCCATAGATACGGATGCCGCGTGGCCGCCACGGATTGACACTCTGTAAATCATCAATCAGCAAGGCGACTTTGGTGTAACCATTGGCGACATTCTTGTATTTGCGCGTGGATGGATTGTCCAACCCGCCGATGTAGAAAATTCTGCCGTCAAACTGGAAGCCAATCGCCACATTGTCCGGTTGTCCGTCTTGATCAACAGTGGCGAGACGGCCTAATGGCTGTGAGCGAATGTAAGCAATCTCTTTTTCGGTAAACAAAATAACCTCACTTGACAAAGCGTGGAATCACAAACGCACCCACCAACCCGGCAATAATGTGCATCGGCCCTGACAGACCGGCAAACCCATCCGGCACAGGCATGGGCGGATTGAAGGTGCCAAAGAGACTTAAGAGCGCCAGGACAATGGTCGCCCCTTGAAAGATGGGCGTGGCATTATCCATAAAGCGGGAGAGGACAAAGTAACCGACGGCGGCGATCAATAGCGGCGCAATCGACATCATCGTGACCGAACCCACATTGATCACGTCCGGTACACTGACACCACCAATGGCTGGGTAGATGAAATTCCACAAATTGTTGAGAATGGCGGTGATCGCACCGGCGACCACGCCGCCGATCAGATAACTCATGAAGCCTGGTTTGCTCACATTTGTTTTGGCTGCTGCACTCATTATAACACTCCTTGTTGCATGAGGGGGGTGTGGATTGCTGATTAAAACGGACAATTGTCCGTTTGGTTGATACGATAATAGCGGACATGTATCCACTTGTCAAGTTTGCGTTTTGTTTGAATCGGCTCTACAATGAGTTTATGGACAACTTCCTTGTGCCAATCGGCAGTGAAACGATTACGCTAGAAACAACAGAGCAGGCTGAAGAAAATGCGCGTCCTGAACGTGCCGACGCCCAGGCCAATCGAACGCGCATTCTGGCCGCCGCCGAACGCCTCTTTGCGGAGAAGGGAGTTGAACAGGTGAATATGGTGGAGATTGGGCGCGCCGCCGGGATTGGCCAAGGCACGCTCTACCGCCGTTTTGCCGGCAAATCAGCGTTATGTCAAGCACTGCTTGATACGCAGATGCGCGACTTTCAGGATGCGACTTTGCACCAGTTGCGGCAGATGAGTGAAGCAGGTGCGGCCAAATTGGCGCAGTTGCGTTGGTTTTTACAGGCGATTGTCGAATTTCATGAACATCATTTGCCGATGATGCGGGCGATTTTTGGCGATACGCCACCCCCGCCCGGGTTTGAGCCGCCGCCCCAGTGGTGGGCGCGCCGTACCATTGCTGGCCTGCTTACCAGCGCGCAACGGCATGGTGAGATCGGCATGGACGTTGATCTCCCCTATTTTGTCGATGCCTTGCTGGCGTTGATTCACCCCTTTACGCTTCATGCCCAACGCACCAATCAGGGGTTGAGCAATGAACGGATCGTAGCAGGGTTGACGCGGATTGTTGATGCAATCTCAAGCGCTTGAAATCCACTGGGCAAGTTGGTCAGCGGCCTGCAACTCGTGCCGGTAGCGCTCCTGTTCCTCTGAAGAAAGAATGATCTGTTCCAGTTCTTCCCGCACGGCTGCGGTTCGCACCTCATCACCTAACGCAACGGCTAGTTCAGCCCGCATTGCCAGCAACCGTGCCCGATCCAACAGCGTGAGCGACTTGTGCCGTGCCAAGGCCCGATCCAGCAGGCCGGCGGCGGCTTGATCGTTGGCATAGGTGTTGCGGAGAAAGATTGCGTTGTTAAGGGTCTTTTCCACCGGCGATAATGTTTCATCCCATTCGTCGTAATTCACATCCGGTTCATCATGATTGATGAAAATGAGTGAATTTCCATTGGGATCGAAGATCTGAAAACGGGTCTGCCCCGGACGCAAGCGGGCCAATCGTGGCAAACCGGCGGTTGGCACTTTGCCATAGTTCGCACGCAAGCCAGCGGCAAAGGCTTGATGATAGGGGTGTACTTCTGCTACCATGACAAGTGCTGAATTAACCGCTTTCTTGGCTTGCGAACCGTTCAGCGAACCGGTGAAATGTAAATCAATCCGGCCGCGTTTCACCGCTAGATAGAGATAGGGTTCCTGTTGCTGATGGGTGATGGCAAATCCAAGCGCACTGTAAAAGGTCAATGTTTCGTCATAGGCAGTACAGGGCAGCAAGGGAATGGTGAATTCGCTGGCTTCAGGTACGGACATATTGTCACCTCTTTTTGTTTGTCAGTTCCGTGCGACCCAATCGGTCATCTACTAGAGCCATTTTACGATTCGCTGGTTACTCAACGTACCCCTGAAGATCAGGGCAACTGACAACAAAAAGACCTGTCAGGCTGAAGTCGCCCTGACAGGTCTAGTCTGATGTGCTGTTAAACGTAAAGTACCGTGTTGACCTACGCACCCTACTGTTGCAACAACGACCGCCCCGTCATCTCGCTAGGTTGTTCAACACCCAAGAGATCCAGCACCGTGGGCGCGACATCGGCCAGGATGCCGCGGGGGCGCAGGTTCCGATAGCCGTCGCCAATGACAAAGAGGGCGACCGGCTGTGTGGTGTGATAGGTGTGCGGCTCGCCGGTCTCCAGGTTGATCATCCGTTCGCAATTGCCGTGATCGGCTGTGACCAGGGCGACACCGCCCTTGGCATTGATCGCCGCCACCAGCCGACCGGCGCATTCATCCACCGTTTCCACTGCTTTGATCGCCGCTTCTAACACGCCCGTGTGACCAACCATATCAGGATTGGCGTAGTTGACCAGAATAAAGTCATCATTGTGCGTTTGCAGTCGTTGGAGGATAGCTTCTGTCAAGGAGCGGGCGCTCATCTCCGGCTGCTGGTCATAGGTCGGCACTTTGGGTGATGGCTCCAGATGGCGCTCCTCGCCAGGGAATTGTTGTTCCTGACCGCCGTTGAAAAAGTAGGTGACATGGGCGTACTTTTCCGTTTCGGCGGCGTGAAATTGCTTCAACCCGGCTTGGCTCAAGACCGCCGCCAGCGGGTTCGGCACACCCACATCCGGGAAGAGAACCGGAACATTGAAATTCTCCTCATATTGAGTCATGGTGACAATGTGGAGGTTGTCCAGCACAGGGCGGGGGAAGCCGTCAAAGTCAGGTTTGAGAAAGGCGGTGACGATCTGACGCATCCGGTCGGCGCGGAAGTTGTAGAAGAGCAAACAGTCACCCGCTTCGACTTTGACATTTTTGTTACCCACATCAATGGCGACCGGCAGCACAAATTCATCGGTGACGCTGGCGGCGTAGGAGGCTTGCAAAGCGGCTGTCAAACTGGGGGCGGTTTTGCCCGCTTCGCCTTCGTGCTGGACAATGACGCGATAGCCCTTTTCAATGCGCGGCCAGCGTTTGTCCCGATCCATCGTGTAGTAACGACCACAGACGGAAGCAATGGTGGCCGGGTGATCAACCAGATAGCTTTCCAGCTTTTGGGCAAAGCCGATGCCGCTCTCCGGCGCCGTGTCGCGACCGTCGGTGATCACATGGATGATCGGCTCTACACCACTGCGTTTGGCCGCTTCCAGCAGGGCAAAGAGGTGGCGGCTCTGGCTGTGAACACCCCCTTCGCCCAGCAGCCCGATCAGGTGTAATTTGCTGCCCCGTTCTTTGACCCCGCTAATGGCTTCTACTAGCGTCTGGTTCGTCAAAAAGGAACCATCGCGGATCGACAAGTCAATGCGCGTCAAGTCTTGGTAGACAACGCGCCCACCCCCCAGGTTCAGATGACCCACTTCGGAATTGCCCATCTGCCCCTCCGGCAGCCCGACAGCTTCGCCGGAAGCATCTAAGACAGAACGTTCCAATTCCCGCGTCCAGCGGTCATAATTGGGGGTGTTGCCAAGAACAACCGCGTTGCCCTCGGCCATTTCACGAATGCCCCAGCCGTCCAGAATGATAAGGGCGACAGGGCGGTAGGGTTTGGTCATGAAGGGTTCTCCAGTATCACGGTAAACTATTTTCCAGTTCAAAATAGGTGCATTATAGTCGGATACACATCTTTCACCAAAGTTGACACTTTGTAATCAGTGGACTATCTTACTGATCGAAGATTCCAGGCGCGCTTTTGTGTTGTAGGAGGTTTCTAATGGTGACCATGATGGAAAGCATGCGTCTCTCGCCAGTCGCGTACTTACAGCAAGAAGAAACGGCGGTTAGCAACCGCGAATATCTGGCGGGAGAATTGTTTCCAATAGCCGGCAGCACGGCCAATCACAACCGGATTGCAGTCAGTGTCTGTGGTATGCTCGATAGTTTGTTAGAGATAGGCCGTTGTGAAGTATTCAACAGCGATCTCAAAGTATGGGTCGAAGCCTACGAGTTGTTCACCTATCCTGCTGCAATGGTGATCTGTGGGCCGATCCGATATTTTCCGGAGCGCACCGACGCCATTCTTAACCCAACGGTGATCGTTGAAGTGTTATCGAAATCAACGCGTGCGTTGGATCAGGGTGAAAAATTTGTCTGGTATCGTTCGTTGCCGACGTTACAAGACTCTGTGCTGATCGACCAGTACCGCGTTCATGTCGATGCTTATCATAAGCTGGCGAATGGACAGTGGCTTTTAACCGAATGTACGTCGGTTGATGATGTCATTACCCTGGAATCGGTGAATGTTGAAATTCCGGTCGGTCAACTATATCGGCGGGTGGATTGGTCATTGCGGTGACAGCTTCAACCGCAACTGTCAGTCTCGTAACAGGTCATTGTCAGGCAATCGATTGCACCTTCTTCTAGAATCGGAAGCCAAGGAGGTGTTATATGCAAACAATAAAACAATGGTCGCTATCGCTACTTCGGTTTTTACGCAAAATCTTTGTGCTTTTCCTTGTCACCGTCGGCGCTGCCACACTATTCTGCTGGTACCAACAATGGTGGACATTGCCGGCCTATGGTACAGCGTTGACTTGGGCTGGCGTTCTTCTGATTGGGATCGCTGGGGCCGTCAGTATCGGTTCGCACAAGCGTGCCGCTATCACTGATCCCCACTGGCAGACGGCACGCAGCGCCTCATCAGTAAGTATGACCGAATGGATCCAACAAGAGCAGCGTGACAGCCAAGCTTCTTTGGGTTTCACCCTGTTGTTCGGGTTGACGGGGCTTGTCGTTTTGGCTGTTGGTTATGCGCTGACCATTTGGCCTGGGTTGGGATAACAGGGACAGAGGCAGTGAGATAAAAAGCCGGACTTCGTACAGAAGTCCGGCTTTTTTGTGCCGTTTTGCCACTTTCTATAACCGTTTCTTGGAACTTATAGCAATCTTGGACAAAGTTTCAGAAAGTGGCGCTGTAATTTCGGTGCGCCAACCGCTACAATAAGGACATGAAGAGCGGTAACGAGAGCAGCAAGAAGAACAAGCACCAACGCTGCTGATACCACTCACAAACAAACAATCTGGTTTAATTCACACAAAAGGAGACTCAATCATGTTGCACAAGAATGACTTCGCTATCGAACAACTGGAAAATCGTCTGGAAACACTCTGCATCTACGTGCCCTACGTCGGGATTTGCAGCAAGAAAGTTTGGTTTGTCACCGTGTACTATCCTTGCACTAAGTACTATCGCATCTGCTTCTAGTCGTCGGCTTACACTATCAAACGTACTTCTACCATTAAATTACTACTAAATAAGGAGACTCAATCATGTTGCACAAGAATGACTTCGCCATCGAACAACTGGAAAATCGTCTGGAAACACTCTGTATCTACGTACCCTACGTCGGGATTTGCAGCAAGAAAGTTTGGTTTGTCACCGTTTATTATCCTTGCACCAAGTACTATCGTATCTGCTTCTAAGCGAACAGACAAAAAGACCTGGCTGGGCCAGGTCTTTTTCTTGCTTTTTGTCCTGCCAACGTCTTCCTCTGTTTGCTCAAATCAGCAGCCATTGCAAGCCATAAGAAACACCCAAGCCGGCGCTCACTAGCCAGAGAACGCGCCAAAGACGCCGCAGCAACTGCCGGCGCGTTGGCGCGCCGCGCAGATAGATGTCGATCCCAAAGACGCCGATCAACCAGCCGAGGCCCAACAACACCCAGCCAAATTTGTCAACGGCGATGAGAAGCCAGGGACCCCAGCCCAGAAAGTTGTTGAGGTCGATGAGGTTGATGCGCAGTTGGAGAGTGAGCCAGAGCGCCAATGCGCTTGTCCCTACCCAGCCCACCAGGTAAAGCACCCACCACTGCACGGTTGCCCCCAGGCTTTGCTGCTCTTGGCCCATTAGCAATCCTCAGGCGGCAAGGTCGGCATGGGGGTTGACCCCTTGCAAGCGCAACTCTTCAGCATAGTGACAAGCGGCATAGTGACCTGGACTGATCGGGCGGAGGGCCGGCGTTTCGCTATCGCAACGCGCCTTGGCATAGCGACAGCGGGGATGAAAGTAACAGCCGCTGGGCGGGTTGGCCGGATCGGCAACATCGCCTTCCAGCACAATGCGTTGGCGACGCCGCCGGTTGCGCGGGTCGGGTTTGGGGACGGCGGAGAGTAACGCTTCGGTGTAGGGGTGTTGGGGATCGGCAAAGATTTCATCGGTGGGCGCAATCTCGACAATTTTGCCCACATACATCACCACCACCCGGTCGCAGAGATATTCGATCACGCTCAAGTCGTGGGAGACAAAGAGGTAGGTGAGCCGGAACTCTTCCTGCAAATCCTGCAACAGGTTGAGAATCTGGGCGCGCACCGAGACATCGAGCGCCGACACCGCTTCATCGGCCACCACCAGATGGGGATCGAGTGCCAGGGCGCGGGCAATGCCCAGCCGTTGCCGTTCGCCGCCGCTAAAAGCATGAGGATAGCGGCGCATATATTCGGGGCGCAAGCCGACCCGTCGCAACAAGGTCGCCACCCGATCTTCCAATTCCTTGCCACTGGCGACCCGGTTGACTTTGAGCGGATCGCCCACAATGTCGATGACCGGCATCCGCGGGTTCAACGAAGAAAAGGGGTCTTGAAAGACCATGCGGATCTGCTGGCGGTAGGGCTTGAGTTCCTGGTTGGAGAGCGTCGCTAAATCGACTACTTGATTGTCCGGGCGGCGGTAGAGAATCTGTCCGCCAGTTGGGTTATAGGCCCGCAGGATGCAGCGACCGGCTGTCGTCTTGCCGCAACCGCTTTCGCCCACCAACCCCAACGTTTCCCCCTGACGAATGGCAAAACTAATATCATCCACCGCCTTCACATGCCCCACCACCCGCCGGAAAAAGCCGGCCATGATGGGAAAGTGCATCTGCAAATTTTTCACTTCAAGCAGGGCGTCGCTACTCGTTAGCGCCGTCGTCCCATTCCTCACTGGATTGCTCATCAATCGCTTTACCTTTTTTGCTAAAGTCAGGCGTCCCTACGGGACGGGTTCATTGATCATGGGTAACTACCAAACCTGCGCCTAGCCAGTCCGTGACTGGCGGGTGTCGCCAGTCACGGACTGGCTAGGCGCTTAGTGGTTACCATCATGGCTTATTGGGCGACTGACTGTGACGCCGCTTCATCATAGAGTAGACAGCGCACGGTGCGGCCTGCACTCAAAAAAGTGCGCGGCGGCACGATCTGATCACATTTGCCCGGCATAAAGTCATCACAGCGGCTGTGATAGGGGCAACCATTGGGGCGATTCAGCGGATCGGGCACCATGCCGCGGATCGAGTTCAAGCGTTGACGCTCTTTGCGACCGCTGAATTTGGGAATCGAGCGTAGCAGGGCTTGGGTGTAGGGATGTTTGGGGTCATAGAAGATGGCATCCACATCGCCCTGTTCGGCCACACGGCCCAGATACATCACCACCACATCATCGGCCATCTCCGCCACGACGCCCAGGTCATGGGTGATGAGCATGATGCCCATGCCAAACTCGTCTTGCAATTCGAGGAGCAACTCAAGAATCTGCGCTTGGGTAGTGACATCGACCGCCGTTGTCGGCTCGTCGGCAATCAACAGCGCCGGATTACAGGAAAGCGCCATGGCGATCATCACCCGTTGGCGCATCCCACCACTCAGTTGAAAGGGATAAACATCAAAACGCTCGGCGGGGCGCGGAATGCCGACGCGCCGCAACAGTTCTATTGTGCGCTCTTTGGCCGCGTCTTTAGAAAGGTCAGTGTGCAGGAGCAGCGCTTCGGTAATTTGATTGCCGACCGTATGAATCGGACTGAGCGAAGTCATCGGCTCCTGAAAGATCATGGCAATGTCTTTGCCGCGAATGTCACGGATGGCCCGTCCCCGTGGCGGCAATGCCGCTAGATCGACCACCTCTTTTTGGCCGTTGGCCTGGCGATGAAAGAGGATCTGCCCTTCGACAATACGCCCCGGCGGGTCAACAATTTGCAGAATCGACCGGGCGGTGATGCTTTTGCCGCAGCCGCTCTCGCCGACAATGCAGAGCGTCTTGTTGCGGTAGATGTCGAAATCAACGCCATCAACCGCGCGCACAATGCCTTCGTCGGTGAAAAAGTGGGTTTTTAGCCCTTGGATCTGGATTAACAGTTCGTTTTGGTTGGTCATTTTGTCGAACGATCTACCGATAGGGATCAGCCGCATCGCGCAAGCCGTCGCCAAAGAAATTAAGCGCCAACACCGAGACAATCACAGCAATGGCCGGCGTTAAGAGCCAGGGGGCCGTGGCGACGGAACGGATATTTTGCGCTTCTTGCAAGAGGACGCCCCAACTGACCACGGGGGGGCGCAAGCCCAGGCCCAGAAAACTGAGCGCGGTTTCGGCAATGATCATGCCGGGAATTGCCAAGGTCAACGAGGCGATAATGTGGCTGAAGAACGACGGCACCATGTGCTTCCAGATGGTGCGCATTTCGCCGGAGCCATCCAGTCGCGCCGCCAGCACAAAGTCTTCGGTGCGCATCGCGAGAAAGCGCCCGCGCACCACACGCGCCAGCCCCGTCCAGCCGATAAAGGAGAGAATAATCGTGATCATAAAATAGACCCGCAGCGGCGGCCATTCTGGTGGTACTGCGGCCGCCAGCGCCATCCACAAAGGAACCGCTGGGATCGAGCGAATAAACTCGATGACGCGCTGGATCAAATTATCCACGGCGCCACCATAAAAACCGGAGATGCCGCCCAACAAGATGCCCAGCACAAAGCTCAAGACCACCCCCACCAACCCGATGGTCATCGAAATACGGGTGCCGTAGATCAAGCGGCTCAACACATCGCGCCCCAGGCGATCCGCGCCCAGCAAATACATCGGCGCCTTGGGATCTTCCGGCGCAATCAGGTGAACGTTGGTTTCATAGAAGCCCAAAAGCTTATAGGACGCTCCCTCGACAAAGAAGTTCACCTTGTAAATCGCTTCTTCATCGACGACAAAGGTGCGCCGTAACGCCACCGCATCAATCTCCACTTTGTAGCCGTTGACATAGGGATCGTATTGCCAGCCATCTGCCGTCTGTTGAAACAGATGAAGCGGCTGCGGTGGTGCATAGGTATGCTGGGCGCTAAAGCGTTCCGTATCAAAGGGCGCCAGAAATTCGGCAAAGAGCGCAATCAAATAGAAGAGAATCGTAATGATCCCCCCGATCATTGCCGCCTTATGTTTGCGGAACTTCCACCACATCAACTTCCACTGGGACGCAATATGAACGCGGCTCTCTGTCTCTTTCACCGGCGGCTCGACCCCACGCGCTCCTGTATCCTGCCCCAAAGCCCCAACCCCTGTCGCCATACCCAACCCTTCCTACTCCCTACTTCCTACTCATACCGAATACGCGGATCAAGCCAGGCCAGCAACAGGTCCGAGAGCAGCGTCCCCACCACTGTCAACACACTCAACATCAGCAGAAAACTGCCGGCCAGATACATGTCCTGCGACAGCAGGGCGCGCAGCAAAATCGGCCCGGTAGTCGGCAGACTGAGAACAATCGACACAATGGCCGAGCCGGAGACCAACCCCGGCAGCACCCAGCCCACTGTGCTGATAAAGGGGTTGAGCGCTATCCGCACCGGATATTTGAGCAACAGCTTCCACTCCGGCAGCCCTTTGGCGCGCGCTGTCACCACATAGGGTTTGCGCAACTCATCCAACAAGTTGGCGCGCATAATGCGAATCAAGCCTGCGGTCCCTTCCGTGCCGACGATGATGATGGGAATCCACAGGTGAGAAAGGAGATCCAGCACCTTGTCCCAATTCCAGGGCGCCTCTTGATATTCGGGTGAGAAGAGACCGCCAACACTCTGGTTGAAATATTTGAAGGCGATATACATCAAGACCAGGGCCAACAAGAAATTTGGCACCGCCACCCCAATAAAGCCGAGCAAGGTGGCAACGTAATCCCCGACCGAATATTGGCGTACGGCCGAATAGACGCCTACCGGAAAGGCCACGATCCAGACAAAGAGCAACGACGCAATGGATAGCACCATTGTCAGCGCCAACCGCTCCCAGATCAGATCTGAAACCGGCATATTCCAGGCAAAGGAGCGCCCAAAGTCGCCATGCAAGAGAATGCCGGAGATCCACTTCCAATACTGGACATAGACCGGCTGCCCCAGCCCATAACGTTCCTTGAGCGCGACCAACGCCGCTTGGTCCACATTCTCCCCCTGCGACGCCATCGCCGCCGTCAAGGTGGTCAAATAGTCACCCGGCGGCAACTGGATGATGATAAACATGACCAGGGAAATCGCAATCAAGGTTGGGATCAGATATAGCACCCGTCGTAGAATAAATTGGAACATATCACCTCAAAAATTTTGGATTTTAGATTTTAGATTTTAGCTGATCCGCACACATGCAGGGCAGCACAAATCTAAAATCTAAAATCCAAAATCTAAAATTTACTGTTCAACCCAATACTGCTCCGGATTGGTCGGCGCCGGGTTGGGGTAGAGCCAGGAGCCGGGGAAGATGGCAGGGACATTGTGGAAGTTGTTGCGCACAATGCCGTAGCCATTGGGGCCGAGCGCAATGCCGATGGCATAGAATTCATCAGCGGCAATGGCAAGAATCTCTTTCATCAAGGCCGCTTGCTGATCGGGATCACCGGTGGCCTTGATCTGCTCATAGAGGTCCATCTGCTTCTTGGGGCCGGCCGGCGGCTCTTCGGGCGGTGTCAGCGCCCCTTCGCCAGAGGGATTGTTGAACCAGGTCTGCCACGCTTCGGCATAGAGCGATTCACCGCTGTAGGGGAAATACCAGCGCGGCTCCAAGATTACATCCAGCCCGCCGTCGCCACCCCAGACGCTGGCGTCATGTTCGTTGGAATCCTTGCGCGTGTAGAGCAGCGAGCGGTCAATCGAGTTGATCTGGAGATCAACGCCGACTGCGGCCCAGTAGCCTTCAATCAAGCCCAAGGCGTCCACGCGATCTTGCTGGTTGGAGGTGACATCAACCACCACTGTAACTGGGTTGCCGTCGGGGCCAAGGCGGAGGCCATCGGCATTCTTTTCGGGATAGAGGCCATCCAAGATTTCGTTGGCCTTG
Organism: Caldilineaceae bacterium; assembly: GCA_026645575.1. Next base: position 108,483 of record JAPKMW010000026.1, read on the forward strand.
TCCACATCATACTCGGTGTATTGTTTGGCCAGGGTCTCGTTGTGGAAGGGCGAGGTGGGACGCGGGGCCAATTGCCACGGTTCGCCCTGGCCGACATAGACCACGTCGATAATCTCCTGACGGTTGATGGCATGGGAGAGGGCAATGCGGAAATCTTTGTTTTGGTACATCTCCCGTTTCATCGGGTCTTTGTGGGTCAGGTTGAGGGCGATGATCATGTTGTTCATGCCCGATGGAATGGTTTCAAAGAAGCCGTAGCCCCCCTGTTCCATATTGTCAAAAAAGACCGATTTGTTGGGGAGCGAGGCAATATGGCGATCTTGCATGTCGATCTCGCCGTTGAGCGCTTTCAACACCAACACATCGACGCTTTCGCCCACTTCATAGAGCAGTTGGTCGATATAAGGCAGTTGGCGGCCTTCGGTGTCCACCTTAAAGTAGTAAGGGTTGCGTTCGCCCACCACCTGCGTGCCGGCGCCATAAGGGGTTGTGAGAATCCAGGGGTAGAGGGTCGGCAGATCGGCATTTTGCCAGCGGGCATCATAGGGCGTGCCAGGAACGCCGCCACACTTTAGCTCCATCAGATTCACCCAGCCTGTCGCTTGGGCTTCAGCCGCCAGCGCTTCCAGGTTGTCGGCATTATACTTGGGATGGAATTGGCTGCAATAGTGTTTGGGCCAGCGGGTAATTTCGGCGCCATCCGGGGTTGCCAACCGCTGTAAGAAGAGACCATTCGGCGCCGCAAATTTCAGTTTGACCGTATAGTCATCGACTTTTTCCACCGCAACGCTTTCGCCGCCAGCCTTTAGCCAGTTGCCCAGCGGGTGGGTGGCCGCATACTCTTCATTCAGCACAATGTCTTCATACCAGAAAACAAGGTCATCCGCCGTAAAGGGCGTGCCATCGGACCACTTCATCCCTTCCCGTAGCTTGAAGGTGTATTCGGTGGCTTCTGCATTGACTTCGTAGGATTCAGCAATGTTGGCTTCAATGGCCGTCCAATCCGGCGTCCAGCGCACTAGGTGTTCGTAGCCCAGCGTGCGTGTGAGCAAGGCATTGTCTTGCCCGCCATTGAGGCCCATACGCCAGGTGCCGCCATATTGGCCCAAGCCATCAACCGGCGTCACCACCTTGGGGTTGACCGGCAGCCGTTCTGCCAACGGCGGTAAGCTGCCCGCGGCAACCCGCTCGGCTAACATGGCCGCTTCTTTAGCGCTCGTGTCAACAGCGGCCGGAGCGGCGGTATTTGCCTCCGCCGCGGCGGGCGCGGCTTCCGGTGCAGTAGGCGCCGGACCGGCCGGCGCACAGGCGGCCACCAAGCCAACCAGTACCAGCAAGGTCAAGAGATGATAGATTGTTTTACGCATTCGTTCCTCCTCTAGTCAAAGGTGTGATAGTTGATTCGCGGGGCGTGATTTGTGCTGCGTGATTCTTGATCTGGCAAAGATAACGAATGACGTAGCACGAACGGCCTGACACGAAGTAGACGGCAGCAGCGGACATTGAACCAAGTTGCGCTCCTGTCTGGGGCAACGGATGGGGGAAGCACTGAACGAACTAAATTGTCGAACGGTCAAAAGTGCGAAAATTTGCCGAATGATAAAGGAAGGATCATTCGTGCTGATTGGCGAAACGGGTGAGCTAGTTGAAAACGCCTACATGAGCAGTGACCACAGGATAGCGCAGGGCAGCCATTTTGTCAATTGTCAGTAGTCCGTAGTTCGCGTAGGTTCTGCACAAGGCTTCTTAACGCGCAAAGGGTAAGGCAAAGCTTTGCTAAGTAAAGCCCAGAAAGTCTTTAGACATAAAATTGCATTTTTACTCATGTGAACACAGAATTCTATTTCTAAT
>JAPKMW010000027.1 GCA_026645575.1 Caldilineaceae bacterium
GTTTACTTGGCTCCGGCAAGCTCGCTCAGGCCATTCGCACACCTTGATTACCGATTTTGATTCTTAAATTTCATTAGGACAACCGCTCAAGGCGCTCACCAGCGTCGGGCGATGGACATGTTTCTCATTCAAGGGGCGGCCAAAAATATCGACCCCCACCACAATCACCACAAGTGTACTCTCCAGCGGAATCACCGGCTCATAAGGGGCCGGCGCTTTGAAAGGTAGTTTGCGTGCGCCATCAGCCTCGACCAGGATGGCGTCGGCCAGCTTCATCTGGGTGAGTGTGCTGACAAAGGTGACGGGGACGCCGCGCGTCTTGGCAGTGGCGGGATCGCTGTTGTCGGTGAGCAAGAGGTGACGATGCTGCTGCAACGCCGCATCGATCCGTTCGACGCTTGCTTCCGTGTAGAGCAAATGCGCTGGCGCCAGGGCGAGTTGCTCAACGGCAATGTGGGTGGTGGTGGTGGTAATGACACGATGCCCGGCAGCCACCAGTTCATCTGCCAGCCGGAAGAGCGCACTGCTCTTCCCGCACCCGAATAATCGTACAAAGCGCCGCCGCCTGTGCAAACAATGACGGCATGCTTTCGAACCTGTTTACCTGTTTCCCTGTCTATCTATCCCACTACGTCCGCTCCTCGCGCATATAGGGCAAGCCCAACGCCGCCGGTGCGCCGACGCGGCGACCAAAGGTTTCCCACCAGGTGATCAGAATCAGCACGAGAATCGTCAGCAGATAGGGCAACATGTTGAGCAGCGAGGCCGGAATCGTCGTGCCGGCGGCTTGTAGACGAAATTGCACCGCATTGACGCCACCAAAGAGCAGCGCCCCGATGATCGCCCGTGCTGGGTTCCAGGTGGCAAAGATCACCAATGCAATGGCAATCCAGCCCCGCCCGCCGGTCATGTTTTCGGTCCAGCCGGGGATGTAGGCCAGCGACAGGTGCGCGCCCCCCAGCCCGACCAACATACCACCGATAATCGTATAGAAATAGCGCAACCCGGCCACATCCACGCCCATGGCATCGACTGTCTGCGGATTTTCACCCACGGCGCGCAGGTGCAGACCGGCGCGGGTTTTGTAGAGAAAATACCAGCTTAGGATCACCACCAGATACATGAGATAGACCAGCAGGTCACGGTGAAAGAGCGCCGGGCCGATCACCGGCAGTTGACTCAACCCCGGCAACAGCACCTCGTTAAAGCGCGGCCCGGTCAACCCCACCAACGGCGCGCCTTCCGGCCCCAAACGCTGTCCCAGAAAACTTGCCAACCCTGAGCCAAAGAGGGTGAGCGCCAAGCCGGAGACGACCTGATCAGCGCGCAGGGTGATGGTGAGCAACGCATGGATTGACGCTAGCAGTCCGCCCACCAGCACCGCCGTCGCTACCCCGGCCCAGGCGTTCCCTGTGTGGAAGGCGGCGGCGAAGGCCGTCACCGCGCCCATGATCATCATCCCCTCCACCCCCAGGTTGAGAATCCCCGCCCGCTCGGTGATAATCTCCCCCACCGTCGCAAAGACCAGCGAAGTCCCCGCGGCAATCGTAATGCTTAAGAGCGAAACAAATAGTGCTGTGTCCATTGATCGTCTCCATAGTTAGTGAGACAGTAGGTCAGTAAGACAGTGGGACAGTAGGTCAGTAAGACAGTAGAACAGTATAAGTAGACCACTGTCTCACTGTCCCACTGTCCCACTGTTTCACTGTCTCACTGTCGTTCCTATCTTCTTCGCTTCCCCACGCCACACCACGCGCAGCCGGTAGCGGGTAAAAATATCGCCGCCGAGGACGCAGAAGAGGATGGCCCCTTGCAGCACCAGAGCGACAGCGGCGGGGAGGCCCATGCTGATCTGAATCTGTTCGCCGCCGACCAACAACGCGGCCAACAGCACGGCCACCAGCAAAATTCCCCACGGGCTGAGTTTACCCAGCCAGGCGACGATGATGCCGGTAAAGCCGTTGCCTACATCCAACCCGCGCTGGAGACGGTGCGAAATGCCCGTCACCTCGGTCACGCCAGCCAGCCCCGCCAGCCCGCCGGAGAGCGCCATCACCAGGATGATGTTGGCAATGATACTAATGCCGGCATAACGGGCGACGTTGGGGTTCTCGCCAATCAGCCGGATCTCATAGCCCCAGCGGGTGCGATCCAGCACGATCCAGAGCAGGATGGCCACCGCCACGGCGATGACCAACCCCCAGTGCAGCCGCCCGGTAAAGCGGGGCAGCCAGGTGTAGTCGGGCAACATGGCCGTCCCCGGAAAGCCCATGCCCTGGGGATCTTTCCAGGCGATCTGGAAGAGATATTGATACCACAAAATGGCAATATAATTGAGCATCAAGGTGATAATAATTTCATTGACCTGTAAATAAGACTTGAGCAGCGCCGGGATCAACCCCCAGATCGCCCCGGCGATCATGCCGGCAATGATCATCAACGGCAGGTAAACCCACGGGCTTTGCGGCAAAAAAGGCAGTGTCGCCGGGAACCAAAGCGCCACCGCCGCCGCACCGACGCCCCCCATCACCAGTTGCCCTTCGGCCCCAATATTCCAGAAGAGCATCCGAAAGGCAATCGCCACCGACAGCCCGGTCAACATCAGCGGGATGGCCTTGACCAAGGTCTCGGTCAAGCCAAAAAATTCACCCTTTTGCCACTGCGCCGGCGCCCCAAAGGCCCCCTCAAACATGGCGCGATAGGTCTGCCACGGATTCGCCCCCACCACCGCCAGCAAGATCGCGCCAAAGCCCAACGCCAACAGGAACGAAAGCACCGGCGTCAAATAATAAGCCATGCGAGAGATTGTCAGACGTTTCTCAAATTTAAAAGAAAAAGGTAGCATGCGTTACCCTCTAACGTAGTAAATAGTCAAGGATGCACGGGATACGTACTCATGTTATTTGTCCAGATAAATGCACGCCATACAACATACCTATATATGCTAAAATTGTTGCCATCAACGTAAATTAATTTTATATTTTTACTTATCTACCAGCTAACTTCATGGTAATTGGGTTACGCAATCACTTCTCGTCAATGGAATACCATGACTCGTAGTAATCTGAAGTAGAGCTGTAATGATGTCGTTTTTGTTGATTGCAATCTCGGCAAAGCAACTGAATGTTGCTCACATCATTGAGGCCGCCTTTTGCTAGTGGAACCATATGGTCATAATTTTCTATATTGCCAATACTTATGATACCGGATAAATCCCGATGGCAAGTTACGCATAAACCTCGATCTCGAAAGTAAACAGCTCGCTGAACCCATTTAGAGATATTAACCCTTTTCAAGACCCCAGAAGATGAAAAGTGTTGGCTTACTTCAAAATCCAGCCAATCAATGTTTGTTTCAGTTACTTGGTTCGCCATCATTTCATTAAACAATAGCAATAGTCGGCGATTTTGGAAAAGAACAAAAAATACTTCACTAACTGAGCGAGTGAGAAGTTTCTCATAGGATTCTTCCATTCGTATTTCACAATAGTATTCTGATACATCATCAGGGATGGCGTCTTGGAATGTCTTTCCGTGTTCTGATAACCATTTTTCAAATGAATTATGCTCAATCTTATAGTAATCAAAAGCAAGGTTAATCGGAAGAAGTGCAAGCTTCAGATCGGTAATGGCTGAGGGTATAGAAGAGAAGTTGCGTTGTATTGCTTGCCTCTTTTCAATATTGATATCATCGATTTGCTCCCAAATGATATCATCAATAACAAATTCTATAAAGGAATGAAATACGGAGTACCGCGGAAATGGATGGATGAAACTCAAGTACTTTGAGTCTCCATAGAAATCATCAAGCTTTCTAAGGTAGCTGAATCGATCATGTATTACATTTCGCACAATATTTGCGAAGTAGTATGTTTCATAGTAACCCGCTTCAAATAAGGGTCTTTCCATTCAACTTCCTTGCTTTTTATACTACCCCAACAATTACCTCAGTAGAGTATCATAGAACATCCAAAAGTTAATTTATCCTGGTCTCATGTTTCCTGGTCTACCTACTACTCTCCCCCGCCATCATCAATCCCAACCCCTCCACCGTGGCGTGGGCGGCATCGACAATGCCCATGATACGACCACCGCAGATGACGGCGATGCGGTCGCTCAGGTTCAATAACTCATCCAAATCTTCCGAGAGCAGGAAGATGGCAACGCCCTGGCTGCGCTGTTCCAGCAGGTGGCGGCGCACGGTTTCGATGGCGCCCACATCCAGCCCGCGCGTCGGGTAGGCAGCGACCAGCAGGCTCGGTTGCATTTGCCGCTTTTGTTGTCCGGCTTGAATTTCACGGGCCAGAATGGCTTTCTGTTGGTTGCCGCCAGAGAGCATCCGCGCGGGGGTGGCAGCGTTGGGGGTCAGGATCTGAAAGCTCTGGATCAACCCCTGGGCAAAACCGGCGATCACCCGATTGGCCAAAAAGGGACCATTTGAAATTGGCGCTTGCCGGTAGGCTTTCATGACCAGATTGTCGCTAATGGGCAGGTTGCCCGCCAGCCCCATGCCCAGCCGGTCGCTGGGGACGTGAGAAACACCAGCCTCAATAAAGCGTCGTGGCGGTTGATGGGTTAGATCGACGCCGTTGACCAACACTTGGCCCGCCGTGCTGGGACGCAGCCCGGTGACAACTTCGGTGAGTGTGCGTTGCCCATTGCCGGCGACCCCGGCCAGCCCCACAATCTCGCCCCCATGTACTTCCAGCGAAACGTCATGTAGCGCTAGCAGCCCCTTGTCATTGCGCGCCTCGACATTGCGCAGGGTCAAGACAACCGGACCAAGCTCCACCTTGCGTTTTTCCGTGCGGAAAAGCACCTCGCGCCCGACCATGAGTTTTGCCAGTTCGACCTTGCTGCTCCCGGCGGTGTCCAGGGTGGCAACTGTCTTGCCCCCGCGCAAGACAGTGACGCGGTCGGCAAAGGCCATCACTTCGTCCAATTTGTGGCTGATAAAGATGATCGCCTTGCCTTCGCCGGCCATACGACGCAAGGTTTGCCCCAATTCATCGGCTTCCTGCGGGGTCAACACGGCGGTCGGCTCATCCAGAATCAGCACATCGGCGCCACGGTAGAGCAACTTCAAAATCTCGACCCGCTGCTGCTCCCCCACCGACAATTGCCAGATGTAGGCTTTGGGGTCAACCGGCAGGCGATATTGTTGCGAGAGGGTGCGAATCTTCGCTTCTACTGCGGCCATATTCAGGTTGAAAGGCACATCCTTCAGCCCCAAGATCATATTTTCGGCCACGGTCTGGGTCGGCACCAACTTAAAATGTTGATGAACCATGCCAATGCCATGCGCAAAGGCCGCGCTGGGCGAATGGAGATCGACCGGCTGTGGCGCCCCTTTCCCCTTGCCGTTCAGCAGAATCTCTCCCTCATCCGGGCGATAGAGACCGCAGAGAACGCTCATCAACGTACTCTTCCCCGCCCCATTTTCGCCCAACAAGGCATGGATCTCCCCTGCCCGCACGGTCAGATCCACCTGCTCATTGGCCAGCACACCGGGAAACCGCTTCGTAATCCCACGCATCTGCACCGCAATCGGCGCTTCCTGATCAGCCATTGGTTCCTCTTTTGGTGTAGGTAGACAGGTAGACAGGGAGACAGGTAGACAGGTACACAGGGAGACAGGTATTCATCTACCCGATTACGTGTCTACGTGTCTACGTGTCTACGTGTCTACCTGTCTACCTGTTTCCCTACTCCCCCAACCCCTCCGTCGCTTCGTTCGGGGCTTCGCCGACGACGCCTTCAACAAAGTAGTCCATGCTCAAGAGTTCGGCGTCGGTGAGGCATTTGCCTTCAGCGACGACCAACTTGCCGTTGGCGCCGTTGACCGGGCCGCAGAAGAGTTTGCCCTTGCCTTCGACAAATTCCTGTTTCTTGCCTTCGACCAGGGCTTTGGTCTCATCCGAGACTTTGGCCGAGACGGGCGCCAGATCGACAATGCCTTCATCCATACCGCCATAGTAGGATTCGCTGGCATAGGTGCCGTCCATGATCTGCTGGACGATGGCGCCGTACTTGAGACCCCAGTTCCAGACCGGGCTGGTCAGCACCGTATCGCCGACAATCTGGCTCATGTCTGAATTGTAGCCGATGGAGAACTTGCCGGCATCAGCGGCGGCTTTTTGCGGCTCGGTGGTATCCTGGTGTTGGGCGATGACATCGGCGCCGGCAGCCAAGAGGGCGTCGGCGGCTTCCTTTTCTTTGGGCGGGTCAAACCAGGTGTTGGTCCAGACGACACGTACTTCCGCCTCAGGATTGACTTCACGGACGCCCAGGGTAAAGGCGTTGATGCCACGCACCACTTCCGGGATGGGGAAGGCGGCGACATAGCCGACAATGTTGCTCGTGGTAGCCGCGCCGGCAACGAGACCAGAGAGATAGCGCGCCTGTTCCATACGCCCGAAGACGGTCGAAACATTGGCGGCGGTCTTATAGCCGGAGATGTGGACAAACCAGGTGTCCGGGAATTCAGTCGCGACGGTGATGGTCGGGTCCATAAAGCCAAAGGAGGTGGTGATGATCAGCTTGTACCCCTTCTGGGCAAAATCGCGGATCACACGCTCGGCTTCCGGCCCTTCGGGGATATTTTCAACATAGGCGGTTTCGATTTTGTCGCCAAACTGCTCTTCCAGCGCCAGCCGCCCCTGATCGTGCGCCCAGGTCCAGCCTAGATCGCCAATCGGTGCGACATAGACAAAGGCGATCTTCAAGACGCCTTCGACGGCAGCCGGTTTTTCTGCCGCTGCGGCTTGATCGCCACCAGTAGCCGGGGCCGCTGGCGGCGGGGCGCAGGCGACCAGGATCAAGGCTAGCAGCAACAAGGCATAGGCACGGATACGGTTCATAAAACGCTTTCTCCTTTTTGTTATGGGTATATAATGCAGATGAACATTGTGTAATGAATCTGCATAATCGGTGCAATCTAGGATAGATGACTTACATTGTACCATCAAAATACAATTATTGTCGCATAATGGCGCTTGTCAAAATCGCTTCTAAGACACCGTCGCCGCCGGATCGACCAGTACCGGAATCGCAGCGCTGTAGGCCATCGCCTGTGCTTCGGCACTGCTGTCCACTTGCTGCGCCGTCAAGCCTTCAACCGTGATCGCTCCACTATAGATTGCCTCGCCAGAGGAGACGGCACGCCGCACAAAAAAGGGCGCCGGCAGTTCCGTCATCAATAACGGAAAGCTCGCCCGTTTGAGGCGATAGGCCACCCCGCTTGCCAGGTCGCCGGCGCCTTTGATCACAATCAGGTGCTTTGGGAAAAGGGGATTCAATGCGAAACGCTCGGTCAATCGGCGACTTTTCATCCGTCCCGTAGGGACGCTTGAGTTTAGAGGGGAAGTTCTCATTGTTCCCATGCTAAACTCAGCCGTCCCTACGGGACAAAAGCACACCAAAAACCTTATTGCATAAAATAGCGCTACGCGCTATACCCTTCCGAGAAAACCTCGATCATCAAATACGGATCGCCCAAGGGATACAAGATCGGGCAGGTGCAGCCGCGGTTGACATATTCGCGTACTTTGGCTTTCACCTCTTCCGGTGTACCGCTGGCGGTGATCCGTTGCACCAGGTCATCCGGCACCAGTTTCATCGCTTCTTTGATCTGCTCTTTGGTGGCGGGCCAGCCGAGAATTGATTGAATTTGGGCGACAGTCTCTGGCGGGGTGTTGCTGGCTTTGGTGATGTGGGGCTGTTGGGCAATGTACTGGGTCAGCAACCAGCGAGCGCCATCCAACGCCTTGGCCTTGTCCATATCAACGGAACAGACAATCAACTGCGGGCGGTCAATATCGGCCAGGGTGCGACCAGCGCGTGCCGCACCAGCTTGCAGTTGCTTTATTGCATCATCATTATACTCAGGCGGTACACAATAGTTCAAAACCGCACCATCGGCAATTTCGCCGGTCAATTCCATCATCTTGCCGCCGGTTGCACCGATCATCATTGGGATGTTGCGCGGCTCGCGGCGACCATGCACCACATCCAACTCAATACCCTTGACCTTGTGGAACTCGCCCTCATAGGTGACATTTTCCATACGCAACAAACGCCGCATCACTTCAATGGTCTCCCGCATGGCGAGCAGCGGCTTGCGCCGTTCGATACCGACATTGGCCGCCAGTGGATCCCACCACGCCCCAATGCCACAGATAATCCGATCCGGCGCCAGATCATCTAGTGTCAAAAAGGTCGAGGCCAACAACCCGATATTGCGCGTCCAGTTGTTAATGACCCCTGACCCCACCTTAATGCGATCCGTGACCGCCGCAAAGGCGGCCATCGGCACAATCGCATCACGTACCAACCGACTCTCTGCTTGCCAAACTGCCTCAAAGCCATGTTTCTCGGCATACTGGACAATCTTCATACCTTCGCGCAACTCATGCGCATCTTGTAAATAAAGGGCGACGCGATCCTGAGTCATGGTTTTCTCCTTCATATGGATGACAAGGTGACAAGGTGAAAGGGCGACAAAGTGAAAGGGTAACAGAGTGAAAAACTTTTGTCACTTTGTCATCATTGTTGATCAAGGGCGATGACCGCTTCGGCCAGCACTTGGACGCCAAGGGCCAGGTCTTCCGGTTGGGTCAACTCTTCGGGAGCGTGGCTGCGACCATCAATGCTCGGCACAAAGATCATGGCTGCCGGGGCCATCAAGGCGACATAGTTGGTGTCGTGGCCGGCGCCGCTGGGGGTGACAATGGCGTTGGGGTCATGTTGTCGGCAGATGTGTAAGACCGTTTCATGGAGCCAGGCGGGCGGGATGACCGAATCCATGCGCGTGTCGTTAAAAAGTTGATAGGTGACGCCTCGTTCGGCGCAAGCGGCGTCAACCACCGTCATCAACTGCGCCCACATGCCGTCAACCTCGTTCATATTCAGGCTGCGCATTTCGGGCATCATCGTCACCTGTTCGGCAATGACGTTGCCCTGGTTGGGACGCACCTCCACCTTACCGATGGTGCCGACTGTGCCGGGGTGGGCGCGGGCAATGTCTTCAACGGCACAGATCACGCGCGCTGCGGCGGCCATCGCATCCTGGCGCAGATCCATGGGTGTGGCGCCAGCATGATTGGCCTTGCCGCGCAATTCAAGGACCGCGCGGCGAATGCCGACAATGCCGCTCACCGCCGCCAACCGTGCGCCCCGCGCTTCCAGCACCGGTCCCTGTTCGATGTGTAATTCGAGGGCTGCGGCGATTTCTCCCGGCTGCACCAGGCAGTGGCCTAATTGATCGGGCTGACCGCCCATATCGGCAATGGCTTGGCGCAGGGTAATCCCGTTGACTGTCCGTTCGAGCCAGGCCGCTTTGAAATGATTGGTATAGCGGGCCAGGCTCCCCATACAGGCAATTGCATAGTCGGTCGCTTCTTCGGAAAGATAGTCGGCCAGAATCAGCGGGTGGCGCAACTGGTAGTTGGCGTCGCGTAGCGTGCGTACAACCTCTAACCCGCCGATGACCCCCAATACGCCATCAAAACGCCCGCCCCCCATGACCGTATCGGTGTGCGAACCAATATGGAGGGCTGGCAACGCCTCACGGCCAGGGGTGCGACCAAAGAGGTTGCCCACCGCATCTAATTCGGTTGTCAAGCCGGTTGCTTCCATTTGTTGGCGCAACCATTGACGACTGCGTTGATATGCTTCCGACGGAAAACGCCGTGTCCAGCCGGGGGTATCAGGTTCCGTAAATTGCGCCATCTCGGCAATCGTCGCATGGAGCCGTGACGCATTGATGGTAATTGTCATGGTGATTTTGACCTTGCTCCAAGGTAACTGCGTAATTCGTAATTCGTGATTCGTAAACGGGTCACGCACGACGCTTTAACAGGTACGGAAAGAGTGCATAAAATTCTGTGGCCTTGACTACATCGTCAAGGGGGACGCTGTCTTCGGTGGTGTGGGCGGTCACTTCGTCGCCGGGGCCAAAGCCGATGGCCGGAATGCCCGCTTTGCCGGCCCAGTAAGTGCCGTTGGTGCTAAAATTCCACTTACCGCTGGGCGCCGCAGGTAGACCGATGGCTTCACGGGTGGCTTGGCCGGCTACGATCATCGGATGGTCAGCCGGGTAGGCCCAGGCCGGGAAATATTTGTCCACGGGCAAGACAAAGCCGGTGTAGCTCGGCTCGTCGTAAAAGAGTTCTTCCAGGGTGATTGTGTCGCGTTGGTCGGGCGGGATCAGGGCGGCGATCTGCGCTTTGACGGCTTCTTTGCTCTCGCCAAAGGTGATGCGCCGGTCGATAAAGATGGTGCATTCATCGGGGACAGCGTTGATCGATGGCGTTTTGACCTGCATATCGCTGACGGTGATCTTGCCGTGGCCCAGAAATTCATGGTCGCCCAACTGCGGCTCCAGTTGGCTAATGGCAGCGATAATCGGCAGCATCTTGTAGATGGCGTTGTCGCCTAGATGGTTGGAAGCGGCATGGGCGCTCTTGCCCTTGGCGGTGATTTTGAGTTCCAGCCGCCCCTTGTGGCCGCGATAGACCTGCATTTTGGTCGGCTCGCCGATGATTACATAGTCGGGGCGCAGCTTGGGGTCAACTTCGACAAAGCTGTTGGGGGCGATGCCGTCACACCACTCTTCCATATTGCCGAAATAGTAGAGGGTGTATTCGTCGGGGGAAATTAGGCCCAGGTCACGGGCCAGGGCGATGCCGTAGACCATGCCCGGCGTCGAGCCTTTTTCGTCGCAGGCGCCGCGGGCATAGAAGATGCCGTCTTCTACTTTGCCCACAAAGGGGTCCCATTGCCAGGCCGCTGGGTCGCCAATGCCCACGGTGTCTACATGGCTATCGTAGACCAGCACGGTGGGGCCATGCCCGACGCGACCCAGGATGTTGCCCATGACATCAAAGCGTACTTCGTCAAAGCCCAACGCCGTCATCTCGGCAGCAATGCGTGTGCCGACGGCCTGTAGTTGACTCGCCATGCTGGGGATGGCACAGATGTCGCGCAGAAAGTGGATGATCGCATCCCGCCGCTGCTCGACTGCTTCATGCAATGCGTGTAACAATTCTGCTGAAATCATCGGTGCTTCTCTTTGCCGGATACATTGGTGATGGTGGTACAATTTTGTTTACAGGTGATTGCGTCAACCTAAAGAGTATTCTGTATAAAACAACAACTTTTGTCAAAACTGCTGCTGGTTGTGTGGCCCCTTCCAAAGAAAGCAAAGCAAGATGCAAAGTGATATTCGTGTTCGTAGTGTTGAAACCTTCAAAGTCATGACCCGCTGCCGCACGCCGCTCAAGTTTGGCGCCGTGGTTGTCGATGAATTGCCCATTGGCTATGCCCGTGTCACGGTGGAGAACCGGCATGGCCGGCTGGCGACCGGATGGGGCGCCATGTTTCTCATGGATTTGTGGGCCTGGCCGGTCTCCAAGGCGTCCCATGCGGCTAAGAATCAGGTGATGTGTGACCTCTTTGACGCCTACGCCCGGTTGATCGGCAGCTATCAACACTTTGGTCATCCCATCGAGATTTTTATGGCGACCAAGGCTGATCTGCAACGGCTGAACGAGTCCATCTGCGCGCAGCTTACGCCGGGGGAAACCATGCCTTTTCTGGGCGCCCTCATCTGTGCCAGCCCGGTTGACCATGCGCTCCATGACGCCTTTGGGCAGGTCAACAGCATTGATTCCTACCGCGGCTATGGGCCGGAGTATATGGGTTTTGACCTTTCTCGCTATTTGGGCGATGCGTACCGGGGCGTCTACCCATCGCAATTCCTGCGCCAGGATTATGCACCAACCGTACCAGTTTTTCATCTGGTGGGCGGATTGGATCTCTTGCGCAAGAGCGAAGTCACTGCCGCTTTTCCACAAGATGGCATTCCCAATTCGTTGGATGAGTGGATTGCGCGCGATGGCGTTTTTTGTCTCAAGGTAAAGTTGCAAGGCCGCAACCTTGACTGGGACCTACACCGCACGCTGGAAGTTTCCCGCATCTACCACGAAGTACGCGCTACTGTGCGACCTGATCTGCCGGTTCGCCCCTATCTTACCGCTGACACCAACGAGCAATGCGAATCGCCCGAATACATGATCGAGTACCTGCACAAAGTGCGTGAACAGGCGCCCCAGGTCTATGACGAAATTCTTTACCTCGAACAGCCGACCGAACGCGACTTGACGGCGCACCGCTGGGACATGCGAACGCTTGCCAAGTACAAACCGGTGCTGATCGATGAGAGTTTGTCCACCGTGGAGGATTTCAAATTAGCGATGGAGTTAGGCTGGTCGGGCATTGCGCTCAAAAGTTGTAAATGTCTCTCCTCTGATCTGCTCTTTATCCCGCTGGCCGAGATGAACCGGATTCCCTATGCCGTGCAGGATTTGACCAACCCTTCACTGGCCTTGATCGAATCGGTGGGACTGGCGGCGCGCTGTCATACGATTTTGGGCGTAGAAGCAAACTCCCGGCAATTTTTCCCGGCGGCCAATGAACTGGCCGCGGCTGTGCATCCGGGGCTGTACAACGTGCGCAATGGTGTCGCCAACACCGCAACGCTGCGGGGAACGGGGTTGGGGATGCAAGTAGAGAAACTGCCGGCGCTGGTCGCGTTCATTGAACAGAACGGTTGAGGTGTTTGATGCACGCAATCATCGCTGACATTGTTCGTGCCATTCACCCATATGATTCCCTGGAAGCCGCTCACCTTGCGCAGACATTCGCCTGGATTGCTTCGGGCGCACCCTTGTGTCGTACGGCGAAACCGGCCACGCCACCGCAACATTTGGTTGCCTACTTTGCGCTCTTTGACCCGCACCAGCAAAAACTACTGTTGGTTGATCACAAAAACGCCGGCCTCTGGTTGCCCAATGGCGGCCATGTGGAAGTCGGAGAGCATCCACGCACAACTGTTGTGCGTGAACTGGGCGAAGAACTGGGGCTAGACGCACATTTTTTTCTGGCCGGATCCCCTCTTTCTGACGATAACGGAGACGGTGGGCGGGGTGCGGCATACAGACGTGTCGTTCTGGTATGTCCTCTATGCTGATTGTACGCAACCGCTGACTTATGATGAAGGTGAATTTTATGGCGTTGCCTGGTTCCCACTGGATCAACTACCCCTCACCCGTACCGATCCCCACTTGGCGCGCTTTGTGGCGAAGTTACAGGCGCAGCGGACACGACAACGGATTTAGGCGGCAACGAATTCAATCCGGTTACGCACCGAGTTCAGATGAGTTCATTTCAAAGGGAGATGATCGAATGGGAAATGGCAAGCTTTATACGGCGCCTGCCGCCCAACAGTTGCGCCATAGCCTTGAACAATCCGATTTTCAACTATTCTATGACCACGGTGCTGCCAGCGATGCAATGGCAATTGCCGTATGGTATGGCGATCAATATACGCAACCATTGCGCCCAAAACAACTGGCTCACCTTGATCTGGCCGTCGTCCATGATAAAAGTTTGCGCGTTGTTGCGTTGATTGAAATTGAAGACACGACCGATAATCCCAAGACTCTCCTTGGCGATCTGATGGCTACCCTGTTGGGCAGTGGCATTGCGGTTGGTTCACAAACCCCGTGGACAATTGGTCCGTGGACAACATTAATTATCTTTGCCCATATTGATAATCCAGCCCGTCAAACCGAGTATCAAGGTCGGATAGCTTATCTGCAAACCCAGATCAGGCGCCTCCTTCCCCAAATCGGGACAAACAACGCCAGGATTGGGTGCGTGATTCTTGATTCATTTGTGACACAAGCAGAGTTGGACGATAAGCTTCAATACTATGTGGGCGAGGCGATGAAGGCGGGTATTACCCAATTCCCCTAACGCAAGCGTTGTGCGCCACGAAACATGATTTTGTATTAACCAAGAAGAGGAAGATCCCATGCTCGACAAAGTACGTGTCGTCATGATCGGTGCTGGTGGCATGGCCAACCGGGTTCATTATCCATCGCTGGCCGGCTTTCACGATGTAGAGATTGCCGCCATCTGTGACCTCGATCCGGTGCGCTTGACCGCCACCGCCAACCGCTATGAGGTGGAACATCGGTACACCGATTACCGCAAAATGATCGAAGAGACCGCGCCCAACGCTGTCTATGCCATCGGTCAGCCCCATTTTATGATCGACATCTGGCTGTGGTGTCTTAGCCAGGGGCTGAATCTCTATATTGAGAAACCAATGGGCATCACGCTCCATCAGGCGCGTCTGTTACACCACCTGGCCGAGCAGAAAGGGTGCATTACTCAGGTCAGCTTCCAAAGGCGCGCCTGCCCGATGGTGGTGCATCTGCACAATGAATGCTTGAAACGGGGGCCAATTGTCCATGCCGAATGTGCCTTTTACAAATGCGAACCGCAACCCTACCTGCAAGCCCGCGACCACATGATGGATGATGGCGTCCACGCCATTGACACCCTGCGCTGGATCTGTGGCGGCGAAGTGGTGGAGGTTGAAAGTCGCTGCAAGCGCATTGGCACCCCAGACATCAACTTTATTTCGGCCTTCCTGCATTTTGACAATGGCGCCACCGGCGTCATGCTCAACAGCTGGACGAGCGGTCGGCGCATCTTCAAAGTAGAAATGCACGCTCCCGGTATCTGCGCCGAAGCCGAACATGAAAACAAGGGCCGCCTCTATGCCGATGGCGACACCAAAGGCATTGAATTTGATACGCGCCAGGTGGCCGGCAGCGACGAGATTCGCATTTACGGCGGCTTTCAAGCCAAAAACCGTGAATTTATTGACGCCGTCAAGACCGGAACGCAGCCGTCGTCCTGCTTTGCCGACGCGATCAAGACCATGGCAGTGGCGGAGATTATTCTGGCGCAGGCGTTGCTTAAGCCGTAGCACGTGTGAAAGTGAAGGCGCGGAAATCATGGAAACAATTTGCAGCGCTTTGGCCCCTGCTATTCATCCCTGGCGCGGATTGGGGAGATTGCGCAGAAAAACGCAACATGACAATTGCTTGTGTGAAGTTTCGCCTTGGCTTGTGGTATACTGAACTAGACGCTGGCGTAGTAAAGCTGTAATGCGGAGGGAATCATGACCGTTCTTGAACGCTTACCAAAAGGACGTGGCGAGCCAGTTTGGGAGATTGCACGCCTGTTCCCTGTTCAGGGTGAGTGGACAGTTGAGGAATATTTGGCGCTCGATACCAACCATCTTGTTGAATTCTCCAATGGCTATGTGGAGGTTTTACCCATGCCGTCACCGTCTCATCAACGGATCGTTTTCTTTTTGCAAAGAATACTTTGGGTATATATCACAGATCGGCGTCTGGGCGAGGTATTATCGGCTCCTTTGCCCGTCGAATTATGGTCTAAAAAATTTCGTGAACCTGATTTGATCTTTGTCTCGAAAGCAAAACTGGCCCATCAATCTGCCAAGTTCTGGCGTAACGTTGACTTAGTGATTGAAGTCGTCAGCCCAGATGATCCTGGGCGCGATTATGAAGACAAACGCGAAGAATATGCACGCGCTGGCATTGCTGAATACTGGATTGTTGATCAGCAGAAAAAAGTCGTGACTGTCCTCGTCTTACAGGGGAAAACCTATCAAGTCCATCAGGAATTCAAGCCAGGTATGCAACTAACCTCTGTGTTATTAGAAGGTTTTACGCTGCCGGTTAGTGACATTTTTACCGCAGCGTTGCCACCACTGTAAACCTACCTGTCGCACCGGCCATCAATCATAAGGAGCCAACAAGGGCTATGTCTAATCAAGTTGCTGTCTTTGTCAAACCCTGGAAAGCGCTGTCCCTCCCCGATCTGGGCGCACATATCCGCAACCTGGGTTTCCAGTGGATCGAACTGCCGGTGCGTCCCGGTTTTCCTTGCCAACCGGCGACGATTGAACGCGACCTGCTGGAAGCGGTCAAAATTCTAGGCGACCAAGGCGTGCGCATTCTCAATATCACCGCCGCACTGCCGCTGGATGAGGAACGGCTCTACGCTGCCTGCGCGGCTGCCGGCATTGGCATGAACCGGGTCATGTTTGGCGTCGATGGTCGGCGTTACTGGGAAGCCGAAGCCGCCGCCCGCCGTCAATTAGACGCCGCGCTGCCTTTCTGTGAACAGTACAACGTCCAGATCGGCATCCAAAACCATTGCGCCAAGTTTGTCGGCGTCAACGAGATGGGCCTCTATCATTTGGTCAAGGATTATAACCCGAAGTATATTGGCATTGTCTGGGACGCGGCCCATAACGCGTTGGAAGGGATGGAGCCGGAGTTAGCCATCGACGTGGTGGAAGCCTATCTCTGCTGTGTCAACTTGAAGAACGCCTTCTGGCAGCGGGTCAATGGCCCGGAAGCGGAGGTGGCTGAATGGAAAGTCTACTGGACTTCCGGTCGCCAGGGGCGCGCTTCGTGGCCGCGGGTGGTTGCCAAATTGCAGGCGATCAACTACACCGGCCCCATCTGCTTGACGGCGGAATATAGTGATCACGATGCCGTGGATCGGCTCATTCAGCAGGATCTCGCCTTTGCGCAGTCACTTCTGGATCGCGCATGA
The DNA here is from genome assembly GCA_026645575.1 of Caldilineaceae bacterium. Next base: position 16,506 of record JAPKMW010000027.1, read on the forward strand.
AACTTTATCTTGCCATCAAATACCATGCCGATCAGCGTAACCGGCAAGCTATTGAACGTCTTACCGAAGTGTTGACGGCGCAAGGCCATGATCTCTTCTGCATTGCCCGCGATCTGGAGCAATGGGGCGCTTTGTCTTTTCCCGCCGACAAATTGATGCTCTATACCTTTCAAATCATCGCTGCATCAGATGTGGTGCTGGTTGATCTCACCGAAAAAGGCGTTGGGCTGGGCATCGAAGCAGGCTATGCACATTCTATTGGCATTCCAGTTGTGACCATTGCGCAAACCGGTGCTGATGTTTCCGAAACCTTGCGTGGCATCTCGACGGCGGTTTTCTCGTATACCGACTATACCGACTTGGCAAAGCTGCCGCTGCCAACCCCTAATCGCCAATCCAAAGCGCTTACCCTTTGGCGTTTTAGTAGCAGGTCGGTGGAACGGCTGCTGGCTTGTTTGGATGGCCTGGATGAGGCAGCGCTCAATTGGCGACCATTACCCAACGCCAGTAGCCTCTATAATCTGGCTACCCACATCATCGGCAATATTGAAGAGACGGTGCTGGGGGTGATTTGTGGACACAAGGTAGCCCGCGACCGTGATGCTGAATTTTCAGTCATTGGCAGCGATACCGCTGCGCTCCGGACACGCTGGGAGCAATTAGAGACGCAGATCATCCGCGATCTAACCTATATGACGCCCATCGATCTTGACCGCCCTCGCTTGCACCCGCGTCGCGGCATGATAAGCTCCTGGGAAATTTTGATCGTGGTTGCCCGTCATGCCGCTGAACATCTGGCGCACGCTGAACTAACCCGCGATCTATTCCTGGCAACCCATCAAAAAGAAAGCAGACTGGCATGAAACCGGATCCACACTGGCAAAAGCGGTGGCAACCGCGCTGGCAACATTGGCTGACCAAACATCATGCCAACCGTGTTTTTTTACTCTGTTTTCTTCTACTTAATCTCTTGCTCTTTTTGCCGCTCTATCTGCTCAATCGGGCGGATACGACGCTCTTTCCGGTTGCAGAACTCTTGGGACGCGATTGGCAGACTGATCTACAAACCTTGTTGCTCTGGCGCAGAAATAGCGATCCCTTTCGTTGGAATATTGAACTCTTCATCTTAGTCGGGTTGTGGATCAATGTCAGCTACCTACGCCGTCGTTCGCTCCGACCATTCTTTATCCTGTTGTACTTCTTGACCCTCTTTTATTACGCCTACGAAGCGATCACCCGCACCATCTATCAGGTTGATCCCATCCTCTACCACCACTATTACCTGGCGCTAGATGGTTTGCAATTTCTCCTGAGCCATCTCCATCTTTCGCTGGCAAGTTATCTTGGCGCGGCATTGGGGGCGTTGCTGGCGTTGGGGATCGTCTATGCCCTAACCCGTTTGTTGTATAGCATTTCGCTGGCCGATCAGTTGAGTCGCTGGGTACGCATCAGCTTTGGTGTGCTGGCACTGGTGATGTTGCTGCCCCTCTTTGCCTATCGCCAGGTGTTGGCCTCACCGGTGATGGTAGTGAGCAGCCTTTATTACAAAATGGCGCTGAATCTTGAAAAATCACTCCAGGTCTACTATGACGTGACCAATTTTGATGACACGGCGCTACGCCAGACTTATGACTACCATGACCTGACCTTGCACCGGAAACCGAACATCTATCTCATCTTTGTTGAGTCCTATGGCAGCGTTCTCTATCAACGTCCGGATTACAAGGTTGGCTATGAATTACTCTTGGAGAAGTTACAAAAACAACTGACTGACGGCGGCTGGTCGATGGCCTCCACCTTGAGCGAATCACCAACCTGGGGGGGCGGTTCCTGGCTGGCGTACAGCAGCGCATTCTTTGGCCTGCGCATTGAAACTCACCCCCAATTTCTCGCCTTGCTCAATAAATATCAGGTGGAAAGCTATCCCAACCTGGGCCGCTATCTGAAAACCCAGGGCTACAATTACTATCATCTCTCCGCTCTCTCTTCCGAGCTATCGGAGGGTGACTGGTTAAAACAGGAACGCTTTTTCGGCGTCGATGATTGGTTTCGTTTTGAAGAGTTGCAATTTGCGGGGCCAATGTACGGCTGGGGACCGGCGCCGCCGGACCAATATGCGTTACACTATACCCATGAGCGGCTGACCAGGGAGAGCAATCAACCCTTTGCCCTCTTTTTTATCACCCAAAATTCGCACTATCCCTTTGCCCCCATCCCAACGCTGGCGGAGGATTGGCGCACGCTGAAAAACGATGAGCCTTCCCCACCCGCTATCGACCCCGAAGGCATCCCCCATGACCAACGGCGGCGCAACTATGCCGAGGCGATCCGCTATCAGCTATCTATGTTGACGGAATTTGTCTTAACAACGGGTAATGAAAATGATCTCTTCATTTTCATCGGCGATCATCAGCCGCCGCGCGTCTCCCGCCGTGAAGACGGCTTTGCCACGCCGGTGCATATTGTTAGCCGCGATCAACAATTGATTGCCTCGTTACAGGAATACGGTTTCACCCCCGGTCTAGAAGTGGCTGATCTGTCGCCAACCATGAAACACGAAGGTCTCTACTCTCTGATCGTGCGTACCCTCTTGTATAATGCTGGCGATGGCGATCAAAGCGCCCTACCCGCGTACTTGCCTGCCGGCTTTGTCGCAACCCCAATGGCAACCGGCAATTGACTTACAAAGGAGTTTCTGAGATGTACCGAAAGCGATTACTCTTGCTGGTTAGCTGCGTGCTGACCGTCTATATCCTGGCCGCTTGTGCCAGCACCCCAGCGCCTGCTGCCGCGCCCACCCCCACTGCTGTGCCGGCGGCGCAAGCGTCACAACCGGTGGCCGAAGGCGCTCGTCGCTTTGTTGTCGTGCCGGCTGAATCGAGCGCCGCTTATGTGGTTGATGAAGAATTTTTCGCCGGCGCATTGGCGAAGCTGGGGATTGACGCTGGATTGCAAAAGATCACCGGCAGCACCAACGAAGTGACCGGCGAACTTCAGTTGCGCCTGGACGACCCGCAAAATGCCTTGGCTAGTGGCGAATTTACCGTGAATTTGCCGTCGCTCAAGACCGACCAGGATCGGCGTGACAGTTGGATTCGCGACAACGCCCTTGAATCAAACCGCTTCCCCGTCGCCAAGTTCGTCGCCAAGTCGATCAACAATGCGCCGACCAGTTACACCGACGGCGCCGAAGTGACCTTCCAACTGCTCGGCGACCTCACCGTGCGCGACATCACCCAACCCGTCACCTTCGATGTCACCGCCACCCTCACCGGCGACACGATCAAGGGCATCGCCACCACGGCGATGAAGATCAGCAGCTTTGGCTTCGACCCGCCCAACTTTGCCAACACGCTGACCGTGGCGGATGATTTTACGATTCGGGTGGAGATTACGGCGAAGGAGCAGTAGGGGCGCGGAACAATAGCCGTAAGGGAGCGGATTCAGGTAACGCGGATTAGCTTGCCAGACGAAAAAAATCCGCACCACCTGAATCCGCGCCCCTACCCCAACCACTCATCCAAATGTTCCGCCACGAACGCATCATCCTGTAAATGGGGATAGGCCCGATAGACCCGGTCGATCTCCTCCATCTGCCCCGGCGACAACCCTTCGTTGGGATTGAGACACCAATTCCCCCGCATCAACCCCTGGCGGCGCAACACTTCGTGGATGCCGGCGATACAGCCGTGAAAGGCGTGGGCCGGGTCAAAAAAGGCGGCGTTGGCGTCGGTCACTTGCCCGTTATAGGCGAGCCATTGCGCGTAGTCAAGCGTAGCATTGGCGCGTTGGTGTTGGATCGCGGCCAGCATGGCGACCGCCGGCTGCGTCCAGACTGCCCAGTGGCCGAGCAAGCCGCCGACAAAGCGTAGCGGCCCTTCGGTGGGCTGCACATGGAAATCAGTGATGAGATCAGCCACAATGTTGTCGTCGTTGCCGGTGTAAAGCGCAATTTCGTTGGCCCGACCGGCATCGGCAATGGCGCGCACGACATCAAGCGTTTTATAGCGATCAAAAGGCGCGACCTTGATCGCCACCACATTGGGAATCTCGGCAAAGCGCCGCCAGAAGCTGTAACTGAGGACGCGCCCGCCCACCGCCGGTTGCAAGTAAAAGCCAAAGAGCGGAATCACCTCAGCGACGCGGCGGCAATGGTCGAGCAGTTCGTCGTCGGTGGCGGTTTTCAACGCGGCGACACTGAGCAGCCCGGCATGATAGCCAAATTGCCGCGCCAGTTCCGCCTCGCGTAGCGCCTGCTCTGTCCGCCCGATCACGCCGGCTACTTTGACAAAGGGGTGCGGATCAGTGAGTAACATGTCGTCAATTGTCTCACTGGCCAGTTCCAGCACCGGCGCCAGCAAGCCGACCTTGGGATCATGAATTTCAAATTGCGTCGTGTGGACGCCTACCGCCAGACCACCGACACCGGCGGCGCAATAGTAGCGGGTAAGCGCTCGTTGATGGCGTTCATCCAGTTGGCGATCAGCGGTGACGGCCAGCGGATGGGCGGGAATGACGACGCCGGCCCGTAATTGTTCGGCGATTGCGTTTGGTAATTTGTCCATTAGAACCTGCCGTCCCGTGCTTCAAAATGTGTCGGTTTGTTCAACAGCGCACCGCCTTGATTGACCCAAGCCGCTGTCCACTCGACCAACTGATCGAGTGTAACGCGTGGATAACCAAAAAGCCGTTGCGCCTTGGCGGCGTTATTGAGCAGGGCGGTGGGCGCTTCACTGCCGACGAATTGCGGTTGCGTGCCAAAGATCGTCCCAAAGCGCTCCGCCACCCGTCGCACGGAAAGGGTTTCCGGCCCGGTGACATTGAGGACAAATGGCGGCGACGAACAGTGGGCCAACAGCGCCAACGCCTGTGCATTGGCATCCCCCTGCCAGATGACATTGGCCGCGCCCATGCTCAAATCAATCGCTCGGCCCGCTTTCACCTTCAACGCCAGATCCAGTAACACGCCATAGCGCAGATCAATCGCATAGTTGAGCCGCATAATCGCACAGCGTAGCCCATGCGTCAGTGAAAAATGTTCAAAGATCCGCTCGCGCCCCAGGCATGAGTTCGCATACTCACCGACTGGTTCCGGCGGATCACTCTCCACCGAACCACCCTGCACCACCGGCGTCAACGAATAGATATTGCCGGTGGAAAAGACCACGACACGGGCATCGACAAAGCGTTCCGCCACTAATGCCGGCATATAGCTGTTCATCGCCCAGGTTTGTGACGGCGCGCCGGTGGTGCCAAACTTCTGACCGGCCATAAAGATAACGTTGCGGCTATTCGGCAACGCGGCCAAGGCTGCCCGATCTAGCAGATCACAGGCAAGGGTTTTGACGCCCCAGCTTTCGAGTTTGGTGCGCAACGCCGGTTGACTAAAGCGCGCAACCGCCACCACCTGAAACGGCGAACCGATGGCTGCCAACGCCTGCGCCGCCATGCGCGCCAGCGTCGGCCCCATCTTGCCGCCGACGCCAAGAATGAGTAGATCACTTTCCAGCGTTTGCATAGCGGCCAGGGCCTGGGACGAAGGTTCCGCCAACAGGGTTTCTAATTCGTCTTCCGTTGTAATTACGGACGGCAGTATGGGTGTTGAAATAATGGATGAATGATTGAGCATAGGTCTGTTCTTGCCTGTTACCTTGGGCCGACAGAAAAATGTCGTTTGCCAAATAAAATGAGATGCGCAATAATGTATATCACTGAACGCACAAAGGTGCAAACCATACATTCAAGGTAACTACTCTGCTCCTAGCCAGTCCGTGACTGGCGATTGGGGCGCCAGTCACGGACTGGCTAGGAGCGGGCAGGATAGTTACCATTCAAGGCGCTTTCACTACTTTGGAGTTTGCCAATGCGCATCGGTCTTGTTGATCTTGACACCTCCCACCCCCAGAACTGGATCCCGATCCTCCGTCAACTCGGCCATACGGTGGTCGGCGTATGGGACGGCGGTTCGGTTCACCCACCGGCCTATGTCCAAAAGTTTGCTACGGATCATGCCATTCCTCAAGTTTGTACTTCCCTGGCGGAACTAGCAGATATCGCCGACTGCGCCATCATTCACGGTTGCGACTGGGATACCCACCTTGCCAAGGCCCGCCCCTTTGTCGAAGCGGGCAAAGCGGTGTTGCTTGACAAACCGCTGGCCGGCAACCGGCGCGATTTGCAACAACTGCGCCAGTGGGTGCAGGATGGTGCGCGCATTAGTGGCGGCTCGTCCTTGCGCTTTGCGGTCGAAACGCAGGAATGGTTGGCGCAACCAATCGCTGAACGGGGAACGCCCCATACCGTCCTTTGTGGCTGTGCTGTTGATGAATTCAATTATGGCATTCACGCCTACGCCCTGTTGAGCGGCATTATGGGCGGCGGCCTTCACACCGTGCGCCACCTGGGCGAAGGGGTCCAACGCCGGATCCTCGTGCAGTGGGCCGACGGGCGTCAAGGCATCCTTGTGATCGGTGCGACGGCCAAGTGGATGCCCTTTTACGCGACCATTGTCACTGAACGCACTGTTACTCATTTACAAGCGGACAACAGCAAGCTTTATCGCGCCCTGCTCGAAGCCACGCTGCCCTATCTAGCTGGTGAAACGAACACGCCGCCGCTCACGGTCGATGAATGGTTGGAACCCGAATTGTGTGCCTTAGCGGCGCGCCATTCCTGGCGGCATGGCGATCAAGAAGTGGCCCTGGCAGATCTACCGCTGGACGATGCAGGATACGACGGCGAAGCCTTTGCCGAGGGCTACCGGAAAGCGAAATATCCATAAAACTCATCGTAGCGGCACGAACTATCGTGCCGCTACGATGAGTTTTTGCGAATCCAATAAGGACGAAAATTATGGCATTGCGTGCAGCATTAATCGGTTGTGGCGGGTTGGGTAAGGTTCATGCCCAGATGGTGCAACAGGTCGGTGGTCTACGGATGGCAGCCTTTTGTGATGTGGATGGGGCGCGCGCCGAGCAGTTCTGTCGCGACTTTGGCGGCGACTATGCTACCAGCGATCCGCAAACCATCTTTGCTGACCCGGCGATTCAGGTCGTCTACATTTGCACCCATCACGACACCCATGCTGAATTTTGTATCCGCGCCGCCCACGCTGGTAAACATATTCTGGTGGAAAAACCGCTGGCGCTCACCAGCGAAGCCTGTGTTGCGATTGGGCAAGCGGTGGCGCAGACCGGCGTCAAACTGATGACCGCCTTCAAGATGCGCTATTTTGACATGATCCAGAAGGTCAAAGAACTGATCCCCAACCCGCTCATGGTGACGATGCAGATGATGGACAACCGCTGGCCCGACGACATGTGGGCCAACGATCCAATCAAAGGGGGCGGCAATGTCCTCAGCCAGGGTGTTCACTCGTGTGACATCTTGCGCTATGTGGTGGGCAGCGACCCCGTTTCCGTTTATGCCGTTGGACGCAACTACTACCAAAAGACCGGCGTGATCGACAACATGGCCGCCATCTATCGCTTTGCCAACGGCGTCACCGGCAATCTGGTGCAGGGCGACGCCCATTGTCCGTCCCATGTTAGCAAGTTTTACATGCAGGTCTTTGCTGAAAATCGATCGGCCACCCTTTCCAGCCGCTTGACCACCTTGACCTATCAGGAAAAGGGCAAAGATCCGGTCATCTACCAAGGGACGGAAACCGGCTTTCTCGAAGAAAATCGCGATTTTATCCGCGCCCTGCATGAAGACCGCCCCATGCCGATTGACCATCGCGATGGCCTGTTGGCAACCCTGATGATCTTGCAAGCCTTTAAGTCGATTGAGACTGAGCAGCCGCAGCCGATCTTAGCCCTGTTGACGTAAGGCCATTGCAAAATAAGCACAGTAGATGTTCCTACGTATTGCGTGTTGCGTGAACCATTTTCAAGTGTCATCTCAATATTCCTGGACAAGGATCGATCCTAAAAATCTGTGTTCCTTCCTATCCGTGTTAACTTTTGATTGATTTGAAGTGGAGTCGTGCTGATTTCATATGGTAAAACCATCAGATGTATGTGTTGAAGCCGTGACAGTGACCTTTAGCGACGAAGGATTCGCCACGCCATTGCGCTTGAGCCGCGGCTTGATCACCGAGATCACCTATGCCAAAGTGGTGATCGACGTGCGGACACGCGCTGGTCAAGCGCACCAAGGAACCGGCGCCATCTTTCTCTCCGATCTTTGGGCCTTCCCTGATCCGACCTATGATCACGCCCAAAAAGACCAGGTCATGCGCACGCTCTGCCAGACCATTGCCGCCCATCTGCAAGCGGGGGATGACTATGGCGACCCCTTGGAGAAGGGGCATCACCTGGAAGCAGCGCTGCCGGGGCTGGTGACCGCGACCGAAAATGCGTTGTCGTTTCTACAGCCAGGGGCCATCCCATACCTGGCGGCGCTCAATTGTCTGTCGCCCTTTGATGCCGCCATCCATGATGCTTGGGGGCGGGCGCTTGGTGGGTCAACCTATGCCTTTTATGACGCGCCGTGGCTCAATGCCGACCTGAGCGCTTATCTGGGGCCGACCTTTCGTGGTTACTACCCGGCTGCGTTTTTGCGCCAACGCCGGTCAACCTTGCCGATTCAACATGTCGTTGGCGTGAGCGACGCGTTGACGCCCGCGGAAGCCACTCCACCCGTTGGTGATCTACCCACCGATTTAACCACCTGGATTAAACGCGATGGGCTGACCTGTTTCAAGCTCAAGTCGCGCGGTCAAGATCCAGCGGCGGATGCGCAACGGCTGGCGGCGGTCTACACCACGGCGGTGCAAGCCGGTATACAACCCAACCAGGTTCACCTATCCCTCGACCCCAATGAGGTTTGCCCCGGCCCTGACTATTTGCTGGAGTTATTCCAGCGATTGGAACGTGATGCGCCGCTGGCCTTCGCCGCATTGGATTACATCGAACAGCCGACGGCCCGTGACCTGAGCAGCTATACCTTTACCTTGCACGCAGCAGCGCGTCACAAACCAATCATTATTGACGAGAGTTTAGACCGCCTGGAAAACCTGGCGCGGTTGCAACCCCTCGGCTGGTCCGGGTTGGCCCTGAAAAGCTGCAAAGGGCAGACTCACACCTTGTTGGCCTACTGCTGGGCCAGGCAACACAAACTCTTTATCACCCTGCAAGACTTGACCAATCCGGGGCTGGCGTTGGTGCATAGCGCTAATCTGGGCGCGCACCTGGTCTTATCTGTGGACTACTTTGAAACCAATTGCCGTCAATATACACCGGCGGCCTGCCCAGCGGAACAGACGGCCTATCCAGCTTATTTCCAGGTGCGTGGCGGCGCGCTGCATCTACCGGCGCACGCACCCTTCGGTCTCTATTAGTATCAGCAAGCGCTGGCGTCCAAGGTCAGCAGTAACGACCCCTAACCTTTCGACAATGTGTGTGCAGTCACTTCACGCAACACGAATTACAAATCACACATTTGTAGGATATTATGATAATATGACTTGCAGCACGCCAACCACCAGACAACGGGTTCCCGCCCGTTACTGTTTTGTATACACTTTTCCGTCAACACGATTCATGGCAAGGTTTGAAAGGAGTGGTACATGGTACGCAGGAAAAAAGTTGTCTTGTCGTTGTTCTGTTGGGTGAGTCTGCTGGCGCTGTTGGTGAGCTGTGCTGCGCCGGTCGCTCCCGGTGGTGCGCCCGCCGGTGAGGCAGCGCAAAGCACAGGTGGCGGCGGCGAAATTGTCATGTGGCGTTTCCCGCTCATGGATGACCAGGATCAGGAGGCCAAAACCTGGGATGGGCTGATCGCTTCGTTTAAGGAAAGCCACCCTGATGTCAACATTACGATTGAAACGCAGCCCTGGGATGATCGCCGCCAAAAGTTGCTCTCGGCCATCGGCAGCGGGCGCGGGCCGGATGTCTTCTATATCAACCCCGACATGATCTCGCTCTTTGCCAACAGCAGCGCCATTGTGCCAATCTCCGACTTTGTCAGCGAGGAAGATCTGGCGAAGTACAACCCCGGCACCTTGATCCCGTGGGAAGGCAAGCTCTACGCGCTACCCATTCTGCAAAACTCGATTGTTCACATCTACAACACCGATCTGGTCGCCTCCATTGGTCTCGACCCGGCCAAACTGCCGACCACCATCGAAGAGTTTGAACAATGGGCCACCACTGCCAAGGAAAACGATCTCTTTATCAGCACCTGGGCCGGCAACACCGCTACCTCTGGTCTGACGGCGCTGATCTGGCAATTTGGCGGCGAAGTCTACGATGAAGAGGGCAACGTCATTATCAATAGTCCCGAAACCGTGGCCGCCATGACCTTCCTCAAGAAGATGTATAATGAGGGCTGGATTCCGCCCGATTCCGTCACCGGCGGCGATGAGGTCGGCACCGAGTTGTTCCGTTCGCAGAAGGTGTTGGCGGTCCTCACCGACGGCAACCGCTTCTATGGTTCGCAAGAAACCTACATCGACAATTTCCAGTGGGCCTTTGGGCCGATCCTGAGCGGCAAACGCCAGGTGACAAGCGGCACCGTCGGCTCCTATGCCGTCAGCGCCAATGCCGAAAACCCGGAACTGGCCGTGGCCTGGATCAAACATGTCACCGATAGCGCCAACTCGGTCACGCTCAACAAGACGGTGGGCTATCTGCCGCCACTGCAAGAGGCCGCCAGCGCCTATGAGGGGGAAGAGGGCTTCCAAACCCTGCTCGAACGTGCTGGGCATGTCCAGGTCGATCCGATCTTCCCCTCGGCCAGCCAAGCGTACCTGATTCTAGCCGAAGAAGCGCAGGCAATCATGACCGGTTCCAAGTCGCCGGAGGATGGCGTCGCCGCCATGCAAGAGCGTATTGAAAAGGCCAAAGCCGAGGTCGCCCAGTAACCAACGCTGGTTCCCACCGCTCCGCGTAGGAACTCAAGGTGGACGCTCCGCGTCCAGGCTTGCGCTTTAGGTCTCAACCGGAACACAGGGGCTAGACAACCATCTTCCGGGAAGATTTGACGGACGATCTTGTCCATCCAACCGATCTTCCCGGAAGATTGGCTTGTCAACGCCCTGGCTTCCGAATGACCCTGCTTTTGTCCCGTAGGGACGCCTGAGTTTCGAGAGGGAAAAAGCTGATCCTCTTCCCTCCTAAATTCAGGCATCCCTACGGGACGTGGCAACCCGTGCACAATTCGTTTAATACGAAATGAGGATGCGGAGCGTCCCGTCTGTATCGCTACGCCGAGCGTGGCGACGAGAAGGCTTGGAGGGTCTTCAGCATGAGTTCGACAACGGTCTTGGGTAAGGCAAAAGGTGCAAGCAAGGAAAGCCAGGGTCGGCAGTTGTCCTGGTCGGCGCGCGTCTGGCGGGAGTTGAAGCGCAACCACTTTGCTTATACGATCATGATCCCGCTGCTGATCCACTTTCTGCTCTTTGAATTTGGGCCGTTTGTCTTTAGCTTTGTCCTGACCTTTATGAATTGGAAGCTGATCGGGACGCCGCAATTTGTCGGGCTGGCGAACTGGCGCGACTCGTTTCAAGACCCGTTGGTCTGGCAGGCGTTGCGCAATACAACCTTGTTTGCGATCTATTATGTCGTGCCGACGATTGTGCTGGCCTTCTGCATGGCGCTGATTATCAACACGGGCGTGCGCGGCGCCAAAGTCTTTAAAACATTGGTGTTGATGCCCTTTGTCACCTCCGGGGTGATCATTGCCGGCATCTGGCAACACATCTTCAAAGGCTCCGAGAGTGGCCTCTTTAATGTGCTGCTGGGCTGGTTCAACATTCCACCGCAAATCTATTTCTCCGATCCGCAACTGGCGATGTTGGTGCTGGCGGCGCTCAGTGTCTTTCGCGTCTCCGGTTATCTGATGATCTACTACCTGGCTGGTCTACAATCGATTCCCACCTACCTTTACGAGGCGGCTGACATTGACGGCGCCACGGCCTGGAAGAAGACCTGGTATATCACCATCCCCCTGCTCAAGCCGATCCATTTCTTTGTGGCGATCATCACGACCATTAGTGCCTTTCAGGTCTTTGAGCAGATGTTTGTCATCACTAAGGGCGGCCCGGCGTTTGGTACGACGACGATTGTCTACTATCTCTACCAGATGGGCTTCAACATGTTGCGGCTGGGTTATGCCACGGTGGTCGCCTTTATTCTCTTTGTGGTCATTTTTGTCCTTTCGTTAATTCAACGCTGGTATCTGGGCAAGGAAGTGAGCTACTACTGATGCAAACAACGACTGACAAAGTTGGGCTTGCTGCTGCCGAACGCAACCAGTTTGCGGAAGAGGGCTATCTGATTCTGCGCGGCTTTTTGTCGCCAACCATTCTGTCCGACGCACAGGCAGCGATCAATGAATTGGTGAGCCAACACGCGGAGCGCCTGGTCGCCGCCGGCAAACGCACCGACCGTCTGGCCGCAACGCCTTTTCCCCTGCGCTTGCTCAAGCTCTATGAAGACAACCTGGACGAAGCGCCGGTGATCTTTCGGCCCCAACTGCATCTGCTGGGTCTCTTTCCGCTCTTTTTTCATCCGGGGTTGTTAGATCTGGTCGAAAGCGTCCTGGGCGGTGAAATCCGGCTCTATCCCAACTATTCCGTGCGCCCCAAGTATCCCGACCTGGCCGCCACCGAAGTCCTCTGGCATCAGGATGGCGGCTATACCGCGGGCAATGTGGCCGACCTGCGTATGGTCAATGTCTGGACCCCCTTTGTACCGGCCCGGGTGGCGAATGGTTGTATGCAATTCATCCCCGGCACCCATACCCTTGGCCCTGTCCCCCATGAACGTCGCCAATACTATTTGGAAATCGCCGCGTCGGTGCTGGATGCGCACCGGGCGCGGGCGGTCAACATTGAACTTGATCCGGGCGATCTTGTGCTTTTTCATAACCTGCTTTTTCACCGCGGACTGCCCAACCGTAGCCGGGAAATTCGTTGGAGTGCCGACTGGCGCTATCAAGACGCTACCCAGTCCACCCTGCGCAAGGAAAACGGCCACCTGGCCCGCAGTCGGCAACACCCGGAAGCGGCAGTGCAAAGCGCGGCAGCGTGGGCGAGTTTGTCCTTTACCTAGACTTAAATGACCACCGCCAAGGCCGCAAAGAGCGCAAAGAAAATCTTACGCAAGTCTTTGCGCTCTTTGTGGCCTTGGCGGTAGAAATCTTCATGGTGATTGCTTTGGAGGAAGTTGATGAACGATGATGCACCGGCCATGACCCAGCGCCTGCCGTTGATCGCTAAGACGCTGCTCCTCTTGTTGATGATCGGGTTGGGGCTGGCTTATCTGACCCCCTTTACGCTGATGGCGCTGGGCTCGTTACGCGAATCGATCGCCTTTATTCCCGACCTGAAATATATGCTGTCGGAGTTGTCGTTGGCGAACTTTGCCTACATTATCAGCCGCAATCAGTTCCCGCGCTGGTTTTTGAACTCGGTGATCTTTGCCGTGATCCCGGTGATCGCCCAGTCGATCTTTTGCACGCTGATCGGCTATGTGCTGGCGCGGCGCGACTTCTTTGGCAAGAATGTCTTCTTTATGATCATGTTGGCGATGGTCATGATCCCGACCCAGTTGATGGTGATTCCGCAGTACATTTTGTTTGACCGCTTGAACTGGATCGACCAATATTGGGCGATTCTGGTGCCGGACTTGTGGGCAGTGATCGGCGTTTTCTTTGCCCGTCAATATATGCAGACCATCCCCCGCGAGATCGACGAGGCCGCCAGCATGGATGGCGCTAACGACTGGCAGATCTTCTTTCGCCTGATCATGCCACTGGCCGCGCCGGCGATTGCCACCATCGCCACCTTCCGCTTTATCTGGAACTGGAACGATCTCTTCCGCCCGCTGATCTTTATGCTTTCCGAGCGCATGTTCCCGCTCTCGGTGGGGCTGGCGGCACTCTACTCGTTACAGGGCAACTTTGGCATCCAGATGGCGGCGGCAACCCTGGCCTTTTTCCCGACCTTTCTGACCTTTTTGTTTTTCCAACGCTACTTTACCCAAGGCGTGCAGATGAGCGGCATTAAGTGAGCAACCCATGACCATTATCGACATTCACGTCCACCACACCTGGGCCAACCCCGCCGACCCACCTTGGCCGCTGATCGAGGAGACCTTTACCCTGGCCGCCCAATGCGGTATTGCCAAAATTGGGCTGTTAGGCACCTATAGCTTTCACGGCTATGACCCGACGCCGGAGGGAATTCGTGACTGTAACACTCATGCCGCCCGCATTGTCGAACGCTATCCCGATCAGGCGTATTCTTTCTGTTACCTCAACCCCGCCCATGATCCCGCCTTTATCCGGGCTGAATTGGATCGCTGCGTCGGTGACTTTGGCATGAAGGGCATCAAGTTGTGGATTGCCGTCAACGCCCGCGACGCGCGGTTGGATGAGGTGATGGCCGGGGCGCGGCGTCACAACTTGCCGGTGTTGCACCACGCCTGGTATAAAGCCACCGGCTATGTCTACAACGAATCGACCCCGGCGGATGTGCGTGATCTCGCCTTGCGCTTTCCCGATGTGCCGATCATCATGGCGCATCTCAACGGCTGTGGCGTGCGCGGGGTGCTGGACATCCAGGATCTGCCCAATGTCTATATCGACACCTCCGGTTCACAACCCGACGCCGGTTTTACCGAGTTTGCGGTGGCCCAGTTGGGCGCCGAACGCATCCTCTTTGGTTCCGACGCGCCGATCCGTGATTATGCCGTACAGTTGACCAAAGTCACCGGCGCCAAGATCAGCGCGGCTGCCCGTCAACAAATTCTCGGCCAAAATGCGGCAAGATTACTCAAGCTCTGAGGGAGGCAACCATGATCGACGCCGACGTATGGGCCGGCCACTACCCCTTTCGCCCCTTCCCCTATCCCAGCCAGGACTCCCATCAGATCAAAGATTATCTCCAGGCGCGCGGTATCCAGCGCGCCTGTTTGGCGTCGCTCCACGCCGCTTTTTACGCTGACCCGCAACAAGGCAACGCCGAATTGCTACCTCAGGTGGTCGGTGATGATTTCTTTCTACCGGTTGGCGTCATCAACCCATCCCTGCACAATTGGCGGGGTACCCTGGCCCGCTGTGCGGAGGAATACGGCTGTCGGTTGGTGCGTTTGCTGCCTAGCTACCATCTGTACAGCCTGGCCGATGGCTTTGTGGCCGATTTTCTGGCGGAAGCCAACCGTCGCCGCCTGGTCGTTACCATCGCCAAGCGGCTGGAAGACGAGCGGATGCACCCCCTCTTGATGAAAGTGCCGGGGGTGGAGAACAGCGACATCATCGCCCTGGCGCAGCGCTATCCGCACCCGTTGCTCATCCTGTCGGCCTATTTGGCCGAGATTAAAGAGTTGGCGGCAGCCAGCCCTCAGCTTTACTTTGACATCGCCTTTACCGAAACGATGAACACCATGCAACGGCTCACCGAAAGCGTCACTGCTGACCGCCTGCTCTTTAGCACCCATACGCCCTTCTTCTACCCGGAAGCGGCCATCGGCAAAATCGAAAGCTGGGCAGCGAGCGCGGAACAGCGCCAACAAGTTTATGGTGCTACCTTGACGCAGCTCTTGGCTACCGTTTGAACCATGTGGTGGTTTCGTCCCATCGGGACGCTTGAATTTAGGATGGGGCAATTTTATTCCTCGCGTTGCCTAAATTCAAGCGTCCCTACGGGACGAATTACCGTATGATAATTTACGAATGAACTGGGGCCAGCGATGAGCCGCAGAAACGGCTGGTTGCGGGTGAATGCGTTTTGCGGCACAATTAGAGCGCAATTGGAGACGCCTTGAACTAAAGTTCAGGCGAAAAGCGTAAGTTGGCTCAAGCCAACTGTGTTGTTATCACCAGTCCACTCCAGTGGACTTTCGCGATCAGCCTGAAATTGATTTCAAGGCTGAATCTGCTGCCAAAGGAGATGTTATGACCCGAAATGTGACCATTGCCGCCATTCAGTTACCTATTTGGAGTGAGGGCGAGACGAACGCCCAACGCAAACGCTTCCGTGTGGAGGCCATCATGCATTGGTTGGAAGCGGCGGGCAAAGCCAAGGCTGATCTCGCCTGCCTGGGCGAAACCTGCACGGGCGAGATCGAAGTGGAAGATGCGCTCACCGGCCCCACAACCCGCATGGTGCAGAAACTTGCCAGCCACTACAAGATGCACGTCGTTCTGCCGCTCCATGCCAGGGTGAACGGGATCCTACGCAACACCGCGCTGATCATTGATGATCGCGGCCAACTGGTCGGGCGCTATGACAAAGTCCACCCCACCCGCCGCGAATTACGCGATGGCGTGATCCCCGGCAGCGATTTTCCCGTCTTTGACCTGGCCTTTGGTCGGCTCGGCGTCTGTATCTGTCACGACTTGAGCTTCCCCGAAAGCACGCGCGTGTTGGGGGTGCGGGGCGCCGAGATTATTGTTTGGCCCACCTATTGGAGTGGCTGGGGTGATGATCTCTGTTATGCCGTGATCAAAAGTCGCGCCGTTGACAACGCGGCCTGGCTGGTCAATGTCACCTTTGGCATTGAAGACCACAAAGCGTGGCGACCAGGCATGATCCTGGGGCGTAGCGGCGTCATCGGGCCGGATGGACAGATTCTCTCCAATGCCGGGCGCTACGTCGGCATGTCACTTTGTACTATCGACCTGGATCGCCCGCGCATCGCCCATGATTTCTCCTTTCCCGGTGACAACGACGCCCGCACCTCGATCCTGGCGGATCGCCGGCCCGATGCCTATGGCCCGCTGGTCGATCCCAGCCTGGTCGTGCCGCCTTCACCGCCGGCTGGTTTTTATGACACCACTGAAAAAGTAAGCGCAATGGCAGTCGCCAACGTGTAAGACAATATGAACCACACGATGGCTTTCAACCGTTCACGAAACACGCAATACGAATCACGCACCAATAGGAGCGAACCCTTTGTCAACAGCCAACAACTTGCCCTTGCAACGGTCGCTCGCTCTCTTTGCACGGGCGCAACAGCGGATCCCCGGCGGGTCACAGACCAACAGTAAACGACCTGTGCAGTTTGCCTTTGGCGGCTATCCCATCTATGCTGACCGCGGTGTCGGGGGGCGGATTATGGATGTCGATGGGAATGAATATATTGATCTGGTGCAGGCGCTTGGCCCGGTGATCCTGGGCTATTGCTACCCGACTGTCGATGCTGCGATTGCCGCCCAACTGGAACGGGGCATCATCTATGGTCTGCTGTCGCCGTTAGAGGTGGAATGCGCCGAGTTGATCGGATCTGTGGTGCCTTGCGCCGAGATGGTGCGCTTTTTCAAAGGGGGCGGAGAAGCGACTGCCGCAGCCGCGCGTCTGGTACGTGGCTACACCAAACGGCAGGTGATCCTCAACTGCGGCTACCGTGGCTGGCCCGATGTTTGGGCTGTCACAACGGGCGACCCCGGTGTGCCGACCGTGTTGCAGGGGAGTGTTGTCCCGTTCGGCGAGTTTGAGCTAGAAACATTGCAGCGTTTGTTTCACACCCATCGCGGTCAGGTGGCAGCGGTTTTCCTCGATATTCAACGTGCTGCTCCGCCCCCTGGCTATCTGGCCGCCGTCAAAGCGCTCTGTCATGAACATGGCGCGCTGTTGGTCTATGATGAGATCGTCACCGGTTTTCGGCTGGCACTGGGTGGGATGCAGGAGTATTGTGGCGTCACACCGGATGTGGCCTGTTTCGCCAAGGCGCTGGCCAATGGGATGCCGTTGGCCTGTGTCGCCGGGCGGGCTGAGATCATGGCTTCCATGCAGGAGCGCGCCATCTCGCTTACCTATGGCGGGGAAGCGCTATCGCTGGCCGCCGCCATTGCCACCATCCAGGAAGTACGGGACAAGCGGGTCAACGCGCATTTGTGGGAACTAGGCGCGTTTCTTCAACAGGGGCTGACCGACGCAGCTCTGGAGACCGGCATTCCCTTTCACTGTGGCGGCCTGGCCCCGATGACGACGATGGCCTTTACCGCAACTGATGGTCAACCGGAAGCGCTCTTGTGGGAATACCTGCTTCAGGAAATGGCTGTGCGCGGCGTTCTCTTGCGGCGGGGCGGGCTAAACTTTTTGACCTATCGCCACACCAAAGCGGATTTGACGCAGGTAATTGCTGTCGCAGTCGAGGTTTTCGCCAACCTGCGTACCCTTTGGGGAACAAGTGGGCTGGCCGCAGCGGTTGCCACGCGTAAACAAGGCTAGTCGGTGTTGGCTTTTTTGCTGGCCTGATTTTGGACAAAAAAAATCCAGTGAATATATTTACAGTTCCCCCGAAGCGGTTATTAGCCGCACTGTAAATACATTCACCGGATGTCTACATGGTATCATGCTTTTGCGGCGTTGTCAACCCCCAATTTTAAATTCCGAACAATGTTTGGTTTACCGGAAAGAACCCTATGCCTACTGCATCTCATCTGTTGGTGGCAATACCACCGCAACTTTATCACCAGTTGTTTGACCGTGCAGCCGATGATCTATTACGGTCATTGGTTGAAGTTACCTTTAAGACCGACGATCTGCTGTGGGACTCGGCAGAACTGGCGCGGCGACTGATCGGTCATGATCTGGTCATTACCGGCTGGGGGACGCCGACCTTCACCCCAGAAGTGCTGGCGGCGGCCCCTGATCTCAAACTGATTGCCCACTCAGCGGGGAGTATCAAGAAGATGTTGCCGCCTGCTGTCTTTGCCCAAGGCGTTGAAGTCACCCACGCCGCCGTTGCCATTGCCCCGGCTGTTGCTGAAATGACGATCCTGCTGATTCTCTTGTCATTGCGACAGGTGCATCGGCTGGACCGCATTCTCAAAGAGAGCCATGATTGGGCCGCAACCAAAAGCATTGGCATGGGGCAAGAACTGGCCGGCAACCGCGTCGGCGTGGTTGGGGCGGGCTACACGGGGCGCGAAGTGATCTGGCGGCTCAAGGGTTTGCGGGCCGAGGTCTGGGTCTACGATCCCTACCTGTCACCGGAACGGGCAGCAGAATTGGGCGTTTACAAAGCGCCCGATCTCGACACGATCTTTCGTGACTGTCCCATTGTCACCATGCAAGCGCCGCCGACTGCCGAAACAGAACGGATGATAGGCGCCCGCCATTTCAAACTGTTGCGCGATGGCGCCATCTTTATCAACACAGCACGCTCGCTCACGGTTGATCAAGACGCCATGCTGGCCGAATTCCAAAGTGGGCGGATCAGTGGCGCGCTTGATGTCTATGATCAAGAGCCGCTGCCCGCCGATAGTCCCTTCTTACGCTTGGAGAATGTCATTACCACCCCTCATATCGCCGGCGCTTCGGTGCAGGCGCGTTATCGCCAGGGGCAAACCATTGTGGATGAGATCCGCCGCTTTGTCACCGGGGAAGGACTGCGCTATCGTGTGACTGGCGAGATGTTGGCAACGATGGCATAATGGATGCTAGCGATATAGGAGGAGATTAAGAGATAAAGAGATTGAGTACGCTCTTCCTAATCCCTCAATCTCTTTATCTCTTAATCTCTCAAGTATTTGTTACCAACCATCAACAATGGAGAAGTTTTATGAAACTAGCCATCGGCGGCGATCACGCCGGTTTCCCTTTGAAAGGCCCCATCATTGAGCGGCTGCGCGCTTGGGGCCATGAGGTGACGGACTATGGCACTTATAGCACCGACCCGGTTGACTTTCCCGACATTGCCGCCCGTGTTTGTGCGCAGATTCGGGCAGGAACCGTAGAGCGGGGGATTTTGGTTTGTGGCACGGGTGTCGGCGCGTCGATTGCCGGCAACAAAACCCCAGGCGTGCGCGCTGCCCTTTGCCATGATGTCTATTCGGCGCACCAGTGTGTCGAGCATGATGATGTCAATCTGCTCTGTATCGGCGCCTGGATTGTGGGCATTAAGCTGGCGGAAGAGATCCTCCAAGCTTATCTCAAGGCCGAATTTAGCACCGACCCTGACTTCCGCCGGCGCGTTCAGAAATTACACGATATGGAATTATGGGCTGCCGAACAAGTCATGAAGGAGCGGGGGCAAAAGTGAGCGCGACGGCTCCTACCCGGTTTGCCTTAACCAGTGGGCGTCTTGTCTTGCCGACAACGCTTGTGACCGATCATGCGTTGGTCATTGACGCCGGTCGCATTGCCGCCATTGTGGAGGCAGCCGATCTGCCTGCTGATCTGCCCAAGATCGATGTCGGCGGGCGCTTGATCAGTCCCGGTCTGATCGACATTCACATTCACGGTGCGGTCGGTCACAGCTTTAATGATGCCACCCAGGAAGCCTTTGCCGCCATCACCCAGGAAACGGTGCGTCGGGGCATCACCAGCCTGCTTGCTACCACCGCCACCGACAGCATTGAAAACCTGCTGGCCGCGCTGGAAGTGGCTGAACAGTGGATGGCAACATCACAGCCGGGGACGCAACTGCTGGGAGTCCATGTCGAAGGCCCCTATTTCAGCATGGCCCAACGCGGCGCCCAAGACCCGGTTCACATTCGCAATCCTGATGACGGCAGCGTCGAACAGTTGCTGGAATATCGCGACGTTATTCGCATCATGACCTATGCCCCGGAATTGCCGGGCGCGCTGGCCCTTACCCAACGGTTGACCGAACTTGGCATTATCGCCGCCTCCGGTCATAGTTCGACGCGTGAAGAGGATGTCAAGCCGGCCATCGACGCGGGGCTGCGTCATTGCATCCACCTTTGGAGTTCGCAATCGACTACCATTCGTGAAGGCCCGTGGCGCAAACCGGGGCTGCTGGAAGTGTCACTCACCGATGAGCGCTTGACCGGCGAGATCATCGCCGACGGCAAACATCTGCCGCCGACGCTCATGAAACTGGCCTACAAGTGTCTCGGCTCCGACCGCCTCTGCGCCATCTCTGACGCCACCAGCGGCGCCGGTCTGGCTGATGGTTCCCGTTTCCGCATGGGGGGCATGGAATATGAGGTCTGTGACGGTGTGGGAATGCTCTTTGACCGTACCGCCTTTGCCGGCAGCACAACGCTGCTCAACCAGATGATCCCGATTCTCACCCAGCAAGTCGGCATCCCGCTGCTCGCAGCGATCCGCATGGCCAGCCTAACCCCGGCGCGCGTCATCGGCGTGGCGGATCGCAAGGGGAGTCTGGAAATTGGCAAAGATGCCGACATTGCCATTTTTAACGACGATTTTACCACCTGGGGTGTCCTGATCGGGGGACACGTTGTCAGTGGATTTTGAGTGCGGATTGAGCGGACAACAAGACCGGAGTCCTCATCGCGTAGAGCAATCTGTTCTCGCATTATCCGTTCAATCTGTTCCCTGAATCTGCTGACAGCGCGCCACCATGACACCAACCATTCACCAAGGATCACTGACAATGCAAGAACCGCTAACAACTCGTATGTATGAGGCGCTTCCCGTTGCTATCTACCCCAGTAACCAGGCGTTGGGCTTGGCGGCGGCGCTGGAAGCTCGTCGCATCATCCAAGCCGCCATTGCTGACCGCGGCGCAGCCAACATCATCATTGCCACCGGCAATTCGCAACTTACCTTTTTGCACGCCCTGCGTGATCTGGCCGGTATCGACTGGGGCAAAGTTACCGTCTTTCACATGGATGAATATGTGGGCATCGACCCGAACCATCCGGCCAGCTTTCCGCTTTTCCTGCACCAGCACATTATCGATGCCGTGAAACCGGGCAAGTTCTACCCTGTTCCCGGCCAACCGGCTGATACGGAACAAGCCTGTCGCGACTACGAAGCGCTCTTGCGCGCCCACCCCGCCGACCTGGTCGCAATGGGGTGGGGTGAAAATGGTCACATCGCCTTTAATGACCCGCCCTATGCCGATTTTGACGATCCTGTGTGGGTCAAAGTGATCGCGTTGGCGGAAGCCAGTCGCCGCCAGCAGGTGGGGGAAGGCCATTTCCGCTCGCTGGCCGAAGTGCCGACCCACGCCATTACCCTGACCGTGCCGGCGCTCCTCGCCCCTAAACGCATCCTCTGCATTGTGCCGGAAGCGCGCAAAGCCGCAGCGGTGCGCGCCTGTCTCACCGAACCGATCAGCGAAGATCGACCTGGCTCGATTTTGCGCACGGTCAGCCATGCTCAGTTATATCTAGACCCAGATTCGGCGGCCCTGTTATCGTGATAAGCTCCCGTCCCATAGGGACGCTTAAGTTTAGGGAAGAGTACACACCTATGCAGCATAATGAATTGACCCTGCAATTACGTCACCAGCGCTTGGCGCAAGACAGTGGTGGTCGCTATCACTGGCAAGCGGAAACTACGCAACGGACTATTGCTGCCGTCAACCTCGCCATCATCATCTGTGATATGTGGGACAACCACTGGAGCCGCGGTGCGGCGGAACGGGAAGCGGCCATGATCCCGCACATGAACGCTGTCCTGGCCGCGGCGCGGGGCAAGGGCGCGCACATTATTCATGCCCCGTCAGAGACGATGGCGTTCTACGCTGATCATCCGGCACGTCAGCGGATTTTAGCCGTTCCCTCTATAACACCACCGCCGGATCGCGATCACCCAACGCCGCCACTGCCGGTCGATGCTTCGGATCAAGGCTCCGATACGGGCGAAACCCAAATGTACAAAGCCTGGAGCCGCCAACACCCTGAAGTGGCGATTGATGTAGCGCATGATCTCATCTCCGACAAAGGGGCCGAGATTTACAGTTATCTCCAGGCCAACGCCATCGACCAGGTGTTGCTCATGGGCGTCCACACCAACATGTGCATCCTGAATCGCTCCTTTGCCATCAAACAGATGGTGAAGTGGGGCGTCAACATTGCTCTGGTGCGCGATCTGACCGACACCATGTACAACCCCGCCATGCCCCCTTACGTCAGCCATGACGAGGGAACGCGTCTGGTGGTCGAATATATCGAAAAATTCTGGTGTCCGTCGCTGCACAGTAGCGACCTACTCAAACCATAGAAACCTCACCTACCGCTCGTAGCCACACCCCCGCGGAGGTGTGGCTACGAGCGGTAGGTGACTAAGTACGAAAGGATCTGCCATGCAACCACTCAACTTTGCCGTTATCGGCGCCGGAAACATTGGGAAGATTCAAGCTGAAGCCATTCGCCATATTCCCGATGCACGGGTAACAGTGGTTTGTAACCGGGGGGAAGCGGCTGGTCGCACGCTGGCCGAACAACACGATGCCACGTGGGTGGCCGATTTTCAGGACGCGGTCACGCGTGCTGATGTTGATGTTGTCACAATCTGCACCCCCAGTGGCACGCATATGGAAATTGCAGTTGCCGCAGCGGAAGCGGGTAAACATCTACTGGTGGAGAAGCCGATTGAGATCACCTTACCCCGCATCGACCAGATTCTCAGCGCGGTAGAAAAGGCCGGTGTTGTGCTGGCCTGTGTCTTTCCCTATCGCTTTGCCCAGGGTGTCCACAAAGCCAAGGCGGCGCTCGACGCTGGTCGCCTTGGGCGTCTGACGCTGGCTGATGTCTTTGTCAAATGGTATCGCCCGCAAAGCTACTATGATGGCAATTGGCGCGGCACCTGGCAACTCGATGGCGGCGGCGCGCTGATGAACCAGTCGATCCATAGCATCGACCTGCTCCAGTACCTGGCCGGCCCAGTGGAAAGTGTCATGGCGCGCACGGCCACCCTGGCCCATGAGATGCAAACGGAAGATACCGCTAGCGCTGTCCTGACCTTCAAGAATGGCGCGCTCGGCGTGATTCAGGGGGCCACCAGTTGCTGGCCCGGCGACCGCGCCCGTGTTGAACTCCACGGCGACCGGGGAACGATCGCCCTGGAGGAAGGCCGGATTGTTCACTGGAAGCTGGCCGATGCCGTCCCTGGTGAAGAAGAGGCCATGCTGACCTTGGAGCAAGCCCAGGGCAGCGGCGCCGCTAATCCCACCGCCATTGGCTATGAAATGCACCGCCGTCAGCTTGTTGATCTGGTTGCAGCCATTCGCCACCAACGCCCACCGGCGATCCAAGGTGCAGAGGCGCGCCGATCCGTTGAGATCATTCGTGCAATTTATCTTGCAGCATCCGAACAGCGATTAGTCACGTTACCGATCCTTACATAATCTACACCTGATCAGTAATTTTTTGAAGGTTTTTACCCTTCTCTGGTATAAAATGCGATCCAGAGAGAATCGTATTTTGCATATTTTCATGCTTGATGTAGAATGCTCCCCCAGCGTCCAGTGGTGTACAGGAGTGAAATACGCGTGCTACTCCTGTATATTTTCGAAAAAGACGCTACAAGTGTGTGGTTAGTCGAATTTGGATTCGTTGTTTCAAGTGTTTGTTTCAAGAAGGAGAAGAAGTATGGCGTACAAGTACACCAACTCCAAGGGTCGGAGCTACATTCTACATTCGCGTGACACGACGCTGAAGAATGGCACCAAGCAGACGATCTATTTCTTTGCCTCTGAAGCCAAAGATGGCGCTTTGGATGCCATTCCGAAGGGTTACGAAGTTTCCGAGAGCAAGAATGGCTTGCCAGTACTCAAGCGTAAGGCCCCCGAACCGGAAAAACCGGCCAAGGCGCCACGCAAGTCTTCGAAGAAAAAAGAAGAATAGTTGTTTTGCCTTTGAAGCAAAAAGAGGGTGAGCGCCAAGCGCTTACCCTCTTTTGATCAGGTCCTAGTCTAGTGGAACCATCGCCTTAGACTTTGGTAACATTGACAGCGTGAAGACCTTTTTCTCCTTGTTCAATGGTGAATTCAACCCGCTGGCCTTCAGCCAAACTACGGTAGCCTTGCATGGCAATTGAGGTATGGTGAACAAAAATATCGCCGCTTTGACCATCGCGCGCGATAAAGCCATACCCCTTGGCATCATTGAACCACTTGACTGTTCCGGTTTGTCGTTCGCTCATTGTTACACTCCTCCTTGTACTACAATTGCTGTTACTGATCGATGCTGCTCATAACTGCTTGGGAGCTGTTTTGTCTGTTGCAAAGCAAACAACCCAGATCGTTTATGGGACTGGGCAGCAAACTTCTTCCTCTTCAGACTAAAACAGAGCAGCATCAAATGTAACTATACATCCAATTGAGTCGGAAGTCAAGGGAACGTTTTTGTAAGGTTTGTGGAGGCTATTTACGTGGCGCCCCTTTAGTTGGCGTCCCGGCCGGCGTCCATCCTTCAGGCATGGCCGCTTCGGCGCCAAAGAAAAAGTCCTCCATCTGTTCGCGCAAAAATTTTTGAGCCTGGGCGTCCATCAAACTCAGACCATAGTGATTGATCAAAATAACGGCTTGACGCTTCCACATCTCCCATGCTTCTTGCGAAACATTGTCGAAAATGCGTTGCCCCAGTTCGCCAGGATAGGGTGGCCGTTCTAGACCTGGTAACTCACGACCTAATTTTACACATTGCACCATACGCGCCATTGTAGAACTCCTTTCTTGCCCTACTCACAACCGGCTGGGGATCAACGAATTTCTCTTGCCTCGCCGCCATGAGTATTTGAACGACCTGTGCTATACTAGCGTGTTATTATAGGGCTTGCGGTGAAAGAATGTCAATTGTGCGAATGGTACCGAGTGGTAACAATCCAAAGAGAAGAACAGAACCTGGTGTAAAGCCAAGTCAGGATAATACCGGAGGCATGGCCGCTTTGCGGATCGGCTTCTGGGGAACGCACAGCCTCTTCTCGCAAACTGTGTTGACAACGCTTCTCGAACAGTATGCGCTTGCTGTGGTCGCGCTACCGGCAGGCGAAGCGCAGGCCGCGCCCGTCGCCCTCTGGCAGCCCCCGCCCCCAGCCGTTGACGAATTTGTCATTGTCAACAATTTTGTCCCCTCTCCTGTTGTCCAAAGCGCCTGGCAGCAAGCAATCCCAACCTATCAGGTGCAACGGTTACAGTCGCCAATGGCCGCGCAGTGGTTAGGCGCGCTGGGGCTGGATCTTGTTTGTGTCGCCTGCTTCCCCTGGCGCATCCCTGCAGCATTGCTAGCGCTGCCCACCTATGGCTTCTTGAATGTCCACCCTTCGCGCTTGCCGGCCTATCGTGGGCCGGCGCCGCTCTTCTGGCAACTGCGCGCTGGCTTGTCGAGCGGCGGGGTGACCGTTCACTGGATAGATGTCACCTTTGACACCGGCCCCATTGCTGCGCAGACGGCGCTTCCTTTTCCTGCTGGCGCCACCAGTGCGGATCTGGATCGTCTGCACGCCGTGACCGGCGCCGGTTTATTGCTCGATGTCATTCGTCAACTGGCGGCGGGACGCCGACCGGAACAATCACAAGCCGCGGGTGGCAGTCAACAAAGCTGGCCGACTGCCGAGGACTTTCGGCTGGAGCTACAGTGGTCGGCCCGTCATGCCTATAACTTTATGCACGGCACGGATGAGTGGCGCCAGCCCTATCCCGTTACGATTGACCAGGAAGCGCTATTGCTTCGGACCGCGCTGGCCTATCTCCCTGATCAACAACTTGGTCAGCCTATGACCCGTAGTGGCGCCGAAGTGGCGATCCAATTTACACCGGGAGTGTTACGCGCCCTGCTCTGGTGATGTTTTATTTAACAAAGGACGCACCCAGGAAATTATGTCAGTTTTACCTTGCTCTTGGCGAGTCCGTGACTCGCCTTGGCATAGGGTGCGAGTCACGGACTCGCCAAGAGCGAACCGATAGAAGAAGATGAAGACAAGAAGACAAGAAGAGAAGAACACAAGAAGACAAGAAGCACAGCAGCACGACACCATCGTGACAGTCGAGTTGACGGATGTTGCGCAGACGGGGGAGGCGATTGGGCGTGTGGATGGGATCGTTCTCTTTGTTCCCTTTGGCGCGCCGGGGGATCGGGCGGAGGTGTTGATCACGGAACGGAAGCGCACCTTTGCACGAGGACGGTTGCTGCGTTTATTGGCGGCGGCGCCGCAGCGAGTCACGCCGGTTTGTCCTTATTTCACCGTTTGCGGCGGTTGTGAGTGGCAACATCTGCCGTATGAAGAACAGGTGCGGTTGAAAACCGAAAGTGTACGTTCGCATTTGGTCCGCATTGGTAAGGTGGCAGATCCCTCTGTCTTGCCCTGTCTGCCCAGCCCGCAGCCATACGGCTATCGCAACCATGCGCGTCTGCACCGCACGCCCACCGGCGCTATCGGTTATCGGGCCGCCCGTTCGCATGACGTGGTTGCTATTACCACCTGTCCCATTTTGGAACCGGAACTGAATGAAGCCGTACAGCGGTTGGCTGTGGATCCCCCGCCTGCTACCACCGGGGAAATCCAGGTGCGCGTCGCCATGCCCTTGCCAATCGGCGCCCACACCTATGATTTCGCCCCCGCCGCTTTCTTTCAAGCCAATACGGCCATTGCCGCCCAGTTGGTGACAGCGGTGCTACAGGCATTAATGCTTCAAGGCCATGAACAAGTGTTGGAACTCTATTGCGGCGGTGGCCTCTTTACCATTCCAATGGCCGCGGCCGGCGCTTCTGTCCTGGGTGTTGAAGCAAATGAAGCCGCGATTACCGATGCCTGGGCCAATGCTGATCGCGCCGGTGTGCGCGAACGAGTGACGTTACTGGCTGCGCCCGTCGAAGAGGCATTAACACAACCCACTGTTCAGGAATGCCAGTGGGACGCCATTGTGTTGGACCCTCCGCGTGCCGGTGTTGCGCCAGCGGCGTTAACAGCCCTGTTGACCTTCGCCGCCCCCAAAATCGTTTATGTCTCTTGCGACCCAGCCACCCTGGCGCGCGATACGCAGATCCTCTGCACCAACGGCTATCGTCTGTGTTATGCTCAACCTTTTGACATGTTCCCCCAAACCCATCATGTCGAAACGGTGGCGCTTTTTGAACGGCTCTGATACGTTTGACGATTGTGGGTTGCCTAGTTCGCCATCGGCTGTTATGATTACCTCGATTCGTAAACTGTAGTAAAGTCAAGGTAATTACCAAGCTAAACCCCTCCTAGCCTCCCCAGTTAAGGGGAGAAATTGTGTGCCGTCAACCATTCCCTCCCTTCTCAGGGGAGGGTTAGGGTGGGGTGAGCTGTAAAGTCAAAGAAGGAATTGGAATGAATCATCAAGCACGCCTTGCGTCGTCGATCAACGGGCCGGTAAACGGACGACGTCTCATGCTCTTGTTGCTGCTGGTCACTGCGCTCCTTCCCCTGGCCCCTACCCTCCATGCGCAGTCGCCCGGCTTTAAAGTCGCCAACGGCTTTGTGGCCGAAGTGGTCGTCACCAAGCTAAAGATGCCCACCGCCTTTGCGTTTGGCCCCGATGGTCGTGTCTACATTACCGAAAAAGAGGGGGTGGTGCGCGTCGTCCAGAATGGTGTTCTCCAGAGCGAACCCTTTATCGATCTGCGCGCCGAGGTCAACGCCGTGGGGCAGCGGGGCTTGTTAGCCATTGCCGCCCATCCCCGCTTCCCCGCCACCCCCTATCTCTATCTTGGTTATGTCTATGACCCGCCCGAAGCCAAAAGCTATGATCCCAATGGCGCCCGTGCGTCGCGTGTGCTGCGCATCTCGGCCAACCCCGCCAACCTGAATGTCCATCAACCCGGCAGTGGCGTCGTGATCTTGGGGAACAACAGCAATTTTACCTATATTCCCAATCCTAATTTTTCCGAAAAACAACCCTTTGCCTGTGATAACGGTCAGGGCGGCTTTGTTAATGACTGCCTGCCCAATGACGGCCAGGTGCATCCGGTGGCGGATCTGGTCTTTGGGCGCGATGGGGCGCTCTATGTTGGCACTGGGGATGGCTTGAACTATGGCGTTGGTAGCCTGCGCGCCCAGGCTATCGACAGCCTCGCCGGTAAGATCCTGCGCATCGACCCGATTACGGGCGCCGGCTATGCCAATAACCCCTTCTACGATGGCAACCCGCAGAGCAACCGCTCCAAGGTCTATGTCTATGGCATGAAGCACCCCTGGCGCTTTGCCGTTCACCCGACCACCGGCGAACTTTTTATTGGCGATGTGGGCAACCTGAAATGGGAAGAGCTGACGCGTGCCGGCGCCGGCGCCAATTTAGGCTGGCCCTGCTTTGAAGGCAAAAACCCCAACGCCTTTGACCCTGTCTGTCAGCCCCTGCTCAATGGGCAGCAACCGGTGACGCATGGCTTCCACCTCTATCCCCATGAAGATGGCTGGGGCGCGGTCATTGGTGGCGGTTTCTACACCGGCAACGCCTTCCCCGCCTGGATGCGCAATGCCTATTTCTATGGCGATTTTAACAAAGGCACCATTCAGGTGACGCCGGCCAATGCTGTTAGCTTTACCGACTTTGCCACCGGCATTCCTGGTTTTGTGCAAATCAGCAGCGGCCCGGACGGCGCCATGTATGTTCTCTCGGTCACCACCGGCAGCCTCTACCGCATTCGCGTCGGCAGTGAACCGGCGCCGCCACCGGCCACCGTTGCCGCGACCCCTGCTGCCGGTTCAACCCCAACCGGCAACAAAACCTCTGCGGCTGCCCCGACAACAGCGGTCGCGCCGGCTGCACCCAGCGGCGCCGGCGCCGGCAAAATTCTGCGCGAATGGTGGACCGGCATCGGCGGCAAGAGCGTGGCCGATCTCACTAACAGCAAAGATTTCAAAGAAAAACCCGACGGCCAGGAGATGCTCACCAGCCTCGACGCCCCCCGTGGCGCCGGCAACGACTATGGCGCCCGCATTCGTGGCTACGTGATCCCGCCCGTCACCGGCGACTACCGCTTCTGGATCGCCAGCGACGACGCTAGTCAACTCTGGTTGAGCAGCGACGCCAACCCCGCGAACAAGAAGCAAATCGCCGGCGTCAACGACTGGACGCCCGCCCAACAATGGGATCGCCACCCGTCGCAGCAATCCGAAGTGATCCGCCTGCAAGCCGGTCAACGCTACTATCTCGAAATCCTTCACAAACAAGGCGACCAAAAAGACAACCTCAGCGTCGCCTGGCAAATCCCCGGCAGCGACCGCCAAGTCATCAGCGGTCAATACCTCTCGCCGCCCGAATAACGCGCCACGGACTCGCTAGGAGCAGATTGTTCTGCTCCCAGCAAGTCCGTGGCTCGCCCTGCCCCGCTGCCCCAACCGCTCTGCGCGAGTCCGTGACTCGCCCTACCCCCGCCGCCCCAGCCGCTCTAAGCGAGTCCGTGACTCGCCCTGCTCCCGCCGCCCCAACCGCTCCAAGCGAGTCCGTGACTCGCCCTGCTCCCCCACACTTACATCAACTTCCGCACATCACTAATCGGAATCACCGTCCGCTTATTCGCCAAATAATAGCGCGCACTCGACCACATATACTGCTCAGCCCGATCCGCCAATTGCCAGCGTGATTGCAGCGGATTATGATGAATATACTCCATCTTCTGCCGCAGAAATCCCGGCGTGAAGACATTCGCCGCCTCATACTCCGTCTCCCACACGGAATGTTCTTGATCATCCGGCGCCGCCTCCGCCAAAAAGGCCAGCACCGCCGCATTCTCTTCCGCTTCATAGTGACGAATAATCAAATTGGCCGTCGCCTTCTTGTACTCACGAATCACCGTAATCGGCGTATGTCCTGTGCAGCAGCGCACAATAAAGTGGATATGGTTCGGCATAATCACAAATGCATACAGTTCATACTGCCCCAGAATCCGCCCATTGTTCAAACAATCGACCAAGATCCGCTTGATCACATCCCGCTGGAACAGATGTACCCGTTTGATGGCGCTGGTCGTAAAAAAGTAAAGATGTGTGGGGTCAATATGGACAGGCCACGTAGCGGAGGCCATAACGCTTTTCCTTTCGATCGAGAGCTTTTGATTTTGTTCTTACTTGCCTGCGCTGGGTGAGTCCGCGGCGCGTTTCCTCAATCTCATCCCACCGGCTCCCCGCGAGTCCGTGACTCGTCCTGCTTGGCCGAAGTTACCAACGCTCAGCGTAACCGGCTCCCCGCGAGTCCGTGACTCGCCTTACTCACCCCGCAAATATGCAGTTTGTTTGTGTTTGCTAGTTCCGTTACCAGACTAACAGTATCACAGAGTGTAGCCTATTAGGACGAAATTGTAAAATATTAAGTAAATCGTAAGTGATTGGGATGTAGATCCTATCAAGATGAACACTGGCTAGAGGAAACCAGGGCGAGTCATGGACTCGCGGGGAGCGGGATTGGGGCGAGTCACGGACTCGCGGGGAGCGGGTCGTGAGGGATTGGTGGAGTTGGTGAAATTGTTCGGGCTTCGGTATAATGGACATGGGCGGCGACCATCAGGTGCGTTGTGCGTACCGCAACAGGAACAATCCCAGGAACAGGAACAACAACGTCGGGTATCGCCTCGCCAGCACCTCTGTCAATAGATAATGGACAATGAATAATGGTTAATGTTGTCCAGCAGCGACGCCAGGTCAGAAATGTCGGCGCGCTACGGCCCGCCGACCGCGATCAAACGAAGAGAGGTCCAGGACGCTGTCCCGGTCTGGTTGCGTAGGCCACCAGGCCAAAGAAGCTAGGCCCGTTCGTCTTTTAGTAACCGCAGGGCGACCACCGGCGGACGGGCTGCTTTGGTAAAAAGACAAGCCGGCAACACGATCCCACCGCTCGTAGCCAGTCCGTGACTGGCGTTAAGGGATGCC
Organism: Caldilineaceae bacterium; assembly: GCA_026645575.1. The sequence goes on from JAPKMW010000027.1 coordinate 48,010, forward strand.
AGTCACCGGGACCCCTTCGGGGGTGTGGCTACGAGCAGCAAGTCGATACGATAGGAAGATCACATGCGCGACTCCCCCCAGCCCCCAACCCAACCTCCGGCCCAGCCCCCGGCCCAATTGTCAACCACCATCGGTGGCAATGTCAACCTGCGTGATGGGCATTTTATCGGGCGCGATTACAACCACCTGGAAGTGCATTTTAGCGGCGCTGAATTACAGACGCTATTCAGTGAACTCTTGCCCCTCTTGCGCAGCGCCGATGGCCGCGTGGCCGATGGCGTTGTCACCGCGCAGGGGCAAAGCCTGACGGTGACCGCGGCGCAAGCCGAAGCCCTGGGCCAATATTTGCTTACCAACAGCCAGCGCGACCGCGGCGAACGGGAACTACACTACCTGACCCGCCTCTGCATCGACCCGACCTACCAGCAATGGCAACGGCGTTATACGCCCCTCTCCGGCGGCTATCGCCCCGCGCCCCAACTTGACCCGCGCTTTAGCGAGATTCTGGTGCGCGGCGACGGCCCGCAACGGCAGATTGAGCGCATCCACCTGCCTGACATTCGCGATGCCCTGGAACGCCATGCCAGCGCCGTTCTCCTGGCCCAACCGGGTGCGGGCAAGACGACGGTCTTACAGCGCCTGCTGCTTGATCTTGCCCTGCAACGGCTGCAAAGTCAGCAGCCAGGCGCCGCGGCCAAACCGGCGCGCCTGCCCTTTTTCGTGCGGCTGGCAGCGCAACTGCCTGACGAAAGCCCGCTCGCCTTTTTGACCCGCGCCTGGCAAGCGGCTTTGCCCGGCGCCCATCGCGATGCCGCCGCTGAGTTGACCCAGGCGCTCCAGCGGGGCGAACTCTGTCTGCTCTGTGACGCCCTCAACGAGGCGCGGCGCGACCGCTACGCCGAGCGCATGGCCGACTGGCGCGACTTTGCCCGCGACCTGCCCGCCGGCAACCGGCTGCTCTTTACCTGTCGCAGCCAGGATTATTATGGCGAGTTGGCCGTGCAACAGGTGGAGATTGACCTGCTCACCCCGGCGCAGATTGCCGACTTCTGTCGCCGCTACCTGGACGAGGCGCACGGGGCAGCACTCTGGCAAACGCTGCAAAACGACCACGCCGCCCTCCTGCCGCTGGCCGCCATTCCCTACTACCTGCTCATGATCGTCGAAGTCTATAGCGCCGACGGGGCGTTGCCGACCCAACGCGCCCGCCTCTTTGAGCAATTTGCCCTGCGCCTGCTCCAACGGGAAGCGGAAAGACGCCACGCCGACTGGATCGAACCGGCGGCGCAACATTGGCTGCTGGGCGAATTGGCCTTTGCCATGCAAGCGCTGGGGGAAGGCACCGAAGTGAGCCGCGATTGGGCGATCAACACGCTGCCGGCCACGGTGACGCTGCCCAAAGGCCCACCCCTCCCCACCCCGGCGGCAACCCTTTTACGCCTGGGCTGCGCCGCCACCCTCCTGAGCGAAACGCCCAGCGGCGGCTTCAAATTTGCTCACCATCTGCTCCAGGAATATTTTGCCGCCGAAGCCCTCTTGCGCCACCACCAACAGGGTGCGGATCTCAGCGACAAATGGCGCGTCCCCAGCACTGTGCGCGCCATGCCGCCGGCAGAACGAGGCCAATGGGACCCGCTGCCCGGCCCGCCCACCAGCGGCTGGGAACAGACGACGATCCTGGCCGCTGGTCTCTACCCGGCCTTGATCGAGACGGTGTTGCCGGTCAACCCGGCGCTGGCAGCGCGGTGTCTGTTGGCGCAAGGTGGACCCCCTCCCAGCCTCCCCCAGCTTGGGGGAGGAGCCATTGGCGCTGCGTTGCTGGTGGAACCCCCTCCCAACCTCCCCCAGTTTGGGGGAGGAGCCATTGGCGCTGCGCTGCTGGTGGAACCCCCTCCCAGCCTCCCCCAGCTTGGGGGAGGAGGAGTGGTCCCGCCGACGAGTTCACGGCTCCCTCCCCAAACTGGGGAGGGCGGGGGAGGGGTTAGGCATGGCGCTCAACAAGCCTTGTTAGCCCGCCTGGGCAACGTCGCCATCCACCTGCGCAGCCGGATCGAGGCCGGGTTGTTGCTGGGCAAGTTGGGCGATCCGCGCTTCCCGGTCGAGACCATCAAGGGCGTCCAGGTGATCCTGCCACCGATGGTCAACATTCCAACCGCCACCGCCACCATTGGCAGCGGCTGGTGGGACCGTCAGGCGAACCGCGATGAAAAGCCACGCCACACCGTCAACCTGGCCGCCTATGCCCTGGGGCGCTACCCCGTGACTAATGCCGAATATGCTTGCTTTATGGCCGCCGGCGGCTATGAAGAGGAGCGCTACTGGACGACCGGCGGCCAATATTGGTTGCGGGGCGAACCAGTGCCGGGGGAAGAAGATCCGATTGATTGGTGGGTGCGAACTTGGCAACGCCGCAAAAAGAATCCGGCGGAGATCGATGAATCGGTGAAAAAGGGGTGGATGACCGAACGCGAGGCAGAGGGATGGCGCGCTCTGATTACGTGGCCGGAAGAACGGGCATTAGCTCAGTTTCGTGAATGGTATCCAACTGGTCAAACCTATCGTGAACCACGCTACTGGCAAGATGACGCCTTTAACAACCCCAGTCAGCCCGTTGTCGGCGTCTGCTGGTACGAGGCGATGGCCTACGCTGCCTGGCTGGCAACCCTGACCGGCGACCCCTACCGGCTGCCCAGCGAAGCCGAATGGGAGTGGGCAGCGCGGCGGGGCCGGCGGCTCTACCCGTGGGGTAATTTCTGGGATGCAACCAAGTGCAATAGCCTGGAAGAGCGAGTTATGCGCACCACGCCTGTCGGTGCCTACCCCCACGGCGCTACACCCGATGGCCTCTTTGACCTGAGCGGTAATGTCTGGGAGTGGACCGTTTCGCTGAATAGCGACTACCCTTACCAGCCAAACACTGGGCGCGACGCGGCGGACGTTACAGGGCTTCGCATAAACCGTGGCGGCGCATGGGACTCTAGTCAACAAATGGTGCGTTGTGCGTACCGCAGCTGGGGCTATCCCTGGAACGGGCTCAACAACGTCGGATATCGCCTCGCCAGGCTCCCTCCTTCGTAGCCGTTGTCCGCTGTCCTTTGTCCCCTGTCCCCTGACCCAGATCAGCCTGCGCGGCGTGACCCGCCCCGCCCCGAAGGGGCGTCGCCAAATTTTTTGCAGGGCCAATCCCGCTCTAGGCGAGTCCGTGACTCGCCCTACTTCCTTAACCCGCCCCCGCTCATGGCGAGTCACGGACTCGCTGAGAGCGGGTATAGGCATAGCTTACCCTTTGCGCCAGGCGCCCAGCAACTTGCCCACCTGGTTGAGCAGATTGGCGCCCTGCTCATATTGCTTGGTGTTCAAACAGCGCAACTCATGGGCCAGCCGTAGTTGGAGACGCAGCGTATCCAGCGTCACATCGGCTTGGAGCAACGTTTCGGCACGGGCGGGGCCGGTCACTTTGCGGGCGCGGATCAACTGGCTGTGGCAGAGAAAGGCGCTATCCAACAGCCGGCTACCCAGCAGAAAGCGTTGGGCGCGCGGAAACTTTTCGACACAGGGGATCAGCCAGGTGGTGAAATCATAGAGCCGGGCAAAGACCGGTGCTTCGTTCATCGGTTGGGTGGTCATAAGACAATTTCCTCTGCCGCTCGTAGCCAGTCACCGGGAACCCTGGTGTGGCTATGAGCGGAACTGTTATGATAAGACAATCTCCTTTAACAAGCGACGGCGCAACTGATAGGTGTCGCCGTGGCTGGCGTGGGCGATCCAGGCGACGAGGGCCTGACGAAATTGGGCTGCGCTCATCCGGCCGGCCTGGTAGGCTTTGCGGTAGCGCTGCAACCGTTGGCGCGCCAGCCGTACATTGTCACTGCGCAGCCGGCGATGGGTGGGAAAGAGGCGAAAGCCCAGAAAGGGAATGCCGGTGCGGGTCGGGTAGACCACTGACCGTCGCCAGTTGAGACAGAGACGTAGGCCGGCCAGGTGATCCTGCACGGCTTCTTTCCAGGCGTGCAACTGCGCTTTGTCGTGATGAAAGAGCAGAAAGTCATCGGCATAGCGGACATAGGCGCGACACTTCAATTCCCGCTTGACAAACTGATCGAGCGAATCGAGGTAGATGTTGGCCCAACTCTGTGAGGTGAGGTTGCCTACGGGCAGGCCGCGTGGCCGCAACACCGCAAAGAGATCATCGCCGGGGAAATATTCCATGGTATACATGGGGGTGAGAATGCCGGCGCCGCCGGCCAGGATCTGCTCAATGAGCCAGAGGGTGTCGGCGTCGCGAATCCGGTGCGCCAGCTTTTCATAGAGAATGGCGTGATCGATGGCGGGGAAGAATTGGTGAACATCGCACTGCAGGACATAGGGGTGGCCGCGGGCAAAGTGCTGGGCGCGGTCGAGCGCTTTGTGCGTCCCTTTGCCGGGCCGGTTGGCGTAGGTGTCGTGGATGAAACGGCGCTCCCAAATGGGGTTGATCACGGCGCAGAGGGCGTGGTGGACGACGCGATCGCAAAAGGGCGCAGCGCTGATCAGCCGCAGTTTACGTTCGCGGATGTAGAAATTGCGGTAGGGGCCGGGGCGGTAGCTGCGCGTTTGTAAGTCGGTCTGGAGTTGGAAGAGGTTGGCTTCCAGGTCAACTTCAAAGGCGGCGATTTCGGCGCGGTCCCGTTTGCCTTTGCGCGCTTTGCGAAAGGCGGTGTGGAGGTTGGCAAAGGCGGTGATGGTGGGGTAGAGGTTGCAATAAGTTTGCATCGGGATCCTTCTTGTTGGTTGTGATTGATAATGTGGGGGCGAGTCACCGGTTGCCTTTTAGGCGCGCCGGGAGCGGGGAGTGGGTTGGGGTGGTGGGGAGTCGGGGCGAGTCACGGACTCGCGGGGAGCGGGTCGGGAGCGGGGGCCAGGGCGAGTCACGGACTCGCACAGAGCGGGTACGGCAGCGGGGGGCGGCAGGGGGCGTGGTGGCACTGACCAGTGACTGGTAGGATCGCAGAAACGCGCTTGGTCAGTGCCACGCACGCTCTATCTGGGTTATTCAGTCAACTTGCCCAGCACATACCGGGTGACTGGCCCGATGGCGGGGGCGAGGGCCGGTTGGTTGAAGGTGAGGGTGAGAATCGGTGCCGCGCCAGGCAGCAGGGCGGCGAGTTGTTCGATTTGGCGGGCCAGACGTTGATCGTTGGCCTGGGCGCCCTGTTGGGCTTCGCTTTGGATGACTTGGACGACAGCCAAGACGGCAGTGCGTTGGGTCGGTGGCGCGACCTGCGCAAGGGCGATGAGCGCGGCAAAGTGTTGATCGATCTGGCTGCCGCCGCTGGTTGTGGCCGTGGTGTTGCGGGTATGGGAGCCAATGGCGACGCCGGTATTGCCGGTCATGTTGCCAATGGTGATCTTGTCGCCGCGCACAGCGTCGCCGTAGGTGATCTGGTCGCGACCGACAAAGTCGCCTTTGTCCACCCGCACGTTGCCGCGGATGTAGGCGCCGCCACCAGTGTTGATCGTGGTGGTTGTCCAGGGTGTAGGCTCGGCGGGAAGATCATGCAACGGATCGGGGGCGGTTGCCCCTTTGGCCAGCCCTTTGCCACCCAGCAGCCGGGCAACGGGAAAGTTGCCGCTGATGAGGTAATCAGGCGTCTGCGCGGCCTGCCAATCGGTTTGGGCGCTGGCTGGCACGCGACGGTAAACATGGCTGACAATATCCGAGACCAAGACATCGGTCGCGCCCTGGGCTGGCTGGGCATGGCCGGTGAGCGCTTCGATCAGGTGATAGGTGAAGATGCTCATGGCGCCATCTCTGCGCAGGTAAGAGGGTTGATCACCCTGAGACGAGCTGAGGATGGCGCGCCCGGCGCCGTTTTCCAATGTCTCTATCCCTTTGGCGCCAATGGTGGCCGGCGTTACCCCCTTGCCGTCGCTCAAGATCTGGCGCGGCGCGGCGGCGGGAGTGTAACCCTTGATCAATGGCGTCACTTCCTTCACCCCCATCCCCGCGGCGTGACAGCAGTCCAGCGCCACCAACAGCCGCTTGGGCTGTACCTCGCGGATCGTATCGGCAAAGGCATCGGCGCGCAACGCTGAGGCGGCCAGCCCAAACTCTTTGGCATCATAGGGAATCAGGTAAAACACCGCATTGGCATCATTGCTGGTGCGCCAACCATGCCCGCTGTAGTAAATCACGACCGTCGCATTGCCGCTCTTATCAGCGGATAATTTTTCGTGTAGCCAAAATAAGCCTGCAATAATGCCATCATGTGTAGCTGCTTTGCCGGTAATCTGCTTGACATGTTCAGTGCGATAGGCGCAGCGCTCTGGGCTGGTCAAGACAGCAGCAAGCGCCGCAATGTCTTTGTTGACGGCAGGCAGAGCAAATCTGGCAACGGCATTCTCATCAACACCGATCAATAGGGCATAACCGTGGTCAAAATAGGTGGACATGGGGAGTTCCTTTCGGGTAAAGAATTGGCTGTCAAACACTACAGCGGATTTGGGTAGCAACGGATTTACGTCCCGGTCGATCACCTGGTTGATGCGACCGACTCCTCGTTCAGCCCCGTGACAAATCCGCTGCATCCTAAATCCGCTGTAGTGTTGCTTGCTCCACCAACCAACAGCGCGACTGTCGGCCTGGCTCCGGCGTAAAGAGTGATGGCGCTGTTGTCTTACAGCGATCAAAAACGTGCGGACAACGCAGATGGAAGCGACAGCCGCTGGGCGGCGTCCGCAGATCCGGCGGCGCGCCGGGGATGAAGTCGGGCATGTGGGTATCATGCAGGCGCGGAATGCTGGCGAGCAACTTCTGGCTATAGGGATGAGTGGGCGCCAACAGCATCTGTTCGGCGCTGCCCTGTTCCACCAATTCACCGGCATAGACCACCGCCAGCCGGTCGCAGACATCGCTGGCCAGGGCAATATCATGGGTAATAAAGATGATCGACAAGCCCAAGTCACGCTTGAGTCGCTTGAGCAAGTTCATGATTTGCGCCTGCACACTCACATCGAGCGCCGAGGTGGGTTCATCCATGATGATCAGGGGCGGCTGGAGAATCAGCGCGGCGGCGATCATCGCGCGTTGCTTCATGCCGCCGCTTAACTCATGGGCGTAACGGGTGTAGACCTCCGCCGGCAAACCAACTAGCGTGAGCAACTCTTCGGCTCGTTCACGGGCGGCGCGATGGCTCATCGTGCCATTGACCACCGCCGGTTCGATGATCTGTTCGCCCACGCGCACCACGGGATTAAAGCCATTAAGCGCGCCCTGTGGCACCCAGGCAATCTGCTGCCAACGCACCTCCCGGCGAAATTGGTGGTCGGACAGCCGGAAAAGTTCCGTCCCTTGTAAATAGATCTCGCCCTCATAGCGCGCCACATTGGTCGGCAACAGTCGCATCAACGCCGCTGCCAGACTCGACTTGCCGCTGCCCGACTCGCCGACAACGCCAATCGCTTCGCCTTTGCCCGTCAGCGTCAACGAAATACCATCAACGGCCCGCACCGCACCCTTGCGGTCGGCATAATGCAAATAGAGATTGCGAATTTCTAAGAGTGGTGTGGTCATAGCCTGCTATTGTACACAGAGAAACCATTTCCCCCAAGCGCCATTCATGCCCAATCTTCTTTCCTGCTCCTACCCAGTCGCGTAGCGACGACTGCCGGTAGCCGAGGGTTTCAACCCTCGATCCGCCCATCACCGCGCCTTCATTATCGCCCATTCGCCACCTTGCTGCTGAAACGCCTTGATGGCCGGCACTTCACGCAAGGCGGTGGCAATCGGCACGAGACGACCGGCGGTGCGCCAGTGACTACCGTCGCGTTGACTCTGGGCGATGCGTTCGCGGAAGCGCTTCATGTTTTCAATAAACCAGGGCTTGACAACCTCCATGGGCAGACAGTAGAGCTTGCCGCTGTTGATAAAGTAATAGAAGAGCCACTCGGCGCGCGTGATGACAAAGCCACCGCCTGTGCTATATTGCAGGTTGCTCACCGTTTCAAAGAAAAAGTTACCGGTCTGGTCATAGCGGTCGCCTTTGACCTCGACCGTCATGCTGCGCAGGAAGCTGCGTTCGGGGACCACCCAAAGCAGGTCGATGCCCAGCGGTTGATAGCGCGGGTCATCTTCGACGCTGTGGACAAGCTGGGTGGCAAACCAGGCGCTTTTGACGACCGGGCTTTGCAGAAAGGCCGTGACGGCTTGGACAGCCTGTTGCCCGACGGCAAGTGATTGGTTCCACTCTTGAACGCGATTGGCTGAGGTCATGATGGTTGGGTGATTGGGTGATGGGGTGATGGGGTGGTTCGGTGGTTCGGTGATTGAGCCTGTCGAAACCACCGAACCACCGAACCACCCCATCACCTTAAACATGAGCAGTGTGATAAAATTGCTGTAACGTTGCTAGGTCGGCTTCGAGATCCCCGGTAGGGGTCAGCAAGGGGCCAAAGATGACTCGTTTGCCCGGATTGTCGATGTAGATCGGGAGAATCGGCACACGGGCGCCTTTGGCAATGTAGTAGAAACCGGTCTTCCACTCTTTCACGGGGATGCCGGCCCGTTTGCGTGTGCCTTCGGGCATCAAGCCGACGATCAATTGCGGATGGGTGGCAAAGTGCTGAATCGTCTGTTCGACAACATTGTGGCGGCTGGTACGGTCAATGGCAATGCCACCTAACCAGCGCATGATGCCCCCCAACGGCCAGCGGAAGAGCGAAGCTTTGCCCATCCAACTGACCCGCACGCCCAGACCGATGATCAGCATCATGCCCAGAAAAAAATCCCAGGACGAAGCATGGGGAGCGCCCACCGCCACAAATTGCGCCAGGTTTGGAATTTCGCCTTCCGTCCGCCAACCGAAACGGGCCAGGGCAAAGCGGGCCAGGGCTTGGAAGAGGGGGAGCTTGCGTTTGGGTAATGCATCACCAACGGTAGGCAAGTTCATGCGTTCACCTGGGTTTGTTTCTTCTTTTCCTCTTCTACCAAGACGCGCCGCAAAATCTTGCCAGCCTGACTCTTGGGCAACTCATCGCGAAATTCAACAAAGCTTGGCACTTTGTAGGCGGCTAGGTGCTGTTTGCAGAAGGCGCGAATCTCGTCGGCATCCGCCTGTTGCCCTTTTTTCAGCACAACGAACGCTTTCACCGACTCGCCCCGCTTAACATCGGGCACCCCGGCGACCGTGGCTTCCATCACCTTTTCGTACATATAGAGAACTTCTTCCACCTCGCGTGGCACAATGTTATAACCGCTGGCGATGATCAGGTCTTTCTTGCGATCCACAATGTAGAAATAGCCCTCTTCATCCATCCTGCCGATGTCGCCCGTGTGAAGCCAGCCGTTGGCATCGATGTCCTTGGCCGTTTCGTCGGGGCGATTCCAGTAGCCTTTCATCACCTGTGGGCCGCGCACCACCAGTTCCCCTTCTTCCCCTTGGGCCAGGAAGGCATAGTTGCCCTCGGCATCAGGCGTTAAGGCGACGACCGCCACTTCGGTGTTGGGCACCGGCAAGCCAATCGAGCCGATTTTACGTTCGCCAAAGATGGGGTTGGCGCAAACGACCGGCGAACACTCGGTCATGCCGAAGCCTTCGACCAACCGCCCGCCAGTGATCGCTTCAAACTGGTTCGCTACCTCCACCGGCAACGCCGCTGCGCCGCTCAGACAAGCTTTGATGCTGCGCAAATTGTATTGCTTCACTTTCGGGTGGTTGTTAATGCCCACATACATCGCCGGGATGCCGGGGTAGATCGACACTTTCTCGCGGTCGATGATCTGCAACACATGCTCGGTGTTGCGCGGATCAGGGACAATAATCATCTCGGCGCCACTGACGAGGGCATAGAGCATGGCGACGGTCATGCCATAGACATGGAAGAAGGGGATGGCCGCCAGCACCTTTTCGCGCCCATGCTGGGCTTTGGCAAACCAGGCATTGACTTGGGTCACATTGCTAACCAGATTGCGGTTGGTCAACATGGCGGCTTTGGCCAGGCCAGTGGTGCCGCCGGTGTATTGAAAAAGGGCGACATCGTCCGGTTGGGCCGTGACCTGTGCAATCGAACCGGTGCTATTGACCAGATCCGTGTAGCGATGAAAATCCGGCGTGGTCGGTGTCGCTTTCATCATACCACTGGCGCGCACCTGTTTTTCGACCAAACCCTTGAAAGGCCAGCGCAGGGTGTCAGGGATATCGGTGACAATGACATGCTTGACGGTCGTTTTGGCGCGGATTTGTTGCAAGCGCTCGACAAACCCACTGAGCAGAATAATTGTCTCGGCGCCGCTGTCATGCAACTGGTGTTCCAATTCGCGCGGTGTATAGATCGGGTTGGTATTGACGACAATGGCGCCCAATTTGAGAATGCCGAAAAAGGCTACCACACTTTGAGGCAGATTGGGCAACATAATCGCCACCCGATCCCCCTTACCCACGCCCAATTTTTGCAGACCTGCCGCAAAGCGATCACTGGCTTCATCCACCTGTTGATAGCTCATCTTCGATCGGATCGCCAGCCCCAGGGGAAGATACTTCAGTAACAAATGGACAGCGGTTTTATTAGCATATTTGCGCGCTGCATCGCTAAGGATCTGGCTCAACGGCGTAGACGGAATCGCAACGGTTGCCGGCACGCCCTCCTCATAATGGGCTGTCCAAGGGTAGGTAGACATGAACATTCCTTTCTAATAGTAGGGTGTTACGTGATTCGCAGCCTGCGCCTGTCGAAGGCCACAAATCACGTAACACCCTACGTAATTTTCGTGCGTCGGATCATCCGATTATAGAGGCCGGGCCACAAGCGTTTCAAGTAGACCGCCAACACTTCTTTACCGCCGACCAGCACCTCTTCTTCATCCCGTTCGATGGCCTGACAAATACGCGTTGCCAAGGTTTCCGGCGTCATGCCTTTGGCTTGCGTGGGGTCCATCTGCCCATGCGCGCCGCCTTCGCCTGTGAGGGCATGGAGTGATAGATTTGTCTTCGTGTAGCCAGGGCAAACAATTGTCACGCGCAGCCCATCCTGATAGACTTCAGCGCGCAAGGCATCAAAAAAACCATGCAACGCATGTTTGGAAGCGGCATAGGCCGACCGCCGTGGTGTACTGATCTTGCCGGAGAGGCTGCTGATGACCACGATGTGACCGCTGTGGCGGGCAATCATGCCGGGTAACAGCGCATGGGTGAGGGCAACGGCGCCAAAGTAGTTGATCTCCATGATCCGGCGCTGCACAGTCATGCTGGTCTCGGCCACCGTCGAACGTTGGCTGACGCCGCCGGAGTGAATTAGCAAATCAATGGCGCCAACTTCCGCCAACGCCTGTTGTGTCACTGCCTCAGCGTCAAAGGCGGCCAGATCCAGCGGCAGGGTGATATGGGTAGCAGGATTCGTACAGTGACGGCGCACACGTTCCAATTCTTCCAATCGCCGCGCCGAGAGGATCAGCCGCACCCCCTGCGCACTCAACGCATAGGCCAGCGCCTCGCCAATCCCCGATGAAGCGCCTGTAATCCAGGCCGTTTTGTTTTGTAGATTCATAGTATTTCATTCCCATGCCGGCATCTCGACTTGTTGGGCCAACGCTTGCATGGCGCGTTCATACGCTTGCATTGTCTCATTCACCGAACCGCGCCAGTAGATCGGCTCGCCGATCACCACATCGACAAAGAAGGGCACCAGCAAAAAATCACCCCGTGGCAACGCTTTACCCAGCCCGTGCATAAAGACTGGAATCAGCGGCGTCTCCGGATGCCGTTCTAGCAACCGCGCAACGCCGCTCTTAAAACGGCTCAAGCGCTCCGGCTCTCCGCGCGAGCCTTCTGGGAAGAGCAGGACAATCTGGTTTTGTGCTAACATGTCAGACGGTTCGGCCAGTGGATCGCTCTCCCTGTCCTTGCGGTTGCGGTCAATGGGGATGATGTGCATGATGTTCAAGCTAAACCAGGCCAACTTGGCATTGGTCAGAAAATAATCTGCCGCCGCCACCGGTCGCACTTGAAAGACTCTGGACAACGGCCAAAGCGACATCAAGGTGAGCGTATCCAGATGGCTGTTGTGGTTGGCCGCAATAATGGCCGGCCCGTCCATGGGCAAGCGTTCCTCAGAGCGAATCTTCACCCCCAGCACCACCGCCACCAAGGGCCGTACAATCAACAAAAAGAAGAGTGCTTGTAACCAACGCATAAGCTAACCTCAGTCCGTAGTCCGTAGTCCAGAGTCCGTAGTCCAGAGTCCGTAGTCCAGAGTCCGTAGTCCAGAGTCCGTAGTCCAGAGTCTGTAGTCCACAGTCAATAGTCCTCAGTCTGGGGTCAAAAGTCGAATCGTCAGTTGAACTGTAGACTCTGGACTGTGGACTACGGACTATTGATAATGCCACGCCAGTACGAGATAGAAAAAGAGCGGCGCGGTGTAGATCAAGTTGTCGATCCGGTTGAGGATGCCGCCATGACCGGGAGTCATCGTGCCGCGGTCTTTAATTTGGAGATCCATCTTGATCGCAGAAAGGACGATATAGCCGACAAAGGAACTCGCCGCAATAATAGCGCCCATGAGCAACGCTTGCACTGGCGTAAAAGGAGTGATAAGGGGCGCCGCCAACCAGGCTACCACTGCTGTAACCACAACACTACCAGCCAGGCTAGCCCAGTTGCGTGTCTGGCTGACTTTTAAACTCAGGCGCGGATCAGGAAAAAGTCGGCCAAAAAGAAATTGGGCAAAATAGCCCAGTTGTGCCAGACCGACAAGAAAAATAAACAGCCCCGCGCCGGTGGTTGGCGGGAGTGTATCCGCCGGCAAGACCAAGAGATAGGCTAAATGGCCCAAACTGTAGACAGTGGTGATAATCCCCCAGCCAATGGTACTCCATGCCCGTAAGAATCCCCGCGGGTCGCCAACCATGACCATCACCATGGGCAGGATCAAAAAGACATGGATCGGCGTATAGAGAATAAAGGCGGTGCGTCGTTCAAGGAGAATCAAGATAAATTGAATGGGCAGTGACAGATAGGCCCAGAAGAGAACCCGCCGGTCGGCGCGCCGGGTGGGGGTCATGGAGAAGAATTCTTTCAACGCAAGAAAGGCGATAAACCAGATGTACAGGATGAGAATTTTGGGGCTGTAGAGAATTGCCAGCAAATAGACGATCAACACTACCCAGAGAAAGGCAATGCGCGAGCCGATTTTGGGCAGACTGGGACCAGGGCGAAACCAGAGCAACAACCAATAGCTCAGGGTGACGCTTGCCAACAGCGCCAGCAGCGCATTGGTCATCATAGGCAACCCATACTGATTCTGTAAAAGCTGTGTGAATGTGACCATCATGGTCTCCAAAAAAGCGTGGGAGCTGAGAACCGCTACGTACTGTTCATCCGAAAATTCTCGGTTCCCGCTGGGCACAACCGAATTTTTGGATCGATTCTTACTAAAAGTTTACCCTGTCTCGCAGCGTTGCACAAATGGCGTGATCGGTGGTAGGCACAGCAGCTTACGTACGCAACTCAGTCGTATGTTGACAAGCAACCAAACGTTTGCCCCTTGCCTGTTCTTCGTCCAGCCCCATAATGAAAAGCGCCCTACAATCCCAATACCAGTTTTGCCCAAAGTAACACCCGTGGGACAAGCAGTCGCCGTCGCGCCGTCATTAAGAATAAAGTGCCCTGCTTGCAAAAAGAGTGAATGGTGGAGAGGAAAAGAAAGCAGATGAACAAAAATACGGCGCGCCCATTGCTTTTTGGCTTATTTTTATCTTTTGTTGTTCTCTTTGTCGGTATAGAAGGCGCCTGGGCGCATGGATCAATGGAAGATCCGGTCAGTCGTGTCTATCAATGCTATCAAGAGGGACCGGAAAATCCCCAATCAGCGGCGTGTCAGGCGGCGGTTGCGGCCGGTGGGACACAACAATTTTATGACTGGACAGGCGTGAACCTCCTGGCCGCCGATCAACACCGCACCTTGATCCCTGATGGTAAGTTGTGCAGCGCCGGCAAAGAAAGCCACCAAGGGCTGGATCTGGCCCGCGCTGATTGGCGCGCACAGGCGATAGCCCCGGACGCCAACGGTAACTACGAATTTGTCTTCCGCGCCACGGCACCCCACTCCACCAAATATTTCGACTTTTATGTCACCAAAGATGGCTATGACCCGACCCAGCCGCTGAAATGGTCGGATCTGGAAGCCGCGCCCTTTTGCCAGATCACCAGCGTTACCCTAGCCGATGGCCGCTACCGGATGAGTTGTCCCCTGCCCAAAGGCAAAACCGGCAAACATATCATCTACAACATCTGGCAGCGTGACGATAGCGCCGAAGCCTTTTACTCCTGTATGGATGTCGAGTTCACCACTGGCAACGCCACCCCCACCGGCACACCGGCCACCGCCACGCCAACCCCTGTCACGACACCAACGCCACCGACGACCACAGCAAGCTGTCGCGTCGATTACACCATCACCAGCGCCTGGAGCAATGGCTTTAATGCCGATCTCATCATCACCAACCAGGGCCACAACGCACTGAATGGGTGGACGCTTACCTGGAGCTTTCCCGGCAATCAGGCGATCACGAGCCTGTGGAACGGCAAGGTGAATCAGAGCGGATCGGGGGTGATTGTGACCAATGAAAGCTGGAATGGTGCGCTGGCGGCGCATGGCGGCACGACTACGATTGGCTTTGCCGCCACCTTCCAGGGGGCCAACCCGCAGCCGGCCACCTTCCTGCTCAATGGTCTGGTCTGCACCACTGGCGGCGCTGTACCAACCCCGGCGGTAACGCCATCGCCAACAAGCACCGGCACAACCCCAACCCCAACGCCCTCTACTACACCGGCGCCGGGCGGTGGTGGCAAGCAGGTGGTTGCCTACTTTACCCAATGGGGCATCTATGGCCGCAATTATCATGTCAAAAACATGGTAACCAGTGGAGCAGCCAGCAAGATCACGACGATCAATTATGCTTTTGGCAACATTGTCAACGGCGAATGTATCATGACCACGCAGGCCGGCGTCATGGATGCCTACGCTGATTACCAGAAGAGCTATACCGCGGTGGAAAGCGTCGATGGTCAGGCCGATCTGTGGGATCAACCCCTGCGCGGCAACTTCAACCAACTGAAAAAGCTAAAGCAACAATATCCTCACCTCAAACTGCTCATTTCGCTCGGCGGTTGGACTTGGTCGGGCGGTTTCCATGAGGCGGCCAAGACGGCGGCGTCACGGCAGAAGCTGGTCGCCTCTTGTCTCGACATCTATATTCGCGGCAATTTGCCAGCCATCGATAACGCTGGCGGACAAGGAGCCGCGGCTGGTCTCTTTGATGGGATTGATATTGATTGGGAATACCCTGGCGACCCTGGGATCGGCAACCCCTATGGCCCGGAGGATAGGCACAATTTCACCCTGCTATTACAGGAATTCCGTAAGCAATTGGACGCCATTGATCCCAAGTTGATGTTGACCATTGCCACCGGCGCCGGTGTGGACAAATATAGCTTGCTGGAACTGGATCAGATTCACCTGTTCCTCAACTACATTAACATTATGACCTACGACTTTCATGGCGCTTGGGAAAACATCACCGGTTTTGCTGCCCCCTTGTATACTTCACCCGGCGCGCCCTATAGCCACCCGGTCAGCACCTATGCCGCAGCGAATTCAGTACTGGGCTATCGTCAGGCTGGTGTGCCGGCGGCGAAGATTGTCCTGGGCATTCCTTTCTATGGCCGTGGCTGGACTGGCGTTGGTAACACCAACAATGGTCTCTGGCAGAGCGCCACCGGTGGCGCCCCCGGCGCTTGGGAAAGCGGCATCGATGACTACAAAGTGATCAAAACGCTCGCTTACCCCGTTTACCGTGATGAGGCCGCTGCCGCCGTCTGGAAATATAATGGCGCCACCTTCTGGAGCTATGATGATCCCACCACCATTGCCGCCAAAATGAGCTATGTCAAGCAACAACAACTGGGCGGCGTCATGATCTGGTCGCTCGATGGTGACACAGCGGATGGCGAGTTGGTGGGAGCCATTCACAGCGGGTTGGCAACCATTCCCAATCCTACGGGGGAACCGGCAAAGGCGTTGTATCTGCCCTTAGTCGTAATGGCAAAATAGCGGCAAAATTTCCGCCCTCGTTACTTTGCAATGCGATGCCTTCCGTCATCTTCAAGTACAGGGTGGCGGAGATGGCGAGATGATAGACGTTCATCTCGCCATCTCCATCTCTCTCCCTAAAATGCCCGCCGCACCCGCAGCCAGTGCACCCCAATCGCCAGCGTCAGCAGGACAAAACCGGTGACATCCACCCAAAAGTTCGCATAGAGCAGACAGATCCCTGCCACACCGCCCAGCACTCGTTCAACGGGATTGGCTTGTTGGAAGATCCAGCCGCCAAAGGCAATGGCAAAACCACCCACAGCGACACAAGCCGTAAAAAAGGTCAGGGCAATCATCGCCGGTTCACCGATCAGCAGCAGGCCCAATCCTTCTGGGCTGAGGGTAAACATAAAGGGCACCAAAAAGGCCGGCAGGCAATATTTCCACGCCAGCATCATCGTTGGGTAGGGGCGACCGCCGGTGATGGCCGCCGCAGCAAAGGGTGAGAGCGCCGTCGGCGGTGAGACATCAGCCAAAACGGCATAGTAGAAGACAAACATGTGGGCCGCCATCTCTGGCACCCCTACCTGCACCAAGGCTGGGATCACCATCACGGCGGCGATGATGTAGGAAGCCGTCACCGGCACGGCCAGCCCCAGCACCCAGATAGCCAGCGCAGCGTAGACCACCGTCAGAAAGAGGCTGCCGGCGCCCAGGTTCACGATCAGCCCGGAGATTTTCAGTCCCAACCCCGTCAGCGTGACCACCGAGACGATAATGCCGGCGCAAGCCGTCGTCGCCGCGATGGAAACGACACTGCGCCCACCCGTTTCCATTGCTTGTAAAATTCGCCAATTGCTCTCATCGCTTGTTTGTTGAGTGAACTTCGCATAGAGAAGCGAAGCAGCCGCGGCTACCGTTGCCACCGTCAGCGCCCAAAACGCCGCCACCGGTAGCCGCCAGCCCAGCCCATAGAGCGCCGCACCGGTCAGCAGTGTCAACGCCAAAACCCAGGATGAGGTTAAGCGGGTCTCCGGTCGCAGATAACTGAGGGCAAAGGCGATGATAATCGACCAGAAGACCGCCATAAAGGCGGTCATCCCCGTTGCCATCAACACGGCCACAGCAATCAGCGAGGTGAAGTGATAGCCATACTTGCGCGTCAATTCCCACAACGAGGGCGTTTCGATTGTCACGGCTGTCGTGTGCATCCGTCGTGAATCCGCTTCGATCATGAGCAGACAGGAGAGGTAATAGAGGACCGTCGGCAGCGTCGCCATCACCAGCACATCCAGATAGGAAATCTGGAGATACTCGGCGATTAAAAAGGCCGCCGCGCCCAATGTTGGCGGTGACAGAATGGCGCCCAGCCCCGCTGCCGACAAAATGCCGCCCGCCGTGTTGGCGTCATAGCCTGACCGTTTGAGCATGGGCCAGGCCAGCGCCCCCAGCGTCACTGTGGTCGCCACCCCGCTGCCTGACACCGTGCCAAGCAGAAAACCCGCCGCCGTCACTGTACGCCCCGGCCCCGACCCGCTCTTGGAACGGCCCAGTGCAGCAAACGACCAATCGAGAAAGAACTTGCCGGCGCCGCTGTATTCCAGCAGCGCGCCATAGATGGTAAAGAGAACAATAAAGGTCGCCGCCACATCGAGCGCGACGCCAAAAATTCCCTCCAGCGTCAAATAGTTCTGGCCGACAAGGCGATCAATGCGATAGCCGCGGTGGTCAAAGGGTTCGGGAATGTAGGGGCCAAAATAGGCGTAGACGATAAAGAGGCCGGCAATCATCGGCAAGGCCCAGCCCGTTGTCCGGCGCGATGCCTCTAAAATCAGTAGAATGAGCAGCCCGCCCATGATTACTTCCATGGTGGTCGGGCGCGTCACCCGTTGCAAGGCCGATTCATAGATCGCCAGCAAATAGACCAATGACCCCACCGCCGCCAGCGCGAGCAGCAGATCATACCAGGGCACCCGGTTGCGATCGCGCCGCGCAATCGGGTAAAAACAGAAGGTCAAAAAGAGAACGATCAACAAGAAACTGGCGCGGTAGACATGCGTCGTAATCGTATATTGCGTCCAATAGAGGGCATAGAGCGCCAGCAAACCAGACAGGACGCCAGTCGCTAACCGCCAGCCGCCCGCAAGTTTTCGTGTGGGCGATTCCCCTTCAAACTCCTCCAAAATTTGTTCAACATCAATGGCGGTTGGTTGCTCCTGTGTGCGCTGATCCTGTGTCTGTGCCATGCTGTTCTACCGGCTCCCTGTGGTTAGTTGGTTGGTGGGTTCGTTGGTTGAGCTTGTCGAAACCAACGAACCCACCAACCAACAATCTATTTACTGCGACTCTGTCCACACACCTTTTTCGGCATAGAATTTAATCGCGCCGGGGTGGAAGGGGATGGAGGAACCGCTGACGGCGCTTTCCAGGCTCAGCTTTTCCGCTTCGGGATGAACAGCCTGGACTTCTGCAAGGTTGGTAAAGACCGTATCCAGCAGTTGATAGGCCAGGTCAACCGGCATCGTGGCGTTGACAAAGAGAATGTTGCCAATGCCAATGCCCGGCACGTCGGCTGTCAAGCCAGCATAGGTCGCCTGGGGCAGGGTAAAGGCGGTGTAGACAGGGCCAAACTCTTCACGCAGTTGCTCAACCACAGCGCTGGTGTCAATAAAGGTGACCGGCAAGTTGGGGGTCGAGACCAGATCGGTCACGGCGGCGGTGGGCAAACCGCCGATCCAGAAGAAGGCGTCGATCTTCTTATCTTTCATCGCTGCCACCGACTCGGCCACGCTCAGGTTGTCGCGGGTGATGTCGGCTTGGGGATCCAGTCCCGCCGCAGCCAGGATGCGATCCGCGGCGCCTTCGGTGCTGCTGCCGGCCGAACCGACCGAGATGCGCTTGCCCTTCATGTCGGCTACGGTGGCAATACCCGATTCTTGCAGCGCCACCACATGGACAAAGCTGGTGTAGAGGACGGCCAAGGCGCACGCTTCCACCGCGCCGGTCTCCTTATAGGCCCCCGCTCCGGTGAGGGCGTCATAGGCTGAATCGACGGTGGACATGCCCAGATCGGCGTCGCCTACCTGGATCAGCTTCATGTTGTCCACCGAGCCACCGGTCACTTCGGCCGTGGCTTCGGCGTTCGCCAGCTTTTCGGTGATGATGCGCGCCAGGCCGCCGCCATAGGGGAAGAAGACGCCGCCGGTGCCACCCGTGCCAATGACCAGGCGCAGTTTGCCCTCCGGCATGGCGCCGGTCGCCTTCTCCGGGGTGCAGGGTGCGGTATAGGTGACACCTTCGGGTAATGCACTGGCCGGTTCGGCAGCCGATTGCGCCGGTTCAGCCGGTGGCGCTGCAGCTTGATCGCCCGTACTGGCCGATTCGGCCGGCGCCGCAGCTTGTTCCGACGCTGGCGCCGGTGTACAAGCCGCCAACAAGGCTAGAATGAGTAGCAATGGCAGGAAGACGCGAAGAGGCTTTGTCATAGATTATTCTCACTTTCTGTGTCGTTCCGTAAAGAGTCGTGATGCTGTTTGCCTATAGACAAGGGGTAAAACTTACGGGAAATTATACTCAGGAAGCAGGTAAGCGCCAAGAATGCAAAGGGGTGAACGGTGGCAGAGGGGAAGATAGCGTCTTCAACG
This sequence comes from Caldilineaceae bacterium, assembly GCA_026645575.1. The sequence continues at coordinate 67,719 of JAPKMW010000027.1, forward strand.
AAACTTTGATGCTTCTTCAACGTCAGGATTGTATAGTGAAATCAATGTTGTTATTTCCACAACCACAAAAAGGAGAAGGATTATGTCATTGACCCAAAAGGTAAAACGCAATTCATGGCTGATGCGGATGATTGTTGCGTTGTTGCTCGTCGCGTTGACAACACCAATGTTGCCGGCTGCTTCCCTCTTCGCCGCGACCAGTCAACGCCCGGTTGCCGCTGCCCTCTATGCCGTTTACACAGTACAGCGTGGCGACACCCTTTCGGCCATTGCCCGCCGCACAGGCAGCACGGTGCCGGCGCTGGTTGCGCTCAATCGCCTGACCAATGCCAACCAGATTCGTGTTGGGCAGATCATTCTCGTGCCGGCGACGGTGGAAGATCGGGGTAGCACCACGACTTATGTCGTCCAACGGCGCGACACGCTCTCGGCCCTGGCGCGGCGCTATAACACCACCGTTGGCGTGTTGATGTGGCTCAACGGGATTACCAATCCTAACAACATTCGGGTTGGGCAAAGGTTGCTTGTTCCTGGTAGTGGCGGTGGTGTTGGCCCGGCGCCCATCCGCATTCGCTTCCCGTCCGGCGGCACCAGCGCGACCGTAACGGGCAGCGTCAATGTCGGGGATCGCGCCTGCTATATCTTTTACGCCGCTGCCGGTCAAACCGCTACCCTCCAGATCACCTCGCCCGGCAATGTCGCCAATTTTGACTTTGCCCCGGCGGATCTGGCGGTGAATGGGGGCGTTCCCTTCAAGCGGCTGGTCAACGAAGATCGCACTTTTTCGCAGTTGCTGCCGGTCAATGGTGACTATATTGCCTGTGTCGCCACGGGCAGCGGGCCGGTCACTTACTCGCTCACTGTTACGATTCCGCCGCTGACCACCGGTTGTGCCACCCCTGATGCAGCCATCCGCAGCACCGATTGGAACAGCGTCATCGCCAGTGACCCGGCGCTGACCCGTGAAGTGATCGAGGGCAGAACCTATGTCACCGTTATCGGTTCCCCTAGCGGTGTCGGCGGTTTCCCGTTGAGTGATATGGTCGTCTATGGCGACTGGGATGAGAACTGTGTGGAAGAGGCGGCTTTCCCGCTGGATTCGGGCGGCACCGCGGGGACGATTGGTTATCTGGTCTATCGCACCGGCACGCCCCAACCCCGGCTGATCGCCTCCAGCGATGGTTACAAACTCTCCCTGAGCGTCAGCGGTAACCGGCTGATTGTCACCAACGCGCTCTATGCTGGTTGGGAACCGAACTGCTGCCCCAGCGGCTTTAGCCATAGCACCTACCGCTTGGCCGGTGATGTGTTGACCCTGGTCAGCAGCACCACCGAAGGCATTCCGGGGATGCAGGTCGCCACGGTCGAGCAGTTTTATGCCAACCTCAACAGCCGTGATTTTGCCGCGGCCTATGCGCTACTCTCGCCGGCGTTCCAGGGCGCCAATCCCTTTGCCGCCTGGCAGGCCGGCTATAACAACACCGTCAGCTTTACCGTGACCGTGGGCGCCGATCCGGGCGTTGCCAACCGGGTGTTGGTAACGATCAACGCCGTGGAAACTGCCGCCGGTGGCGGGACGGTGAATCGCACCTATGTCGGCAGTTGGGAGATGATTTGGGGCGGCGCTGCGGGGTGGTTGTTGAATAGCGGGTCGTTTCATCTCGCGTAATGGCTGTGGCGCGTGGAATTCGGAACGCGTCTTGGCGACTAGAGAGTGCGTTGCATGGGGCAGAAGATGAGGCTGTCGAGCGAACATCTATGGTCCGTGCAACGCACTCTCTTTGCCTCCACCGTTGAGAGCTGATAGTTGGTGCAATGAACTTGCCGTGATAAAATGAAGGAAATTGCTTGTCAATAGCGCTGATAAACAAGCAGGGGAATCTTGAGTAGATTCAAGGGATGAAACCGAACGTTTATAATGAAACCAGTGTGGTTAGCTAGCTAGCGCAAGAGTAGAGGGAGTAGAGTCCATGACACGATCCGCAATCGTAGAAGCGCGGGCCTTCGACAGTTGGCAAGATTACCAAGCGGCCCTCAAGCGCGGCATCGCCCCGCTCACCGCGGAACAGCTTCAGCGTCGGCTCCTGCCCGGTCTGCGCACGCCGGGCGAAATCGCCGAACATATTGTCTTTGGACGCGCCCTGCACCTGCACCGCACGCTGGGCGAAGGGACGGCAGAATTAATGCCCTTTCTCCGCTGGGACGACCCCGATGACCCACCGCACACCGCCGCCGAGATTGTACAGGGCTTGGAGGTGACTTGGCGGGTCATCACCGATTGTTTGCTGCGTGGATCACCGACCGACGCGATCCCTGAAGCGGAGGCACTGATCATCCAGACGATTTGGGGGCTTCTCGACCACGACCTGCCCCACGCCGGTGAACTGTCGCTACTATTGGGGGCGGCTGGCCTGCCTGGGGTTGAGATTTAGCGTGCAGGAACTTACGTTACAAAGAACGATTCGTTTCCATCCACAATAATACGGTGTTCTGTATGCCGAAGCCGTGGCCGCAAATAAACCGGTCAGCGCCCTGTTGCGTGAATGGATCGAAGAGCGTCTGGATCTTCCTGCTTCCGTATAAGCGGTGTGAACTTTGGGGGTAATTTTCGATTTCCTCTGCGGCCTTTTCTAGTTGTTATACAACTCTTCTTTGCTCGGTGGGCAGAGCCATTCGCCAGACAATGTCTGGCGAATTGATGGAAATGCCCCCTATTGCAGTAACAGATCTAGTTCGCTGTTTGTCATGGCTAACATTGGATCGGCTAGATGTTCTTCCAGATTGGTCAGGGGCAGATCGGCGAACAAGGTGCTTAATCGTTCAACCGCAGCCAGTGCATCAACTGGATCTTCTGTGGCTAGGGAAGCAGTCTTCGCACCTAATTCTTCCTCCGCCGTAAGCAACAGTAGATCACTTAGAACAAGACGCTCGACAACATGCCCTGGTGACAGGTGTAAACGCTCTGCTTGGGTAAGCAGGTGTTGATAGGCTGTTTCGGAAACTTCGATTGTTCTTGGCGTCATAGCTTTTCTCGTGATCAACAAAACATAACTAAATCGTACAATCTCATTGTATCACATCTGTCTCAAATGCCTGTTTACCATGCGTCGCAAAACATTTCTTCATGTGTTTGTCGAGCACTTCTTGTCTTTTTTCGTTTTCATCTATACTGCCTAAATCCGGTAGTTCTACCGTGACATACGCTAGCCCTTTATAGTGTTTAAAGATTTCCTCCTGTGGCGACACAAACTTTGGTCTTAACGATGTATGTAGCAAAACTTGTCCTGAGAGCGTATCTTTCATTCGGATAGTAAGCAAATTTAAATCAAAAAGAGTATGAATATCGCAGCGCAAGATGATCCCATTCCACCAATCATGATTTTGGGTTTCATGAAATGGGTCGATATGAGCGGCTTCAAGTATATCTTGAATGTTACATCCTGTAACACAACAACGCTCTTTAAATCTAGCTAATAATCCACTCCGGAAACCCGCTTGGCCCTGCCTTCCAGCGATATGCTTAGCTATCTCTTTGATGCTAGTCCTTCCTATTCGATTTCTCTCTTCTTCGAGCAAAACGGTAAGTTTCTCTTGAGTCCTTTCATTTTCGGTTGCAACAGTAATCTCCTTTATTGGTTGTTTTAGTTTACTATGATGAGATGCCTTTGGTTTGGTTGAAATTTGACTGTTTGCTTGATTACCAACAGAATCCTGAGTAAAGGTTGGAACTGTAGGCTTTTTACCTCTCAGTTTAGCCTTTCCTAAAAAGGTTATGTCAATGTGTTTAGGGTTGAAATTAGTATCGCTAGTGGCACAGGGTTCGATATAATTCTCACCTCGTAAATAATAGCAATTTATCAACCCCTTTGTTTGGCAGAATGCAATTAAAGACATGCACCATTCTTTTATATCGGATAATCTTTTGATTGAGCTATCCTTCTGCTCAATATCATGAGTAACCTCATTAACAAATTCTGATAAATCTGTTCGACCACCTTTAGAATTAAGTTGATATAACAGGTATAAATAAGTGTTTTTAGTCATTAGCTTACCCTGACTTACTGAAATTGCTAAGATTTTCGAGATCCCAATTTATTATTGCTAATTTTTTTACAACTGGTTGAGTTTACCAGCTTACTAAAGCAAATAAAAGGATTACTAACATAAAAAGTGTGACTTGAATACCAAATGATATGATGAAACAACCCTTTCCTTGCCTTGTTTTAGCATGAACTTTATGATGGCAACTTTGACAAAGAACAATTAAGTTAGATAATTTATCTTTGCCGCCATTCGCTACTTGCTTTTTATGATGAACATGTAAGTTAGATGGTGAGCCGCAATGTTGGCATTTGTATCCTGCTTTTTTGAGCGCTTTGTCTCGAACATGATTCCAGTTTTGCCGCCATTGTTGACCACCTTTTACGAACTTGTATTCCTCGTGTCCAATAGTTTTTCGCCAAATAATGCCCTTTCTAATGGCTTTTCTTGTCTGTGATGTTACTGCTCCACAGTAATCACATTTTAGCTTAGAACTCAGCCATGCTTTTTTCTTAGCAGTGTATCGGCCACAATTTATACATTTTTGGTTTGACATATTTTTGCTGACCGCTTGTTATCTTCCTAAAATTTACAAGTTAACTGACTTATCCTGTGGGCTATTACAAGTTATTGATTAGAGCGATGAAGATAACTGATAATACGTTAAAATTAAAATTTTGTCAACTGGCTTATATTTTGAGCCTGGAATTGATGCTACTAAATCTAAAGTCTCTAAGCAACTGCTCTACCCAAGCACTGATGCGGCTTGTCGTTAAGCCATGTTGATTATCCTCATCCACCGCTAGTCCCAGAAACCAGCCCTCCTCCACAGCCCACGACTGCGTAAACGCATACCCCGCCACCGGCCACTGACCCACTAACGTCGCCCCGCGTTCCCGCGCTTTATCCGCGACAAAAAAGAGCGCATCCAAAAAGGTATCGGGATAGCCCACCTGATCGCCCAAGCCAAAGAGCGCGACCTGTTTGCCCGTCAGATCCAATGTATCCAACTCCTCAAAGACCTCTTCCCAGTCGGCTTGCAACTGGCCGACGTTCCATGTTGAAACACCGAGGATCAGATGATCGAAGTCGAGCATTGTTTCCAGGACATAGTCGGCAATATCAAACAGTTCGACCGTGACGCCCCGTTCGCCAAAGGCTGCGGCAATCTGCTGGGCGACGGCGGCAGTGGCGCCATTGGTGCTGCCATAAAAGAGACCGATGTGCATTGTTTTGTTCATTTCGTGTTGCGTGTTGCGTGAACCCGGTTATAGCGTTGTTTGCTGATGTGGGTGATTAGGTGATTGGTAAAAGTTGCCAATCCCCTAATCACCCAATCATCCAATCACCCATTGCAGACATAAGTTGAAGGCATCGCCTCGCGTTATCGTTGTGCCAACGGCAGAAAGAGACGGTTTGGCGCAGTTTCGGTTGGCGTGGGCGGTGGCGGCGTCAAGGCAAAGGCAAAATGGCCGAGCCAGGTGGCCTGATCGCTGGTGGCGTCACTGCGCTTGCCATAGACATCGATCAGAAATACCAGTGGTCGGCGCTCCTGCAACCCAAGCACAAACGGCACGGTCAACACCTCGCCATTGTCCCAACTGTCGGCGTCCGGGGAGCTGTCATCGGGCAGGTGGGCATTGGCGATGGGATAGCGCGCCCCCGCTTGCCCCGGTCCGCCGGCGGCATTGAGCAAATAATGCGCTACCCCACTCTCCCGGCTGCGCAACTCGGTCACCTGAAAGGCGAGATCGGTGAGTGCGCTGCCGATGTTGCGAAACGCTGCCGTTACTGTAAAGACACCGCTGCTCGATTGGGCGGGATAGAGTGCCGCCGGGGTTTGATTGTACACGCTGGTGGGTTCAGCGGCCAATTGCAGATCGTTGTTAACGGCGGTTGGGTCGAAGACCGTCACCGACGCAGCGGCCTGGTTGGAACGCAGGTCACGGTCGTACAGCGGGCTGTTGGTGCGATCTTTGGCGTTAATGAGCATGGCTTGATTCGCGTAGCTATTAGAAGTGATGGCCGCGTGGGCGCGCAAGATCAAGTTAACACTGGCTGCGGCGCCGGGCTGAAGGGGACCAGCCAGGGTGTAGAAAAGCTGGCGTGGCGGCGGCGGGGTAAAGGTAACGGTTTTCAGGCTGCTATTGTCGGCAAAGGCGCCCTGCGCAACTTCCAGCCAGGTGTTGCCATCTTCGCTGACCAGAAAGCGATAGTTGCCAACCCGGCCATTGTAACCGCTCTGGCGGGGCAGGTAGGTGAAGCCGCCCAGTGGGTAACGCGCCCCCAGATCAATTTGTAGCTCATGGGGATAGGGATCAACGCTGCCCCACCATTGGGTGTGCCAGAGCGTGGCCGGATTGCCGTCGATGGCATGGATCGCCGGAGCATCGCCATTTTCACTGTCAACCGCCATCACTCGCCAGTTGGTCGGTGCAATGGCTTGCCCATCGGCGCCTAACACGCCCAACTCGGCCATGGAGGCCCATTCCCCGCGCTGGCCGGCTTCTGATTCCGCGACAAAGCGCACATAGCGATAGCCGCTTTGCCAAGGGTTTTGCTCCAGTGGACTGAGGGAGAAGCTAATCGGCAAGGTGTCCATCAATTCAATCTGTTGGGCGCCGACCGGGCCTTGGTTGATGACCGTCAGCGTAAAGGTAACATCGGCGCCGGCCTGGATGGCTCCCGCCTGGCCCGTTGCCAGCCGTTTCTGTAAGACGAGATCGCCGGCATAGGGCGAGAGATAGCGCCCGTCAATCACTTTGCGCACTTCCAACGGCGTGGCGTCACCCGCCGGGATCGTCCAGGCAACGGCGAGGTGATCGCCGCCGCTGGCCTCTTTGTGGAGGGTTTCAATGTAATAGGCGCGCCCAGCTTCCAGGGTGATGGGCTGGGAACGTTGGACAGCATTAACAAAAGCGTCAAAGTCGCGATAACCACTATCGGTCGTCAGCGTCAGGAGCGCGGTGGCATGGAGCGGATCTTCGTCGGTGCTGAGACGCAGTTGCGCGCTGTCATCACCGGCCAGCCAGAATTCATATGGCCCGGTGACCGGCGGGTGTAGATAGGCGCGCAGTCGTTCGCCATAGTTGTTGCCCCAATTGCGTGGCCCCTCTAACGTACCGGTGAGGATTGTGCTGCCGCTTGGCGTCGCCGGGTAAGCGGGCGCATTGGTCAGATCGGTCAAGGTGGCGCCGCTAAGATCACGCCACCATTCGCGCACAAAGGCGCCGCTACCCGCCCCGGCCCGCGCAATCGGCTTGGCGCCGTCGAGCAGCCAAATCGGTTGCGTGAGGGGGGCAAACGCAGCGCACGTATCTTTGGCGGCCTGGCTGACTGCGATGGTCCAGGCGTCAAAGTGGGGCGTCAGGTTGGTCTGGGTGATTTCACAGAGAACCGTCATGAATTTGTCCCGCTTGGCCTGGTCGCTGGCGGTCGCAGCGTCATATTCGGCTTTCTCCATGCTGCGGTAGCGGCGGATCAGTTGCGTCCACAAGTTCCAGTTGCGGTTGGGAAAGCCAAGCCGCAGTTGATCCAGAAAGACCAGTTGCTCAAAAACATCGGCGCTGCCCCACTTGTCGGTCACGTTGGGGTCGTTCAGGAGCGCGATGGCTGTCGCATAGACATTGCCATCGACCAATCGCGAGTTGCCATAGAGTTTCTCCTGGGCATAGAGTGACCAGAGGTTGACCGTCACTTCGCCGCCATAGACGCCCGACCAGGCCCCCATCTGATAGTTATGGCCCAATTCATGCCAGACTCCCCAGCCGGCAGAGCGATAGATAAATTTTTCCGGCACGCCAAGCTGCCAGGCGTTGAAATACATGGCTGGAAAACCGCTGTGGCCCCACCCGGCGCTAATTTGTACATCGGCCACATGACGGTATTTGCCCAGGGGCGGTTGATGGATGGCGCTATCGTTCGCAGATAGGCCGGAAAGCTCGTTGTGCAGACGCCCAACCTGCGTGTAGTAATGGGCTGTCGCCAGCGCATCAGCATAACTCAAGGCGCGCACTTCGGTGCTGGGGACATGGATCACCGCTAGATCGCTCTCTAATTCGGCATAGGGAACCGGCGCCGTGCGTCGTTGCAGCCACTCGGTTTCCGTGGTGACGCCGACTTTGAAGTAAGGCGCCTCAACCGCATTGGCGATCTCAACCGTGATCACCTTGTTGAGCGCGGCGCCGCTATCGAGAATGATCGGGCCGCCATAGGGGCTGCGCACCAGATTCTCGCCCGGCTCCAACTTGACGCGCACCACGACATTCGGATAGCGCAGAAAGCCATCGTCCTTCACATTACCCGATGTCGGGGCGAGTTGATCGGTGTGAACGCCAATGCGCAGGTAGACATGTTTCAGATCGTCGGCGGTGGCATTGCTGACGGTGACACGAAGGATCTGTCCCGGCGGGGCATACAGCCCGGTACTCTGCCAGTTGGCCGGGGTCGTACTCTGGCGCAGGTAGCCATGACTTTTGAAATTGAGGTCAAAGGTATAGCTGCGCGTGACCGTAGTGGCGGTGATAGGTACAGCGCCGGGAAAAAGCGTGCGTTGCGCTAATTCCGGTTGCGGTGGTGTAAAGGGGGGCTGGAGTTTGGCGACGCGGTCACAGGCCAACTCGCGTTCATAGCTCGCAGTGTCAGCGGCGGCAAAGGGGTAGGTGATGGCGCAGCCTTGCTGGTTGACAACCGCCAGATCGGGTTGTAGCCAGCGCCAATATTGATAGGACCACCCATTCTGGTGGGCAACGGCGACATGCCCATAGACGCCTGTGTCCAGCACATAGGTGGTGCCGGAGATTTGGTAGCTGTCGGTCAGCGTTGGATTGGGCAACAGGGTGAGCGCCCGGCTATCGCTGCAAGGGCGCACCGTCAACCGACCGCCGGCGCCGGGTGTGTTGTTCATAGTCGCCAGACAATAGGTTGGGTCGAGCGCGGTGCGCCACTGGCTGGCCCCGGTGGTCGCCCCCCAATATTGATTGGCGTTGCCCCGACAACTGCTGAGGACAATCGCCGGCGCTGCGCTGAGATCCGCGCCGGCAACGGTCAGACACTGGTCGCTGCCATATTGGGGGGAAATGAGATCGTCCGCGGCTGCCGGCTGGGCTGCTGTGCGCGCTGTGACCGCTTCTTGGGCAATCACCGGTTGCGCACTGGTGAAGAACAAAAAGCCGGCGAGACTAAAGAATAGACAACCGAGAAAGCGTAAAGCTGGTCGCATGGTGGTGACTCTCCCCACAGTTGGTGAAGGGGCAGCCAAGGCGCCGCCCTGAAGGCAATTGTTAAGGCCAGTATAGGGCCATTGGTTGACGATGGCAATCCGTCAATTGCCGTTGTCGCGCTCATGTCTTTGTCGCGCTTTGGTGGTTAGCTTACTCAAGGTGCGCGGATGTGCCGCGCCGAATAGCAGTAACCTTTGGCGCGTAACTTGGCTCTGATCCATGTGACAGAAAGATGATTCTCCTTTATACTCTCAAACCGTGGTACAATGCGCTTGAAGGAGCCAGCCAGTGAGACAAACAATTTCGGTCAAAGGCGCCCGTGAGAACAACTTAAAAAATATCGATGTCGAGATCCCCCGTGACAAGCTGGTCGTCATGACCGGGTTGAGCGGATCGGGCAAATCTTCGCTCGCCTTTGAGACGATCTATGCCGAGGGGCAACGCCGCTTTTTGGAGTCGCTCTCGGCCTTTTCGCGCAAATTTGTGGCCCAGTTGCAGAAGCCCAAGGTTGACGCGATCTACGGCCTCTCGCCGGTGATTTCGATTGAACAAAAGTCAGTGGGGCGTAACCCCCGCTCTACCGTCGGCACCATGACCGACATCTATGATTACTTTCGCGTCCTCTTCACCACCGCCGGCACAGCCCACTGCCCCTACTGTCGCGCCGAAGTGCCAACGCGTACACCGGTGCAGATTGCCGAACATATCCTCTCGCTCCCCGCCGGTACACTGATTGAGATCGACGCACCCGTCTTCAAAATCTATGGCGAAGATTACCCCTATCTCTTTGGCGAGATCCGTACCAAGGGCTACCGCCGAATGCGCATTAACGATGAGTTGGTGGATCTGAGCGAAGAGTTCGAGATGGACGAGACGCTTACCTATGACATGGAAGCGGTCATCGACAAATTTGTGGTCAAGCCCGATCTCTTCAAGCCGCTGGTGGTGGCGCTTGAGAACGGGTTGCGCGTGGGCGAAGGCTTTCTGCGTTTTCGCATTCTTAGTCCGGTCAAAGAAGGTGTTGCGCAACACTTTTTTGCTGGTTTTGCCTGCCTGGAACATCAGATCACCGGTGGCGAATTGGAACCGGTCTACTTTTCCTTTAACGAGCCAGTTGGCGCTTGTCCTACCTGTACCGGCTTGGGCATGTACTGGTATGTCCAGCCCGACTTACTGGTGATCGACAAAAACAAGAGCCTGCGCACCGGCGCCCTGGAACCGAAAGCGTTCCACTATGACAAGGATTTGTGGGCGGGGCGCATTATGTACAGCCTCTCTCAGCATTATGGCTTCAGCCTCGACACGCTGTGGAAGGATCTCTCCGAAGAGGCGCGCCGTGTCATCATGCACGGCACTGGCACCGAGAAAATCACTATCCTCCAAACCCCTGGCGGCGCCAAAGGGCAAGGCCACCACATTGGCAAAAGCTTTCCCTATGAAGGCATTGTCGGCGAGATCGAGCGGCGCTACCGGCGCTACCGACGGGAGAAGACGGCCAACGCCTGGGTCGAAGAGTACATGAAGCGGGTGATGGTCGAACGCACCTGTCCTGACTGCCGTGGCCGCCAGCTCAAGCACCAACGCTTGCTAATTACGATTGGCGGCAAGAACATCATGGAATTGGGTGACCTGACCTTGAGCGAACTGCGCGACTTTTTTGCGGCGCTGCCCCCCTTCACCCGCAACCCGCAAGCCGGCACCGAGATTGTGCGGGAGATTCTCAAGCGCATCGACCTGCTGCTTGACATCGGCATTGACTACCTCAGCCTCAACCGCCGTGCGACCACCCTTTCCGGCGGCGAATCGCAACGGGTGCGTTTGTCGGTGCAGATTGGTTCGGAGTTGATGGGCATGTTGTATGTGCTGGACGAGCCGAGCATTGGTCTCCATCCGCGCGACAATCGCAAGATGATCAATACCCTGCGCCGTCTCTGCGACCAGGGCAACACTGTCATCGTGGTCGAACATGACGAAGAGACCATGCGCGCCGCTGATCACATCATCGAGATTGGGCCGGGGCCGGGGCAACATGGCGGACAGGTGGTGGCGCAGGGCTGTATCGACCACCTGTTGCAAAACCAGGCGTCGTTGACCGGTCACTACCTCAGCGGTCGCCGCCAGATTCCGCTGCCGTCGCAACACCGCTCACCGAACGGCAAAGCGCTGCTTATCCGTCGCGCCACCGAGAACAACCTGAAGGGGATCGATGTCACCCTGCCGCTGGGTCTCTTTGTCTGCATCACCGGCGTCTCCGGGTCGGGCAAGAGTACCTTGATCAACGAGATTCTCTTTAAGCAACTCCAGGTCACGCTGCACGAGAGCCGTATCCTCCCTGGCGCGCATGAACAGATTGAGGGCATCGACCAGATCCACGCCGTGATCGACATTGACCAGACTCCCATCGGGCGCACCCCCACCTCCAACCCGGCGACCTATGTTGGTGTCTTTGATGCCATCCGCGCCCTCTTTGTGGCGACGCCAGAGAGTCAACAGCGTGGCTATACCCCTGGTCGCTTTAGCTTTAACACCAAGGGCGGGCGCTGTGAAGAGTGTCACGGGCAGGGGGTGATTGTCACTTCACTTCAGTTCATGGCCGATGTCGAGGTGCTGTGTCACGCCTGTAAAGGGGCGCGCTACAACGAGGAGACACTAGAGATCACCTACAACGGCAAGAATATCGCCCAAGTGCTGGAAATGTCGATTGAAGAGGCGACCTGTTTCTTCAAAGATGCCCCCTCCATCGCCCACAAACTGCGGGTGATGACCCAGTTAGGGCTGGGCTATCTCAAGTTGGGCCAATCCTCCACCACGATCTCTGGCGGCGAGGCGCAGCGGATCAAACTGGCCCACGAACTGGGCAAGATCAAACGGGGCGGGCGCACCCTCTACATCCTCGACGAGCCGACTACTGGTCTGCACTTGGCCGATATTCAACGTCTACTCGACGCCCTCAACCAGTTGGTCGATGCCGGCAACAGTGTCATTGTCATCGAACATCACCTGGATGTAATCAAAAGCGCCGACTGGGTCATCGACCTGGGGCCGGAAGGAGGCAAACAGGGCGGTTACATTGTCGCGCAGGGGCCGCCTGAACTCATCGCCGCCTGCGAACAATCCTACACAGGACAGTACTTGCGCAACATTATTCAACCACAGCCAGTCGCGTAGCGACGATTGCTGGTAGCCGAGGGTTGATGAAAGTTAGGAATTGATTTCGGTAACGGTACGGGCATGAGGTTGGCGGGAAGAGTCTCTCTGGTAAAACCGGTCGATCCACCCGCCAACCTCGTGCCCCTACGGCTACCGATTTATTTACCTAACTTTCATCAACCCTCGGCTCATGGCGGGTTGGGATGAACTCCCTCACCCATTCGCCAATGGCTCCCCTATTGCCGCACTAAGCGCCGACCGTATCAAGCGCTGTAGATACCCCGCAACCTCTGCTGCTGTCAACGCTGCCGGATCGGCCAGCCAGGAGCGAATCACCGACCCATAAATGCCCGCAATTGACGCCGCCAGCACCGAAAACGGCATGGTGTTCTGCCGATTGACAAAGGCGTGCGCTAAACTCTGGGCAAAGGCATTGGTCAGCCGTTTATCCATGTTGCTAAAGAGATAATCGAGATCCGAGCCAAAGCGGTAAAGTGAAAAGGCCGGGACGGCAACAGGTGGTTGCATCCGTTGTAAAAAGTGGACAACCTGGGGCGGCGGTTCTGCCGCCAGCCATTCGTCCGCCGAACCATAGACAGCGGCTAGCCGGGCAAAGATCTCCTCATGAAAGCTGAGGAGCACATCCGCTTTGCTCATAAAGTGACGGTAAAAAGTGCTGCGCCCCACATTCGCCCGATCGCTGATTGCCTGAATGGTGATACTCTCATAGCCCTGTTCTTTCACAAGCTGCATAAAAGCGCCGATGATGGCTGCCTTGGTGCGCTCATTTTGCCGTTCTCCTCGTTCCAATCGCCGCTCCCCTCTACATGAGACAAATCATCGTGAGACAAATCATCGCAACTGTACCATCTTGGACAATTATAACGATTTGCTGCTTGATCCTCAAAGGGCAGCGCTCTATACTGGCATTCATTTGGCAAGCAGTGAGAAAGGGCGGTGCTTTCTACGTGTTGCATGAACAGTTTGCCAGTTGATGCGGTTGTGTTGTTCTATTTTTCTGCCAGAAAGAGAGATATATCATGATTGATACGGTCGATCTGCTGCAACAGCGCCGGCGGCGGTTGCGGATAGTGCGTTGGGTGGCTTTGTGTGATGCCCTGTTCCTCGCCGCTTTACTGTTTTCTTCCTTTACCGGGGCCAGAGAATGGGTGAGTATTCTGGGGCCGGTCCATGGCGGCAACTTTTTGTTGTTGCTGACTATTGTTGGCGTAGGCGCAGCGGATGGCTTGTGGGGCTGGTGGTTCTTGCTGGTGGTACTGGTGACAGCAGGGCCGTTGGGAGCGCTGGTTGGGGAATGGTTTATTGTGCGTCAGGTGGGGCAAAGAGGGTGACAATGGATTTTATTACAACAACTTGGTTGGTTCGCTTTGGTCATGTGTTGGGTGGGGGCTTATGGGTGGGCGGCTATGCGCTCCTGGCGTTGGTCATTGTGCCGCTGTTGGCGAAAGAGAACAATGCCAAACTGACCTTGATTGCGATGAACGCCGTCCGCCTGCTGACCTACACGGGCATGGCGACCATCTTCTTTGGCCTGCTGTTGATTCTCCGTACGCGGGGCTGGGCGAGTGTCACCCGTTGGGGCGAGTGGGGGTTGATCATCACCCTCTGCACCGTTATTGCTGTCGCCCTGTTGGGGATTGGCGATGGGGCGCTACGTCCGGCGTTGCGGCATCTGGCGGCGACCGGGGATGGTCGTCGTGCCCAACGCTATGCATGGGTCGGCTTTGGGTTAACAATCCTGGCGATTGGGCTAATGACACGGGCGTTGTATGCCACAACCTAAACCACACTGAATCGAATATTACTTGGTGCTTGCGGCTTTGCGCGGGCGGCGGCGACTGGGGCGTTCAAAGTTGGTACGAATAATATAAGTATAGATCCGCTTGCCGTTAATCATTTCGTCAAAGTACAGCGCGTCTTCGTCGCTGTGTTTGTTACTGAAGACAACATAATAGCCCTCGTTGACTTTTTCGGTTTTTAGATAATCGGCCAGTTGCTCTTTGCCCTCTTGCAAACGGGTTTGGGTAACAAAAATTTTGGTTTCAATAATCGATTTTTGCCCTTGATAGATTATTAACCTGAGTTCGGAATTAAATCACAGCCGGGAGCAGAGCTAAATCATCTTGTTCAAAGTGCAAAGCCGGTTTTTTGGGCTGAAAGGTGTAAGCTAGTAAGCCACCGACGAGATTGACCAAGAAATTGATGGGACTGCGGTGGCGGGTATGGACAATCTGTGAGACATTTTTGAGTTGGTCGTTAATGGTTTCAATAATCGATCGTTTGCGCGCCAACACTTTATCCAAGAGGGGCAGGAGCCGAGTCTCGGAGGACTTCTTCTTTTTCTTGGGCATGGTAATGAGCTGAATACCCTGGTCAAAGAGTTGCTCAAAGAGCGGCTGAGAAATGTAGCCTTTATCACCAAAGAGTTTGCCCCAGATCTGTTTGGTCAAGGTGGGGACGGGTTTGCGGTCATCCACATTGCCTGGGGAGAGGACAAAGGACAACAATTCCCCTTGATCATTGACAACCAGGTGGAGTTTGAAGCCCCAAAAGTAGCCAATGGAACTCTTGCCGCGGGCCGCTACGCCCTCAAACACTTTGTGATGAAAGATCCGTTTGTTGTGGCAGACGGGGATGGGCGTCGAGTCGATGAAGGCGATCCCCCGCGTTTGGCCCAAGCGGGAGAGCAAATAGAGGGTCAGGGGCGCTAACGCACTGGGGCTCAACTCGACAAAGCGCGTGTAACTGACCAAGCCGGGAAACTCGCCACAGAGGTGGACACAGACGTGTTCCGTGTAATACGCTTTGAAATCCCGGTAGTGCGATTGATGAAAGTGGATCAGAATCGTCATGATTTCACTCAAGCATAACCCCGCTTGGGGGCCACGTTTCCCGCTACCGATTTGGTGACTTTCCGCAGCTTTCGGCATTTGCACACAGAAGGTATCGACATTATAGAACATTTCGAGTAAACTCATGGTGAACACCTTTCTTGGGTTGGTCTAACGATTTCGTCACTCGTATTTTACCAACACAAGGAGGTGTTTGTCTCCTTTTTTTACTCCGAACTCAGGTTATTAGAATATCAGTACGACCCCACCCGCTTGGCGTTTCGATCAAGGTGTCGCCGCCTAATTGTTCAATAAAAAAGTTGATAAAACCGTCGAGGGAATAGTGCCAGGCGCCTTCTTTCAAGTGCTTTGTGTCAAAGGCATGAAAGCCACGACGCGCGATGTAGTCACGATATTTCGCCAGGAGCGCAGGTAAATTCAGCTTGCCCTCAACCACATACTCGTGAAAGGTATCCTGGGCAGAGACATAATGCTCGCTTTCCCCATTGATGGGAGGGCGAAAGGCCGTAATCAAACTTTTGCTGTAAAGCGGGACGGAAATATCAACGTTCCCAGCAACATTATCAACAACACCATTGGCATACAGGTAAGCAATATCAGGGTTGTTGACATTGAAGGCAACAGGCGTTTCGTTGAAAAGCAACCGTAACATAAAAGCGGACTTTTCACGCGCCTTTTGGATAATATTGGCAATATTTTTATCAAAACGCTCAGTCAGGAAATGTTTGAGGGTCGGGTAAAAGGCGGCCATTGTCACGGGTTGTTGGCGATCAGGCACCATCACGGTCACCAAATAGTTACAAAGTGCACAAACGAGTCCTGGTTGTCCGTTGGTATTCTCATAAATCGCCTGAATCACTTCCGGGTCAAAGGGCTGCCCTACTTCCAGCACATATTGCTGAATAAGCTCCTGGGTTTCAGCAAGGGTGAAATAGGGAATGCGTAATTCGTCCACAACATTAAATGGTGATGCCGCAGAGACGACTAACTCAGCTAGTGTGCTGACGCCAACCAGACTCAGCGCGTGCAAGGCATGATGGGGTTTATCTTGATAGAGGGCGCGAAACGCGTGCATCAACTCGCTCAACACGCTATCAGGAATGTCTTCAAATTCATCAATAACCAGCACAACTTTGGGCGTCTGTTCGCGTAAGCGATCAAAGAGACGCTGAAAATCGACCTGATCTTCAATGTGGAAATCGATCTGAATCCCATGCTCGTTTAACCGGCGATGGAGGAGATAGTCAACGGTTACATAGAACTTGGGGCGCGCAATGGTTTTCAGACTTTCAAAGCTAATGGCAATAGGGGTATAACCAATCGCCGCTAATTGCCGAAAAAGTAGGCGAAAATAGGTTGTTTTGCCGGCCTGACGCGGGGCAAAGATGGTAAAGTAGCGCCCTTGATCGACTAAGGCCACCCCTTGCCCGATCAATGCCTCACGCATGACTGTATAATGTTTTGCCGGATCACATGGCCCCGATGTATTGAATACGCGCACTGCTTCCTCTCCTCGATTGCTCTTCTCACGCTTTTAACGCATAATATCATAAAAACGTGTAATTTGCACTCTGCACCTGGATAAATCATGCTCTATCTTGTGGCCACACCTATCGGCAACCTGGACGACATCACCTTGCGCGCCTTAGAGACCTTGCGCACTGTTGACTTTGTCGCCAGCGAAGACACGCGCAAAACCGGTCGTCTCCTCAAACATTTCGACATTAGCAAACCGCAGATCGCCTTTCACGAACACAACGAACGGCAAGCCGTTGCACGTCTTATCGGCCTGCTGCGCGATGGTAAATCTGTGGCCGTCGTCACCGATGCCGGCACGCCGGGGATCGCCGATCCCGGCTTTATTGCTGTGCGGCGCGCCTTAGAAGAAGATCTGCCCGTTACCATGATCCCCGGCCCGACGGGGTTGGTGATGGCGGTGGTGCTTTCTGGTCTGCCGGTGCATAGCTTCACCTTTCGTGGTTTTCCGCCGCGCAAACGGGGGCAACGGCAACGTTTTCTCGCTCTTGACCAAAAGTCACCACACACGTTAGTTTTCTACGAAAGCCCCTACCGCCTGGTGGAGTTTCTCAAAGATGCCCTGGAAGTCTATGGCGACCGCCCTGCCGCCGTCGCCAATGATCTGACCAAACTCTACGAACAGATCTGGCGCGGCCCACTCTCTTCACTCCTGGCAGAGATGGCAAAGACCGCGCTCAAAGGTGAGTTCATCGTGGTCATCGGCGGCTGGGCAGGCGCGACCGAAGTTGGTGAAGTAGAAGATGAGTTTGCCGACGATGAATGGGTTGATGACAATCCTACCACGCTTGATGAGGCGGCGTAATCGTCGGCAGCGGCTGCGTCACCCATCACGGACATGTCGGCAGTGGTGGTGATGTTTCATCCGCAGTTAACCCATAGTCAAAGGGAAAGAGCGGCGCGTCACAGCCAGTTGTGGGCAGGTTGGCAAAATCAAATGGCAACTGTTGCACGGCACGCGGCCAGCTATAGGGCAACTTGCCGGTGAAAGGATAGTCGCCAAAGAGAACATCTGCTACCCCCTTTCCTTCGCTGCCAGGTAACCAGGCGACCACCACCGCATCGACCTGCGTCAGTTGTTCCGTGATGATCACAGGCCGGCCTGAAATCACGACCATGATGACCTTTTTGCTCTGCGTCTGCAACCCTTGCAACGCGGTGACATCGGCGGGGGTCACCGCCAGCGTACTGCTGTCGCCCTCGTATTCAGCATAAGGCCGTTCGCCAACGACGGCAATGCCCACATCGGCCTGCAACGGCTGGCCTTGCGCGTCGACCACCTTGGTAAAGTTGCCCGAACGGCTGTATTCAATGCGGGTGTCGGCACTCACCGCCGTTTGGATGCCCGCCAGGATCGTGGTTCCCGGTGTGATGTTGCCGGCCTTGCCTTGCCATTCGATGGTCCAGCCGCCGGATTGGATGCCAATATCATCGGCAGCAACGCCGGCCACGAAGATGAGCGGTGTTTCCTTAGCCAGTGGCAAGCTCTGGTCGGCATTTTTGAGTAAGACCAGCGATTTGCGCACCGCTTCCCTGGCCAAGGCTCGATGTTCGGCTGATCCCAGTTGGTCGGCAAACGTTGGATCGGCGTAGGGATGTTCAAAAAGACCAAGCATCACTTTGACACGCAAAATGCGGCGCACGGCATCGTCAATGCGACTCATCGGCACGGCGCCACGCTCAACGGCTGCTGTCAGGGTGCTGATAAAACGCCGATAATCATAGGGCACCATGATCATATCGAGGCCGGCGTTGATCGCTGTTGTTACATCGGACGCGTAGTCGCCGGGAATTTGGTCAATGGCCTGCCAGTCCGAGATGAGAAAGCCCTGAAAGCCTAACTCACCCTTGAGCACGTCGGTCAGCAGATAGGGGTGGGCGTGCAGCTTTGCGCCGTTCCAACTGCTAAAGGAGACCATGATACTCTGCGCGCCTGCCGCAATGGCGGTTTGATAGGGTGGCAGGAAGCGCGCCCGCAAGGTTGCTTCATCCATCTGCGTGTCCCCCTGGTCAAGCTTGCCGCCAGATGCTTTGGATGTCCCCCAAGCCGTGCCACCATCACCAATAAAATGCTTTGGGGTTGCTAACACTGTCCGTGGGTCCGCAAGGGCAGGCTGACCATCGATATTTTGCAATCCCTGCAGAAAGGCCGTTCCTAACGCAGTGACCACTTCCGTATTTTCGCTATAGCCCTCGTAGGTGCGCCCCCAGCGAATGTCCTGTGGCACAGCAATGACCGGCGCAAAGTTCCAGGGAATGCCGGTCGCCGCCATCTCCAGCGCCGTGGCCCGACCAATACGCCGCACCAGATCAGCATCGCGGGTGGCGCCCAGCCCAATACTGTGGGGAAAGATGGTGGCGCCATCGACATTGTTATGCCCGTGGATAGCATCGACGCCATAGATCAAGGGGATCGCCAGTCGCGTTGCCAAGGCTTCTTGTTGAAAGCCATCCACCATCTTTGCCCAAGCCGCGCCGGTGTTAGGTGTGGGATAGCCGCCACCTCCACTCAAAATCGAGCCGATGAAATAGGTGGTAATATCGCCACGCCTGATGCTGTTTTTCTCGACCTGGGTCATCTGCCCGATCTTCTCAGCCAGCGTCATCTGCGCCAACAGGTCGTCAACCCGTTGTTCCATCAAGGCCGTAGTGGTCGCTGTTGGTTCAGCCAGAGTTGGTGATGCCGGCGCTTTCGGCGTACTCATTGTTGCTGTTTGCCCCGGCGGCGTGATACAGGCTGCCAGCAGCGTGATGGCGAGCAACAGCGGCAGCAAACCAAGATGATAGCGTAACGTCATATTCTTCCTCCGTGAGTGAGTCACAACATTGAAGTTAGGAGGCCGGCAGCACCGTCGGCTGTCGCTGGCGCAGCCATTCCCAACCCGTCAACCCTAGCGCCAACAGCGCAAAAGCGGCGACTACGAGAAAGCTTTCTTGTAGACCCGCCACCTGGGCAGGAATCGGGGCAGCGGTGGCGTCACCCGTGTAACCGCTGCCGGCGTAGACCAATACCCGGCTCGTCCAGAACGCGCCGAGGATAGCAATGCCGCTGCTGCGTCCCAGTGTGCGCACCACCGACAGCAGACTCGACGCCATGCCCAGCCGTTCGCGCGGAACCAGGCCCATAATCACGCTGTTGTTGGGGGATTGAAAAATGCCCATCCCCAAGCCAAAGGGCAACACGCGCAGGAGATAGCCCACGGTCGAAGTCGTTGCGCTCAGGGTGCTAATGGCGACCGAGCCGAGCAAGAGCAAGACCAACCCTGTCACCGTGACCGGGCGCGCGCCGAAACGGTCGGAGAGGGTGCCGGCAATGGGTGCGATGCTACCAAAGGCAATCGGGATGGCAGTCAGCATAAAACCGACCATGCGTGGGGTGTAGCCCAGCATATTTTGCAGGTAGAAGGGAAGGAGCAGCGAGGCGCTGATAAAGATGATAAAGCTCAAATAGCGCTGGAGCATGTTGACGCTAAAGCCAAGATGGGCAAAGAGTTTGAGATCAACCACCGGCGCTACTACACGGCTTTCGACATAAATAAAGATCAGCAGGGTCAGCAGCGCCAGCCCCAACAAGAGTAGAATCGACGGATTGCCAAAGCCAATGCGCTGGCCGAAGGTGGTTGCCAGCAGAAAGGCCAACAGGCTGACAAAGAAGATTAGCGACCCCAGATAGTCAAACGCACCGCCGCTGCCCTGGCGCGTATGGGGAATGGTGCGCAGCCCAATGGGGAAACTCAGAATCGCAAAAGGCAAGTTGAGAAAGAAGAGCGCGTGCCACGAAAAGGCGTCGAGCAACAGCCCACCGATGATCGGCCCAATCACAATGCCCATGGAGACAATGCCGCCAATGGTCCCCAACGCCATGCCCCGTTCGTTGGGCGGGAAGGCTTCGGCCACAATGCCAAAGCTCAACGCCATCGCCATTGCCACGCCGATGGCCTGCACCACACGCAGGGCAATCAACCACTCAATGGTCGGCGCAAAGCCGCAGAGCAGGGATCCGATCCCCGCAATCACAGTGCCAATCAAAAAGATCGGCTTCTTGCCATAAGTGTCCCCCAGTCGGCCCATCACTAGCATCAAGGTAGCCTGGGTCAAGACAAAAGCCAGCATCACCCACTGCACCAGGGCAAAATCAACGGCAAACTCTTTTACTAGGGTCGGCAAGGCTAGGCTCACGGCACTGGCATCAATGGTTTCGAGAAAGGTCGCCAGGCCAACCGCCGTCATCACCAGCCATTTGCGGCTATAATCCACAGTTTCGCTTTGCATCAACAAATTCCTATAATTTGATTTCCATGATTGGTAATTTGCGCCCCATACTCGATTCGATTTCTCCGACCGTGGTTGCGCCCATGTGTTCATAAAAGCCGATGGCATAGGGTTCGGCTTCAATTTCTATACGTTGCGCTCCCAATTGTGCTGCTCGTTGTTGCGCATGTTCAAAGAGTAGACGCCCCAAACCTTTGCCGATAAGTGCTGGTTCAACCCACAAATCATCAAGCAGCGCGGTTGGCTGGCGCAGAATGATGACATACCAGCCGACAATGGCGTCATTATGGACTAGCTTGTATGCCTCATGCTTGATCAGATGTTCGCCTTCAATCTGGAAAAGTTGCGCCCATTGTGCCATCCATTCCGGTGTATAGCCCCAATGTGCTTTAGCGGCAACTGCGATCGCTTTCAACTGGTCAGCATCGGCTGGCTGGGCGCGCAAGATTTTGTAGCTCATCGACGTTTCTCCTTTCAGCATGTCAACCCCTGTAACGGCTTAAGGTTGGAAGACAGGCAACGGCTTCCTGTCTTCCTGCCTTCTGCTCACGCCGGTGCATACCGCCAATGCTCCACCGTGACAAAACGGGTAAGCCCAATCTGTTCCGCCAAGGCAATCGAGGGCCGGTTCTCTTCATGCACTTGGTAGCGAGGCAGACAACCACGCGTTAACAACGAATGTACCGCTGCCGTCACTACCTTTTGCGCATGACCCTTGCGTCGTTCGCTAGGGAGGGTAAAAACGCCGCCGATTTCATGGATCTGCTCAAAGTTGCGATAGGTGAAACAGGCCGCAATCGGTTCTGCCTTTTGATAGAGGGTGAAGGCCCGCGCCTGCCCATCAGCAAAATAACGGTTCAATTCGTCGGCATCATGGCCTTGGGCGGCGAAATGGGCGTAAAGCCGGTCATCCACTTGGTTGGTTGTCACCACGGCTGGGTGTGGCGCAAAATGGTCGAGGGCAGACGAGGTGTAGGAGAGGAACGCCGTCACGCGCTGTAGGGCAAAACGGGTTGCCAACAGGTCGCGCACTTCGCTATCCATCAACTTGAAGATGGAGCGCTTATGCGCTGGAATGCGCGGTAACAAAGTCGTCGCTGCTTCCGGCGTCGTGGCGGCCAGGATCACCACCAAATCCAGATCAGGGTAAGTTGTGCGATCATACGCAAACGCCGTTGTCGGAAAGAGCAACAAGGCTGCCGCCTCATCACCCGCCTCGTGGTAATGCGTGTCAATGATCGCTGGATAGGCTGTCAACATTTTGAGCGGCACAATGTTGCGCAAAGGGTTGCGTTTGAGAAAGGCGATAGCTTCCTGCTGAACGGCTGTGTGGGTCATTGGTTGTAATATTCCTCATAGCGAGTTTCGTCAATGACAAAGCGGTTACAGGTCACGCCAAAATATGATGCTTGCTCAACAAAGACCAACCCTGCTTTCTCCAATACCCGCTGGGAAGCAATGTTGCCCAGCAAGGTCAATCCGATGATCAGCTTCAGCCCATCACGGCGAAAACCATCGGCAACACAGCGTTGGGCCGCTTCCGTTGCAAAACCTTGACCCCAAAACGGTTTGTCGAAGAGATAGAGAACCTCGACCTCACCGGTATCTTCCAATTCGCGCAAACCGCACCAGCCCATCAACTGCGCCGTTGTGGTCTGTTCCACCAGATACCAGCCAAAGCCGTGCGTTTGCCAATGGGTCGGTTGGCTGTTCAGCCAACGTTCGACCTGCTCTCGTTTCCATGGCTCGGTACGCGGGAAGTAGCGCAACACCTCCCGGTTGCTAACAATCGTATGGAGCGCCGGAATGTCCGCCGGTGTAAAACCGCGCAGGGTTAACCGCTGTGTCTGGATGGTTGGGATTACCGACGATTCCATAAATCAGTTCCTTCCTAAATCGATTGTAGTGTTAGCGCGCTCAAGCCCGACCAACTCTGGTTGCCATAGACAAAGCACACGTGCCACCGCCAGGACAACCGACACTACCAGAGCGGCGCTGACCACCAGCGGCCATTCGCCTAACCGATTTGCCGTGACAAAGGCCACCCCAATTTGCACCAGATCGCCTACCAACAGCGCTTCCAGTACGATCTTCAAGGTCTTGCCGCGTACCTGCAACGCACGCCAGAGCAAATAGCTGATCACCAAAATCAGCACCGCATACCAACGCGCCACCTCTGCCCCGGCTGTGGAAACCGTTTCCGCCGAAAACTGCATAACGAACGCCGCCGGCGTGAATAAGCCTTGAGCGATGCTGACCAGATTGATCAAAATTTCCAGGTAAAAAAGGTAAAGTAGATAGCGCATAAGGATCAAATCCACCGCCGTTTGCTATAGCCAAAGACCAGTATACCGCAGGCCGCGGCGCTGCTCACCACAGCCATGCCGAAGAAATCTTCAATCGGTGTGACGCCAAAGAGCCAGATCCCCAAGACCTTGTCAGGGTCAAAGAGCCAGGCGCGCCAGTGACCGCCAATGGGATCGGTGATGAGCGTCCACACTTCGCAGATCGCAACCACGGCCAGAATAATCCGCCGGTTGCGCCACAAAAAACGCCCATTGCGCGCCCACAGCATGGCATGAAAGAGCAGCGCCGCCACACACAACAAAAAGAGATGCGAAAAGTGCTGAGGAATCAACGGAATCATACCTATCTACCTGTCTCCCTATCTACCCTAATCATCAATCAACCGGCGGTGGCCTTGGGGACAGACGCCATAGGTGCAATCGTACCAGCCGGGGAAATCATCGTCGAACTGGACCTGCATGACCCAGTGATCGTAGCAATAGACCTGCTTACAGGCGGGACAATAGAAGGGCGCCCAAAATTGATCCATACGATAGAGGGCAGCGACGTCGGCGGCAAGGATGGCCGCGGTCAGCTTCTGGCGGGCGGCTGGGGCAATGTTTTCCGTGATAGTGCCAGAGAAACCTGCCTGGATAAGCTGATCTTGATCGTTGAGTGTAAAGGTGACTGCCACAGCACCGCACTGCACGCAAGCGAAGTGGTTTGTAATGTTCATTGGTAGCCTTGTAAAATGGTTGTCAGTCGCTGTTGTGAATCGATGAGTGCTTCATCGGTATCACGCCCAAAGCCGCCAGACTTAGGCTGACCGCCAATTTCAAGAATCGCTGGGCCGGTAAAGCCGCGTCGGCGCAATTCACCAAAGTAATGGGTGAAATTAATCGCCCCCTGGCCCAACGGAAAGTGGTAGTTCACCGCCGGCAGTGGGGTGTCAGAGACATGCAACATACTCATGCGCGGCGCCAGCGCCAGAAAGCTCATCAGATCCGCAGGCATCGTGTGATTTAGATCCCAGACAAAGTGCAGCCCTGGCACATCATCCACCATGGCTTGACAAGCCACTGGTGTCCCGAAGAGCAATAGATCCGGCTCATTGTGTTCCAGGCCAAAGCGGAAATCATACTCATGGGCCAGCGCGACGGCTTGGTGGAATTGCGGCAATAAGGCGCGCTCCACTTGTGTAACCGTGGTCGGCGTCATCATTTCCGCCGGGGCCAGATGCCAATGGACAGCAGAACAACCCAATCCTTGGATGGCGGGTAAATTGGCTTCTAACACTGCCAACGGTGTTAAGCCCTGTCGGGTGCGTCCCTGGGCATTAACAAAAACCACAATCTCCATCACCGCCGTTAGCCCAGCCCCTTGCAATAATTCACGAAGGGTAGCAAAGGAGTCGTCTAGACGCGCTTCTGTCCAAGGTTCATCACGGGTGGCAAATTGGATGGCCTGAA
The DNA here is from genome assembly GCA_026645575.1 of Caldilineaceae bacterium. Next base: position 92,568 of record JAPKMW010000027.1, read on the forward strand.
AACCGGCCTGGCGGGCAAAGGCAATCTCCTGGCGCGCCGGTCGCCAATTGGCAGGAAAGAAGCGGCCATTCATACCCACCTGCACCCACGGTTGTTCACTCACCTTGCACCCCCATGCGCTCGGCCAGGATGATCGTGATGCCGCCAAAGAGCAGGGTCACACCAACAATCCACAGCCACTCTTCCAGCGGTAGGCCAATGAACCAGATCCCGGCAATGCGTGTTGGGTCATAGTGCCACAGCCCAATGCGCACAGCCAGTGCATCCCATAACCAGCCGCCCACCAACGAGCCGACAACCGTCCACGCCAGCGCCTGCCGTTGTCGCCATAATGCTTGCCGCCAGCGCAACAGCACCAGCAATGGAATACCGATAAAACAAAAAAGCCAAATGAGATAGATGTAACTCGTGTCCACGTTGCCCCACTTCCTGTCATCGGGTGCGCTGGTCTACCGCTCGGCTGCTTGGTGATGGTCACTGTTAGCAGTATACCATAGCACCGCATTATCCGACCCAAATGGGAGGCGTCAGCAGAAACAGACTTTTTCGTTGGGTTTGTCAGCCCGGTGATCATCGTGTACAATCGCTGGTAGGCAGGGCGGCATTAGAAACAAAGCAAAGAACGCAAGGAGAGGGACTATGCCATTGATCAATCTGCAAGATGTCGAGATCTTTGCCGACGGGCTGGATCACCCGGAAGGCGTGACGTTGGGGCCGGACGGCAAGATTTATGCTGGCGGTGAAGCCGGGCAACTCTATCGCATCGACATTGAGACCGCACATGTTGACCATTTCGCCACGACCAAAGGGCTAAATCTCGGGTTGGCCCATGATCGGGGCGGCAATACCTATGTCTGTAATCCGGGGGATCAGGCCGTGCAAAAGGTGACGCCCGGCGGCGCTGTCACGGTCTATAGCCGCGGCAACGCCGAGCGTGCGATGATCACTCCGAACTATCCGGCCTTTGATGCCGACGGCAATCTCTTTGTGGCCGATTCGGGGGCGTGGAAGGCAGATAACGGCTGTCTCTGGTCAATCGCGCGGGATGGTTCTGCGACGGTCATCGACACGACCTGTTGCCACTTTCCCAACGGTTGCGCCGTCCATCCCGATGGTCAATATTTGTACGTGGCCATGTCACTCAATCCGCCGCGCGTTGTCCGTTTCCCCATTGCCAATGGTCAAAAGATCGGGCCCGTCGAAACGGTGGCCGAATTGCCCCACACGGTTCCCGATGGCCTGGCCTTCTGCACTGACGGCAGCCTCTTGCTCTCCTGTTACCGACCGGATACGATCTTCCGCATTCTGCCCAATGGCGCTGTCACAGTGCTGATGGATGACTATGAAGGCACGGCGCTGGGCGCGCCGACCAACGTCTGCTTTGGCGGCCCGGATCGTACCATTCTCTTCTGGGCCAATCTGGGGCGCTGGCATATCGGCATGAACCGGCGCACTGGCTTGCAAGGGGCCGCGCTTTTCTATCCCTAATCTGGACCGGCCAGACCCAAACGTATACGCGGATAGGCACCCAACGGGTGCCTATCCGCGTATACTTTTAGGAAATACAGGTGGATCGATTGAGATTACGTCGATGGTGGTGGCGCAACTTTGCTGTGAATTAGAGCAATTAGGGTTCTGATCGCAAGGATCTCATGTTCGAGTGTGGAACGAGCCAAAACTGTTGTTACACCCACTGGATACCGGCTTTCAATGTAATACTCAGTGATTTTCTGACAAACAGCCAGGAACGGTGAAAAATGGTTATCGCGCGTGATAGCTTCCTGAATGAGAACTTCCAGATCGTGAATACGACGGAGTGGCCAAGCTTGCGACAGTAAATAGCCTTTGAGATATTTCTCTACAGTTTGCTGGAAAAGAAAGGCAACAATCGGTAATGGCCCCGTTTTGCGCAAGCAAAATTTCTGCTGCCTGTAAATCCTGGTCACCTTGGGCAAACCAGTCTGAAGGAATTGTCGATTCAGGGCCGGGCATAAAGCACCTTCCCTTGTCGTAGAATGTCACGATAAAAAGGATCGCCAAGGGCCAAGCGTTGCTCTAATTCGGTCGGCGTTAGCACTAGCGGGGAAAAAGGAATGCGACGTTCTGGTTGAGAGACCAAACGGCGCACGTGAACACGTCGCTCTAAAGGAGACTCATCAGTCTCTTTGACAATTAACAGATCGATGTCACTATCGCGGTGGGCATCTCCGCGTGCAAATGAGCCAAACAAAATGATGCTTGCCGGTTCATAATCGGTAATTAAATGTGCTACAATTTCTTGCAGTGTTTTCTCAAACGGTTGAACTGTATTCATAGCAATCACGATTCCCTTTGTTCACCAGCCGTATGTGCCAACTATATCATACTTCGCTTGTAACACAAAGGATGATGAATCTATGCTGTTAGGACTGCCGTCGCCCCACCATCACTCGACCGGCACGCCGCATCCGCCACGCCCATCGTCTTGAACGCATCGGCAACTGCCGTCGGCAATTGCTCGGTCTCCCCATCCACAAAGCGCATCAAACTCGCCATGCTGCCGATAAAGGCATCGGGGAACCACGAACCTTCGATGGCGACGGGGTGCCACTCTGGTTCCTGCCCCTCTTGCAAGACACAATACTCAAACGCATCCGGTTCGCCGGTGGGATAGTTCATTAACAGCCCCATCTTGGCCTTGATCGCGCCCTTGGTCCCTTCCCATTTGACATAGCTCTCCTGGTGGTGCAGACCATATTCATGATGATGGTTGGTCTCGACATTGCAGCGCAACACATCGCCGTAGTCAAAGATAATGTTGGTGCGCGACTGCATTGATAATAACTTGGGATGGCGCACAGTCTTCGCATAGACACCGGAAGGATCGCCCAAGAACGAGCGCACGAGATCAATATAGTGGATGCTGTGATAGAGAATTTCGGCGTAAGGCACCTGCTGTAAGAAAGGCCAGAGATGCCAGGGTGTATAGACCGTTACCCGCACCTCCATGTCATGCACCTCGCCGATGATGCCCTGGTCGATCAGGCTACGGGCGGCGATGATGAACGGCGCCCAGCGCATCTGGAAGTTGATGGCGGCGGTCAAGTTTTTCGCTTGACAAAGGGCCAAAATTTCCCGCGCCTGGCTCAAGTTGTCGCCCATCGGTTTCTGAATCAACACGGCGCGACCATCGGGCAACTGGCGCAATACGTCCAGAATATGGCCCGCCGGCACCGCTACATCAAAGATGGCTTCCGCTGGCGCTTGGGTAGCCGCCTCGGTCAGCGATGCGTAAACCGTCGGCACACCAAACTTTTCTGCCATCAACTGGGCGCGTTCCGGTTTTAGATCAAAGATGCCGACAATGGGAAAACCTGCCTTGCGGTAAGCAGGATAGTGCGCGTCATGGACAATCCCACCGCCGCCGATGCTGACAATCGGGCGCGGCTGCTTGGGAAGGTCGGCTTTGGTTTGGATGGTGAGTGTGGACATGATGGGTTCCTTTGCGCACGCTAGGGGCGCGGATTCAGGCAACGCGGATTCTTGTCGGTCAGGGGGGCGATCCGCGCTACCAAAATCCGCGCCCCTAGCCCTTTTCCTCAGGATTGCTGTTGTCGCGCTGCCAGCCGCGTATAGATCGGTTCTAGCGCACGATAGGCATCGGTGTAGATGGCGGCCAATTCACCGTAGACCGTAACGCCCTGGTTGGTGGGTTCTACAATTTGCGTGACGGTCGCGCCTTGCGATGCTTGCGCCCAGTCATAGAGACCAACCGCAACACCAGCCGCTACGGCTGCGCCCCAACTGGTCGCTTCACTGGTCAGCGTCAGTTGATGGATGGGCAGGTTGAAACAATCGGCCAACATCTGGGGCCAGAGATCGCTCTTGCCGCCGCCGCCGATCAAACGAATGGCCCGGATCGGCGGTTCGCTTTGCCCGATGCTGCTGCGCAAGGCATCTAGAATCAACCGTAAATTGAGGGCGACCCCTTCCAACACCGCCCGCGCCAGTTGCGGTTTGCTGTGTGGCATCGCCAGCCCGATAAACGCGCCGCGTGCTAACGGGTTCCAATGGGGACTCCGTTCACCTAACAGGTAAGGCAGAAAAAGCAACCCTTCAGCGGCAGGTGTCACCGTAGCGGCGGCAGTATCGAGATCAAGGTCGGCTTCCTGTAATAGCCGCCAGGCCCAATCACGCGCCCCACCGGCAGCTTGCATGGTTCCCATGGGCGCATAGCGTTCTGGGTGGAGATGATGAAAGGTAAAGGTGCGCTGGGCGGGATCACTGACTGGCTGGAGGGTGCTAATGCTGATCCAAGAGGACGAGCCAATGTAACAGTAGGCATCCCCCGGCTCAACCACGCCGGCCCCTACCCCAGCGCACGCCCCATCGCCGCCACCGATGACAACCGGTGTACCGACGGCTAAACCGGTGGCGGCTGCGGCAGCGCTGGTCACTTCACCCACAATAGCCGTGGAGGGATGCAAAGCGGGCAACACCTCTTCCGCCAAATCTAATGCCGCCAGAAAATCGGTTGCCCAGCGCCGTTCAACCAGATCAAAGAGCAACGTGCCGGAGGCGTCAGAGTAATCGGTGACAAAGCGGCCGGTGAGTTGATGGACGATAAAATCTTTGGGTTGGAGAAAACAGGCCGTCTTGTGGAAAATATCCGGCTGTTCATCGCGCAACCAAAGAATTTTGGCCGCCGTATAAGCCGGGCTAGGACGATGACCGCTGCGTTGGTAGATCGCTTCAGCGCCACACTTTTCGGCAATCTGGTTGGCCTGCGCTTGCGCCCGCTGGTCGGCCCAGATGATGCACGAGCGGAGCGGCGTCCCCTGGGCATCGACCGGCGTGCAACCCATCATTTGGCCGCAGAGGCCGACGGCGGCAATGTCACTGGCGGCGACGCCAGTCTGCGCCAGCAACTGCCGGGTTGTGCTACAGACCGCCGCCCACCAATCCGTCGGCTCCTGCTCCGCCCAGTTGGGGTGGGGATAGTGGGTGGGATAGGCGGCAAAGGCGCTGCCGACTAGTTTCCCTTCCCCATCAAACAAGGTCGCTTTATTACCAGTGGTGCCCAAGTCATGGGCGAGAATATAGGTGGCTGTCATGACGATTGACCCCGGTCGTGGTTTAGTGGATGCCGGCGGCGCGGAGTTTGGCTTCTAGCTCCTGAATCCGTCTTTCCGCTTCGGCGCGTGCTTTCTCCTAACTTCACCTCATCACTTGCTGGGTAAAGTAATTCTTCTTCGATGGTAGGAATCACTGGGGGTGGCCATCGATTGAACGACATCATAGACAATTGCCTCCAAACCTAAGCCGGCTGCTGTTGCCGAGCAGTCCCATAGTGCTAGAAAAGTCCGACTTTTGTCAAAAGTCGGACTTTTGCGGGTTCCCTTCTAAGCGGCCCGTGCTTTTGCATTTTTGCGTTGCATATAGCGCTTGGCAATCTCGACGCTCACCGCTGCGTCGCGACCATAGGCATCGGCGCCCACTTCACGGGCGAAGTTCTCTGTCACCGGCGCGCCGCCGACCATGACATAAATTTCCTCACGAATACCCTCTTCACCCAGCGCATCGACCACGACCTTCATATAGGGCATGGTGGTGGTGAGCAAGGCGCTCATGCCCAAAATATCAGGTTGGTGTTCTTCAATGGCTTTGAGAAAGGTGTCAGCGTCCACATTGATGCCCAGGTTGATCACCTCGAAGCCGGCGCCTTCTAACATCATGGCGACCAGATTCTTGCCAATGTCGTGAATGTCACCCTTGACCGTGCCGACCACCGCCTTGCCGATACGTTGGGCGCCGGTCTCGGTGAGCAGCGGGCGCAACACTTCCATGCCCGCCTTCATGGCGTTAGCGGCCATCAATACTTCCGGCACAAAGAGAATGCCATCGCGAAAATCGACGCCCACAATGTCCATGCCGGCGACTAACCCCGCGTCCAAAATCTCCTGGGGCGTTTTGCCGCGGCTTAATGCTTCACGCACCTGCACGGGAATCTCTTCTTTGATGCCATCATATAAATCATCTTGCATTTGCAAGTAGAGTTCTTCCAGGTCTAATTCACTATAGCTCATTTCGATTGCTCCTAAAAACTAAACAATTGATTTATTCATTGTACTTAGATATTGGGTATTAGATATTCGGTATTGGTAAATTCAGTCTTGAATATACAGGCGTAACCCTACGATCGCAATTGATTCGTTCTATTATACACCAATACCCAATATCCAATACCCAATTTTGATCAGAAGAGACCAACGACGCGCCCTGTTTCAAAATCAATATCGACCCGTTCCGCTGCCGGGTGACTGGGCAGACCGGGCATGGTGCGCATTTCGCCGACCAGCGGGTAGATAAAGCCGGCGCCGACACTGGCGCGCACTTCGCGAATCGGCAGGGTGAAGCCCGTGGGCGCGCCCTTGGCCGATGGGTCGGCGGTGAGGCTGAGGTGGGTCTTGGCCATGCAGATGGGTAGGTTGCCAAAGCCGCTCTTTTCATAGGCGCGGATCTGGCTCTCGGCCTGCGCTTCGTAGCTCACCGCTGCGGCGCCATAGATTTCCTTGGCGATGCTTTCGATCTTGGCCTTGATCGGCTGGTCAAGGCCATAGAGGAAGTTGAAGTTGTTTTCCTCATTGGCTGCTTCGACCACGGCGCGGGCCAGATCGGTGGCGCCGGCGCCGCCTTCGGCCCAGTGGTTGGATTGGGCGCAGCGCACACCGGCTTCCTTGCACACCTGGAAGATGGCGTCAATCTCGCTCTGGTGATCGCTGCTAAACTGGTTGATGCAAACGACCGGGCTAATGCCATGCTTCTTGACGTTCTCGATCTGTTTGCGCAAGTTGCTGGCGCCGGCGATCACATCATCGGGGTTCTCCTTGACCATCTCTTCGGGCAGCGGTTTGCCGGGGACGACTTTGAATTTGCCCGTGTGTAACTTGCAGGCGCGCACTGTCACCACAATCACCGCCGCGCTGGGCTTGAGACCGCTGTAGCGACACTTGATGTTAAAGAACTTCTCGCAGCCAATGTCGGCGCCAAAGCCCGCCTCCGTCACCAGGAAGTCAGCGCACTTGATGCCGATCTGGTCAGCCAGGATCGAACTGTTGCCGTGGGCGATATTGGCAAAGGGGCCGGCATGGACCAGCGCCGGGCCATTTTCCAGCGTCTGCATCAGGTTGGGCTTGATCGCCTCTTTCATCAAGACTGTCATGGCGCCGGCGGCCTTGAGTTGACCAGCAGTGACCGGCTTTTTGTCCTTGCTCTGGCCGATGACAATGCGGTCGAAGCGCTCGCGCATGTCACGCAGGCTGGTGGTGAGCGCCAGAATCGCCATCACTTCGCTGGCGACGCTAATGTCAAAGCCGGTTTCGCGCGGGATGCCGTCGGCCTTGCCCCCCAGGCCGGTGATGATATTGCGGAGGTCGCGGTCGCTCACATCCATGACGCGCCGCCAGGTGATGTTGAAGGGGTCAATGTTTAGTTCGTTGCCCTGGTGGATGTGATTGTCGATCATGGCCGCCAGCAGGTTGTTGGCCGCGGTGACAGCGTGCAGGTCGCCGGTCATGTGCAGGTTGAACTGCTCCATGGGGATGATCTGGCTGTAGCCGCCCCCGGCCGCGCCGCCCTTGATGCCAAAGGTCGGCCCTTGCGAGGGTTGGCGCATGGCGACAATCGCGCTCTTGCCCACATGATGCAGCGCCTGGCCCAGCCCCACCGTGGTGGTCGATTTGCCTTCGCCCAACGGCGTCGGCGTAATGGCGGTGACGACGACATACTTGGCGTTGGGGCGATCTTTGAACTTCTCAATCGCTTCCAACTTGATCTTCGCCATGTGGTCGCCATAGAGTTCAATATCTTGGCGCGCCAGGCCCATCTTCTCGGCAATGGCCTCAATCGGTTCGACCTTGGCGGCCTGGGCGATTTCGATGTCGCTGGGTACGGTTTTAGACATGATGAATTCCTTTCAATTTTTTTGTAATCACTAGACACAACAACGGATTTAGGTAGCAGCGGATTGAGTACGGGTAAGGAAGATACCCCTGAAAAAACAAAGCGTTTATTTGATAAAATCAGATATTTCTGCCAAAATTTATCTCATGCCGAAAAACATCCGTTGCTTCCTAAATCTGCTGTTGTGTTGTGTGCTGTTAAACGAAAATACTATCACAAGAATATGTCGTGCGTGTCTTAGGCTAAAATGTTGGTCTCCTCATCCGTTGCTGTAGCGCTTGTTTCACTTGTACTGTCATCCTCATTCTCATCAAAAAGCGGACCAAGTCGCACAAGATAGACATAAATCGTCGCTTTGGGGCGTTGTAGCGTAAATTCCAGTTCAGGGTAGCTTAACTTGCCATAGACACGCGGACGGGCATGGAAGACGACGTAGTAGCCGACACGTTCTCCTTCCTGTTCCAAGTAGCTTTCTAACTGTTCCAGCCCTTCATCAAACTTTTTGGGGCCATGCCAAACTTTGGTCTCGACAATGTAACGGCGCCCGTGGTGGGTTACAATCAGATCCAGACGCCCATTGCCGGAGTCAATTTCTGTGAAGAGATCGCCTCCGACCTGGCGCACGGCATTGTCTAAATAAGCCATAAGCAGATATTGCCCAGTCGCTTCCTGCGGCATCGGGGTAATCTTAAAAGCCTCGCGTCCTCGGCGCTCAATAAATTGCCGGAACCGGGTGAGCAGCAATCCCATTTGTAATTCACCGTTGACAATATGGGTGCGGAAATCATAGCCGTTGACCAACATGGCGCCTTGCACATTGAACTGCGGCGACCGGAACGCGGCCAGCAAGACGCGTCCGTAAATGGGGTTGGCAATGCGGCAATTCCCTTCAGCATTCCGGGCAATGATGCCATCCATCTGTAGCGTACGCACCAACGGGTCATTGCGGTTGAAGGGATAGATGCCGCCAAAGAGCATGTTGATCAGTTCGGTGCGATGTTCATTGGCGCGCCGTAGCAGGGCTTCAAAATTATAGTTGCTCTCCTCAATCAGCCGGTCGCGTGCGATTATCAGCTCGGCTTCTGTAATAGGCTGCGTTCTGTTCAGCGCCATCTCTTCGGTCAGGATTGCCGCCAGACGATTGACCAGGAACGGGTGGCCTTCTGTCTCTGTGTAGAGGGTGGCCTGGGCATTGGCGGTGAACGGTTGGCCGGTTTCGGTCGTGTACTGGTTGAGCAGATCGGCTACCTCGGCAACGGTGAAACTACTCAACTCGACCTGCCGGGCAATGTTAAAGGGGGAGCTACGCCCCAGATTCAGCGTGGCAATATTTTGCAGCCCCACCAATACAACGCTGTGCAACGAACGCGCTGCCCCGGTCAGATAGATCTGCCGCCACATCTGGAGGAGGGGGGAAAGGGCGCTGTGTGGCGTGCTGTCAAACTCATCAATGATTAAAACCAGTTGTTGGTTGGGCAAGGCTTCATGTAATTGGACAAAGAGTTCACGCAACGCAAAGAAAGAAGTTGGTAATGTTGCCGTAAAAATTTGCCGGATCGTATCAACGGCTGGCTCATTCCGTTCCTGCAGGGCTGTTTGCAAAGCGCGACCAAGATCCAGCGCAAACCCTTGTAAAAAGTCACTCAACGGCCATGCTTCAAACGCTTCAAAGCTGAGGACAAGCGGTAACATGGCCGGGTGGGCGCGCAAGGTTGCCGCCAGCCGCCGCAACAGGGTCGTCTTTCCCATTTGGCGCGGAGCATAGATCGTGAAATAGTGACCTTCAGCTATCTGCGCCGCCAACTCAGCCACCAGCGCCTGGCGAGAGACGACATAATGCTCTTCCTCATTGACCGGACCGTGAGTATTGAAATAACGCGTCATCTTACTTCCTTCATGCCACAGCTATAATATTTGGTGTGGCTATTACGATAAAAATCAGTGCGTCAGATTGGGCCAGTCGCGCCAATTGTTCAAATACGGGCTTAAATTTTGCCCTGAAAAAGTAATACCACCACTGGTATAAGAAAAGTACAGACTTAGCGTCCCGTTTTGATTTAGCGAACCCACATTGTATATTTGTTTTTCTACGCATAGACCATCAACGAGTTGAAAACTTCTTGTTCCGTTTGTGGATTGGTAACGACAAAGCCGCCAATGTTATTAATTTCTACAAAGGATAGGCCAGTCAACAATTGAACAACTTGATGCCAGATCGATTGGGGGATCTGTTGTAAATCCTGATGCTGGTCAAAGCCAATGAAGACACTGGCAACTCGCGGTCGATCTGGATAAGTTTTTTCCAACCAAACACGGCTACGTGGGTCTGGTCGAAAGGTGTAGCCATCCCGTTGAAAACCAACATCAATCAGAAATTTGGCTGTTTTCATGGTAAAAATTCCCTCACCCATGTGAGCAACTGCATTGCGCAAGGCAACCCGGTGGATGGCGTGTTGCACCTTTTCCTCATTCATTGGATTACCCTGCTCTCCTTGCGGCAAACATTGCTCCTTTCCGTAGGGCGCTCCCAGGATTATCTCTTTTGCATAAGTCCTCATTGTATACCAAATGAGTTGCGCGTGATCAATTGGCTGACGCCATTTGAAACGACCAACGCCCTGCACCCAAGCACGGGCTTCTGTCATGGCTCGGTTAATCGATAACCCCATCGCCACTAAACAGACCAGCGCACCTGCCTACTCTTCCCCCTTGGGCGCAACCCGGTTGTCCCCTTGATAGAGGTTGCCCTGTACGGTCATGCCACTGTTCTGATAGGTGTGTTGACCGCCGCTAATCTTGTCACGGCCCACAAAATCGCCGTTGGTGACGGTGACAGGGCCATAGACCACGGCGCCACCCTGGGTATTGACCGCACCGCCGGCGTTTGCCAGGGCTTGCTGATGGAGGGCCGCGACCCGTTCTTCAAAGGCTTGCCAACGGGTGGTAAGCTGTTCCAACAACGCATCGGCCGCTTGCCACTTGACCGGCGGCGTGACTACCGGCGCCGTGGCCGCGGCCCGCATCTGCTGCCCAAGCTCTTCGATCAGCCAGCCATGAAAGCGGCGCCACGCTTCCGGTTCGGCGGCCAGTTCATCGCGAAAGGTGAGCGCGACCTGCGCCAGCAGCCGCGTTTGCAGAAAGGCGCGCACATGCTCATTATGACCGTGGAGCAACCCGGCCAGACTCGCGGCCAGCGCCTGTTGCGCCGTCGTCACCGTGAGCGTGGCGGGATAGGCCGCCGCGGCCACACTATCGGCGCTGGCGGCCACCAGCGTAAAGGCCGCGCTCTCACCGGCGCCGCCGCCCCGCTGATAGTCACGCTGGAGTTGTTGGACAGACTTGCGAATGGCGCGGGTATAGGCTTGGGTGAGCGGTGTGCCGGGTTGCAACGCCTGGCCGAGCCGTTCCGCCATGCCTTCCAGCCCGCTGGAGGCTAGATTGAGGCCCAGCCCACCGGCTACCGTCACCGTGGTGGCATCGCCTGTGAGCAAACTGCCCCCCACCAGCAGGGCGCCGGCCAAAGTTTTTTGTACGTTGTTCATGCGCGTTTCTCCTGATCTTCGCTACGGTGACTGGCATCGCCCAGATGCCGGTCATCAACGGATTACGTCTGCAACCAGTCGGGCGGTTCGCCAATGTCGAGCGCTTGCCACAACCCAGCAAAATCCGCCCCACTGCTGCGCCGCAGGTTCTGTAGACGGCGCACGGCCCACTGCTGATAAGGGGCATGTTGCATTTGGGTAAAGAAGCGTAAGGCAGTAACCGTTGCTTGTAACGCCGCCTGCAACTGCTGCTGGCGATCTTCGCCCGGTTCCTCAGCCAATGTTTGAAAGAGCAGCCCACAATTGCCCTGGGTCATGGCATAGTCGAGGGGTGCGGTCTCTGGGCGGCGGAAGCGCAAGGCTTCGTCATAGGCGGCGAGCGCCTCACGCAGGCGTGCGCCGCGCTCTTCGTCGGGCAGGTTCGCCAACGCGCCTAAAAGCAAGCCGCGGTTGTTCTGGGTCATGGCATAGGCGAGGGGTGCGGTCTCTGGGCGGCGGAAGCGCAAGGCTTCGTCATAGGCGGCGAGCGCCTCACGCAGGCGTGCGCCG
>JAPKMW010000002.1 GCA_026645575.1 Caldilineaceae bacterium
AAGTAAAAGGCCGACTCGTCGAGAAACAGAATTACTCGTCCTTCCGCTTCGGCTTTTTTTTTAGGGCTGGCAAGCGTTCCGCTTGCCAGTGCTGGATTTGCGCTTCATTGCGTTGACTAGCGCGCACCACTGGTTTTTGCGGACTCCAGCCACAAGCACGTAGCAGTTTGGGAATATGATGTTCATGATACTGTACGCCGAATTTCTCGTGGATGACTTGGGCAATGCGTTGGCTCGTCCACAAGTCGCCCGTAAACCCAAAGGTTTCGGCACCTTGTTCCAACAGGGCCAACAATTGGTGGCGTTGCTCTGGCTTCAGTTTCGGCGGTGCTCCACTCGCTCGCCGTTTCTGCAAGCCGCTAAAGCCGTGCGCCTCTCCCAAGCGCACGATCTGGCTCACCCACCCTTGACTCATGCCCAACGCATCGGCGATGGCTTGCTGCGTCCACCCTTGCTGATGCAATTCCAACGCTCGATACCGTCGTCCTTCTCGCCAATCTTGCGTGGCGGGGGCCGTCTCTGCTTGCTTGTTTTGCATGTTTTCCATGACGCTAGTTTAGCATCACTCGCTCTCATTACAAACTTGTGCGTTTATCAGTAATTATATTTGTTATAAAACCTAGGCACTTATTTGGAAACACCGAGGTTTTACAACAAATATAATTATGAACAAAACTCAGGGTGAACAAATTCTTGCTTTAGCCGAAAAGACTGGACTACTCCGTGCTCATGAGCTCGTAGAACAGGGAATCGCTTACACGACGCTAAGTCGATTGGCCAAACAAGGGCGGCTACAACGGATTAGCCGTGGAGTGTACGCATTGCCAGATGGGCCAGTAACTGAGTACCGTAGTTGGGCTGAGGCGGCGGCTCGCATTCGGTCAGGGGTAATTTGTCTTCTTTCTGCACTGCGCTTTCACCAACTGACCACTTATGCTCCGTTTGAAATTTGGCTGGCGATTGAGAACAAAGGATGGAAGCCAAGAGTGGAGGATCTCCCCTTGCGCCTCTTTTATTTTTCAGGCAGCGCTTATATGTGCGGGGTCGAAACACATACTGTTGAAGGGGTATCTCTAAAAATATACGATCCAGCCAAGACAGTTGCCGATTGTTTTAAATATCGTAATAAGATCGGCATCGATTTGTGCATTGAGGCGTTGCGTACAGGTCTACGTCAACGCAAATTCACAGTTGATCAGCTATCGGGCTATGCTAAAATTTGCCGTGTCCAAAATATCATTCAACCCTATCTGGAAGCAATACTATGAGTAACTCCGGCAAAACCAATCTTGCGGCATCGGTGCGGCAACGACTCTTGAACCTAAAGCAGCAACGGCATGAAGAATTTAGCCTGATCCTTTCCCAATATGCTGCTGTCAGTTGAAGCAGATGGACTGGTGTTTGACCCAAGTTCAATCCATCTGGAAGACATTCGTGAAGGGTTAGAATATGGCGGTCATCGCGTTAACCTCACTGCATACCTAGATACAGCACGTATTCCCGTGCAGATCGACATTGGCTTTGGCGATATTGTGACACCAAGCGCGACGTGGCTTACCTATCCCACGCTCTTGCCGTTTCCCGCGCCATATTTGCGCACCTATCCCAAAGAAACGGTAGTTGCGGAAAAACTACATGCCATGGTCGAATATGGATTAGGCAACAGCCGCATGAAAGACTTCTACGACCTGTGGACGCTCTCCCGGCTCTTTTCTTTTGATGGCGCAATCCTCGCTCAAGCCATTGCCGCCACCTTTGGGCAGCGTCACACGTCGATCCCGCCAGGAACACCTACTGCGCTGACCGCCGAGTTTGCCGAGCACCCTTTCAAACTTACCCAGTGGCAGGCATTTCTGCGGCGAAATCGGCTGGAGGTGGCGGGGGCATCGTTCGCCCAGGTGATTGCGCAGATCCACCGGTTTTTGTTGCCACCTTTGCAAGCGTTGGCCACAGCGCAGCCATTCCCGTTGCAATGGACGCCGCCTGATCGCTGGCAGTAAACATACCTAATGGTGGATGTACTGCGGTCATTACAAGGCGCAGTTGCTATTCTTCAAGAGCCGCATTGGTATGGTAAACTAGTGTATTGGTCATCTTTCGACAAGTGATTAAAGCGAGGAAAGCAGTGTTATGCCGACAAACCAGACACCCTTAACCACCTATCAGAGCTATCCGTTGGCAGAGATGCAGGCGCGGGCCAGCGCCTTTTACGACGAGATGCGCCGCCGCCGCACGGTACGCGACTTTTCAGCTCGACCGGTGCCGCGTAGCGTGATTGAGGCATGTCTGCGCACCGCCGGCACGGCCCCCAGTGGCGCCAACCAGCAGCCCTGGCACTTTGTCGCAGTGAGCGATCCGGCAGTCAAAAGTCGCATTCGCCAAGCCGCCGAAGCGGAAGAACGCGAATTTTACGAGCGCCGCGCCTCGCAAGAATGGCTGGACGCCTTGGCCCCCCTCGGCACCGATGCCCATAAGCCTTTCCTCGAAATTGCGCCTTATCTCATCGCCATCTTTGCCCAGACCTATGGCATAGGGGCCGATGGCGGCAAGATCAAACATTACTACGTGACCGAATCGGTCGGCATTGCCACCGGCCTCCTGATTGCGGCGCTTCATCACGCCGGCCTGGTCACGCTTACCCACACCCCCAGCCCGATGGGCTTCCTCAACGAAATTCTAGGCCGTCCCACCCATGAACGCCCCTTCCTCCTCCTGGTCGTCGGCTACCCGGCGGACAATGCCCAGGTGCCGGCGATTACCAAGAAGGCGTTGGAGGAGATGGCGACGTTTATGTAAGGGGCCGAAACTGCTCTGTGCGAGTCCGTGACTCGCACAAGCCGGTTGCGAGTCACGGACTCGCACAGAGCAGTGTTATCAAGACCCTACCTGAGTTGGTTAGTTCGTTGGTTGAGCCTGTCGAAACCAACGAACTAACCAACTAACCAACCAACTACCCCCTACAAATTCTCGATCCGCACCGGCTCGATCTCATCCGCCGGCGCAAAACCAAAGATGCGACTATAGAAATAGAGTTCGGCTTCGGCGCTACGGATGATGTTTTCGGCTTTACGGAAGCCATGTTGTTCCCCTTCGTAGGCGAGATAGGCGTAGGGTAGCCCCTTTTTCTGCATGGACGCAATCATGATCTCGGCCTGGGAGGGTGGGACAATTTTGTCTTCCAGCCCCTGGAACAGAATGACGGGGACATTGAGTTGATCGGCGGCGTTGACTGGGGAACGTTCGGCATAGAGATCCTTCCGTTCCGGGTAGGGGCCGATGAGATAGTCGAGATAGCGCGATTCAAATTTGTGGGTGTCGTGGACAAAGGTTTCCAGTTCGGCCAGGCCATAGTGGCTGGCGCCGGTGGCAAAGAAGTTTTGCCAGGTTAAGGCGCGCAGGGTGGTATAACCGCCGGCGCTACCGCCGCGAATGGCGACCCGTTGGCCGTCGGCTCGCCCCTGTTCGATCAAGTAGCGTGCGGCGTTGATACAGTCCATGACATCGACAATCCCCCAACTGCCTTGCAGGCGCTGGCGGTAATCGCGCCCATAGCCGGTGCTGCCGCCATAGTTGACATCGACCACGCCAAAACCGCGGCTGGTCCAAAACTGAATTTTCAGATCGAGTTGAGCCTGGGTGGCGCCGGTTGGGCCGCCGTGACAGATGACTACCAGCGGTGGTCGTTCGTCAGCCGGCGCCGCAAAGAGTGGATTGGTGGGCGGATAGAAAATGGCGTGCGCCGTCAACCCATTTTCGGTCGGATAGGCAAACGGTTCCGGCACTGAAAAGAAGGCGGGGTCAATGTCAACGGTGGTACTGACCTGAACGGGGGTGACGACGCCGTTCTGTGGTTCCAGCGCAAAGAGCGTTGCCGGTGTGGTTGGGCTGCCGCCGATCAACCAAAGTTTGTCGCCATCGGTATCAAACCATTTCAACGTATTGTAAGCGCAGGGCAATGGCTCCACCACCTGGCTGCCGGGTCGAATTAGCCCCAGATAATCAAAACCCTGATCCCGATAGATACAGGCAATCGTGCCGTCGTTTAGGAAAACGTAGTCACAAAGGCCAAAGACCCAAGCCGGCCCGCCGATTTCCGCTGCCAACGGCGCCACGGCTGCGATCTGCCCATCCCGTTCACAGTAGAGATTCCACCAATTCGTGCGGTCGGAGATAAAGTAGAGAACACCATCACTGCGCCAGCTTGGTTGCAAGATCGACTCCGTGGTGCTGCCGGCGACCAAGCGGGCATTTTGCAAAGTTCCATCTGCCTGGAGATCAGCCACCCAAAGTTCAGTGCCATCCCAGGGCAGTTGGGGGTGGCGCCAGGAGAGCCACGCCAATTGGCGACCATCGGGGCTGATACGGGGCGCGGCGTAGAAGTCATACCCTTCGGCAATAATTTGCGGCGCTGTCGAGCCATCGGTGGGCAGGACGACCAACTCATTGTAGACCCCGCTCTCTTCGTGGCGTTCACGGACACAGATCAACCGGCGGCCATCAGGCGTGATGCGGCCATCGGCATAACGCAAACTCCGTGGCGTTGGCGGTTCCGGCGTGATCGGTTGCGGCGTTGCGCCAACCGGCTGGCGATAGAGCCGTTGATCAGCGAAGTTGGAGAAATAGATAACCTCATCCTGCACCCAGTACATGCCGCCGCCATACTCATGCACCAGCGTACGCGCATTGTAACCGCTTGGCGTCAAGTCACTGCTTTGTCCGTCACCCGTGCGGCGGACGATCACATAGCGTCCCTGCTCCATTGGTCGGCTTTCCACCCAGTAGACCGTGTCGCCTGTCACCTGTAAATAGCCCAATGAAACGCCGGCTGTCGCCAACAGATCGGCCGTAATTGGTGAACGCCAGGTGCCATACGGTGCGATACTCTTTGCCATTGCTCTACTCCCTTTTCCATACCGATCAAAATTTCTTTTTCGTAGGGTTATCATACCACAACGCGGTGCTTAGGACGCCATCGGCAAGTTCTGACAAATCGCTAATACTTCGCCAGTTTCTTGCTAACAAAAGAGGCATATCTTTAAATAGAGGGGGTGCCGCGCCACCCTCTTTTCTATGGAATTTAAGCGGTTGATTGGTTCGTTGGTTGAGCCTGTTGAAACCAACGAACCAACCAGCGATACGCACTAGTTGAATGGAATCTTCTTTGGCTTACCGATTGTGGATACGATAGGGAGTTGAGCAATGCCGATTTATGAATTTACCTGCCAAACTTGTGGCACGAATTTTGAAAAGCGTGTTTCCTTTACCCAAACCCAGGCGCCGCCGTGTGACACCTGTGAAAGCCCCAACGTCGAGCGCCGCCTGAGCGCCCCCGCCATTCACTTCAAAGGCAGCGGCTGGTACGTCACCGACAGCAAGAAGTCCAACAGTGCCAACGGCTCGTCCAGCAAAACCGAAAGCAGCAGCGAGAGCAGCAAGGTGAGCGCGGCAGAGCCGGTCGCGACATAATTCATGACAAGGTGACAAGGTGAAGGGGTGACAAGGTGAAGAATTCACGAGGCACCTAGACGACTATGTCACCCTGTCACCCTGTCACCCTGTCACCCTGTCACCCCGGCAACTGCATCTCCGGGTGGTCGCGATAGAACTGGGTCAGGCGGATGCTGAGGTTTTCCTGGAGTTGGATGGTCAGGCCGCCGTCCACCACCAGGGTATGACCGGTGATGAAACTAGCTTCTTCAGTGGAGAGAAAGTGAACGGCGTTGGCAATGTCTTCCGGTTTGCCGACGCGCCGCACCGGGTATTGCTGCTCGAAGAAGGGGAAGAAAGAGGGATTTTTCTCCCAATGTTGTTTCATCCGCTCGGTCATAATGTGACCGGGGCAGATGGCATTGACGCGGATGCCCAGCGGGCCAAAGTCACAGGCCATCTGGCGGGTGATGCCGATGACGGCAGATTTGGCGCCTTCGTAGGCCAGCGCCCGTTCGGCCATCATCAAGCCGTGCACAGACGAAATATTGACAATGCTGCTGCTCGTGCCATATGTTTCTGCCGCCCGCGCCAGATGGGGCACCGCATACTTGGCGGCCAGATAGTGGGACTTCACCATGACATTAAAGGCGTAATCCCAAGCCGTCTCCGTTAGTGTGACGGCGCTGCCATCGCGCTCCATCCCACGCCACGCATTGTTGACCAAAATATCCAGCCGCCCCCACAACTCGACGGCGCGCGCCACCATCGCCTCAATCGCCGCCGGCTGCGACACATCAGTTTGCAACCAGGCCGCCGTCCCGCCGCTCTGCTCAATGCGCGCCACATTCTCCTGCGCCGCCGCCACATCAAAATCAGCGATCAACACCCGCGCCCCACCTTGGGCCAATCGGCGCGACGTCGCCCCACCAATCCCTTGTCCACCGCCGGTGACAATCGCCACGCGGTCTGTTATTGTTTGCATGTGTTCCCCTATTTTAAGACAAGAAGACAGAAGTCAGAGGTCGGAATCGAAGCACTCTGTCTTTCTGTCTTCTGTCTTTCTGTCTTCTGATTTCTGTCTTCTAATGCGCTACCGATCCATCCGCATGGAAAAAGCCCGTAATCTTCGCCGGCCGGTAGGGGTATTGGGCCAGTTTGTCTTCCAGAATCTCACAACCAATGCCGGGGCGGTCGGGGACGATGATGTAGCCGCCTTCACGCTGGGGCGGGATGTCGAGAATATCGTTGAACATATCGACGCCGGTCAGATTCTCGTGGAGGACAAAGTTGGGGGTGGCGGCATCCCACTGGACAAAGGCGTTAATGTTAAAGGGGCTGCCCATCAGGTGAGGGAAGATGCCGACAAAGGCGGCCTCGGCCACGGCGGCGATCTTGCGACACTGGCTATAGCCGCCGGCCAGCGAGAGATCGGGGCGGATCAGGCTGGCGACTTTGCGGTCCACCAGGTCTTTGAATTGATAGAGATTGTGGAAGCGTTCACCGGTGGCAATCGGCAGGTTGATGTGACGGGCGACATATTCCACCGCTTCGTTGCTCTCCGGCGCCAGCGGATCTTCGTAGTAGAGAATGCGGTGGCTGTAGAGTTCATTGGCCAGGGCAATCGCCTCTTCCGGGCGCAGGTTGCGGTGGATTTCGACACCCAGGTCAATCTCGTAGCCGACGGCATCGCGAATGGCGCTGATAATCTTGACAGCGTTGCCGATCACTTGGGTCGGCAGTTGTTTCTCAAAATTGGGTAGGAAGGGCATGGCGCGCAAGGAGACATAGCCTTCTTCGACGGCCTTGGCCGCGTTGGCAGCAAACTCTTCCACTGTCTTGCCGCTGATGTTGGCAAAGACCTTGACCTTGTCCCGGCATTTGCCCCCCAGCAGTTGATAGACCGGCACACCCAGCGACTTGCCCAGAATATCCCAGAGCGCCACATCAATGGCGCTCATGGCGGCGCTCAACACTGCGCCCATAAAGTGGGTATTGCGTGAGACCACTTGATAGTGATGCTCAATCCGTCGCGGATCTTTGCCGACATAGTAGTCGCTCAACTCTTCAATGGCAGTGTGGACGGTGCGATGGTGCGCCCACAAACCAGCCTCACCATTGCCGACGATGCCTTCATCGGTATAGACGCGCACGAGGAGGAAGCGATCAACAAGAAAAGGCTTGATGCGCTCGATTTTCACAGGTAGCTCCTTCGATTTTAACAGTTGGAATAAAGGTAGATAGGGGTATTCGATATTGAGTATTGGGTGATTTGCGGCTGAACAATCGCTAATACCCAATACCTAATATCCAATTAACTAGGCACTAACTTATGTTTAATTGCATACCCAATGGCCTCCATGCGGCTGGAGACTTGCAGCTTGGAGAGGACATTGCTGACATGAAACTTGACAGTGGAACGGCTGATGATCAGGCGGTCGGCGATCTCGCTGTTGTTTAAGCCTTCGACCATGAGCACCAATACTTCGCGCTCCCGTTCCGTCAGGTCGAAGCCGGGTTGGGTAAAGGCCGATTGACGGGCCTGGCGGATTAACACCTGGGTTGCTTCCGGGGCCAGAGTTGGGCGACCAGCGTAGGCGGCGCGGATGGCGTCGGCCAATTCATCGGCGGAGACATTCTTGAGCAGGTAGCCAATCGCGCCCGCTTCCAGCACGCGCTTCACCAGATCATCTTCTTTGAAGCTGGTGAGCGCAATCACCTGGATTTGCGGGTAATGTTTGCGAATGGCAAGCGTCGCCTCGGCGCCATCCATGTTGGGCATGACCAGATCCATGAGAACCACATCGGGACGCAACTGGCCGCAAAGATTGACGGCCTTGGCGCCATCGTTGGCTTCACCGACCAGAGCTAGATCGTCATAGATAGAGAGGAACGCAGCCAACCCGCTGCGCACCACCGCTTGGTCATCGACGACGAGAACGCGAATGGGTACTTCGCTAGGTACTGATTTTCCTGTATTCATGCTGCTTGCTCCGACCTGTGCCATAGCGCGTGAACGACGGCCCCCTGCCCCGTTTGACTTTGAATAGTCAACTCTGCGTGAATCTCTTCGGCTCGTTCCCGCATAATATTGAGTCCCAAACATTTGCCGGCTACGCGATTGACCTGAAAGCCGCGACCATCATCCTGAATAAAAAGCTCGGCACGGTCGGTGGTCATGGTTAGAAAGACAGAGGCGTGGGTAGCCTCGGCATGTTTGGCAACGTTGTTGAGCGCTTCCTGCGTAATCCGATAGAAAGCAATACGCACACCGACCGGCAGATCCTCATCCCCTTGTATGGTCACCGTAATTGGGACGCGTGAACGTCCGCCGACTGCTTCGGCCAACTGATGCAGCAGATCGGTCAACGCCACATTATTCAGCGCCGTTGGTCGTAATTCTAGCAGCAACGTGCGCATTTCGGCCAGAGCGCCGCGGGTTAACTCACGCAATTCCTGTAAGCGTCGCTCGGCTTCCTGGCTATTACGTTGCCAAAGTCGGGGTAGAATATCGGCAATGATGCTGGCGGAAAAGAGTGTTTGTGTCACAGAATCGTGGAGATCATGGGCGATGCGGTTCCGTTCGGCGGCGACCGCGTTCTGTTCAATCTGTTCATAAAGGCGCTCCAGTTCGGCCGTGCGCTCTTTGACACGCGCTTCCAGCATGGCTTCTGTCTGCTTGCGTAGCGAAATGTCAATTACGGAAGCAATCGTGACAATGTTGTCGCGCAACCGTCCAAACCCTAATCCCACCTCAATTGGAATGAGGGCGCCATTTTTGTGACGCCCAACCAGGTCAAAGCCGGCGCCCATCTCACGCACATGGGGCATTTGCATAAAGCCCTGCCGGTGTTGGACATGCAACTGGCGCAACTGCTGTGGTAAGAGAAACTCAACGTCTTGATTTTGCAATTCTTCCGCTTGGTAGCCAAAGAGGGTCGCTAATTTCGCATTGGCCAACAAAATACGACCCGCGCCATCAACAACCACCATGGCAACGGGGGCGGCATGAATTAAAGGATAGAGTGATTCGCCAAGCTCTGGAACCGCGTTGGCGTTGGCGTCTTGATTTGTCATAGGGAGAATGATACCAAGGATTGGACGATTAATCAAAAGCGCAAGCGGGGGTCGTCTCTTTGGCCTGGTTTGATCATCGATTGGTAAGCAAAACGAAAGTAGTTGTGGATTGTGCAGGTTATCTAACCCATAGTTAACAAAGTTAACTATGGGTCAAAAGGTAATGCGACAGCGCTTTTGGGTGGTCAACCTTTCTTTACGTTAATCCAAAATCCATACAATATTCAGAGGAAAACTTCAAAACATTGTGCCACTTTAATCTAAACGATAATAGTATGAACAAAGCTTAAGTACCTTTTTCTGGAAAAGCTGCTATACTACGTTCAATCCCAATAACACTATTTAATAGAGTCTTTTCCCACGAACGGCTTCAACCTCATCGGGTTGATAATACTCATTACCATCCATGGAAAAGGCTCTCCCACACTAGGAGGTGTCAAATGTCTGCTCGTGAAATGCAGCTTGCGGAGTTGCACTCTCTCGTTGCTGATTTGGGAAAAGATGGAGGAGTGATTAGCCCTTCCATTTATGACACTGCACAAGTGATCCGGTTGTATCCCCCCAAAGAAGGTGTCGAACCGGCCCTCCAATGGTTGCTTGACCAACAACGGGCCGATGGCGGCTGGGGTGAGCCGGAAGCGCCCTATGCCCGTGATGTGCCAACCCTGGCTGCCATCCTTGCCCTCTACACCTACCCGCACTATAGCCAGAATCGCACGGCGCTTGATGCTGGCCTCGCCTTTCTCGAACAGCAGGCGCCTCAATGGGTAGAGATGCCCATTGACGCATTGCCCATTGCCACAGAAATGATCCTCCCCTATCTGGTTGAAGAAGCCAACCAATTGGGATTATGCATCAACCGGAAACCCTACGCCATTCTTTATCAACTCCGCGACCGCAAATGTCGCTACATCAGCGCCAAGCCCCTCCAGCCAAGCTCGCCGCCGACCTACTCGTGGGAAGCATTGGGGCGCAATGCGTACTCTATCACACCGGATCACTCCGGCGGCATTGGGCATAGCCCAGCCGCGACCGCCGCCTGGTTACGCCAAGCAGAACAGCACGCTGACTTATCTGACACCTGTAGTACAGCCCGCCACTATTTGGAGAAAGCGGCGGCGGCAACTGGCGCGGGCATCCCTGGTGTAGTGCCGAATGTCTGGCCGATTACTGGTTTTGAGCTTTCTTATGGATTGCATACGTTGCTAGTCACTACTCTACTCCTGCAACCATGGCTTGGAAATACTATCGAAGTTCAAGTGGGTCGATTATCACATATTATGCAGAAAGGGGGGGGGATAAGTTTCGGCGAAGACTTTACCCCGGATGTTGATGATACAGGGGTCGCAATGGCGACCCTTCGGGCAACTGCCTACCCTATTGACCCCACAGTGATTCTACAGTTTAAGCACAACGATCATTTCTGCACCTTCCATCAAGAACTAAATCCATCGATCTTAGCAAACGCCCATGCCGTGTATGGACTTGCTCAAGCAGAAGCACGTTGCCCGGGCGCAGAAGCTTTTCTGCTACAGCGCCAGTGCGCTGATGGACGCTGGTTATCCGATAAGTGGCATAGTTCCTGGATTTATACCACAGTAGAAGCGGTACTTGCCCTTCTCCAGTTCACCTATTCTACTGCGGTTGGCCGTGCAGTTGATGCTTTACTGGCAGCACAAAAAAATGATGGCGGGTGGGGTAGTTATACGCGCTCGACAGGGGTAGAAACAAGTTATGTGATCACAGCCCTAATGCTGCTTGCTCGCCAAGGGTCACTGCATGAGCATGGTAGAAATGGGCTACGGCGAGGAGGGCAATGGCTAAACGAATATTGCCATGTCAACAGAGTGCCGCATGAACGACTTTGGCTTGGCAAAGAGTTGTACACACCCTATCGGGTCGATCGCCTTTATGAAATCAGCGCATTGTTATCGTACACTTTAGAAGAAAGCAAATTAACCTTATGAGCGTAGAGTCTGTTCCAACACTAGAACAATTTCTTGCTGCACCAATTGAGGAAGTGGCGAAGGTTGCTCCAATGACGATGGTATATGGTGCGGGTGGAACGAGAAGAAGGGCTGTTTTTGAAGGGATAGAACCTTGGAGTGATGAATTTGTACATTGGGCTCGTGTACGCATTTTAAGTCGAATTGATCTGCTCTTTCGTCACGGTGTCCGTAATCTGTTTGTAACAACAATGACGCCAGATAATTTTCGCGAGGTTAACCAATATAAGGAGCGAATGCTTGAGCGAATAGATTGGTTTGTCGCAGGAGCCGATTCACTGGCCGATTATAGACGTTGGGGGTGGCGGGTACGGTTAGTCGGTGCAGAGGAGTTACCTGAATTACATGCTACAGTGGAGTGTCTGCGTACCAGTACACTACTTGAGAGTAAACATACACTTTATTGGAATATTGTCCCTACCGTAGAAAGTCCCTGGCATCAGATACTTACGACTGCCCAACATACACAAGCTCGAACCCGAACGGATATAGTTCGTGCGCTTTATGATGACGATATTCCGCCAGTAACCCTTTATCTTGGGTTTGGAAAACCAACAATTTTACCAGAGATTATTCCGCCGTTGCTATTAGGTCAGGTTCAATCTTATTGGAGCCAACAACCAGGGTATACACTCACGGAAACACAGTTTCGCACCATTCTATATGATTATGCTTACCTACGTCCTACCTGGCAAGAAGAGAAACTGGACCGGGCTAAAGTTGCTTTGGCACACCGTCATGCCTGGGAAGAAGGTCCAATTCTTGGGTTGGGTATGCGGCTTGGCCCCTTTTGGTATCCAGCGCCAACATTTTCTTCTGTTTACAAAGCCAAATAAGAATCGGCTCTGACACTCCATTCTTCTGTGTAGTTCTACACAAGCTCCTTTGTTTTCAAGTGAGATTGGACATGTTGTAACAGTGCCTCGGCTGTATAGGGTTTTTGTATAAAGCCGGCTAATTGTTTATTAACAAACCGTTCCATAACATCAGCCTCACTATAGCCTGAGACCAGCAAAACGGGGATATGCGCATCAATTGCCATGAGTTGGTGAAAAACTTCTTCACCGCTCATTTCTGGCATTGCTAAGTCGAGAAGTACTAATCTAAGTTCATGGCGGTGTTCGCGAAAGAGTTGGAGACCCATGAAACCAGTGGTTGCACTTAAAACACGTAGCCCTGCTTCACGCAGAATATCGGCCATGCCTTCGCACACTGGCACTTCATCGTCTATGATGAGTACCAGTTCACCAGTGCCAACAAATGGTGTATCGGTATACTGTTGGCCGAACAGCACCCCATCTGCTGCAAGCGGGAATAGAATAGCGAAGGTTGTTCCTTGGTCAACGACACTAGAGACACGAAGCGCACCTTTGTGGCTGCGGACAATGCCAAGGACGCTAGCCAGTCCCAAACCACGTCCAGTAAACTTTGTTGTAAAGAAGGGATCAAAAATTTTTTTCAAAGTCTGGGCATCCATCCCACAGCCGGTGTCAGCAACTTCAAGTTGTACATAACAGCCGGCTGACAACTTGGCCCCAACCCACTCCCCTTGAGCAATCTCTTCTTCGGTTAGTTGACAAAGCATTGTCATTACATGGATGTTACCAACTTTACCACCAATCGCATCAGCACTATTAATGATTAAATTCATGATCAACTGTTGCAGTTGTCCTATGTCACCATTCATGAATACTGCTGTGTCAGAAAGCTCGGCAGTAAGCTTGACATTCTTGGAAATGGAAGCAGAGAAAAGGTGGATATTATCCATAATCAGATCATTTAAGTTGATCTGCTTTGTCTCTGTTGGCGAGCGCCCGGCATAATTGAGCATTTGACGTGTTAACTCGGTTGCTCGTTCTGCAGCTTTTAATGTACGTTCAAGGTTATGTTTGACCGGGTGTTCTGTTGGCAGTTTCATCAATCCCATCGATAGTTGCATGAGCATAACGCTCAACAAGTTGTTAAAGTCATGTGCTATCCCACCTGCAAGGATACCCAAGCTCTCCAACTTCTGCATTTGATACATGGCCGTCTCTGTCTGTTTCTGCTCAGTGATGTCAGTCACAATCAGGATCAAGGCTATGATCTTGCCATCTTGCCAGATCGGCCCTACACGGTTGATCTGCCATGCATATTTTTTTTCATTGTTCTCTTCTGTTTCATACCGTATAACCTCTCCTGTTTGAAAAACCATTTTTATGCTTTCATATAGGCGTGCCTGGTGATCGGAGCGCTGATGAATAAGCGTGATCGGAGCGCCGATCAGTTTCGTCGGCGTCTGGTCGCCAATCGCTCGGTTCGTAAATGCAACTGTGTAATCAGGATTGATACGCACAATCATATCGGGGACTTGTTCGGCCAATGAACGCCAGTTTGCCTCTGATGCGGCTAATGCATCCAGCAACCGTTGCCTTTCTTCCACTTCTATCCTTAATTTTTTGTTGCTTTCTTGTAATTCCTGTGTCCGTTGCAACACTTTCTGCTCAAGTTCAATCCGTGCTTGTCGCAATTGGCTTTGGCTCAACTCCAATTCTTTGTTCGCTATACTTAGCGCATCTGCCGTTTGACGAATTTCATCCGTATTTTCCTCAGCGCGTTGGATAGAGGCGGCTAACAGAACTGTGTTCATCATCATAGTCAGTAGCAATACAACTAAATGATCAATAAGCGCCCTTTGATTAACTGTTGGTAGCAGGAATCCTATCCACTCTAAGTAAAAAATAATTCCAATCGTGAACATGCAAAGGAGCGCCAATCGATTCATGCTACGTTTACCCAGTAGTAACCCAGTCAGAGGAATTAATGCGAAATAGGACAGAATACTAGGCGTACGTATGCTTTGAAAAACTGTCGCATTTACATAGGTGATCAAACTGAACAAAATAGTCAGTAGAATAATTGATGCTTCTTTTACATATCCATGTTGCATCAAGCGTAAAGCAATAAGATTGACTATTACCGCAACCAAATTCATACTTAATATTTGCAGTATCGCGTCTTGATCGAGGAGACCCATAATGATTGCGAGACTATCAACCACGATAAGAGCAATCAAAGTAAGGCAAAGAAAATTAAGCCAACGCGCCGCACGCGTCTGCTCCTTATCGGGAAACACTGGCGGCGTTAGCCATTGGCGAAGCGTCGGAATAAAAGCCTGGGACTTCATGGAAGCGCTACTCCATTGCATAAAAATGCAAGATAATAAACCCTACACTCTGATTGATGTTGCCGGTGCAGATCAGCAAGGGGTATAGGGCGGAATGGAACAATGACCAACAAGCGGAGATAGTTTACCACAAGATAACCTGCTTGTTTATCATCATCTTTACTGACAATTTGTAAGGGCAGTAAACCACTTTAGCAGACTTGCTGATTTTGTCAAGTATTGAACTATCCAGTTAGTAACAATGTTCACCCGCAAGCGCAACCACTCTTTTCTACCCATCCAATACCACTCTGTCGAAAGGTTCCTTACTAACCAACATCGCTGTTACGCCACCATCCACCAACAAGTTCGCCCCTGTAATGGCCAGCGCGCGATCACGGAGCAGGAAGCCGACCATTTCGCCTACTTCTTGTGGCTCGATCACCCGTTCAATCGGGATGTTGCTGTTCCAGTAGGTAAGCGTCGCAGCAGGATCGGGTATTGCGGCCAGGTAATCTTGCCAGATTTGGCTGTTAATCAACCCCGGCGGTAATGACTAACCCCTCCCGCGCCCAATGGCGGTTGCCTGTCAGGCGCGCTCCCCAGTAAGGGGAGGGAACAGTTCCTCCCCTTACTGGGGAGGTTAGGAGGGGGTTAGTCGTTACCCCGTCGCTTATTCGCCCAAGTAGACAACTCGATAGACATTGCCGTTCTGGTCATCGCTCACAAAGAGTTCGCCATTGACGCCAACGGCCACCCCAGCAGGGCGTCCCCAAGCGCCGCCGCAATCTTCGGTTTCGCTGTCACGGAAGCCGGTGAGGAACGACCGACTTTCCACAGGTACGCCCTCTTCGACAACGATCATCTGCACCTTGCAATCGCGGGGTTCCGTGCTGTTCCACGAACCGTGATAGGCGACAAAGAGATTGCCCTGATAGTCCGCTGGGAAAGCCGTGGCATTGTATTGCACCATGCCCAGCGGCGCCTGGTGCGCCAGATCGGTGAAGAGCGCCGGGATGGCCTCGTCGCAATTGCTGAGGACGGCGGGGTCCAGATCAACCTGTTCATCGCGCACTTCGGTTGTACCGGGGGGTGTTGCGCCCAAGGTGGGGGTGTAGCAATAGGGCCAGCCATAATGGCCGCCCTTTTCCACTTCAATCACAATCTCTTCGGGCGGCAAATCATCGCCCAGCAGGTCGCTGCCATTGTGATTGGCCCAGAGCCGACCATCGGGCAGGAAGAGAAAATCAACGCTGTTGCGCAGCCCTTCGGCCCAGATCGGATGCCGCTGGTCGTTCAGGGCATCAATAAAGGGGTTATCGTCGGGAATGGAGCCATCGGGGTTGAAGCGCAAGATGGCGGCGCGCCGGGGATCGCTCTCCGGTTCATTGTTGCCGCTGGAACCGGCGGTGACATAGAGCTTACCGTCGGGGCCAAAGTGGAGCGTGCGCGTACGGTGGCGCACCGGGCCGGGAATGTTGTCTGTCACCAGTTCGCGCGTTTCAAATGCGCCGTCGCCATCGGCGTCGCGCAGCCGCTCGATCTGGCTGCCTTCAGCCACATAGAGCCAGCCCTCAAACCACTCGGCATTATGCGCCAGCGGTAGATCCGCGGCGACCACTTCGACAGTGTCGGCCAGGCCATCGTTATCAGCATCGGGCAGACGGAGCAGACGATTGCCGTCAATGTCGGCCACATAGAGCCAGCCGTCCGGCCCTACAGTCATCAAGCGCGGCGTTCCTAGCCCTTCGGCAAAAAGGCGCACGGCAAAGCCATCTGGCACTTGCAGCCGCGCACTGGCTTCATCTGCCGGGGGCAGCGCCGGCGTCGCTACCGGCGCGCCTGCTGTGGCCGCCGTTGCGGTTGGCACGAGAATGCGGTCCGCGGTGGTGGCGGCGGTGGCCGTCAAGGTGGCCGTGGCGGTGACGGCGACGGTGGCGGTTGCCGCACTGGTGGCTGCCACCGCCGCTGTCGGTGTTTGCGCCGATGGTTGGGCCGGCGTGGGGAAGGCGCAGCCCGTTGCCACAATGGCGAAAGCCAGAGCCAGCCCGGTTAGACGGGGGGGAAGGGGTATCATTTTCATGAGCAATCCTTTCTTCTACTTACCTCAACGCCGTTCCAGTATCATGATATAAGCGCATACAGATAAGTAGAAGCGTTCCAATAGCGCCGATCAATTGCCAGCACGCTTTTGTCCCGTAGGGACGGTTGAACTTAGGCAAGAACCGCATTTTATGCACCTACCAAGCCTCTACCCGCTCACAGCCGGTCCGTGATTGGCGTCCCAACGCCGGTCACGGACCGGCTGTGAGCGGGTTCGTAGTCACAATTTTTCTACCCTAAACGCAATTGTCCCTACGAGACAGGCGATCTGGATTACCCGTGTGGTTTGACAATTACCTTTAAGGTCTCGGTTGCCCGTTGCTCCAGGCGATCCAGCCCGTCGGTGAGGAGCCGTTCTAGGGGGATGCGGGCGGAGATGAGCGGCTCGGCCAGGATGCGCCCGTCACCCAGCCAGCGGACGGCGGCAGCATAATCTTCGTCATAGACATGGCTGAGAGAGCCGATCAACTCTTTTTCCGTTGCCACAACATCAAAAAAGTTAATGCTACTCGGCGCCACGGGCAAACCGACCAGCACAATCCGGCCGGCTTTGCGCGCCGCATGAACCGCCACGGGGATCACCTTGACGCCTCCCGACGCTTCCAGCACCAGATCTGGCCCAACACCGCGCGTCCACTGGCGTAATTGGGCCACCGGGTCAACTGCCAGCGGATCAATGACAGCACTGGCGCCCAGTTGCATGGCCAACGCTCGCCGATTTGCCAGAGGCTCGACCACAAAAACTTCGCCCGCACCGGCAGCGCGCGCCACCTGTAAACAGAAGAGGCCAATCGTACCGCCGCCAAAAACGGCCACTGTTTCGCCGGGCGCTAACCGCCCCCGGCGCACCGCCCGCACCGCCACCGAGAGCGGTTCGGCCATGGCGGCGTGATCATCAGAAAGGCCATTGGGGATGCGAATCGCCATATTGACCGGCAATTTGCAATATTCGGCCAGACCGCCGTCACCCATCAAGCCCAACGACGCCAGTTTGTCACAGAGCGTCACCTGATGGCGTTGGCACCAGAAACATTCGCCACAGTAGAGCAGTACATCGGGCGCCAGGTGGTCGCCCACCTTAAAATTGGTGACGCCTTTGCCGACCTCCATCACCTCGCCGGCAAATTCATGGCCCAAAATCAGCGGCGCTTTGCTGCCGGTGAGCGGGTTCGGTTCGTGGACGGGGATAAACAGGGGGCCGGCGCGATACTCTTCCAAATCCGTGCCGCAGATGCCGCAGGCGCCGACTTTGATAATTACCTCACCGGGGCCGGGCGCCGTGGGGGCGGGGACAGTTTCAATCCGAATGTCGTTGCGAGCATACCAGAGGGCTGCTTTCATGGTTGTGTTGTCCTTGGTTAGTTGCTTGGTTGATTGGTCGGGTTAATGGGGGTACAGACGCGGATTCAGGGGGCGCGAATTATCTATCTACTTTGGTAACTGCTTAGCCCGCTCCTAGCCAGTCCGTGACTGGCGATGGGCCGCCAGTCACGGACTGGCTAGGAGCGGAGTAGTTACCAACCCTGCAATAATCCGCGCCCCCTGAATCCGCGGCCGTACCCCCTACTTTTGCGCTACAATAAACACCCGTCCTTCTTGTTCCGGGTCGGTCAGGGGCGTTTTGAGGTCTTGTAGACGGGCAAAATAGACTTCCCGCCAACCGGTCTCCAAGAGCAGCATCTTCACATCATTCAGGGCAAAGATGGTGTTATAGACGATCTGTTCAAAGCGTTCATAGAGACCGTCGGCGTTGCGGATAAAGCCGGTTACTTTGAGCCAAGCGCGATCACTGGTCACATCGTAGATGCCGTGGTTGACCACCGTCATGTCGTCGCGGCTATCATCCACTTCAATGCTGTTCCAGCGGCGTAACCCGACGCGCGTGTTTAAATCAAAGAGAAAATAGCCATCGCACACCGTGGCCACGGCGGCGAAGCACTGACGTAGCGCCGGTAGATCGGGTAGATGGTTGAGGGCGTCAAAAGTCGAGATCACCAGGCCGAAGCGTTCAGGGAGCGTGAAGTTGGCGGCATCAGCCTGGACAAAGCGCGCTTGTCCGGTGGCAAGATAGGGTTGTGTGTTCTCGCGGGCGTAGTGTAACATGGCCGCAGAAAGATCCAGCCCAACGATCTGATAGCCCCGTCCGAGAAAGTAGTGCGCCACTTGCCCCGTACCGCAACAGAGATCCAGCACAAGTCGATTGGTTTGGGCCAGGGGTTGATGCTCATAGAATTCCAGCAGGAAGGGCGCCACCTGTCGGGCAAAGGCGATCCACCGTTTGTTATACACCTGGGCAAAGCCAGGACCATAGGCTTGCATTCCCGTTCCCCTTTCGCAAGCAATACTTCTACGCAAATCCGTTCATGGTTGGATCATGGGGTGGTATGCTGTTCATTGTACTGAGGAGAAATTGTTTCGGTCAAGTCAGCGTGGGGCTTGGGGTGTATGTCGCTTTTGGGGTGTATTTTTGCGCTGTGCGCGTCCATGACGCGCACAGCGTAAAAGTTGACATTTTTATGGGTAAACTATAGCGCTGAACCTACGCAAATCCTATCCAGCGTTGTCATAAGCCTGTTTGAGCCAAGTGACGAGTTCATCATCCACCTCGGCAGGATCGGCCAGGCGTACCTTGTAGTTACACATACCACCGGCAGGGACGAGCGTCAAGCGTTCAGCATCAGGCCCCCTTTCGCGTTGAGACCGACTTCGACCTGACCTTTGGTGCCGGTAACTACTCCGCTCGCGCCTAGCCGGTCCGTGACCGGCGAATGGGGCGCCGGTCACGGACCGGCTAGGCGCGGAGTAGTTACTGTTGCCGAATGAATTACCCGAAATTGACAATGGGGCGCACTTCAACAGAGCCATGTTTGGCGCCGGGAATTTTGGCGGCCCAGCCCACTGCTTCGTCCATATCCTGACATTCCAAGATATAGAAGCCGCCCAATTGTTCTTTTGTTTCCGCAAAGGGGCCATCGGTGGTGGCGAATTGGCTGTTGCGTAAGTGCAAAGTGGTGGCCGTGCCTGTTGGCTTTAACTCATCACCTGCCACCAAAACACCATGGCTGCTGGTTTCCTTGGTGAAGGCAAAATATTCGGCCATCATGGCCTCCCGTTCAGTCGCGCTCATCTGGCTTTCGCTGCTCTCTTCTGTATAGATCAAAAACATATATTTCACGCTTGCTCTCCTTCTTATGTGGCTATTTCGCTCTTTGTCTTGACTGGCCGTAGCTGTACAGCGTGTCCCCTAGTCGCGTCGCACTGGCGCCGGCCATCGATTGCCTTTTAGACGCCGTTGATCGTCATCTATTGATGATCAGTAGAGCGCAACGCCGCCGCACACAATAATCTGACGCTGAACTACGCGACTCCACGACTGCGGACTACTGATGATCGACAATTGGCCGAATCTCAATTGCGCCATGGTGGATGGCTGGACACTTGCCGGCCCAAACAATCACTTCGTCCAAATCCTGACACCCCAATTCATAGAAGCCGCCCAATTGTTCTTTGGTTTCGGCATAAGGGCCATCGGTGACCAACGTTTTGCCATTGCGCACGCGCACGGTTTTGGCTTGGGCCGTCGGGTAGAGCGCTTCGCTGCTCAGATGGATGCCCGCCGCAGTCGCTTCGTCACCATAGGCATAGTAAGCAGCCATCATGGCATTGTTTTCTGCTTCGGTCATACCCACGTCACGGCTTTCGTCGCCGTAGAGTAAAAGCATGTAACGCATTTTTTGTCTCCTCTTCTGAATTGTGCTGCTAAATTGGCGATTGGGGCGACAAGCCAGCAACTACGCTCGGTGCAATCGGCGTTCCAGTTCAGTTCCGACCTCTACCTAATCACTCCTCAGCGGATGCGGCTGGGTGTTGGCTGAAGCGTTGCTACCCGTGGCTGATTTTTCGCCCTCACCATAATGACGAATGGCAGAAGATGAATTCGACAACCAGAATGATCAATTTTGAAATTGGGTTAGTCTTTGTCATGAACCAACGCGCGAGGAGCTGATCTTTACGCATTGAACGGATGACAAGGGGGCAAGGAGCGCCGATGACAAGGCGAAGGGTGAAGGCGGCGAGGTCGTGGCGACATCGTCACCCTGTCACCTGTCACCCTGTCCCCTTGTCACCGCGGTAAGCTACCAGGTGCAATAGCCGCCATCGACGACAAGATCGTGGCCGGTCATAAAATCAGAAGCTTCGGCGGCCAGGTAGACGACGGCGCCTTGCAATTCCGTCACTTCGGCCATACGCCCCATTGGCGTCATACCCATCCAAATGGGCATGACCCGTTGTCCTTCCGGCGTCTGCAACATATCATCCACCAGTTGTGTGCGGGTATAGCCGGGGCTGATGCAATTGACGCGCACACCACGGGGCGCCCACTCGGCGGCCAGACTGCGGGTTAAGTGAATCACACCGGCCTTGGCGGCGTTGTAGGCTGCCTGATTTTGGGGTGTGTTGACAATGCTGCCTGACATAGAAGCGGTGCTGATGATCTTGCCGTAACCGGTGGGCAACATTGCCAGCGCTTCATGTTTAGCGCAAAGCCAGACCGAAGTGAGATCCAGGTCGAGTACCCGGCGCCACTGCTCCAGCGTCATCGTCTCTGAATCTTGCCAGAGGCCAATGCCCGCATTGTTAACGCCAATGGTCAGCTTGCCCCACTTTTTCAATACTGCCGCCACCATCGCCACCACCTGTGCTTCGTTGGTCACATCGGCGGTGAGGGCAATGGCGTCGATGCCCTTTTGGCTCAGCTCATGAGCCACCGTCTCCGCCCGCTCGGCAACGAGGTCAACCACCGCCACGGCGGCGCCGGCTTCCCCCAGCCCATGTGCATAGCCGCGCCCGATCCCTTGCCCCGCCCCCGTCACCAGGGCAACGCGACCATCGAGGCGAAAACGATCTAAAATTGGTTTCGTGGTTAATACCGGGTCTGTCATATCGTACTTTCCTTTACTCGGTTGGGGGGCGATAGATAAGAAATCATTAGCATTGAGGCCACACAAACACGACAACGGATTTAGCAAAGAACGATTGCCGCATTGCTCCTTTGCGTTGGGTAACTACTGTGTAATTGCCCAGAAATAACTTCATGCGCTGAGCGCGCCTAGAAGGCAACCGGTGACTCGGCCTTGCCCCCAGCGAGTCACGGACTCGCTCAGCGCGGGCTTAGTCGTTACTGAGTTCGCGCCTTTGTGTTGGCTGCGGAAGATGATCACGATTCATGGTGGGGATGGCCCTAATCATACCAGCAGCCGCAAGGCGTCGTCAAAAGCCATGCAGCTAGCGTCTATCTAGCCCAATCTGGAATGAAAGGGGCATGAAAAGGAAAACCCGTCAAAAAGCGTATGGTAATTTTATGTTATGTAATATATACTATTCGTTAAGACAAATGACGTAATATTATGTCACCAAGGAAAATTATGATCCATTTTCTAAACCGACGACAGTTTTATTTTCCGCTGCGGTATTGGCTATCCTTGTTTTGGATCTTCTATTCGTCTGCCCTCATCCTTTTCCTTTTTGCCTTTCACCGCCATCACGAAGGCAATTGGTTTAACTTTATCTTAGCCGCGAGTGCGCTCTCTGCCTTGTCGATTGGCGCCTTTGCCGTTTTTTACCATGTCGTTAATGAGCGCGTGGGCCATTTGATCGAGAGCGTCAATCAGTTTGCCCAGGGTGATTTAACCACCCGTGTCACGCTACCCGACGCCGATGAATTTGTCGCCATCGGCGCCGCCTTTAATCAGATGGCCGAACAATTGGCAGCGCAACGCCAAAAACATGAACAGGCGGAAGCAGCCTTGCAAGCCCATCAGGAATTGATGCAAGACTTGCTGGCCCGCTTGGATGTGGTGGTTTGGTCCACTGACTACGATCAGGGTTATTATCATTATATCAGCCCCGCCATCGAGCAAATCTATGGCTATCCGGTGGTCGCCTTTCAGCAAAACCACAATCTATGGCGGGAGATCATTGATCCGGCTGACCTTGCTTTGGTATTGGCCGCATATGAGGAGCTGCCAACCAAGGGCGTAAAGTCGATTGAATTTCGCATTATCCGCCCCGATGGGACAACCCGCTGGCTGTTGCAGCGCTCGCTCCTGGTGCGCGATGCCGCCGGACACCCGCGCCGGTTTGACGGGTTAGTCACGGATATTACAGCCTACAAACAAGAGCAAGCGCTGCTGGCCGAACGGATGCGCCTCGATACCTTGCGTGTTGAGGTTAGTACATTGTTGGCGCAAAGCAATGCGTTGCCGGTTATTCTGCAAAAATGCGCCGAAGCGGTTGTCATGCACCTCGACGCCGCCTTTGTCCGGATTTGGACGGCCAATCCTGAGCAGCAACTTTTGGAACTACAGGCCAGCGCCGGTTTGTATACCCACCTTGAAGGTTCGCACAGCCAGATTGCCTTTGGTCAATTCATCGTTGGCCAAATTGCGCAACAACGGTTGCCCCATGTCACCGCTGATCTCCTATCGCTTCCGCAAATTAGTGATCACTCCTGGGCGCGCCGCGAAGGGATCGTCGCCTTTGCCGGTTATCCCCTCATTGTTGAAGGGGAAGTTGTCGGCGTGATAGCCACTTTTGCCCGGCAACCATTTTCCCCGGTGGCGTTGGATAATCTGGCATTTGTAGCCGGCAATCTTGCGCAGTTGATTGAACGCAAACAGACCGAAGCCGCGTTACAGGCAAGCGAAGAGCGCTTCCGGTTAGCACTTGAAGGGGCGCGTCACGGCGTGTGGGACTGGAACGTTGTCACCGGGGAGATTGTGGTCAATCAGCAATGGGCAACGCTGTTGGGGTACGAATTACACGAAATCGCGCCTGATATTGCTTTTTGGAATCAGATCATTCACCCCGATGATCAAGCAGGCATAGAGCGCGCCTTCAAAGCGCATGAAGAAGGGCGCTCGTCGTTATATGAATGCGAACATCGTGTGCGCACCAAAACTGGCGAATGGAAATGGGTCTTTGATCGCGCCCAAATTGTCAGCCGCGATAGTTACAACCAGGCATTGCGTGTCACCGGCATTCTGGAAGATATTACGGCACGCAAAGCGACTGAAGCAGCCTTGCGCCAGAGCGAAGTCAGAAACCGCGCAATTCTCGATGCCTTGCCCGACACCGTCTTTATCACGGACGAGGAAGGCGTGTTGTTGGATACCCTTAGCGCAGATGCCGGTGTTTATTATGTGCCGGTCCACCAGTTTCTGGGTAAACCAGTGGACGAAGTGCTGCCGCCCCCTGTCGGCCAACAACTTCGCACCACCATCGGCAAAGCCGCCAAGGGTGTACGTCAGGTGATCGAATACCTGCTAACCCTGCAAGGGGAAGAGCGTTCCTTTGAAGCGCGCCTAGTTGCCCTCGATAGTGACAAAGTGCTAGCCATTGTGCGCGATGTCACCGAACAAAAACGGGCCGAAGAGGAGCGCTTCATCCGCAAAATTGCTGAAGCTGTACCCCATACGATGTTTGTATATGATCTGGATGAAGAACGCCATGTCTATATTAATCATCAGGCCCGGCAGAATTTTGGCTACTCACCGGAAGAAATTATCCAAATGGGGTCAACCTTTTTGACAACCGCCTTGCATGAAGACGATCGGGCTCATTTTCCTGAATTGCTTGCGCGCTGGGGTGGCGCAGCAGATGATCAAGTCTTTGAGACCGAGTACCGGATGAAACATAAAAATGGCGAGTGGCGTTGGTTCGCCGGGCGCGATGCCGTTTTTCTACGCACCGCTACCGGCCGTGTTCGCCAGATTATTGGCACCGCCCATGATATTACCGACTATAAACACGCCCAACAGCAGATCCTCACCGCGCTCAAAGAAAAAGAGGCGCTACTCAAAGAAGTGCATCATCGGGTTAAAAACAATTTGCAGATTATCAGTAGTTTGTTAAACTTACAAGCAGCGCAGATCAAAGAGACGCCCGTTCTCCAAATTTTTACCGAAACCAAGAATCGTGTACGCTCGATGGCGCTCTTACATGAAACGCTCTATAGCACGGAAAATCTGGCGCGCATTGATTTCGCGCGTTATGTCGATAGTTTGTGCGCCCATCTTTTCCGCTCTTATGGTGTTGATCCCCAGCGGATTAGTCTACAAACCACCATTGCCGGCGTCACCCTGGATCTGGATCAAGCCATTCCTTGCGGGTTGATCATCAACGAACTAGTCTCGAACGCCATCAAATATGCCTTTCCCGAAGACCGCGCAGGGACGGTTTGGGTAGCGTTACAACCGTATACGGCCCAACAATACCAGCTTTGTGTACGCGATAATGGCGTTGGTCTGCCGATTGATCTCGATCTGACCGGCACAGAATCGTTGGGGTTGCGCCTCGTTCACGATCTAACCTGGCAGATCAACGGTGAACTCACCATAACATGGACAGCAGGCGCCGCTTTTACGATCCTCTTTGCGCGATAGGTTATAATACAAAAATGTAATTTAAGTAGCCAGACAAAGGTGTGTGAGATGATGGCGACACGTATCCTGATTGTAGAAGATGAAATCCTCGTGGCCAGAGACTTGGAACAACAGTTGACGGCTTTGGGCTATCAGATCGCCGGCATTGCGGCGACAGGAGTGCGCGCCTTAGCGTTGGTAGCGGAAACCCAACCCCACCTGATCCTCATGGACATTCGTTTACAGGGTGCGCTGGATGGCATTACCACGGCTGAACAGATTCGTCAACGCCATTTGCTCCCCGTGATCTATTTGACGGCTCATACTGATAGCGCCACCGTTACACGGGCGCGCGTTACCGAACCCTTTGGCTACATCTTAAAGCCCTTTGAAGAACGCGAACTGCGCACCGTCATCGAAATGGCGCTCTATAAACATGAAGCCGAACGCAAATTGCGCGCCAGTGAACGCCGTTTCGCTACGACCTTGCGCAGCATTGGCGACGCCGTCATTGCCACCGATGAGCAAGGTCACATCACCTACATGAACCCGACCGCCGAAGCGTTAACCGGCTGGCCGTTAGCCACAGCGCAAGGCCAACCATTCGCCAACATTTTTCAGATCATCCATGAAACCACGCGCCAACCAGCAGAAAATCCTGTGACACGCGTGCTACAGGAAGGGATCGTCGTTGGGTTGGCCAATCACACGCTCCTGATCACCCGTGATGGGCGCGAAATTCCCATTGATGACAGCGCCGCCCCGATTCTGGATGACCAGGAGCATTGCACAGGGGTTGTCTTGGTTTTTCGCGATATTACGGAACGTCGCCTGGCCGAAGAACGGGTGCGCGCCAGCGAACAGCAGGTGCGCCAAGTGCAGAAGATGGAAGCCATTGGTCAACTGGCCGCCGGCATTGCCCATGACTTTAATAACATGCTGACAGTGATCAACGGCTATAGCAGCCTCCTGTTGAGCGGCAAAGAGCCAAGCCCCAACTGGCGGAAGTATCTGGAGCGGATCGAAACCGCCGGTAAGCGGGCCGAGGCCTTAACCCGTCAGTTGCTCACCTTTAGCCGACG
Source organism: Caldilineaceae bacterium (assembly GCA_026645575.1). The sequence continues at coordinate 26,264 of JAPKMW010000002.1, forward strand.
CCAAATGGTGCAACCCCGTGTTTTGAATTTGAACCAGGTTGTCATGAACATGGAACAGATGTTTAGCCGCTTGCTTGGTGAACATATCCAAATCATCACGACCCTGGATCCGACGTTGGCGCCAGTGCGCGCCGATGCCGGCCAAATCGAACAGGTGCTGCTAAACCTGGCTGTGAATGCGCGCGATGCCATGCCTAGTGGTGGGGCGATTACGCTACAAACCAGCAATCTCATCCTCACCCGCGAGCAGGCGTTGCACTTGCCTGATCTGCAACCGGGTCTCTACGCCGTATTGACCGTGCAAGACAGCGGTTGCGGCATGACGGAGCAGGTCAAGGCCCATCTCTTTGAACCCTTTTTCACTACCAAAGAGCGCGACAAGGGCACCGGCTTAGGGTTAGCCACCGTCTATGGCATCATCAAACAGAGCAGCGGTCATATTACGGTGCAAAGCGAAGTAAATCAAGGAACCGCCTTTACCATCTACCTCCCCGCCGTCCACGGGCAAGTGACGGATACAGAACAGCCATTGCACTCCGCCGATTTAACGCAAGGGGTTGAGACAGTGCTGTTGGTGGAAGACGAAGATACTGTCCGCAACTTCACCAGTGAAGTATTGAAGTCCTGTGGCTATTCCGTACTTCAAGCCGCCAATGGAGGGGAGGCGTTGCAGATCAGCACAACCCATACCGGGCCATTGCATCTGTTGCTGACAGACATTGTCATGCCGGAGATGAACGGCTGGGTGCTGGCCGAACAGATTGCCCACCAGCGACCAGTAAAGATCCTCTATATGTCGGGCTACACCGATAGCGTACATCTGGGCGCGCAGGTCAAAGGCGGCAAGATCCCGCTTCTCTTAAAACCCTTTACACCAACCGCCTTAGCGCAAAAGGTGCGCTCCCTGCTGGATGAGCCGATAGGCTGATCGGTTTGCATGACAACCATGAACGCTTTGTTGATTGAGCAGAATAGTCTGAGCCTGCTGACGCAGATCATTCTGCTGTTGTTGTTTGCCCTTTATCTTTTTTCCCTGCCCAACAAAGTGCGTTCCACATGGCTGCTCTTGAGTGCGGCAAGCCTGGCTACCATTGCGCTGGTGTTACTAGGGGTCGAATTTAGCGTCGTCTATCCTCACCCCTGGCGGCGTACAAGCGAACTGGGCGTCTGGGTGACGATGCTGCTGGCCGTCGTCATTCTCCTGCGTTCTTGTTATACCTTCCCCGAGCCGACGCCCGCATTGCAACGCGAAGCCCGGATCGTTCCCCAAGTGGCAACAGCCATTGCGCTCCTGCTCGTGGTTGCGATTGGTCGGCTTTACTACACCGGCGCCCTTTTCTTTCAAACGCTAACCGGCACGCTGGTCGTTAGTTACTTTACCCTTGTCAGCATCGGCATGATGGTTGTCCTGCTCCGTCGGGCCTTACTGCACATCGAATCACCCCAGACGCCGTGGTTGCGCCAGTTATGGCAACCAACCACCCAAACGGCGTTGGCGCTCCGCAATCTGACGGCAGCCTTTGGGATGATCTTGCTTTGCGCCCTTTTGGTTCTTGCCTGGCGGTTTGCGCTGCTCTCCTATGGCGTCATGATCCAAAGTATGACCCTATTGAGCGCCAGTGCCTTCTTTGCCCTGATGATGGTCTACTTTAGCCATTTACGCGAGCCGGTCACCTTTATGGTGAAGTTGGTGGGCATCTCGCTCTTTACCCTGCTGGTGATTCTGGGCAACGTCGGCATGATGCTCGCGCCCGTGTTGGCGCAAACTTATCAACCAACCACCACCATCACGGCGCCGCAACGCCTCCACTTTCACCCCCTGGCGGCGGGCGGCTACCAGATGACCCGTTCCCCGCTGCCGGTAGACGCTGGCCCGCACGATTGGGGCGAGCCATTGGCGTTGCCGGCAGCGGGCAACCTGCCGGTGCGTCTTCCCTTTCGCTTTCCCTTTTTTACCGAAACATGGGAAACTGTCTATGTACATGCCAATGGCCCCAACGGTCTTGATCGTCGATGACAAATGGCAGAATCGTTCGCTCCTGGTTGACTTCTTAACTCCCTTGGGCTTTACAGTGGTGGAAGCCGAAGACGGGGAAGCGGGGCTGGCGCTGGCTTATGATCTGCTGCCGACCGTCATCATGACCGATCTGGTGATGCCGCACCTGGATGGTTTTTCTCTCATTCGTCGGCTGCGTCAACATCCTCGGCTGGCACACAGCTTGATCATCACCATGTCGGCCAGTGTCTTTGCCGAGGATCAACGCAAAAGCCTGGATGCCGGCAGTAATGTCTTTCTCGCCAAACCAATCCAAACCCACGAACTTCTCCAAGTCTTGCAAACCCATCTCACGGTTGACTGGCTCTTTGTCACTGCCGATCAACAACCTGCCGCTCCCGCCCCGCTGCCGATTGTGCCGCCCCCCGTTGCGGTGCTAACCCATCTGCTCGCTCTGGCGCAGCGGGGGGACATTCTTGCCTTAAGGAAGCAGGTTGCCACCTTACAAGCGCAAGAGGCTCGCTACGCCAGCTTTGCCGGTGAATTGTTGCGTCTGGCCGAAAGTTATCAGGTGCAGAAAATTTGTGACTGGTTGGCGACGTTGCAAAAGGTGTTTTCATAAGCAGCTATGGCGACAACACCTTTTCCATAAAAACACAGAGCGGGTCGTCGGGGTAATCGGCAAAGGGGCCACACCGTTGGTAGCCCATCCGCCCATAGAGCCGCAGCGCACTGTGGCTGATGACGCCGGTTTCCAGACGGGCCACGGTCAAGCCTTGGCTGCGCAGGTGCGCTTCCAACTGTTGCAAGAGCCGCTCGGCAATGCGCTGCCCGCGCATCTCTGCATTGACCCACATGCTTTTGATCTCGCCATAGTCGCCATAGTTGACACAAGCGCCACAGCCGACAAAGTCGCTCTCGCCTGTGCCATTGCGCCGTTCCGCCACCAGGAAGAGGATGTTGGGTTTGTCCAACTGGGCCGGGTTAAAGGCAAAGTTGCTCTCTGCTGGGTAGAGCGACGCCGAATACGCCTCTTTGGCAATAAAGAGGGGGGTCAACTTGGGGTGCAATGGCGATTCGGGACGAATGATGACTTCTGTAGGATGGTTACTCTTTTGCGACATGCCTACACCCCGGTTCACCAACTGCTCAGTTCCGCCCGTAACTCTGCCGACAAGCCCGCGGCTGCCGCCTCAAATGCCTGATCAATCTGGGCAATGTTACGGCTACCGATCAATGTCGTCGTAATGCCCGGCTGTCCCAGCACCCAAGCCAGCGCCAGTTGCACCATCGAGCGGCCCGTCTCGGCGGCTTTGGCGCGCAGCTTTTCCATGCGATTCATAGAGGTGGGGTTTTCATAGATCGCCCAGTGGTCGGGGATGATGTCAAAGCGTGTCCCGGCGGGCGCGCTCCAGCTTTTGCTATATTTGCCGCTGAGAAAACCAGCCCCCAGCGGACTGTAGGAGATAACGCCAATCTGCTGGTCAGCACAGAGGGGCAGCACTTCGGCTTCAATGTCACGGATGGCTAGGTTGTAGTTGGGTTGGATCGATTCCAAGCGATGCAGCCCCTGTACGTCCGCCCGCCAGAGCGCCTTGCACAGTTGCCAGGCCGCAAAGTTGCTGCACCCTAAATAGCGCACCTTGCCCTGATCGACCAGTTTGCTCAACGCCGCCAACGATTCATCCAGCGGCGTGTTTTTGTCAAAGGCGTGGATCTGGTAGAGGTCGATCACGTCGGTTTGCAAACGGCGTAGACTGGCCTCCACCGCCTGGGGAATCCGTTCGGCAGTCAGCGGGGGGATCAGCTTGGTCGCCAACACCACCTTGTCGCGCTTGCCGCTTTGTTTGAGCCAACTTCCGACCACCGTCTCCGACCCGCCTTTGTTATAGGCTTCAGCGGTGTCGATCAGGTTGATGCCCCGCGCCAGGGCGTGATCGATGATGCTAAAGGCCGTCGCCTCGTCGATCTCGCGGCTAAAGGTGACGGCGCCCAAACCAATCGAGCTTACCTTGAGATCAGTACGGCCAAGTTGTCGATATTCCATGATAATGCTCCTGTTCGCACTCAGTAAAGATTGTTGGATCAAGTGAATCTTATTGGGTAATCGATTCATTCGGTGGTTGAGCTTGTCGAAACCACCGAATGAATCGATTACCCAATTTTCGCAGCGCGCCGACCAAAGACCAGCCCCAAACAGAGGCCACCGGCGTATTGTTCGTTATGAATCCCACCGGCATCCGCCCCGGCGGCATAGAGTCCGGGTATGGGGCGATTGTTATTGTCCAGCACTTGCGCCGCCGCGTTAATGCGTAAACCGCCTAGGGTAAAGGTAATGCCCGGCGTCAGCCCCAACGCATAGAAGGGCGGGGTGATGAGCGGGTTGGCTTTGGCGCGCCGGGGAATCCGCAACTGACCGGCACGCCCTGCCGTTGCTGCGGCATTGAATTCATGGATGGTGGCCAAGACGCCGGCGCCATAGACGCCCAAGCCATCCAATGCGGCTGCCAACTCTTCCAAGGTCTGTGCCTGGGCAGACGGTGCGCCGAGCGCTTGCGATTCGTAAAAGGTGTCAGCGGCGCGGGCGCCGCTGCCGGCCGGTCGCACGGCAAAAGTCCGGTAAACAGCGTCATCGTAGATGATAAAGGCCAGCGCCTCCGGTTGGCGCGCCACAGCCTGACAATTGGTTTCATCCCCCAACGACTCGTCGATAAAGCGCTCACCTTGCAAGTTGACCAGGATCGCCTGCTCGCTGTGATAGTGGGTGTAGGCGATAAAGTCATGGGTCGGCACGACGGCGGGCGGGGCTGGGATCAGATGACCATAGAAGCTGCTCATGGCTCGGCTAGTGGCCGCGCCGATGGCCTGCCCCATGAGCAAGCCGTCGCCAGTGCTATGGGGCGTGGCGCGCAACACCAGTCGATCCGCCCAGCGCCCAAAGTAGCGGGCGGTGAGATCAGGGTTGCCCTGAAAGCCGCCGGTGGTCAGGATGACGGCATCGGCGTTCAGGCGTTGCTGTTTGCCGTCCGCGCCACGTATGATCAGGCCATTGACCGCCCCCTCTTCATTCATACAAAGACGCACGCCAGGGCTATTCGTCAACAAGCGCCCGCCTTGCCCAAGAAAGCGCTGCACCATGAACTCGACAAAGGCGCGTGGATTTGGCTCCATCAAGTAGACCAGGCGATCCGGCAAGGATGGCAGCATGGTCAGGGTCGCGCCCAGTTGTTGGAGCCATTGTACTCCCGCCGGGTACTCCTCGACCAACACGCGCCCTAAGACCGGATCGCCACGCGGGACAAGACGGCGCAGGTCATCCACACTTTTGGCGCACCAGAGGGTGCCGCCGGACATTGCCAACGAACCGCCGGGGGCGTCGCCTTTTTCGACCAGCGTGACCTGGGCGCCTCGTTCTTGCGCTTGCACGGCAGCCACCAACCCCGCCATGCCTGCACCTACGACAATGATTGTTCGCGTCATCGTTGCACTCATTTCGCCTTGAGATAATGGGTCGCCACTTTGCGGATGGCGTGGGCGATGTCGCTGACGTCCTCTTCGTCAAAGCTGGGGAGCATGGCGATGTTAAAGCCACGCACCATCAACGCCTCGCCATAGGGACATTCAACCTGTCGATAGTCTACCGGCTTTTCCCGTCCATAGTCAAACGGGAAACGGGTGCGACCGTAACAATGGGGTTCGGCCAGGAAAGGGTTGCGATAGAGCGGTCCTTCGCGCCCGGTGCCCAGGTAGGGGCCGCCCGCCGGAATGCCCTCTTTGTTGAGCGCGTCGGTAAACTCCCAGGCGTTGCAACCCAGGCGCTCCGTGTCAAGGGTAAAGCCCAGCACCCAGTAGGTGTTGCGATCACCAGGGCGTACCCGCTGGGGCGTGATCTCCTCGATGTCGCTGATCTGCGCCATGATCTGCTGTGCGGCGTGGATTTTGCGTGCGATATAACCATCGACCTTTTGCAATTGGGTGAGTAGCACCGCGCCAATCATATCGTTGATGCGATAGTTGGGGGCCAGAAAATAGTTGGCATAGGGACGACCGGCATAGGGGCCATTGGCCCGTGGCAGTGCCGCATCGCCAAAGAGGATGGCCCGCTCCCACAGCACCGGATCGTTGGTCAAGACCGCCCCGCCCATTCCCGCCGACAGATGTTTGCCGCCAAAGCTGTAGCCGTTGATCGCGCCAAAGGTGCCGACCACCTGGCCTTGATATTCGGCAAAGTGCGCCTGACAACAATCTTCGATCAGAAAAATTTTGTGGCGGTCGGCGATCGCACGCAACGCCGCCATGTCGCACGGGTTGCCAAAGAGGTGGACGGCGATGATGGCGCGGGTGCGCGACGTGATCTTGGCTTCCACATCCTTGGGGTCGAGCGTATAAGTGTCATCAATGTCGGCAAAGACCGGCACACAGTTGTGCAGCAGCGCGCCGATAAGGCTGCCTCCCGAAGTCCAGGGGGTGACAATGATCTCGTCGCCGGGGTCGGGGTTGATGGCAGCGACACAGAGGTGCATGGCCGAGGTGCCGGAGTTGATGGCGATGGCGTGGTTGACGCCATGCTTGGCGGCAAATTCCCGCTCAAACTGAGCCACGCGGCTCCCCTTGCCGATCTTGCCCGTGCGCAACACCTCCGACACTGCCTCAATATCATCCTCACCAAAGTCATGGGTGGGGCCAAAGGGCTGGGTACGCACCGGGGTTCCGCCGTGGATGGCTAGTTTTTCGTTCATGGTTGGTTGCTCCCTTTTATGTGACAAGGTGACAGGGTGACAAGGTGACAGGGTGAGCTATGATCCAACGACTGTGTCACCCCTTCACCTTGTCACCTTGTCATTTGCGAATTTCAAACTCCGCCATCGACAGCCGCCCGCTGACTTCGCTGGTGAAGCCAACAAAGGAGAAGCCGTAGCTGAGGGCGTTGCCTAGCATATCAGTCAAGGAAAGGGCGGTGGCCGGGTTGGCGGCCCAACTGCGGTGCCACAGGCTTTCATCGTCGTGCAGGGTGAAGCGTTGTGGTTCCGTCGCCCAGGCGCCTACGGTGATGGTGAGCGGGTGGGCGGTGTAGTGCCAGCGGGTGCCGGGCGCGTTGACCCAGAAATAGCACTGGGCGCCGTCGAGCCGCAGGTTGTCCCCGCGCAAGTAGACCGAGACTTCACAGCCGCGCAGATCGACCGGGTCGGCATCCACCCAGTTGCGATAGTGGAGCAGCGGCAGGATCGAGAGCGGCTTTTCCGGCGTGTCGGCGCTCCAGCGGCGATGATCGACCCAGATAGCATTGCCGCCATTGACGCCGCCGCCCTTGACCCAGGTCGCCAGGATAAAGATATTCTGGCCGTCGGCGACAATGCTGGCGTGATAGTCGTAGGCACACCAACCTTCGGGGCCTTTGGTAAAGCTGTTTTTGATCATAGAATTCTCCACGATTCGTTTCCACTATACCCTGTCCCGTAGGGACGATTGAATTTAGGCAAGGATCATTAGGTACACAAATTATAGATTTTTTGACCTAAAGTCATGTGTCCCTACGGGACAGGAGCTTCGGTATGGATGTATTGGACATCTGGATCAACCACAACTTTTTCTTTGTACAACTCCCCTGTCACCACGCCAGCCCCTAGGGGATGATAGTCAGGCGTCGTCTTCACAAAGAGTAACGGGTCTTGCCGATAGCGCGCCACGCCCAGCGCCAGTGCATCGCGCACGGCAAAGCAGCGGGTGACGGCATTCCCCACGGCGCCCACCCGCATCCGTCCAACTTCCTCCAACTGCGCGCCGAGTTTGTTAAAATCGTTGCCGACAAAATCCGCATGGGAGCGATACATCCACGTCGGCAGCGGTTCGATCTGCCCATCGGCTTTGCGCAGCCAAGCGCGCTTTTCGATCCAAGCCCGATAGCGCACCTGGACAAGCTGTTCGATCACATGAAACCAGGTGCAACGCAGATACGGCACACCTAACAGCACAATCCGGGCATCCAGTTCATAAAGTTGCCAGAAGGGGCCATCAGCCGCCCAAGCGGAGGGGCCGTGTACAGCAGTGATCGTTTCCGCTTGCGCTCCCAACGCCGCCACCGAATGCAACAAATGACAACTCCGCCGCGCGCCGGGCCGTGTCCGCACCGCCTCTGTAATTGCGCCCATCTCGGATCGATCCTGTTGCGGGTCGAAGATGGGATCATCGGCGCGCCCGTGGGCAAAGGTGAAGGTCGGGACAACCAGCGTCCCGGTGGCGCTTAGCACTTCGCCAAAAGCATCGACTACCGTCTCTGCCCCGCCTTGTACACGGCCCAGCGCGCTGAGTGAGCTATGGACAAAGACGATCTGACCGGCGCCCAGCCCCAGATGATGCAAGTCATGGACAATTTGCTCACGGCTAACAGTGTTCATTGCGTTCCAGGTATAGATTGGCTGGCTTACTTTCACCGCTCTGGACTAGCCTTTCACCGCGCCGCCAATCGCGGTGTAGAGCATATAGCGTTGGACAAAGAGAAAGAGGACAAAGGTGGGCAGCATGGCCATAGTGGCCGCAGCCATCAGGTTGCCCCAATCCGATGAATATTGCTGCATAAACATCTGAATCCCCACCGGTATGGTCATCACGGCTTCGCTGCGCAGGAAGATATTGGCAATGAGATATTCGTTATAGGTAAAGAGAAAGGCAAAGATGGTGACGGCGGTAAAGGCGGCGGCGCAAAGCGGCAACACCACATAGCGCAGAGCCTGTATGCGGGAGCAGCCGTCGAGCATTGCCGCTTCCTCTAAATCGCGCGGGATGGAATCGAAAAACGAACGAAACATCCAGGTGGCGAAGGGCAGTTGGAACGCTGCATAAATCAGAATGACCGACCAATAGGTGTCCACCAACTGCAAGATGCGAAAGATGATAAAGAGTGGGATCAGCGCCAGGATAATCGGAAACATCTGCACCATCAGCAGCAGCCGCGCATAGCCGGCCGTCAGCACAATCCGATACCGGGACAGGGCATAGCCGGCCAACGACGCCCCCACAATCGTGAGCGCCGTGGCCGTGGCGGCCACCACCATGCTGTTGCGGAAGAAGCTCCAAAAGCTAGTGCGGAAGCTCAGATATTGGTAGTTCACCAACGATGGATGCGCCGGGAGCAGGCTGGTTTCGGTAAGGATCTGATCCGTGGTGCGCAGTGAGTTCAGCACCAGGGTGATGATCGGTGCATTGACCACCAGCACAACACCCAACATCCCTACAAACCAAACCCAGCGTATAAAGCGCCAGCGGCGCGCCCTTTGTCGAGCCATCGCGTTCTCCTTAGAATCTATCCGAAAATTCGGTTGTAGCCCAGCGGGAACAGAGAATTTTCAGATGAATATTTACTCTGTCTGCCGTTGGCGGCGTAACAGCCCCAAGGCCAAGGCCAACAAAATCAGTAGCGTGATAAAAGCTGTTGCTGTCCCCATGCCCACATCATTGCGGCGGAAGGTGTAGCGATGGGCCAGGATGATCAAGTTTTCGGTGGCATTGGATGGCCCGCCGCCGGTGAGCAAATAGGGTGTTTCAAAATCGTTCACCGACCAGATCGTCATAAGAATCCAGAGGACGACGGAGAGATTGAACAGGTGTGGCACGGTAATATACCGAAAGGATTGCCAGCGGCCGGCGCCATCGATCTCACTGGCCTCATAGATTTCTCGGTCGATGGTTTGCAAACCGGCCAACAGGGAAAGCATCATAAAGGGAAAACTGCGCCAGATTTTCACGACAATCACCGAAAAGATCGCCAGCCGCTCGGTGCTCAGAAAATAAACTGGGGCAAACCCCAGGCCGGTAATAAGCATGTTGATCGGGCCGGTCTGGTCGCCAATCATCCACCGCCAGCTTACCATGGAGACGATCGACGGGATGATCCAGGGGACAAGCAGCGCCACGCGCAAAAACCCCCGGCCAGGAATGTCCTGGTTGAGGATGAGGGCAAAGGCAAAGCCTACCAGGTAGCTGCCAAAGACGCCGAACAAGGCAAAGACAAAGCTAAACCAGAGTGAATGGAGAAAGTCGGCTTGTTGAAAGAGGCGCACGTAGTTCTGGATCCCAATGAATTTGCCATTGACCAGCATGGTGCCATCGGTCAGACTGTAATTGACCGCAGTAAAAAAAGGGTAGAGATTGATCAACATGATCAAAAGCAGCGAGGGCAGCAATAGCCAATAGGGCAACAAATCCCACCGCACCCTCCGTTTACCCTGGACCTGCCTACCCACCGCAAGCGGCGCATGCTGAACGCTCATACGATTCTCCCTAAGACTCTAGCAAGAAGATGACAGGATGACAAGATGACAGGCTGATAGATGATTATTGTGTAAGCAAGCCATGTCACCATGTCACCTTGTCACCTTGTCATCTCACTGCTTCATAATACCTTTGAGCGCGGCTTCCACCTTCTGGAGAGATTCATTGACATCCTTGCCCTGCAAGAGGTCGGTGATCAATGTGTTCATATAGCCTTCGCCTTCGACGGCGTTGAGTTCGGGCCAAATGCCCGGAGCGCGCTCACCGGCCGACTTGCCGTTTGCCAACCATTCGGCATAGATCTTCTGCAAGTGCGGGCGATCCTGGAAGTGTTTGTTTTCCGAGAACGATTGGCGTGGCGTGAGTTGACCGCAGTTGCCTTCAAGCCAGAGCGCCTGATCCGCATCCACAAGCCATTTCATCAATTCTTTGGCCTGCTCCTGCGCCTTGGATTGGGCATAGACCATGCGGTTGTTGATCCAGGAGATCGTGCCTTTGTCGCCATGGGGGCCGGTGAGTGGGCTGGTGACCACAATCTTATCGGCTACGTCGGGCAGTGCATCGGGGACGCCTGGGTTGTTGATCTGGAAGACGGCGCCCCCTTGCCCATACGTTTTGGCGGCATCGTCGCCCGTAAAGCCGACGCTACCGGGATGGACAACCCCATCCTTGACCAGGCTGGACATAAATTCCATCGCTTCCACATTGCGTTCATAGAAGACATCAATGGTGCGATCATCTTTGAACCAGCCGCCGCCATTGTCAAAAAGCCAGAGCCAGATGTCTTGCGCGCTGGTCTGTTTGCCCACCAGAATATACCCATATTGCGAGCCATCCGCCTTAGTGGTGGCCTTGGCCGCTTCCCTAAACTCATCCCAGGTCGTGGGCAGGGCCACACCAGCGGCGTCCAGCAGATCCTGGCGCGCAAAAATAATGCGCACATCAATGGCCCACGGCAGGGCGATGTAGTGCCCATCCGAAGCCATGAGACGATCCACGGCGCCGGCAAAGAAGTCCTCTAGTTTGCCCGCGTTCTTCAGATCATCCACCACATCATCCACGATGGCAATCTGCCCCTGATTGTAGAAATCGGCGGCCTGATAGGCTGCGCCCGTGCTCAGATCGGGCGCTGTGCCAGAGCCAATCGCGGTCACAAAGGTCTCGTACCAGTTGGCCCAGGGGGTCGATTGGTAGGTGGCCTTGATTTCAGGGTGTTCACTGTTGAACTGGTCAATCAGCTTCTTGCCGGTGTCAATATATTCGGGGGGGCCCCAAACCATATCCCAATAATCAATCTCCACCGGCGCCCCCGCCGGCGCCGCGCCGCCAGACGCTTCCCCGCCACCGGTGGCAGGCGCCGCTGTGGGCGGCACACAAGCGCTCATCATCACCCCCATGCCGGTGAGCGCTACGCCTTTGAGAAACTGCCGTCTTGATGCACCATACGAGCTTACAGTTGACATACCCTTGGTCTCCTTTTTACTTTGTTGATATGCTCATTGTGGCAACATTGCTGTCCTATATATTTGTTGGGTACAGGACTGACATCAGCATTCCCTATGGATAAGGTTCAGCCTTTACGCATAGCGATTCGGCTGCGAGGTCAACCCCAACAGCCGTTGCAAGGTGGGGGTCCCCTGTTCAATGATGGCCGGCGCCACCAGATGGAGATGATCCTGTTGGGGCTTCATAAAGGCGCGACAGAAGAAGCCTAAGAGCGCCACCCGGTTGTCGGTGGTCTGGTTGGCGCCACTGCCGTGCCAGATGCGGCCATCAATAATCACAACATCCCCTTTTTTGCCGCGCAGTTGAACCATATCCGCGTAGGTAGCCCCTTCGCTTGGGCCGTATCCCCGCTTGTGGCTACCGGGGATGACCCAAGTGGCGCCATTCTCTGGGGTAAAGTCGTCGAGGAGATAGATGCTGTTGGCACAGATGGCAAAGGCCGGCAGCGGGGTCGGCAGCTTGCTCAACGGGTAATCAATATGCAGGGCGCCAGCCGGTGAGCCAGGGCCAATCAAGTTCACCGTAAAACTGCTGAGAATGCAATCGGCCCCCAGCAGCGTTTCGTGCATCGCCAGCACCACCGGCAACTGAATCACCTCCGCAAAGAGCGGGTCTTTGTTCACCAGATTCCAGACCCGCTGTGACTTACCATCCAGGTAGCGCGCCGCGCCGGCGGCATGTTCCTGTGCGGCCAGTTCGATGGATCGGCGGCGTAGCGCTTCCGCCTGCGCCGATGATAAGATCCCTTCCAATACCACATATCCCTGTTCATCCAGGTGAGTCAACAATTCTGCGTGGGTAGCCATTGAATCTCCTCTTGTGTACTCATCCTTACGTCAATTGCTCTGCCCTCAGGTGAGTGCTTGGGTTGTATCGTTGCTAACCAAAATTTACCAAGTGTCGGTCGGTTCGGTGCCGATGTACAGTTGACAGGGAATGCGAATGGCGAATAACTCCGCCTCGCGCATCATCACCTCGATCCGAATTGGTTTACCCACCAGCGCACTGAGATCCTCCTGCTCTTGCCAGCGTGGTTGGGCAAAAAGCTGATCGCCGCTGATCGGGATCGCCTCGTCCAGCGTATAGCCGGGGATCGGCGCGCCGCTGTCGCCATCCAAGATCTGCACGCGGACGGCGGTGTGTTTGGTGGTGCGCAGATTAAGGCTCACTTCACCGGACTGGGGAATGATCGTTTTGGTGCGCAGCAATCCATCCTTGCCCCAGGTTTTCATGGAGCAGAAGCCATCCAGCCGTAGGTCGTAGAGCAGGGGGCCAAAGGCGCCGCGCGTGTCAAGACCAGCCTGTTGCATGTCGGGGTAGGAGGCATGTTCGCCCCACGACGCATGGACCAGGAAGAGCAGCTTGTCATCACGGGTCCGCATCATCTCCATGCCATAGACCTGGCCGCCGCCCAACAGGCCATAGTCGCGTGTCGGGATGAATGGCTCACGTAGGGTGCGATACCAGTTGAGACCGTTGTAACTGTAAGTCAGGTGGGTTTCCATGCGACCAGCCATCTTCACCCGGCGTTTCTCCTCAAAGAGATCGGTCTGAAACACGTGGAGTTGGCCGATAAAGAGATCCTCATAGGGGTCGGCGGGCATGGAGTAGAATTCCGTGCCCGGCAGGTCAAAGGCATCGGGTTGCAACACAGTCACTGCGGGGGTAAAGGCTTCCAGATCGCGGCTGGTGACAAGGGCGATGCGGCGATCCACATGGACAGGACGAGTGTGAATCTGGAAGAAGCCGCCACGTGCATTCCAGAGCCAGCCGCACCAAGTGTCGGCGCGTGTTGGCTGCCAGGGGCGCGTTTGCCCCAAATGGAAGTGGACGCCATCCTGGGAGAAGCCGGCAATGCTCTGGCGCACCTGCCGGTTGGGGTGGTAGGTGGACATGAGATAGCCATGCTCGGCCAAGGGCGTCCCCCCCAACGAGTTGATGTAGATGGGCCAGAAGCGCTCGCCCCGTTCATCCACCACCACATTTTTGAAGCCCTGCCAGGCGGGTGTTGTCGCCACTTCGTAGAGCGGATCTTCCCAATGGTATGGGTCATCTGTTTCCAGGCGCAGGACAAAGGTGCCGGGGTCCGCTTCCGGTGGATAGACGGCGGCGTACATGACATACTTGCCGACCCGTTCATCCCAAAACAGGCTGGCATAGCCGCCATAGCCCAGCACCTGGGGATGGAAATCTTGAAACACTTCCTTAACAAAGCGGGGCTTGTGCCAGACACGCTCCACACAAACCTGTTTTTCAATCAGCCAGTTGTCGAGAAAGAGGATCGTGTTCATTGGTTGCTCCAGTCAAAGACAACCCCGACCATCTGTTTATTGCCGTCGGCCAGGGCAGCCAGGGCCTGACCGATCTCCTGGGGTGGGAAAGTATGGGTGATCAGCTTACCCAATGGTAGGCGACCGCGCGCCGCCTGTTCGAGGACATAGGCATAGTTGCGCCGGCGGGTGGCAAGCCGTGGATTGGGATAGGCCACTTCATCAGGATCGCTGCCACAGCCGATGATCTGCAAGCGCTGGTAATGGAACTTGCTGGGATAGCTGTATAAGAGTTGATGTAGATCCAGCCCCAATTCCGCGGGCGGCGGCTGGCGATAGATGCCCATGATCGCCAGGCGAGTATAATCACGCGCCAGTTCAACCGCCTGGCGAAAGCCATGCCAGGAACCGGAGGTTTCAAGGATCAGATCGGGGCCGGTCTCTCCCAGAAAGGCCGCCATTGCCGTCGCTGCGGTCGGCGTCCCTACTTGCACGACGGCGCCTAGCCCCAAAGTCTGAGCAAAGGCAACCCGTTCCGCCGCGCTATCCAGGGCCAGCACCCGCGCCCCCATGAGATCGGCAACTAGCGCCGCGGACGCGCCTACCAATCCCTGGCCGACAACCACAACGGTTTCGGCGGCGGCGTATTGCCCCAGATGCAGCGCGCTGATCGACCAGCTACAGAGATATGAGACACTCGCCTCACGCAGGGGGAGCGGGCTGGGAACGCGATGTACGGCATCTTCAGGAACACAGGCATAGGCTTGATGCCCACAGTTCAACACTGCCACCGCATCGCCCGGCGCCACCCGGCGCACTCCTTCGCCCACAGTGTGAACAACCCCGCTCCCCATATAAAGCGCTTCGCCCCGTTGCTGACGGTTTTGATTCAGGTATCCGCTGACATTGCTGCCAGGGCTAAGGGCCGTATAGGCTACCTGAACGACAACTTCGCCGGCGCCGGGGGTGGGCATTGGTTCTTCAACAACCTCGATCTGACGGTAACCGGTGACATAGTAGTGCTGCATGGTTGGTCTTTTCTGCTTGGCTTCGCTTGTTACAAAGCATCCGTTGGTTCGGTGCCGACATAGAGTTGGCAAGGGATGCGAATGGCAAACAATTCGGCTTCGCGCATCAGCACTTCAATACGGATTGGCTTGCCCACCAATGCGCTAAGATCCTGCTGCTCTTGCCACCTGGGTTTGGCAAAAAGATGATCGCCGCTGAGCGGAATCGCCTCCGCCAGCGTATACCCAGGCAACGGCTCACCGCTGTCGCCATCCAGGATTTGTACGCGCACCGCGGTGTGTTTGGTCGTGCGCACGTTGATGCTCAATTCGCCGCTTTGGGGGATGATCGTCTTGGTGCGCAGCAGTCCATCCTTGCCCCAGGTTTTGAGCGAGCAGAAGCCATCCAGGCGCAACTCGTGCATGGTCATGCCAAAGAAGCCGCGCGTATCCAGCCCCGCTTTTTGCATGTCGGGATACGCTGCATGTTCCCCTAACGAGGCAGAAGAAAAGATCAACAATTTGTTATCACGCGTGCGCAGCAGTTCCATACCGTAGATTTGGCCGCCGCCCAGCAAGCCATAGTCGCGCGTGGCGATCAAGGGTTGGCGCGCCGTGCGATACCAGTTGAGACCGTTGTAGCTGTAGGTTAGTTGCGTCTGCACCCGCCCCCCCATCTTGACCCGCCGCTCCTCGAAGCTGTCGGGGTTCATCAAGTGAACCATGCCGATATAGAGATCCTCATAGGGGATGACAGGCATGGAATAAAACTCGGTGCCGGGCAGGTCAAAGGCATCGGGTTGGAGCAACGTTTGGGGCGGCGTGAAGTGCTGCCAATCGGTCGTGGTGACGGTGGCAATGCGTCGGTCCACATGAACGGGGCGGGTGATAATCTGGTAAAAGCCGGCGCGGGCATTCCAGATCCAGCCGCACCAGGTGTCGCTGCGCGAGTTTTGCCAGGGGCGGTCATAGGCAATCTGGTAGCGCATCCCATCGGGTGAAAAGCCAAAGACGCTGCTGCGCACCCGGCGATCGGGGTGATAGGTCGTCATTAAATAGCCCTGGTCGGCGTGGGGCGTCCCCTGCAAGGTGCGGTTATAAACGGCCCAAAAACGTTCACCCTTGTCATCGACGACCACATCCTGAAAGCCTTTCCAGGCTGGCGTCACGGCAACGTCATAGATAGGATTCGGCCACTGGTAAGGGTCATCCGTTTGCAGGCGGACGACAAAGGTGCCGGGGTCGGCCTCTGGCGGGTAGACAGCCACATACATCACATACTTGCCCAGGCGCTCGTCATAAAAGACCGTGTCATAGCCCGAATAACCCAGCACCTGCGGGTGAAAGTCGTCAAAGAGTTCTTTGACAAAGTGCGGCTGGTGCCAGACCCGCTCCAAGCAGACTTGCTTTTCGATCAGCCAGTTGTCGAGAAATAAGATGGTTTGCATAGATGCGTGATGGTATCGGTTGAGTGATGGTATGGATCAGCGTTGGCGCACATTGAGGGCATCGTTCAGCCCATCGCCCAACGTATTAGCGGCAAAGACAATGATCGACAAGACCAGACCGGGCATCAGGATCAGGTGCGGGTGTTGGCGCCAGGTGACTTGGGCCTCGCTGATCATCTTGCCCCAACTGGCGCCCGGCGGTTGGATGCCCAAGCCTAGATAGCTGATCGACGCTTCGGCCAACATGGCGCCGCCAAAGCCGGCCGACATAGAGACAATCATCGGCGCCAGGGTGTTGGGGATAATATGCCGGCGCAGAATGTGACCGGTGCGGACGCCGACGGCGCGCGCCGCCAGCACAAAATCCTCTTCGCGCACCGACAAAATCTGGCCGCGAATCAGGCGCGCTGGGTAGGGCCAACTGGCCAGCGCCAGCGCTCCCAAGACGATCAGGTAGTCCAACGCCGCCCGGTTGTTAAAGATTTCATAGCCGGTTTGCTCATAGAGGCGGTACATTGCTTCGGCCACCGGCTTTTTGACCGTGGCGTCAATAAAGAGCGCCAGGAGGAGGCCAGGAAAGGCCATAAAAATGTCGGCCAGACGCATGATGAAACTATCCACACGCCCCCCCAGATAGGCGCCCAACCCGCCCAAAAACATGCCCATCCCGGTGCTGACGACAACGACCATCAAGCCGACTAGCAGCGCCGTGCGCCCGCCATAGAGGACACGGGTCAAGACATCGCGCCCCAGGGTATCGGTGCCAAACCAATGGGACAGCGAGGGGCCTTGCTTGGCCGCCATCAGATCGGTCTGTGTATAATCATAGGGTGAGAGCAGGGGGCCAACAAAGGAGACGACCAGGAAAAAGAGCATGACGCCCAAGCCAAAGAGCGCCAGCCGGTTGCGCCGCAGCCGCCGCCAGGCGTCGCCCCACAGGCTGCGCGACGGACGCAACCGCTCTTCCTTGATCGGCGCCATCCCCTTGGCCAAAATGGTATTTGCCACAAAAACTCCCTCGAAAAATTCTTAGTTGCGTGCTACGTGATTCGTGCTACGTGATTCGTGCTACGTGATTCGTGTTGCGTGCTATGTGGTACACGCAACACGAATCATGTAGCACGGGGTCTGCACTCTTTGACGCATTACGCTAGGTGAGAATGCGCTGGCGCACACGGGGGTCGAGCATGGCGTATAGAATATCGGCGATAAAGTTGGCGGCGATGATAAAGCCGGCGCCGACCAGTGTGGTGCCCATAAGCAATGGGTAGTCAAAGGATTGAATGGCGCGCACGCCTTGCTCACCAAAGCCGGGAATGCCAAAGATCGCCTCAATAAAAAAGGCGCCCGTGAGAATGCCCCCCAGGCGAAAGCTTAGAGTGGTGATAATCGGCGTCAAGGCATTCTTCAGCAGGTGACGCCAGAGGACGCCCCGTTCGTGGATGCCTTTGGCGCGCGCTGTGCGCATGTAATCTTCGCCCAATTCCTCCAACACCGCCGAACGCATTTGGCGGATGACCCCCAGAAGCGGATTGATCGCCAGGATCAACACCGGCAAGATCACTCGCTGGTCAAAGATGCCGCCCCAGCCGATCACCCTGTCCACCCACCCGAGTTGCACTGAAAAGATCAACATGGCAACGGGCGCCAGCACAAAGACCGGCACCGTTTGCACCAGCGCCGAGGCGCTCACAATGCCATAGTCGAGCCAGGAATTGTGTTTGTAGGCGGCCAGGATGCCCAACGGAATGCCCAGCAGCGCCAACAACAGTGTAGAGACCGCGCCCAGTTGCATGGAGATGGTCAAACGCTCCATCAGCATCTTACTTACCGATAAGTTGCGGAAGACCACCAGCGATTTACCCAAATCCCCCTGGAGCAGTCCCCACACATAATCGCCGAATTGCACCAGAAAGGGTCGATTCAATCCATAGGCTTCACGCAGCCTTTCCAGCGCGGCCGGATCCGGCGGCAGTTGCTCCCCGAACTGATATTGCAACGGGTCGCCGGGCCCATAAAAGCCCAGGAGAAAGGTCAAAAAGATCACGCCCAGGATGGTTGGGATCGTCTGCACAAAACGGATTAGCGTATACTTCAACATTGTATTTCTATTCGCTTCCGGTTACTGGGTAATGGCAAATCGTCATTGCTCCATTATCCAGTAACCGTTACCCATTCCTATTTTTACGCCTTCTCCACCCGCCACTGACTCCAATTGAGCAGGTAGGGCCACGGGAAGGAGGCTTCGTCCCACTGCACCCAGGGCTGGATCACCATGTAGATGTTGGTGGTGCCCAAGGGGATATTTTTGCCATCCTCCAGCACCATGGCTTCGGCTTGGCGATAGAGTTCGCAGCGTTCGGCTTGCTGCGAGGGGTGCATAGTGTCCGCCTGACTAAAGATGGCATCCAACTCTGGCGAGCTGGCCTTGTTGGCGGCAGCTTGCGCACCGGTGGAGCTGAACATCTGGGTCAGGTAATAGGACTCGTCGCGGATGGAGGCGCCAAAGCTGGCGCGGAAAAGATTCCAATCCTCCGGCCGCGGCCCTTGCCACTCAGCGACCTCAACTTTCAAGCCCAGTTCGCGTGACCACTGGTCTTGGAAAAAGGTGAGGAAGTCGCCCCACAAGGCGCGCCCGGCCGGGTAGTAGGCGCGAATCACCGGCACCTTGTCGGCGCTGCCATAGCTCGACTTGGCTAATTCCTCGCGTGCCAGGTCGGGGTCATAGGGAATGGTCTGGTCGGCGTTAAAACAGGGGAAGACATCGTTCATAATACTATCAATCGGATTGATCGAACCGGCGCTCAACTGCTCTACTGCCGCCCGCCGATCAATCGAGTGCAGCAAGGCGCGGCGCACCCAGACATCATCCGTCGGCGCCAGGCCGCTGTTGACATCCAGGAACCAGGCCCCCGGCGTCGCCCCGGTCAAATGCATGAGATCGGGGAATTGATCTTTGGACGCCTGCACCAGTTGGAACCAGGCCATGAGAATATCAACCTCGCCATTTTCAAAGGCGATCAAGGCCGCTTGGTCATCGTTGATGATCACCGTCTCATAGCGTTCGATGTTAGGCGCCTCCCGCCACCACTGCGCGTTGCGTTCTAATGTACAAACGCCGGTGCCGGCATCCAGGGTAATCAAATAGGGGCCGGAGGTAACCGGATTGGTCAGAAATTCTTCGCCCTTGGCAATCGCCTCTTCGGC
The DNA here is from genome assembly GCA_026645575.1 of Caldilineaceae bacterium. The sequence continues at coordinate 45,966 of JAPKMW010000002.1, forward strand.
GTCAAAAACCCCCAAATAGTGCTGTGAGAGGGCGCCTTCCCAACCATAGGGGATGGTAGTAAACTTGATTTCTAGCGTATGGTCATCCACCACCACAAAGCCATCCGCAGTGGTCGCCTTACCTTCCCAAATGTCAAGGGCGCCGACCACCGGTTTTAGCAGCAGATAGGAGCCGCCCCACGACACCGCATTGTCAGGCATCATGCCCCATTCCCAACACTGTTTGACCGCCTGCGCCGTAATCGCTTTGCCATTGGAGAAGACTGCGGCGGGATCAATGTTGAGCGTCCAGGTGAGCTGGTCTTCACTCACTGTATGACTCAGCGCAAAGCCGGGTTCTGTGCCGCCGCTGGGGGTGAGCCAGTAGGGCGGCGCAAAGGCATAGTAGACCTGATCACGATCTTCGCCGCCGGCCTTGTGGGGCAGGATGTTGGTAAAGGGATTGGGCACCCGCTTGCGTAGCACCTGCGTACCGGCTGCGGCGGGTGCGCTCTCACCGGCGGTCGTTGCAGCGCCGGCTGCGGGCGCCCCACTCTCACCCGTGGGTGTGGCGACTGGCGCGCAGGCTACCAGCAGGCCCCCGGCTGCCATCGTGGAAGAGATACGAAGAAAATCACGCCGTGTTAGTTTTTCCATATCAAACTCCTTTTCGATTTGAATGAGTACCCAACAGTAACATTGTGCCAGGAGGTAAAGGTTGCCCCTGTCCTGCACAGTGGGATGGAATGAAGAAAGCGTAGGGGGCCATCGTATTATCCTATAAATTTAGTATAGATTACACTTGTGCGCTTGTCAATTGCATAAAAAGCGGGCGCTTAGGCGCCTACGGGTTGGGCATTTTATTGGTTGAATGTGCCTTGATCCCATGTCATATGCGGATCCAACGCACGCACAGCCTGTCGCCGATGAAGTTGATCGCCAGCACGGAGCGGGTGATCAACAAGCCCAGCCAGATCCACGATTTGCTTTCAATGATCATGTTGCCCGAACTGAGCCTTGACGGTCTGTTGCCTAGTCCCAACAGCTCAAGCCAGCTTCGGTGAGGATGGCGCCGGTAACGGCAAGTTGACCCGCACATTCCCCAGTTCATGCGATTTGAGCATCGCCAACATAATCGCCAGCGTCTTGCGTGCTTCGTTGGCGGGCGAGATGAGCGTCCCACCTTGCTCCAACACCTGGATCAACTCGGCCACGGCGGCCAGTTGATAGGTGTACATATAATCCTCGACCGGCAAGGTGGCCCTGGCCCATTCGCTATGTCCTAACGCGTGAATCACCGTTAAGCCCCGATCCGATACCTCAAGGCGCGCTTTGTCGCAGACCAGTTCAAATTGCGAGCCGGGCATGGGGATCTTGAGGCTGTTGTAATAGGCGCGCACGCCGTTGGCAAAGTGGATATAGGCAGAGGCTGCCGGATCGGTTTTGGGGTCGTGACCGCCGTCGCTCTTGTATTCGGTAAAGTGGTCAAAGCCCTCTTCCAACTCGGCAAAGACCCAGGCCGGATCAGCCTCGGCAAAAAAACAGATCATGTCCATCAGGTGGGTGCCGTTGCGGAAGAGCATGGAGCGTGGGCTGTACATGTTGGCGGTGATACCCCGCAAGGGGCCAAAGTCGCCGCTGCGGATCAACTCTCGCGCCTTGAGAAAAATAGGCGACCAGCGGCGGGTATGTTCAATCGAAAGCAGCACCCGGTTCGCTTCTGCTGCCGCAATCATACGATCGGCGTCGGCCAGGGTGGTGGCAATCGGCTTTTCACAGAGGATTGCTTTCGCCCCGCCGTTGGCCGCGTCCACCGTAATATCGGCGTGTAGATGATCGGGCGTACAGACGCTGACCAGATCGGGCTTTTCTTCCGCCAGCATTGCCCGATAGTCAGTATAAACGCGCACCGCCGGCCAGACATCGGCCCACTCGCGCTGGAAGCCGGTCAACGCCTCTGGCCGAATGTCACAAACCGCCACCACTTCCGTCTGTGGATGGCGATGATACGCCGCGGCATGAGAGCGCGGCATGGTTCCGTACACCGGCAACGCCGCCGGTTCACTCGGTCGCCGCGCCCCAATACCGGTGAGGCCGACGATCACTGCTTTGTAGGTTGGCATGTTTCCTCCATTGTAAGAGAAGACAAGGTGACAAGGTGAACTTCACCTTGTCACCCCTTCACCTTGTCACCTTGTCATGGTCATCCGACATTCTCTGCCCGCAAGACCACATTCGTCGCCGCCAGTTCCCAGGTTTCGTTGTAGACGGTGGGCTTGGGGCGGGCGGGTGGGTAGTTGGGCGGGCGCTTGTTGGGGTCGAGCAGTTCATAGCGGTCGCGACCACGGGGTTGATCGAGCCAGATGCGCTCTTCGGGCGCGGCTTCGACCTCGCGCTGCAAGATAAACTCGACATGGTCAAAGGCAGTAAAGGCGACATGGGCCAGAAAGACCCGCTTGACCTCGGCCCCATCCCAAGTCGCCAGATCGGGCAGCACAATCGGGCCGGTGCAAACTTGAAATTCACCATCCGCCACATTGAGGTTGATCAAATTGACCGGATATTCGACGGAGACCGTCAGTCCGCGTGCCGCATCGCGATAAGTGGAGACGGCGTTGAGCAGATCGTTGTTGAGCGTGGCCTGGACGATCTGACCGACATCAGTCAGTTGAGTGACGTTGGCAAAGGTGCGCAGGTCAATGCGATGCGCAGCAAAGGCTTCACGCAATGGCGCCACCGACACCTCTTCCGGCTCGGTGCTGGAGCGTTTCGCCAGGCTTAAGCGGTATTGCCGGCTAAAGAAGAAACGAAATTCACCGCTTGGCACCTGAAAGAGGTTGCGTTTGGCAATCGTATATTCGGTGCGACAGGGCGCGCTGACAAAGAGTTCGGTTTGTTTGCCAGTGGCATCATCTGTGATGACACAACTAGCTTCCAGGGTAAAGCGCACATGATAGGATTGCCCCGGCGTCCCGACAAAGCCGCCAGTATAGCGATAGTACGGGTCAGGATACCAGGGGTTGGATTGCCAGGTAAAGGTGGAACGTGGGAAGTTGATCATCGCTAGCTCTTCTACCTTCTACTGTTGTTTATGCGTATACGATTGTCGCCAACTGTCAAAGCTGAACGGTAAAGATGTAATCTTTTGTCGTCTCCCCGCGAATCGCCGCAGTCTCTTTGCGCAACAAGGCGAAGCCGTTACGTTCCAAGACTTTGATCGAAGCCACGTTACGTGTGTCAACCGATGCTAAGACGAGGTGCCGGCCAAAGCGATGGCGCAATTCATTAAGCAGTAACCTTACTGCCTCGCGCGCTACACCATGCCCCCAATATACCGGCGCAATGGTGTAGCCAATCCATAGCTGATCGTCGGCGGTCAAGGTTGCTTGCAGCGTTCCCAGCATTTGTTGGTCTGCCACCCGCTTGATCACCCAGTTCAACCACACCTCATTGCTGTCGGGAGGCGCCCCTTCTTCAAATTCTTTGAATTCGCGGCGCAACGCTTCCAGCGATGGTGGAGGCTGACCAGGAATATAGCTGTAAATGCGGCTGTCTTGATACGCAGCAAAGAGCAAATCCGCATGGGCTTCTGTGAGTTTTTCAATGAGTAATTGTGACACAACCAATGCCCTCTTTCGCCCAACATCCTGCGCAGCTTTGCGTTACGGTGTGGTAATCGCAATGCGCCGGCCACTGCGGCTTGACTCGTAGGCGGCATCAACAATGCGGGCCACCTGGAGGGCGTCGTGGCCGGTGGTCCAAGGGCGACCTTCGCCTTGGGCCGCGCGAATAAAGTCACGCATAAATTGTTCACCGGAGATGCCGCCATAGGCTGGGGATTCGGCCAGCGGCAGGTCGAAGGTGCGTTGGGGGGCGCTGGCCCAGGCGGGGTGGATGCTTTCCACGGCCAGCTTGATCGGTGAACTGGGCGAACTCCAGGTGATGCGGCCCAATTGACCGTTGAAGCCGCCGTAGGTGTCATAGCCCGCCTTGTTGTGATAGCCGCCGCCGCTGAGGGCCATCATATAACCGGCGTGGAGTGAACCGACGGCGCCCGACCGAAAACGGAGCGCCAGCGTCGCCACATCCTCGACATCAATCGCCTCGCCGCTGCGGGTCGCTACTTCGGCGCTCACAGAAACAATCTCGTCGCCGGTGACATAGCGCATCATGTCGATGTAGTGACAGCCTAACCACGAGAGGATGCCGCCGCCGGACTGTGCATGTTTGAAGAGCCAGTTCTGTGGATTGCGCGCTGCCACCCGTGTGGTGATCATGCGCATCTCCACCGAGATCAGCGGACCAAGCAGCCCGTCGCCGATCAACTGGCGCATAAGTTGCACCGCCGGTAGCGTGCGATTTTGATAGCAGACGCCCAATTGCGCACCGGTACGCTGGGCCACGGCAATGACTCGTTCCGTGTCGGCGGCGGTGCGACCGATCGGTTTTTCGGCCATCAAATGTTTGCCTGCTTCCAGGGCGCGGATAAAGAGATCCGGCCCCAAATCATTGCGCAACGCAGCAATGACAAAAAAGAGATCCTTGTGAGCCAGAAGTTGGTCAAGATTGGTATAAGTCGCACTCACTTTGGCGCCCTGTTTGGCGACGGCGGCGGTCAATGCCTGCTCATTTTCATCCCAGAGCAGAATCTTTTCCACTTCCGGCAGCGCTTGCAAGGTGCGCAGATGGGCCAGCGAATGGGGATGCTCAATCCCCAAGAGCGCGGCGGTAATTGGTTGCATGGTATGACTCCTATCCTTAACTACTAAGCTCCTAGCCGGTCCGTGACCGGCGACCCATTCGCCGGTCACGGACCGGCTAGGAGCGGGCTTAGTAGATACTTTTATCCTTCGTTCCAGGTCAACACGACTTTACCGGCCGCGCCGGTCAGCATGGCGTCAAACCCTTGTTGGAATTCGGTGTAGGGCAGTCGGTGGGTGATCACCGGCGCGATCTCTAGCCCCGATTGCAGCATCACCGTCATTTTGTACCAAGTCTCATACATCTCGCGGCCATAGATGCCGCGGATGGTGAGCATGTTAAAGATCACCTTGTTCCAGTCAATCGCCATCTCGCCGGGCGGGATGCCCAGCATGGCAATCTTGCCGCCGTGGCACATATTATCCAGCATGTCGCGGAAGGCGCTGACATTGCCGCTCATCTCCAGCCCGACATCAAAGCCTTCACGCATGCCCAGTTGCTTTTGTACATCTTGCAGGCGGGTGGTGCGCGCATCCACTGCCAACGTGACCCCCATTTGCCGCGCCAGATCCAGCCGATAGGGGTTGACATCGGTGATCACCACATAGCGGGCGCCGGCATGGCGCACCACCGCCGCCGCCATGATGCCGATTGGCCCGGCGCCGGTGATCAGCACATCCTCGCCCAGTACATCAAATTGCAGGGCGGTATGGACGGCATTGCCAAAGGGATCAAAGATGGCCTGGACATCGCGCGGAATGTGCGGGTCATGATACCAGACATTGGTGACGGGCAAGGTCATGTATTCGGCAAAGGCGCCGGGGCGATTGACGCCAACGCCAACCGTATCCTTGCAGAGATGCCGACGACCGGCCAGACAATTACGACAATGACCACAGACGACATGACCTTCGCCGCTGACAATATCGCCGGGATGAAAATCTTTGACCAGGGAACCGACCGCGGCAATTTCCCCGACAAACTCGTGACCGACCACCATCGGGACGGGGATGGTCTTCTGCGCCCAGGCATCCCAGTTGTAGATGTGCAGATCGGTGCCGCAAATGCCGGTGCGCAACACCTTGATCAACACTTCGTTCGCGCCAAAGGCCGGCACCGGCACGTCATCCAGCCATAGCCCTGGCTCGGCTTTTTTCTTGACTAATGCTTTCATACGTTTCCTACTATGTTACTCATCAGGTAACACAGAGATTCACGGAGATTGCACAGAGACACCCAGAGAAAAGAACAGAATTCTCTCAGTGCATCGCTTTTTCCCGCTGTGCGGCGCTGTGTCCCGATTAGTTCCCTGCATCACAATTCTACGGTGCGTCCCGTGCGCGCCGCTTCATGGGCCGCTTCGATGATTTGCAGAGATTTGATCGCATCCGCCACCGTATAGCCGCTGCTGCCTTCGCCCCGGATGGCGGCGGCAAATTGGCGGATCGACGCCCGGCCTTCGGCGCCATAGCCGCCGACTTCTGCCGTTGGCACGCCGAATTTGCGTTGGGGGGCGCTGGCCCAAGCCGGGTTGGTACTCTTGATCGTGACTGACTTCTCGGCTTCCTCCCATTTCGCCCAGCCATCGGAACCGCGCAGGCCAAAAGAGATTTCCCCATCGCCCGATGTAAAGTAACCGGCGTGGAGGCTGCCGATCATGCCATTGGCAAATTGCAGGGAAACGGCGGCCGCATCTTCCACATCAATCGGCTGACCGCTGACGTTGGCTTCGATGGCGCTGACTTTGACCACTTCCGAACTGGTGATGTAGCGCATGAGGTCAAACCAGTGACAGCCCAGCCAGTTGAGGATACCGCCGCCCGCTTCGGTCCGCTTCATATACCAGGTGTTGGGATTGCGCCGAGCCACGCTGGAGGTGAGAAAGCGCATCTCAATCGAATAGGGCTTACCCAACAGACCGGCGTCATAGCTTTCTTTGATCAACTGGCTAATGGGATGAAAACGCCAGGTATAGCCACAGGAAAAGTGCAGATTGTTGCGTTTCACCGCTTCGGCCACCGGCAGCAGTTGGCTTGAATGGACAGCAAAGGGTTTGTCCGCCCAGACATTGACCCCCGCCTCTGCCACTTGCAACATCCAACTAGGCATATCTTTCAGATAGGTCGAGACCATCACGACATCGGGCTTGGCCTGTTCCAGCAGGTCGGCCAGCGAAGGGTAGAAGGGGACATGCTGGGCGTCGGCCTTGATATGTTTGCGCACACTGTCGGGATCAGGGTCATAAAAGCCGACCAGTTCCACCTCGTCGGGCAGCAGCATGAGGGTGTCGCGGTAGCTGTTGGCGTGGATCATTGATACGCTCGCCTGGGCAAAACGAATTTTTCGCACAGAAATGCTCCTCATCATATTTTACTGTTGGCAGATTGTCGGATCAAGATAAAAGGGTTGTTCCAGTGAATAGCTGGGGCGCCGGCGTTGAATCAGCGCCTGCAAGGTGCAGACATCGTTGACTCCGTTTATGTTTGTCACAATGGATTGGCTGGCTTGGCCTAATCTTTGCGCGTCACCCTGAAATTAACTTGGGTTCGGCTTACCCAGCAAAGCAATCCGATTGTCCTACAAATATAGTATAAAATAAGAATACAGCTTTGTCCAATTCTTCTTTATTTGGCTCATCAGGAATCCAGGAAGTTGACATGTCAATCTGCCCGGAAGGTTGGCCTTCTCCATCCTGTCAAACCTTCCGGGCATTCCAGATGATCAGCAACAGACAGAGTACTTCAACAGTTGCAATGAAAATGTAGTGCGGATAAGCGGCGCCATCCCCGACCACAAGGGCAATTGTGAGTTGGATTCCTCCTTGAAGGGTTATGATGATTTACGCCAAGGTGGTTGCGCTAGGCTGCGACACGAACGCTCCCGGTTTTTGGGCTGCTGCGCTTGTACTGCGTAAAGCGTCAGAACAACCAGCGCGATCGCCCAGACCTGGTAGACGATGACATACAGGATGTGCTGGGTGACTTGATGATTCACCTTTTTGTAACTGAGCAGTTACCTTTTTTGAACAATATGGCTGGGTTTTTCAGCCGCGTTACGGACGCCGCGGAGCAACACTAGTAGCCATACGCGGTTGGGTAGCGTCCATTTCCACGGTTGAATCAGTAATCGGATTGAAGCCCTTCACAATCAACCATCCTGCCATGACCATTTCTTGCGGCAACATAACGAACTTCAGGATATCCAGGTTGATGCCGAATAAGGCTGTCAGGCTGGGTACCAAAGTCAACACGCCTGCTACCAGACCCCAGACTGAGATCCAGCGCGGGATAAGCTGCGCTTGATAGAACAAGTAGTACAATATCAGCGCACCGAGACTGAAGAAGATACCCACGACGTTGCTCAGGATTGGGGATTGCGCATTAACCAGCAGCATCCCTAGACCCTGGGCAGCGGCTGTCTCTCCGAACTCGGCAGGTTGCCGGGCGATCACCAGCAAGAGCAGCCAGCAAACCACCATGCCGATCCCCGTAAGGGCTTCCAGCGCACCGCGGAAGATGACATACCCCACCGCCAAAGGTTCATTGAGGCGTTTGAGGATGGGAAACATCAGCGCCGGGATCATGGCCAGGGCGATGTTCATGACCAACACGAGTAAGGCTCCCCCCATGACACGGCTCTCGTTCGCGGCCACATCATTGAGATAGTCGGGGCCACCCAGCACGCCGCCCAAGGTAACCGCACTCAGAATGCCGGCAACCGTCCCGATGATAAAGAGGACACCCACGCTCGTTGCGATATTTCTGTCGTTTTTCATAGGAGATTCTCCTTGCTTGTAGGGACGTGATTATGAAGGTTGCAGAATTAATTCGGTAGGCGCCTAGAAGGCCACCGAATTACCGAAACAGTTTCCTAACGCTCATCATTACGTCCCTGGTCATATAGACAACGCCGCTTGGTCAACCACTGGGCCGGTTAAGAGCATATCGCCATCCGCTGCCAGCGTGATGGTTAGGCCGCCAAACCAATCGGTCCATTGACTGTCCAGTTGGCCCTTAAGCCTGATCTGGTAGACCAGAGGTTGACTTGGATTTAGTTTGGTTTCGCCTTTGTTTGACATCGGTCTCACTCCCTTGGTGGCAAGTGATAACGGTCTGTGCCACTATCGATAGTATACTGCTGCCAGAGAGGCTGCGATAGACACTTTAGTGTGGTTTGGAGTATTGTTTTGCCGTGTTGTATGCAATAGATACCAGCGAGCAGCATAGGAAGTAACCCATACCCCTGTAAAAAGTGTTACTTTCTGTGGGGTTTCAGGGACGCGTCGGTATCCTAGCCACTTGACCGGGTGAGAACCCCGCAATCTGGCGGAGTTCCATTAACTCTTTCTATGGTATTTTCTTGATACTACGCCTACCAATATGCTAAATAAAAGCGGTAGCGTTGCGTTGTAAAATTACCGCTTTCAACAAATCTCACTTTGATTTTTAAGGAGGGATACCTAATGAAACGTTTCATGTCTTTATTATCAATGTTGCTTTTAATTACTGCCATTGTGGTGGTAGCAAGTTGTTCCGGAACGCCAGACTCGCCAACGTCTACGCCGGTTCCTCCCACACCGATCCCTGACACGCCGGTGCCTGCCGCAGCGGCGCCCGCAGCAGAGGCGCCCGCAGCAGAGGCTAGTGTAGCCGTGCCCGAAATCAATCGAGACATGCTTGCAATCTTTGGAACCTTACCCGAAGAAGTTGCGCCGACTGGATACGAAATGAGTGAAGAATTGATTGACTTGGGCCGCATGTTGTTCTACGAACCACGCTTGTCCATCAATGGCAATATGTCTTGCAACACCTGCCACGGCCTGAACAACTACGGCATGGATGGTTTACGCTTCTCCTTTGGCCACACCGGCAATCCGGTAGGGCGCAACGCCCCCACGGTATACAATGCCGCGCTTCATGTCGCCCAATTCTGGGACGGACGCGCGGCCGATGTGGAAGAACAGGCCAAAGGCCCGATCTTGGCTGGCGGCGAAATGGGGATGCCTAGCGCCGAATTTGTGGTCAGTACACTAAAATCAGTGAAGGGCTATCTTCCGTTCTTCGAGGCGGCTTTCCCCGGCGATTCCGACCCGATCACCTATGACCATGTCGGGCAGGCCATCGGCGCATTTGAACGGCGTTTGATGACGCCCGGCCGTTTTGACGAATACCTGGCGGGTGATGATACCGCCTTGACCGATGCGGAAAAGCGCGGGCTGTCGTTGTTCATGAACACCGGTTGTACCGCCTGCCACAATGGTCCGGCTTTGGGTGGAGGCATGTTCGCCGTTCTAGGTTCGCTGGAACCCTACGTTACCAACGATCTGGGGCGTTACAATGTAACCAAAAATGATGTTGACAAATTTGCGTTCAAGGTTCCAAGTTTACGCAATATCGCCGTAACTGGCCCCTACTTGCATGATGGAAGCATTCCGACATTGGAATCAATGGTGCAACTGATGGTGCGCCACCAGTTGGGCAGAAAACTGACCCATGATGAGGTTGATGATATGGTCACCTTCCTGCGCTCGCTGACGGGCGTACTTCCTTCGGAATATACTGCCGCACCAGAACTTCCCGCCGAATAATACCAAAAATATTGCTTCGCCAAATCCGTGCGCCGCCTGGAGGGCTTTGGCGGCGCACTGCCGAACGCTTATTGTTCTGACGATGGGCGTGGGATTTTGGCTTCGCCGGCGGCGCGCCAGGCCAGCAAATGTTGATGCAAGCGAGCGGCAATCACCGGTTCCTGGTCGGCTAGATTCTCTTCCTCGCCGATGTCCTGGCGCAGGTTATAGAGTTCCAGCCGGCCATCCTCAAAAAACTCGATCAGCTTATAATCCCCTGCCCGCACCGAAGAGCCGGGGGTGCCGCCCTGGTTGCCATAGTGGGGATAGTGCCAGAAGATCGCTTCCCGATTTAATTCCTGCTCACCACGGAGTAAGCCGGCAAAGCTCACGCCGTCGCAATGCAAGTCGGGCCGCAGTTCCTGGCCGGCCATTTCAAGCAACGTCGGGCAAAAATCAGGGCTGGTGACAGGCGTTGTGCAAACGCTCCCCGGTGCGATCACCCCCGACCACTTGATGAGCAACGGTTCCCGCGTGCCGCCTTCGTACATCCAGCCCTTGCCTTCGGCCAACGGGGCATTACAGGTGGGTGAACCCTCTGCCGTTGCCAACCCGCCATTGTCGGATGTAAAGATGACCACGGTCTCTTCGGTCAGCCCCTGATCGGCCAGCGTTTGCAACAGACGACCAATGTTCCAGTCCAGGTTTTCGATCATCGCTGCGTATGTCGGGTCGGATTGTAACAGGCGACGGGTGATGCGCAGGTGGCGCTTGTGTTCGGTCGGGAAGGGATCGCCCTCGGCAAAGGTGGGCAACTGATCCAGTCCTAGCCGTTGCGCTTTGGCGCGATATTTCTCGATTTCCGCCGCCTTGGCCTGGATCGGCGTGTGGACAGCATAGTGCCAGAGGTTGAGAAAGAAGGGCTTACCGGGATCGCGTTGCTCAAGTAAGCGGATCGCCTCGTCGGTCAGGCGGTCGGTGAGATATTCGCCATCGGGGCCGTTGGGCAGAGTGGGGATGGCGTAGGGGCTAAAGAAGCCGGCTTTCCCCGGCGATCCCTTTTCGCAACCGCCGATGTTGACCTCAAAACCGTGGGTTTCCGGGTAATGGGATTGGCGACCCAAGTGCCACTTGCCCACATGCCAGGTGGCATAACCCGCCTGACGGAGCAGGGTGGCAATCGTCGTTTCGCTGTGGGGTAGGTGGTCAAGATAGGGAACATCCACCAATTTGCCCCGCGCTGGGTGAATGATCCGTTCATGGTCGATCCAGTCAGTGATGCCAAGGGTGGCCGGGTAGCGACCGGTCATGATGCTGGCGCGGGTCGGCGAGCAGACGGGGCAGGCGGCATAGGCATCGGTAAAGCGCATCCCCTCCGCCGCCAGACGATCTAGGGTGGGCGTTTCGTAGAAGGTGCTGCCCATGCAGCTTAAATCGGCCCAGCCCAAGTCGTCGATCAGGATAAAAATAATGTTTGGTGGCATAACGTGGTCGGCTTTCTGCTTGACTTGCTGATTAGCGCCACAGGTGCGCAATTTTGGAAAAGCCGCTTGCATAAAAGCGTGCTACAAACCACACCTGACAGGTTTTCAAAACCTGTCAGGTGTAGACGCCATTCAACGCCGGTTACGCGGATGGTTTTTGGCGGTGCGTTCATTGCCCCGTTTGTAATTGCCTGTGAGGCGCGCCATCAGTTGCTGGGCGTCGGCGTCACTGCTATCTGCCACATCTTGGACAAAATCGACGGCGTCCGTCCCGCGCAAGGTGGTGGCCAGGCGGCCGTAGTGCAAGATTTCAACGTCACCATTCTTTCTGGTGCGGTAGGTAAAGCCGAGATCGTTCTCTTCCGGTTGTTCGTTCACTGCCACCTCCCTTTGCCGATTGCCCTTAGACGGGCGTCTAACATAACTTCCCAAGTGGCTCTGTGCGAGTCCGTGACTCGCCCTATCCGCTCTGTGCGAGTCCGTGACTCGCCCTATCCGCTCTATGCGAGTCCGTGACTCGCCCTATTCGGTTCCGAGTTACGGACTCGCACAGAGCGGAAGTTACTGCTAGACGTTCACTTAGATGGGCGATGCTGTTTTGTTCTGGGTAATCGTCGCCTCATCCCACAAATTGGAGAACTTCAGAGCGCGCGGGCAATGACCATACGCTTCCTCAACGGTCAGCAGCAGCCCTTGCAGCACCTTCGCTTCCTCATCCGGATTAAAAATTTCCAGGTTGATATTCTTCGCCACCAACGCCTCGCGATCCACCACCTCTACGCGGCCATTGACACGCGCCGTTGAATCGACGCCGGGAATAAAGAAGAGCAGCCCCACATGGGGGTTGCGGCTCACATTGTCATAGGATTGAAAGAGGCGGTTGCCAGCCACATCGGGAATCAGCAGATGGGTTTCATCCAACACCTTGACAAAGCCCGGCATCCCCCCCTTGGGCGACGCATCACAATGGCCCGCGGCGTCACTGGTTGCCAGGATGGCAAAGGGGGCGTGACGGATAAAGGTCTGCACCCATTCGTTCATATAGGGCACCACTTTGGTCGCCGCCCCACGCGACGGCTTGCCGAATTTTTCTTGAAACTGATTGATCGCTGTCATCTTGATGCCTTTCCTATAATGAATGATGTGCTTGCCGAATTGTCGTTGCCGAATTGTCGTCGCCGAATTATCAATAGTGGGGCAAAGCTATGCTATCATTCTACTATACAAAGCAGAAGTACTGTCAAACTATGGTAACCACCTTTGCGTCGCTTACCCGACAAGCGCAAAGCAAGCTAGAAAGAACCAAAACCTATGCAGCTTACAGGAAAAGTGGCGCTTGTCACCGGCGCCGGTTCGGGCATTGGCCGCGCCACGGCCCTTTTGCTGGCGCAGGAAGGGGCGCAAGTCGCCGCCCTGGATCTGCGCCTGGATCGCACGGAGGCGATGGCCGCCGCCATTACGGGAAATGGTGGCGCAGCCATCGGTCTGGCCGCCGATGTGGCGAATGCGGAACAGATGGAACAAGCTGTCGCCCAGGTGATTGACCGCTGGGGCCGCCTCGATCTGGTCGTCGCCAACGCCGGCATCAATGGCGTCTGGGCGCCGATTGAGGAGATCACGCCAGAAGAGTGGGACACGACGCTGGCCGTCAACCTCAAAGGCACCTTTCTGACAGTAAAGTATGCCACCCCTCATCTGAAAAAAGCGGGTGGCGCCATTGTCGTCCTCTCGTCGGTCAATGGTACGCGCATCTTTAGTAACACCGGCGCCACTGCCTATTCGTGCGCCAAAGCGGCCCAGGTCGCCTTTACCAAGATGATGGCGCTGGAACTAGCGCCCCATCGTGTGCGCATCAATGCCATCTGCCCCGGCGGCGTGGCGACTAACATTCGTGAAAACACCCAGTTGCGCAATGTCGAACAGGTGCGCCAGCCCGTCACCTTTCACAATGGTCCCATTCCCCTCACCGGCAGCCAACGCGCCACGCCTGAACAACTGGCACAACTGATCTTCTTCCTGCTTTCGGACAACGCGTCGCATATCACCGGCACGGAAATGTGGATCGACGGCGCACAATCCCTCCTCCAAGGCTAAAACAACCTATGCCAGTTGACGCATAGAGATTGGGAGATTCAGAGATTGGCAGATTGAGCAATACGAGTCACGAATCACCGCACTGATTGAAAGGAATCACCACATGAACTACGTACCATTTGGCGCCACCGGCGTCACAGTTTCAGAATTGTGTTTGGGGACGATGATGTTTGGCGACCGCTGCGACCAGGCTGAGGCTGATCGTATCCTGGCGACGGCGATGGCACATGGCGTCAACTTTATCGATACGGCGGCGATGTATGTCAACGGCGGCACGGAAACCATTCTCGGTAATATTCTTAAGGGGCGGCGCGAACAGCTTTTTGTCGCCACCAAGGTCAACAACATCGACCCGCAGGTCATTCGCCGCAGCCTGGATGAGAGCTTGCAACGGATGCAACTCGACTACGTTGATCTCTACATGCTGCACTGGCCCAAACCAGGGATGGAGACCACAGCCATGATGGCCGCGCTCAACGACGTGGTGCAGGCCGGCAAGGCGCGCTTTGTCGGCTGTTGCAACTACCCGGCCTGGTTGCTGGCGCACATGAACGGCATTGCTGATCGTAACGGCTGGCCCCGCCTGGCCTGCAATCAAATTCCCTACAACCCGATTGAACGGGGCGTTGAGGTAGAAGTGTTGCCGCAAGCGCTGGCCGAAAAGATTGCCATCACCGTCTATCGTCCGCTGGCCTTTGGCATCTTTGCCGGCAAATATACGCCGGGTTCGACCATCCCCGAAGACTCGCGCGGGGCGACTGATGCGCGCATTCCGCGCTGGCTGGAAAAGTATGGCGATGGCATCAAACGTTTTCTCGAATTTGCTGCAGATCGCCAATTGCATCCGGCGCAACTAGTAGTCGCCTGGCTGCGTCATTCGCCGGCAGTGACTAATCCGATCATCGGTGTCAGTTCGGAACGACAACTACACGCCTCGCTGGCGGCCTTTGATGTGAATTTGACTGATGCGGAATATGCTGAAGTGACGGGTATGTTTGATACAGCGGTGAAGGAAGAGGCCGGTGGCGCCTTTGCAGGATTGCGCCGCGATTTCAATTTGGTGAAGGGATAACAGACGCGGATTCAGGGAGAGCGGATTTTTCCCTTATGAATATCCGCTCTCCCTGAATCCGCGTCTGTTATCCCCGCGCCACCGGCTTTTGCGCCCGGATCACCACCCGGTCGCGAAAACGGTACAGACATTCCACCGAAGCAAAGCCGGCGCGCCAGAACTCATCAGCCAGTTCGGGCAAGTGCAGCCGGCGCACAGGATCGCTCAAACCGCTCTGCTCCCATGACCCGGCCAGCGTCTCCAGGTCATAGAGCCAGCAGCGCGGTTGCAGCGCGCCATGTACATCGGTCAACACACGGCGCAGCCAAGCCAGACCGTCGGTCAATGGGCCACCTTGCAGGAGCATGACCGGCATGAGGACGCTGCCGATGATCGCAATGGTGCCATCCAAGGTTGGCAACGGTTTGCGCATGCCCAGCGCCGCCGTTAGCGTAATAACCTGGGCGTTGGGCAATGCTGCCGTCAACCGGGCTTGGGCGCGTTCGAGCTTCTCGGCATTGGGGTCGATCAGGGTCACTTTACCCAGCCGCGGATAGCCCTGGGCGACCAACAAAGCGAGTTTCCCCGTTCCTGCGCCAATATCGACCAGGTGATCGGTGCGATCCAGCGGCGGCAAGGTCAGCACGAACTCGCGATAATGCTCCGGCTCCCGTTCCGGGCCGGCAACCGCAGTATTGTCGTGCAGATCATACCAGTCTGGGTGTTCCCACGGCGATGGTTGGGCGGTGTTCATGGTTCGTTTAGCAACGCTCCTTCTGCTGATAAAGTGGGTAGAGCCATGAGCGTACCGCAATTGCTATCATTTTGTCAATCCGCCTAGGGTCGCAACCCAAAATTCCAAATTTGGTTGCAATCAACCATGACGCCCACCGGGGGCAGCATTCTATTAGGGATAGCGCAGAATTTTGTTGTAGAATAAGAGTTCTGATTACCTCACAACTTGATACCCAATAGAAAGTGACTCGTCTATGGAACCCCAAGCCCACGAATTTTTGAAAGCGCTCCTGCTGGCGCCCAGTCCTTCCGGCTATGAGCAGCCGGCCCAAGCAGTCGTGCGTGATTATGTGCAAAGTTTTGCCGACCAGGTGACGACTGACGTCCACGGCAATGTGATTGTCGCCAAGAACCCCGGGGCAGCCCAGCGTGTGTTGCTCGCCGGCCACTGTGATCAGATCGGCCTGGTCGTGACCTATATTGATGACAAAGGCTATCTCTACACCAAGCCCATCGGCGGCTGGGACCCTCAGCAGTTGATCGGTCAGCGGATGACAGTCTGGACGCAAAGCGGCCCGATTCCAGCGGTGATTGCCCGCAAGCCGATCCATTTGCTCAAGGAAGAAGAGCGCAACAAAGTAGTGAAACTGGAAGAGATGTGGCTCGACATCGGCGCCCGTGACAAAGCCGACGCCGCCAGCGTTGTGATGATCGGCGACCCGGTGACGCTGGAGCTAGGCTACCAGGAGTTGCGCAATGGTCTCGCCAACGCGCCGGGCATGGATAACATCACCGGCGTCTGGGTGGTGATCGAGGCGTTGCGACGGGCGGCGCTGCAACCGCTCAATTGTGCGATCTATGCCGTCTCTACCGTGCAAGAAGAGATTGGCCTGCGCGGCGCCTATACCAGCACCTTTGGCGTGGCGCCCCACATCGGCATTGCCGTCGATGTCACCCATGCTACCGACTGCCCGACGATGGATCAGAAGCAGGGGGGCGACATCAAGCTGGGGGGCGGCCCGGTCATTGAGCGGGGGCCAAATGTCAATCCCCGCCTTTTTACCCGGCTGGTGGAAACGGCAAACAATCAACAGATCCCCTACCAAATCGCGGCTCATGGTCGCGGCACCGGCACCGACGCCAATGCCATTCAGCTTTCTCGCGCCGGCGTTGTCACCGGGCTGGTCAGTATTCCCAACCGCTACATGCACAGCGCCGTTGAAACCATTGCGCTGGAGGACATTGATCGTTCGGCTGATCTGCTGGCTGCCTTTATGGTCAACCTCAGCGGGACAGAAGACTTTACGCCGTAAACCATTCGTTGTTAAGAAAATAAAAAGCGGAGTGGATCATGTCCACTCCGCTTTTTATTTTCTTAACAACGAATAATTAACAATGCTCAATTTTTCATTGACAATGAATTATTCGCCCCGCCCAACTACTTGGCGGCCGCGTAATTCTTCGCCACTGCATTCCAGTTCACCACGTTCCAGAAGGCGCCGATATAATCCGGGCGGCGGTTCTGGTAGTTGAGGTAATAGGCATGTTCCCACACATCCAGACCCAGGATCGGGGTGTCGCCCTGCATGAGGGGGCTGTCCTGGTTGGCGGTGCTATAGACATCCAAGCTGCCATCTTTCTTGACCACGAGCCAGGCCCACCCGCTGCCAAAGCGCGTGGTGGCGGCGGCGGCAAACTTCGTCTTGAAGTCGTCGAAGCTGCCAAACTTGGCATTAATGGCGGAAGCGAGATCACCGGTCGGTGCGCCGCCGGCATTGGGACCCATGGTGTTCCAGAAGAGGGTGTGGTTGTGATGACCGCCGCCATTGTTCTGGACGGCTGTCTTCTTGTCGGCCGGCACCTGATCCATGTTGCGCAGGATCTCTTCAATGCTCTTGTTCTCCAAACTAGTGCCGGCGAGGGCATTGTTCAGATTGGTGACATAGGTATTGTGGTGCTTGGTGCGATGGATGTTCATCGTGCGGGCATCGATGTGAGGTTCCAACGCATCCTCGGCGTAGGGCAACTCAGGCAATGTAAAGGCCATGATTTCCTCCTTGCGTGGCGGCGGCAGTGGGTCATTAACCTGACCTGCCGCCAATTTGTTTTATCGGGCAAAAGAATTAAATTCAAACTGCTCTACTATAGCGAATGGTTAGGCAAACTACAGTGCTGTAGTATACAAAGTGAGCGCCAAGAACGTCAAACCTTTGCGCTCATGCGGACGAACATAGCACGCCGGCGATGCACCTGGACTTGCCAACCTTCGTTCTGTAACACTTGGATCGTCGGACGATCCAGGTGGCAGTTGTGGGCGATTTTTCGCCACCAGGGAGTGATGGCGCGGAAAAAGGTTGCCAGCCAACGGGTTTGGGGGCGTATATGTTCGACCATATGCAACGTGCCGCCTGGCTTGAGAACGCGCCGAATTTCCTGCAACGCCACCGCTTGATCGGCCACGGAGCAGAAGACCAGGCTGCTGACCACATGGTCAAAAGCGGCATCGGGGTAGGGCAGGCATTCGGCGCCGGCGACATCAATGGTGATCGGGATGGCGCAGGTGGCGGCCACGGCGCGGGCTTTGTGCGCCCGTTCGACATCCGGTTCAATGGCCCAAATGTGGGCAGCTTGCCGGTAATAAGGCAGATTGACGCCTTCACCGACGCCGATTTCCAACACATCGCCGGTTAAGTCGGCTACCAGGCGAGCGCGCCAACCCCGGCGGCTGGTTGGTTGCAGTGATCGGTTCATGGGCCTCCGTTTCTGACAGGTGACAAGGTGACAGGGCTGGGATCAGCGACAGATTCCCCGGCTGTATCATTAATAGTCCGCAGTCGCGTAGTCGCGTAGTCCAGCGTCGGCCTATTGCCACCTTGGCGACGTTGCGGTCTACTGATTATAGGTGATGGTGGAGAATTTGGGAAGCAAGCGGTGAGCGGGTGATAGTGTAGTGAATTAGTGCAAATCGCACCTTTGCCAATTTGCACCATTTTCTGGCATCGTGTATACTACGGGTCATCCGGTGAATGGATTTACAGTGCGGCTAATAACCGCTTCGGGGGAACTGTAAATTCGTTTACCGGATTTTTTTTACCCAAAATTCAGACAACCTAAAATTCAGATAATGGTCTGGGCTTAGCGCCCCTTCCTGAAAGAGGCAACAAGCGTCAACCATACGCAACCTGCTACCGCCTCTTCCAGAAAGGGGCGCCATCTGTTTATAGAAAGCACTCCTGCCAGAAAAGTGCAACAGATCAGAATGGTTGGGTGTCACTGATCTGTTGCACCGAGGGACAAGGTAAGCTTCCACACCACTGTTATCACCTTAAAAAAAGGAGATGCCCCTTTCCGATCGCTGCATCGACAAAGGGGCGGGAGGGTGCTGGAAGGAATATTGTTACCAGGCGAGGGTGTCCTCACCTAGATCAGCGCGTTGTCAGTAGTCCGCAGCAGGAGTTCGCAGTCGGTTCCAGAGGGAACTCAGCCCGGAGTTCAGAGTCGGGTTATTGCGATCCCAGTTGCGCTGCGGTCCACGATGATTGGTGTTCTGCCTATCCGTTGTCATGCCACACTTACGCCAATTGTTGAGCAAAGAAGGTGGCATGTTCGCGGCTCTGAATATCGAGCTTGCGAAAGATATTATGAACATGATTTTTGACCGTACCTACTTCGATGACCAGGGCTTCGGCAATCTCCTGATTGCTGCTGCCGAGCGCCATCAAATGGAGGACTTCCCGTTCGCGAGCGGTCAACTCTTCGCATTGACTCCGCCGGTTGGTCAATTGATGAATACTGTCGGCGTCGCTCATCCGCTTTAGCTCATTGATGCGAGCAATCAAGCCGGCAGCAATGGGGGGCGGAATAGGGAATTCATCCTTGGCTAACGCTCGAATCTTTTCCGCCAGATTGGTCAGCGATTCATTTTCATAGACATACCCGGCGGCGCCTTCTTCAATACAGTGAAGAATAGCAGCCTTGGAGTTAATCATGTCAGTGACCAACACTTTGACGGCATAATTCTTACTGCTGACGATCCGGGCCAGGCGCAACGCCGCATTGTCCGGCAAGGTGACGCTAGCCAGCACCACATCACAATGACAAGTATCGAGAAAATCGAGCGCCGCCTCCACAGTGGCGGCATACCCACTGATGATTATCCCTGCCCTATCTTGGAGTGCGGTCCCAATCAGATCGCCCACCAGACGGTGTTCATGCACAACTAACACACGAATCACAAAAGCCCCCTGTTTCCACTAGCGATGTTGTCCCCATGAGCCTTGCTCAATTGTGTGTCTAGTGCTATACGCAGCAGACAATTTATTTTCTATAGTATATAACGTAAATCTTTGGCTGTCTATGGGGAGTTTCACTACTCTTTGGTGTAGGTAGATCCCTACTACACCAACCCCTTCTGTACAGCATAGACGGCTGCTTCTACACGCGAGGATGCGTCAAACTTTACAAACAAGGAATGTAAATGCTTTTCAACGGTCTTTTCACTAATCGCCAACGCCGCCGCAATCTCTTGATTCGTCTTGCCGGCTACGAGATGGGGTAGCACATCGAGTTCGCGGGCCGTTAATGCTTGCCCTTGTTCAGCATTCTGTTGGAACCAGGCACCCACCTTGGCAGTGGCCTGCCGGCTATACCACCCCTCTTGACCCCGAGCAATACTACGGACGGCTTCCACCAGCAGATCGGGCGCCTCATCTTTAAGTAAATAACCGGCGGCGCCATTCTGCATCAAGGTGCGGATAAAGTGGGCGTCGGCATGAGCGCTAAAACCGAGGATATGGACTTGCGGTTTCACCCCTTTTAACTGGCGCGCCACCTCCGCACCGGAAAGGCCAGGCAACAACATATCAAGCAGCAACACATCCGGTTGGGTCGCTATGACAAGGGGCAGCACTTCTTCACCACGACCGGCTTCGGCGACAACCAATAGATCCGGCGCCTGCTCTAGCAGAACACGCGCCCCCCGGCGTACAACCGGATGATCATCGGCCAACAGAACACGAATCTTTCTCAAAAGCGCCTCCTAAACCAATGGCGATACTCAACCTGGCACGAGCCTGGGGTCAATCAACGCTAGCTGCGAAAACTTGTTTGGGAGTACCTAACTTGGGGTAGGAAGGGTTAGATCGTTGGTTTACCATTGTCGGTCTACTATAGCGTCGGTCTACTATAGCCTACTAGCACCTAAGTGTATAAAAAAGTGTAGAATAACCGTATAGCTATGGATACAGAGAGCAGATACACACAGAGACACGATCACCACTTGGTACAGTAACACACGTGGTTATCGCCAGGTGGATTGCATTCATTAGCACAGCGTTAAGGAGAATTACACCGGGGAGTAAGCATGTTCTGTGCGATTTCAACAGACAAATCAGACTGGCACGGAGCGGGCCTACTCCCCGCTGAATATTGTCAGATTTGCCCACCCTGTCGGATCCGACAGGCATGAAGCTGCCTACTTCGGCAAAGCAAACTGGCGTTCGGGTCGTTCCCTTCATCTAATAAATCCCGTACGCTGAGTGGTAGCACAAAGTCGCTCAAATGAGCGGCAAAATGTTGGTTAGCCTGGTGGTTTCGACAAGCGTTCGCACCGAAGTTTCACCCCCCAGGCTAACCAACAACTAAACTAACCATCACCACACAGGAGAAAAGAAAGCTTGAGCAAAATACACACAGGAGGAGTACATGAGCCGCACTCGCATTTTTATCGTCCACGAAAACCCGACCGTCGCCAGCCAGGCCGCCACGTATTTGAACAATGAACCCCATTTACATGTCATGGATCTGATGAGTTCGCCTAATGAAGCGTTGGCCTATATTGGGAATGGGAACTGTGATTTTGTTCTTGTCTCCACCACCTTAGCCAAAAACGGCGCCATGCAGTTGATCAAAGGGTTGCGCCAACAATGTAACCAGGTCAAGGTCATTGTAACGGGCCTGCAAAATGATCCCAAAGAAATTCTGACCTATATTGCTGCCGGCGCTGTGGGATATATTCTAAAGAAAGAGGGGGTGCAAGGCTGGACGAATCATATTCACACCGTTCGCAATGGCAAGCCGATTGTTTCACCGGCTGTCGCTGCCGCCATGATGATGCATCTTAATACCCTCAGCCGCTTAACCACCCGCTTTGAACCCAAAGCGACCCTCTATGCTAATCTTACCAATCGCGAGTGTGAAATCTTGCAACTGTTAGCGGAAGGCGTTTCTAATGAGGCGATTGCCCTTCGGCTCTTGATTGGCATTGGCACCGTCAAAAATCATGTCCACAATGTGTTGAAAAAATTAAAATTACGCAGTCGCAAAGATGCCGCCGCTTATCACAGCTTTGTGCAAGCACAGCCGACAGTCGCCCAACTGGCTTACGCCTAAGTCGGTCGGATCGTCGCCATCAAAAAAGTCCGCCTTCTTGAAAAAGGCGGACTTTTTTGATGGCGACCTAAGTGGAGGAGTTCGCACATAGGCATACAAACCCCTCTGGTGCTGGTATGGCTATTGAATCTCTAGATTGATCACATTACCCGTAGCGGCATCGACGGCGACTCTGGCGGTGTTGCCATCGCCGGTTAAGGTGACAATCCAAACGGAACGACCATTGCTACTTTCCAGGGTGGCCGAGGAAGATTCGACGTTTTGCATCAACCCACCATTGAGGACCGTCTGTCGCGCAATTTCGGTTGCCTGACCGATCGAGATCGTTGCATCAGATTGCTCACTACTGGCAATTGATTGTTCGGCGGGACGCTCTTGGATCGTGGCGGTGGCGGTCTGCTGTGCGCCGTCACGGAGAAAGGTCAAAGGCACCTCCTGACCGGGCGCTGTGTTGTTGAACAGGTAGCTAACCAAATCATCAAAGCTGCGCACCGGTTGGTCGCCAATGGTTGTGATAATATCACCTTCTTGCAAACCAGCGGCTGCGGCCGGCCCATTTTCCACCAAACCACCAACCCAAACGCCAAAAACATTGGCTGGAATGTTCTGCGCCGCGGCCAGTTGCGGGGTGATAGAGCCACCGCTAATACCTAAATAGGGGTAGGCATAAGCGCCATTCTGGATCAAAGCGGGAACAATCCGTTGCACTACCGAGGTTGGAATCGCAAAGCCAACACCGGTATTGGCGCCAGAGGTGCTGTTAATGGCAAAGTTGACCCCTACCACCTCGCCGTTGAGATTGAGCAGCGGGCCGCCACTGTTGCCGGGGTTGATAGCGGCATCGGTCTGCACAACATCGGGCAGGGTATAAGTCGCCTGACCAGACTGGGCGCCAACCGGAAAACCACGCCCCAGAGCGCTGACGATTCCCAACGTCATCGTGCCTTCCAAACCAAAGGGGGTGCCAAAAGCCAACACCCAGGCGCCGGCGGTGAGTGTCGTCGCATCCGCCACGGGCAGCGGACGTAGGGTTACGCCTTCGGGCGGCGTAACTCGCACAACCGCCAGATCCGCTTGTGGGTCGGTTGCCACCACTTCGCCGGTCGCCCAGGAACCGTCAGAAAAATTGACGATGATTTGGGTAGCGTTTTCGACAACATGATTGTTGGTGACAATATGCCCTTGGTCATCGTAGACCCAACCGGTGCCTTCGCCTTGCACTTGCCGCGGCTGTTGTTGACCACCGAAAAAGGGGAAAAGACCGGCTTCCGCTTGCTGAGTCGTGGCTGTCACCTGGATATCGACGACCGAAGGTAAGATTTGGTCATAGAGCTGGGCGAGCAACTGCTGGCTGGGGGTATCGGCGCCATTTTGCTGGAGCGCTACTGTTTGTGGGCTGGCATTTTCTGCCGCCGTTTGTACACCGGTGTCATTGGCGGCTTCATCAACGGTTGCTTGATTGGCTGTGTTGGCAGTTGTAACCACCGCCTCCTGACTGTTTTCTGCTCGACGACCACAGGCGCTCAGCGGCAGCAGGAATAGAAGCAGCATTAACAGACCTATGCGCGTTCTGGTCATAGTACGATTCATAAAGTTTCTCCTTTTATAGGATGAGGGGCATACGACTACGGTCACGCGCATGGGTTAGCTGCATAATGCAGCCATGTTAACGAACCCAGTTGGCTGTGTTCAGATATTTCTGTTCATCTGCTTCGATTAGCCACTTATGAGTCAACACCAGGTCGGCGTCGGGCATCGGTTCACAGGCAATGACACAAAGTTCACCGAGTTTACGATGCTGGGGACCAAGGTTTGTATCGGCCACTTCATAGACCTGGACACGACGACGCTCGCGCGGGATCCGGTAGTAGCGGTTGGGATAAAGCCGACTGGGAATCTCTAAGTAGCCAAAGTTGAGGAGGTGCTGATATTGCTGAAGCGAGACACTGTCGCGCAGCAGGATTTCAGCGCGTTCTTTGGGTGTTTGCGCCATTGCCTGTTGGGAGTGAGGCTCGACGCTGCGGTTGCTCCAGAGGGCAAAGAAGAGCGCTAACCCTCCTAATGCCGCCATGAGTAACGGTGCGTTGGCCTCCCCCCATACAAGCAAATTACCGAACAGGGAGACGAGTTGGCATAACGGTGGCGCTTCTTGCCCAGGAAGGAGTTGCAGGCATTCCATAGCTTGCTCCGTTCAACCAATCCCTGATCAACCACCGACGATGCGGGGTACAATCACCGTTCGGGGTGCAGTGTAATCAAACTTCTCAATGCGTACAGCGGGTTGATCGGGCGAATCAATGCGCAAGGCTAAATGACCACGCGCCACCGCTTCATCCAGAATACGTTCGGCCTCGGCGATCACTTCTGCTGACGTCATGTCACCGGTTTGCACTTCTTCCGGATCCCACACCAATTCTTTGTGACCTTCTCGGCCTAAAACCTGAAGCTTGTTCATCATCTACTCCTTGCTTAACAACGGGTTCTACACCAACGGATTTCAATGACGGATTTCAACAACGGGGTTTACCACTACATAACGGCCCACTGTGCAACTCCTATGGCGCTCGTTGGGAGCGCCACCCCCCACAGTTTGTTAGTGCTAGAATACTTCACCTTCTTACCGTAAAGGATAGAGAGTGGTACAGGTGAGAGATACATGCCAGGTATACTCTATCTATACCCTGTTTATACTTGGCGTGCTGCCTCTTTCCGTGCCAAAACCTGATCAACGGCTCCCACAATTTCTGCGGAGGTTAGCCCATATTTTTCCAGCAATTCGCCCCCTTTGCCGGACTCAGCATAGGTATTGCGCAGCGCGACAAAGGCTATCGGCGCCGGATGCTGCTCGGCAACAACACAAGCCACCGCCGACCCAAGACCGCCCTCCAGTAGATGCTCTTCCGCCGTGACAAGTGCGCCTGTTTCCCGGGCGGCGCGCACAATGGTCGCTTCATCCAACGGCTTGAGCGTGTGCATATCGATTACACGGGCATTGATCCCGCGCGCGTTCAGGGTTTGGGCCGCTTCCAACGCTGCCGCCACCATGAGGCCACAAGCAATAATGGCGACATCGTTGCCCTCGCGCAATTGATTGGCCTGACCGATGGTAAAGGGGAAACCATTGGTATAGATGAGCGGCGCTTTGGAACGCCCCGTGCGTAGATAGACCGGGCCAATATGGGCAAACATAGCACGGGTCGCAGCCGTAGTGGATGGGCCGTCAGCCGGCACAAGGACCGTAAAATTGGGGAAAGAGGTGGCCAACGCAATATCTTCAATCGCCATCTGGCTTGGGCCATCTTCACCAATGCTGATACCGCTATGCGATCCCATAAGCTTGACATTGAGTTGGGGGAAGGCGATGCCCATACGAATCTGGTCGTAGGCATTGCAGAGCAGAAAAGCAGCAAAGCTGGCCGCGACAACATCCTTGCCACAGGTAGCCAACCCGCTGGCGACACTAACTAGATTGCTTTCGGCAATGCCGACGTTGAAGAAGCGCACCGGGAATTCTTTGCCAAAGGCTTCGGTGCGCGTCGAGTTAGCGACATCGCCATCGACAACAACCAGGTTAGGATTATTGCGCCCCAATGCCAACAGCGCTTCCCCAAAGGCATCGCGCGTGGCCGGCCCTGTCGGCAGAGCGGTTTGTTTGCCAATGTTCATCGATGTAACCCTCCATTTGCCATAGCCGGCGCCAATTCATCGGCCACTTCACTGTAGAGATCCCAGTTCTTCAACTCATCCAACTCGGCCAGTGCGGCGGTCAGCTCGGTCTCATTGAGTGGCTCGCCATGTTTATGATTGACAGCATTAGCTAGGAAGGGGGCCAGGTTGCGCCCTTTGGAGGTGTGAGCAATGATCATCTGCGGCTGTTGGGTGACCGTGCGCGCCGACTGGAGCGCTTCGACAACCGCTTCCATTCGATGCCCATCAATTTCAAAGACATACCAGCCAAAGGCTTCCCACTTATCAATAATTGGTTCCAGCGACGGCATCACGGTATTGACCGAGCCAGTCTGCTGATATTCGTTGTAGTCGAGAATGGCGGTCAGGTTGTCTACGTTATACTTAGCCGCCGCCATAGCTGCTTCCCACACTTGCCCCTCGTTGATCTCCCCATCGCCTAGCAGTACATAGACGCGATAGTCAAAATCATCCAGGCGGGCGCCCAAGGCTTGGCCCAACCCAATGGACAACCCCTGCCCTAGTGAGCCGGTTGAGGCTTCAACGCCAACCAGGCGGCGACGGTTGGGGTGCCCCTCCAGCCGGCTGCCCAATTGCCGTAGCGTGTTCAATTCCTCCGCGGGGAAATAACCGGCTTCGGCCAGAACGGCATAAAGCGCCGGCGCCGCATGACCTTTGCTCAGGATAAAGCGGTCGCGCCGCGGCCAATCCGGCTCGGTCGGGTTATAGCGCAGAATGCCGCCGAAGTAAAGCCCGGTCATGAGGTCAATCGCCGAGAGTGAACTGGAGGGGTGGCCCGACCCAGCAGTCGAGGTCATCTCCAAAATCTGACGGCTGAGACGCCAAACGGTCTCCTGCAATTCGTTGAGTGACCGGCGTGGCATGGTGGTCTGTTCACCCGGCGCCACTGACACTTCCATGGTTGCTGTCATTACCTCTCTCCCTCTTGCTATGTTGCTTCGCCTGTCATTAGGGGAGTAGGCACGCCCCGTGCCGGATGAGTCAGCAAGACGGGTCGGCACGGGGCGTGCCTACTCCGCCGTGGTTGAAAGCTGATTTGCTACAGTATTGACCGTATTGCAAATAAGAAGGAAAACCTATAGATCGCTGTATAGAAGGAAGTTATAGCTGGGAATGAAGGTCTGGTCAGGGGATAGGGTAGAGAGAATAAAGAAGAAGAAAATCGATAGATGATCAGCGCTAGATCAAAAGAAGAGCAGGTGAAAAAGAGAAAGCGACAGGATCGTTTACACAAATAGGCGCCAAACGACGCCTGCTAAACAAGAAAAAACCGTGTTCATTCCTATCTGTGTAAACGAATCCTGTTCAACCTTTACGCTTCGTCCTGTGCGTCTTGCTTTGCTCGCCATTCTGCTTCATCCGCTTCCGAAACCTGGCGCAGACTCAACCCCAGCCGTTTGTGTTCTGGGGACATATTAATGATGCGCGCCACAACCTTGTCGCCAACCTGCACAATGCGGAAGCCGCCTTCGGTGGGATGTAGTTCGCTGCTGTGAACCAGCCCCTCAATGCCGATAGGGAGGTGGACAAAGACGCCAAAATCGGTCACATTGGTGACAGTGCCTTCCAGTAGATCGCCTACGTTGTAGACCGTCGGCAAGACCTG
Organism: Caldilineaceae bacterium; assembly: GCA_026645575.1. Next base: position 73,280 of record JAPKMW010000002.1, read on the forward strand.
CCACGGATCGGGCAGCGCAGCCTGACGGTTGAGGCGAATACGCCCGCGCTCCGGGTCAACGGCTTCGACCACGGCCTGTACTTCGTCACCGATCTTCAAAATTTCCGCAGGATGCTCCACCCGGAACCAATCGAGCTTGGTGACATGGATCAACCCGGTTACGCCCCCCAGGTTAACAAAGACGCCGAAGTCCTTGATGTTTTCTACGCGACCGCTAACAATGCTGCCGACCGTTAACTCTTGGATACGGCCCTGACGCAGGCTCTGTTCCGCCTCTTTGGCCGAAAGAACCAGGCGGCGGCGCTGATGGTTGATCTCAATTACCTTGAGCGCCAGAACATCGCCAATCATCTGTTCCTTCATACGCTGGATGACATTTTGATCATTGATGTATTGGAGCGTCGGTAAGTGGGAGTTTGGTACAAAGCCGGTAAGGGTGCCAAAGTCAACCAGCACGCCACCCTTGTTCAACCCTGAAATAGCGCGCTGGACAATTTCACCGTTCCGCAGCAACTCCTCAGCCTGTTGCCATTCGGTCTCTTCCAGCCCACGGCGCAAGGAGACTTCCAACTCTTCGTTGCCATTGGGCGTGTGGGTGACGACCACCGGCGCCGTACCACCTTGGGTTAGGCGCGCAAGGAACTCTTCACTCAGTTTGCTGACCTCTTGTTTGGGTACAATGGCATCGCGCTTAGCGCCGATGTCGATGATAATGCCTTCGCGCGAGATGCGGAGAATTTGCCCTTCCACAAGCTGGCCAGGCTTTAGTTGTTCAGGCAGATATTGATCTAGTAACTGGGCGAAGGAGCTATATTCATCCTGCTCGCCAAATTCTTCTACTTGCGCCGTATACACCCTGCCATTCATTACTGTCGTTGCTTCTCGTGTCTGTTCCTTTTCGCTCATTGCTGCACTTTTCCCTAATTGATAGATGTTTGCCATTTTATTTGCCGGTAAGGTACCTACTCTGTCCGCTCCTAGCCGGTCCGTGACCGGCGACCCGACCGCCGGTCACGGACCGGCTAGGAGCGGTGTAGTTACCTGGTGTAGTTACCCAGTGTAGTTACCTGGTAAGGTATACCGATCTTGTATTCCACCATGTATCATGGTAGCTGACCTTCCAGCATTCTTGTGTAGAACAGGGTATAGTACTGAGATATAGGCAGGGATATAGCTGATGATCTTACTGCGCCACGATCCTGCTGACGATCAGCAAATCCAGCGCTTGCGTAAGCAGCCGATGGTTGATATGATTTGCACACACAAGTTCTGTAGGTGATAAGTGAAACGCACGCTATCGTTCTATCTTTCGCAGGAATGCCAAAAGGAGATCGAGTTATGGAGCAGAAGAAAGCAATGGCGCAACCGATGAATGAGGACAACGCGGAGATCATGTTGATCAATCAACGCGCCGCCTTTCACCAACTGATGGCGGAATGTAATGAATGTCAGGAGGAGATTGAACCCAACTGGCAATTTTGCGCCCACTGTGGCACCCGCCTTGCCACTCGTTGCCCAGGCTGCGGCAACCCCTTACCGCCCGCTGGCGCTACGGCCTGCTTGCATTGTGGCCTGGCAATTCCCCAGGTCCATAAAGCTTGAGCAACGAGTATCAGTCGTCCGCAGTCCTAAGTCCGTCGTCCCCAGTCATCGTTGAGGGCATTGCGGTCTACCGAATATCTCCGTAGATTTTTGCTTCAGGCGCATCCCTAACGCGCTTAAAGCAGCCTGGAGTGCTACGATCTGACGCTTAGGGTTGTGGCGTTCTTGTTGCTTCACTGCTCGACGTTGTGGCGCGTGCAGTTGGCGGGGCGACGGCTGTTTCTGTCCCCACTTCCTTTGTTGCCACTGGAGGCTGTGTCGTAGCGTTAGGCGTCCTTTCCATTGGCGTGGGGGGAACCGTGGTCATCACCGGTGCAGCAGTGGGTGCATTGGGTGTTGCCGGTTCCATAGGGGCTTGCGTCGCTGTAGCTTTGGGTGTTTTGGTGGCGTTTGGTGGATTTGTCGGGCGCGGCGTATTGGTGGCGTCCGGCTCAGGCGTCGCCGTAGCCGGCGCCACGGACTTGGTCGGCAGCGGCCATACGCCCTCACCGCTGGTCACAGTTGGGGATTGGTCGGCAGTGGTTGGCGTCGCTGCCACTTCGGTTGACAAGACCGTTGGCGCCGGCGTTTCCTCCTCCGGTCCAATTCCAATGGCCGGCGTCGCAGTTTCTCCACCTGTTTGTGTTGCTTCCGGGGTCAACGGCGTAGGGGTTGCCGTTGGCGCTTCGGCGCCGCTTGCCTCTCCATCATTGTTATGATCGTCTTGCTCTTGCTCACTTGACTCCTCACGCGGGATTTGCACGGTAATTTCCGGCAGCGGCGTCGGCGGTAACGTTGGGCTGGGAATAACAGGGGTGACGGTAGGCGGCACCGGTGTAGGTGTGGCTGTTGGCGAAGGTTCCAAAATGGGTCCGGCAGGCGCGGTGGCACTCGGCTGCAAAAGTGGCGTTGCGGTTATAGTCGGTGTGGCTGTAGCAGACGTCGTCGGTGTCATGGTTGACGTTGGGATTAATGTTGTTGCTGTCGCCGTTACCGCCCCAGTGGCCGCTTCTTCAAGTGGCGTAGGTGTCGCTAAGGCTGCTTCCCCGGCGGCGATCAATCGGCGTAAAGTCATGACAGCCACTTGCGGCGCTACCTCCTGGCGCCCAGCCCATCTTGCTTCCAGTTGTTGAAAGCGGGCAATCTGGGCCTGAAGCAGTGCGGTGCGTTCGTTGGTTGTCAAACCTTCACTGGCTGTAAGTAATGCTTGCCAGTCGTTTTCCACGGCGTAGGCGGCGCTTTGCACCATTGTTACACTAGTCGCGGTTGCATTAGCATCGGTCAACCCGGTCAACTCCTGTAAACGCCGCGCCAGTTGGTTCTCCTGCCAGGCAACCGCTTCACCGGCAGCAGTCATCAACCTCCCCACCATCCGTTCGCTGCTGCTTTTCACCGGGTAGAGCCACGTCCCGGGCAGGCTTGTCGTCACCAGACGGATAAAGGTCGTTGCGCCAACCACTGCAAGCAATACGAACGCCATTCGCAGAAAAGGTGGCATCTTTACGTGCTGCTGTGCGGGCTTGACGCGTACCGGGCGCGATGATTGTTGCCGACCATTCTGCTGATAGGGGGGAATCTGCTGGTAAGGTGGAAATGGGGGGCGCCGCAGTGGCGCCGCCGGTGCTATGTGGCGGGGTTGACGGTGGTGAATTGTACTCTTTTGCTGGAATTGCGTTTGACGCGTGCGCGCTGCATTCATGAGCAGACGCCGGCCCTGACGAAAGGCGCCAGGCGATAGACGGGTTTCTCCTTCACGGCCAAGAGCCACAGCCAACCGTAACAATGGCTCTAGCGTTGCCGCCTCAGCCGGGTAACGGGTTAAACAATCGCGAATTGTGGCGCCTTCGGCCAGCGCTTCCAGACAATCGGCCAGAATCTCGTCAAACATGATACTCAATTACTGTTGTAAGTAGCGGCGCAAGTTTTCCAACGAGCGATGTTGTAATGCTTTGATGGCGCCTTCGCTTTTCTGCAAAATCTGAGCGGTTTCGGCAATACTAAAGCCTTCGACAAAGCGTAGGATCAGCACCTGGCGCTGTTGTTCATTTAAAAGCTTGAGCGTCCGCAACAACTGTTCAAAATCGATCTGTTCTTCGACAATATCCAACAAGGATTTCGGTTCCGCAACCATTTCGGCCTGTTCAATGCCCACATGTTCTCGACGCTGCATTTTGCGTAGCACATCGATCATCTTGTTATGCGCCAGCCGGTAGAGCCAAGCTGGAAAGATCGTCGCGTTGTCTTTGGGGGCGATCTGATAGCGATCAATTTTTTCCATCAAATGCAAAAACACCTGTGAAACAATCTCCTCCGCAATTTCCACCCGTCCTAGACGCGCCAAAAGATACCGGAAGATGCGATCGGCAAAGAGCAGGTAGAGGCCGTCGAAAGCTTCCGGATCCCCATTGGATTGAGCACGTTCAATCAGCCCAATCAGCATTGATTCTTCCAGTGGGGCATCGCGTTGGATGTCATCCATGCCGGCAATCCAGGTCAATCAAGATACGTTTTGGCAAACGCAAAGGATACGCATTTTGTACTGATTTCCTATTCGGTAAATGATCAGGTTCATCAGGCAAAAGCACAAAAATAGCCGAACCGTATACTAGCACGAAATCTCAAAAGGGTAGTATATCATAAATCGACAGCCGCTCGAAGCACCAAAGGCTCACATCACTATTTAAGCTTTAACAGCGCACAATATAAAAAGCGTGACACAGCCCTGTGTCACGCTTTTTCGCCGGTAAGAGGTGGGAAGTGTGGCAACCTGAAAATAGGGTCCTGCGCTATGCAAGCGCTTGCAGCGCTTTTTTCGTGCTATCGGCAGGACTCACTTTATACTGTACGTCAACGACTTTTCCCTCTTCATCAATGACAAAGTGGCTGCGAATGATACCCATATACTTTTTGCCATACATGGACTTCTCGCCCCAAACCCCGTAGGCATCGGCCACAGTATGATCCGCATCCACCAGCAGAGTAAAGGGTAGACTATACTTAGTTTTAAATTTCTGGTGCGATTTTACATTGTCCGGGCTGACCCCCAAGACAACGGCGTTCTTCTCTTCGATCACCGGATATTGATCGCGAAAGCCGCACGCTTGTGTTGTACAGCCGGAAGTGTCATCCTTAGGATAGAAATAGAGAATCACCCGCTTGCCGCGCAGGTCGCTTAATGTAAGCTGTTCACCTTGATCGGTCAGCGCAGTAAAATTCGGCGCTGGCTCACCTACCACTACGATTGCCATCAACTTCTTCCTTTTATGCTACAAAGAACAACAAAAATGGGGGCGAACAGTGCAGGCGACCGCCATTCCTTTCTCCCTCCAATTCGTTGTAACTTAGGGTGCGCAAAAAATGTAATTTAGCCCACCGCTCGATGCGAGTCCGTAACGCGCCCCGGCTGATTGCGCGTCACGGACTCGCATCGAGCGATAATTTATTCTTTTACAGGTCCTTACATGACTAAATATTACTCTACAGCAGCGGCGAACTCCGTTGCACAAACTGGAAGGGAATGTTCCACGGGTCGCGCAGGAAGAGCAACTTATCACCACGGGCCGTGGTAGTGATCTCGGTGACGGTGGTGGCGCCGGCTGCAACCAGGCGTGCGCGCTCCGCTTCAATGTCACTGGTGGAGAAGGCCATGTGGAAGTTGAAGGGACTCATGTTGGCATAATCGGGCATAGGCGCAGCCGGATTGTTATAGAGTTCCATCATGCTGCCGGCATCATCGGCAATAAAGTGCATATAGGGGGCATCTTTGCTCGCCATCACAATCCGCATGCCCAGGTGTTGGGTGTACCAGGCAGCCATTTCCGCCGGCGCCGGGACGTTGATTGCGACATGTTCCATTTTCATTCTAGTGACTCCTTGTTCATGTTGATGATTGAGTTTGTGATTAGTTTTCTAAAATGGCGCCCGTAGAACACTACAACGGATTTAGGCGGGAACGGATTTGCTCGATCCTGGGATGCAAATCCGTTCCTATCGAAATCCACTGTAATGTTGCTGTGACCCCCACCATCGCTGGCTACCCCCGTTGGTCAACCGGCAACCATGCCAGTGATTGATCTGTATCGCCAGCGGGATTGTATTCCAGACCGATATAACCTTGATAGCCAATCGCTTCCAGGGTGGCAAAGACCGCCGGGTAGTTGATCTCTCCTGATCCCGGTTCATGGCGCCCCGGCACATCCGAAATTTGAATATGACCAATCCAGGGGAGCAGCCGTTTGATCGTCGTTAACAGATTGCCTTCGGTCATCTGGGCATGATAGAGATCATACTGGAGGCGCAGGTTCGGGTGATTCACAGCTTCGACAATCGCCATGCCGTCCGCCGAGCTGTGAATCAGATAGCGCGGTTGATCGGTGGCGTTGAGCGGCTCAACCAGCAAGGTTACGCCAGCCGCCGCCGCCAACGGCGTCGCCCAAGCCAGATTTTCTAGGATCGTATCAAATTGCACTCGATAGTCAACCGCCGGCAACCGATTGCCGACCATAACATGGATCCGCGGCGACTGCAACACCTGTGCATACGTCAGCGCTTCTTCCATTGTACGGCGAAAGTCAGCTTGTCGCCCCGGCTGGCTAAGGAAACCGCGTTCACCGGCAGCCATGTCACCGGGAAAAATGTTGAATAACACCACTTGCAAGCCAACCTCATCCAGCCGCTGGCGAAGGGCCGCATAGCCAAATTCGTAGGGAAAGAGAAACTCAACGGCGGCAAAGCCGGCAGCCCTTGCAGCGGCAAAACGATCTAAAAAAGGGCGGTCGGGGTAGAGCATGGATAGATTGGCGGCAAACTTCAACGCCATAACGGTCTCCGTTCGTTGTGGTGGTTACAGGATTGGAATCATCACAATACACTTTTTATGTGAAGCAAAATCAATATGGCCTCACCATTATAGCGTTTCTTGGTTGATTCGCCAAGTGGCGCGCATTGCCCCAAAGCTGCCTTCCATAGACCGCACCGCAACCGGGATCGCAATAACCCGACTCTGAACAACACGACTACGGGCTACTGACCCTGCAATCCAGACCATGATTGTACAACTAAACTACGTTAATCATACGGAATCTGTACTAGGGATGATAAAGCATTCTGCCTAGGAACTCTTCCAAAAAAGGATGCGTTATCGGTCGTTGTTGATTTGGCAATTATCGCACTGTTGTTGCTATGATACGAAAGCCCGGTGGTGTGGCGTCGGCGACATAGGCGACCGGTAGCGCCGGCGGTAGGTTGAGTTGCGCCATCTCCCCTTGCAGCACCCGCAATTGTTCCCCAACCTCGACGGCGTTGCTTTGTGGGTAGAGACCAAACTCAATCTGTTGCGCCAACCAGGTGTGGGCATAAAAGCGTTGCGCGACTTGCTGTTCGGGGGTGCTTTGGGTCTGCGCCAAGGCGAGAAGCTGCTGCTGTAGATCCGTTGTGACCTGTGCCAATGCTTGAACAATAGCAACCTGGTTGTTCTCCCATTCCGGGATGAGCGTAACGCCGTAAAGACGCTGGGCAACGGCGAGCTTGGTAATCAACCAATCCCGTTGTTGTTCCATCGCCAAGAACTGTAGTGAAAATGTAAGGTTTTGTGTGGCTGAAATCTGGTAAAAATAAGCTGTACGTTCTTGGTCTTCAATCGAAAGCGCAAGGACAAGGCGTTGCCGTTCCGCTTCGGCGTCGAGCGGTTGAACTTGTAACAGCCGCTGGGCAAAGGCGCGTGCAGCCTGCTGCCGTTCGGCTGTCACCGAAACCAGCAGAGGATCAGGGGCAGGCGTTTCGCTAAAAGTCGGCCATTGTCCACTGAATAAAGTTGTATTGAGCGAAAGGTAAGGATTACGAATCAGTTCGGACAGTTCGCGTTGAAAAGCGCCTCCTGTACGCAAAGGCAGGGTAACGCTCTGTAAGTCACGCAAAATCTGGTTGCGTTGCGCCGGCAGCAGATCCGGCGCCTGCTTGACAATAAGCAGCACTTGTTGGGCAACATCGTGTGCGGCAGCTTGTTCATCTAGATCCAGTAAGCCGCTCACGCAACGCAGCAATGCCTGGCTGCGCGCAAGCGGGGGTAACGCACTGTCAAGAACAGCCAATGCGCGTACTTGTTGATAGAGCGCCTGCGCCGTTACCGGCTGTTCTGCAACAGTGGCGGCGGTTGCTAACTTTAAAAGGAGCGCAATGCGCGCCGGCGCCATTTGGGTAAGACCAATCCAAGTCAAGGCGCGGCTTGTTTCTGTTTCACCGGCATTGCTGGCCTGATAGGCCAATGCCTCCACTGGATCGCCGGCCAGTTGCATCAGCGCTAAGGAGGGCGCAATGTCCGCCGGCTGAAAGGTGGGCAGCGTTGTTGTCATGGACGTTGCGCTTGGTGCGCGGTAGAGCCACCAAAGCGCACCTAACGCAAGGAGACCGACCATGAGACAAATGATGAAACCGAGTAACAACAAAGATTGTACCCAACTGCGGCGTCTTGACTTATGTGGTTGAGATGAGAAAGTCGATTGCATTTGCATACACTGAAGTATAGCACACGTTCATTATGAATGCCATGCGGCGCGACGAATTTTGCATTTTGATTACAAAAGAATCGATTTTTGCGGGTTTCTGGGAATGTGCTAAGATAGTGCAGATTTCAATTGATCAGCAAGCACCTTATGCTGGAATTTCATGAGACATAACAATCTGCAATTGCTGAATCATTGATGATTCAAGGAGATCAAAATATATGCCGAATACGCAACTTGATCGGCGCTCGAAAAATACACAACTTGATCGGCGGGTTCGTTACGCCCAGTTAGAAGAGCGCCCAACGCGCGGGTGGAAAGGGTTTTCTTCGATTGTCGAAGGGCCGGCCGCCTGGTTAACCTCGTTTATCCTTATCCCTTGCCTTATCGTTGTTGCGTTGTTGCTTCCTCCGGTAAATCTCTGGGATCGCCTGCAAGTCTTTGCTTACACCCGGATTGGCGCCGCTGGTGGTGTGTTGAATGATCCCGATGGCACCCTGGTTAGTATCCCGCCGGAAGGGGTGGCCGAAACCTTCTACGCGAACTTTAGCAGTATCCCACGCGTAGACTTTATTGAAGGTCAGGCCGGTCGCCAATTCTACGACGCCGCCGTCGCCCTCCCGGATTACCTCATCGCCAAAAGCCCGATTTACAGCATTGATGTGCGCGGTGTAGCACCAGCGCAGGCGATTGTAGAAATTCCAATTCCCAATGAAAGTATGCCCTATGAAACATTGGGCGTCTATTCCTGGAATGGCAGCATTTGGGAACATCTGCCCAGCCGGGTTTTGGTGAGTGAAGATAAGATTGAGGCGCGCCTTAACTTCCTGCCGCCCAATTTCATGGTGATGCAGACCAGTCCGGATATTCCGGAAGTGACCGCCAACCTCAACGTGGGCCAGCAATTGCCGGAAAATGTACGCATGGCCGGGGAAGTGCGTGGCGCTATGACATTGCGGGGCGACGGCGCCCTCAATGGCGAAGTGCCGCCTAGTACGGGCAATACCCTCTTGTTGGTCAGTAATGTCGAGGGGGGCGTTGTCCGTTCGGATCTGATCAACAATCTCCTGCTGGAGCCGGGGCAACAGGATAACCAACTCAGTGCCATTGAACAAGTGGTGTTGGAGAACAATTTCCGCGGCGTCGTGATTGACTATCGCGAAGTGGACGCTGCCCCCAGCGCACGAGCTGATTATGTCTTCTTTATCACGCGCGTCGCCGAACGTTTGCACAATAGCAACAAAGAAGTTGTCGTGCGCGTGGCGCAACCGACCCAGGTTTCTGCCGAGGAGTGGAACACGCTGGGGTATGATTGGGTGGCCTTGAGCCGGGTGGCGGATAAGCTGATTGTGCCGGCGCCAATTGACCCACGCGCCTATCGCGCTGATGGGGAAATGGCGGCCCTGCTCTCTTGGGCCACCGAAATGGTCGAGCGCCGCAAGTTGCAGATTGAATTGCCGGTGCAATCGGTTGAGACGGTTGGCAACTATATCTCGGCGATGGGTTACAAACAGGCGTTGCAACCCTTGCTCAAACAAGTGGCAGTTGAAACCAACGGCCAAGAGGTTAGCCTCACCGCAGATAATCCAAAATTGGCGAGCCATTTGACCAAAGATGAGAATGCCGGCGTCTATTTCTACAGTTATACCGACGACCAAGGCGCCCAACGCACAGTCTATCTGGAAGATGCCACCAGCATTAGCTACAAGCTCAATCTGCTGCGCAAATACAATCTGGTCGATGTCACCTTGCAAATTCCACCATCGGGCGATATTGACCCCAACATTTGGAGCGTACTGCTTCAATTCCAAACCGGTGTAGCCCTGGCGACAACCTATGAGCCTGTCTCGGTTGCCTATACAGTTTACAACGAGAATAAAGATGTGATCACCAACATGGTGCGCCCCCTCACCGACCCACGTATGAGCTTTAGCTCGTCAGTAGAGCTGGCAAAGCTTCAGGTCGAGGCGCAATTGGTTGGTAGCCGCGGCGAAGCACTGAGTGATCGCCTCGCACTCCCCTTGTCTTCTGCCAACGTTGTTGAGGCCGCGGTCCCAGCGGCGGCTCCGGCAACCACGGAAGGCTCAGCCCAATCGACAGCAGAAACGACGGGCGAAATTGCCCTGGTTGAACCCAAGATTGCGCTCCCGCGCATTAACGCCAACACGATTGTCAATGTTCGTTCCGGCCCTGGCACTACTTTTGATGTGTTAGGTCAAATCGAACCACAGAACAGCTATCAAGCCGTGGGGAAAGATGAAAGCGGGGGGTGGTGGCAAATTGACATCGGCAACAGTCTGACCGGTTGGATTGCGAATGAATATGTCAAGTTGCCGGAAGGCGCCGCGATTCAGGTTGCCTCGGCGGAGCGCGCCGCGGATGGCCGTAGCGCAGTCGCCAAAGAAGCGCCGGCTGCTCAGGAAGCGGCAGCGCAAACGGCAGTGGAAGCAGCTGCCGCAGCCCCTGAGTATGCTCATGTACGGGCGGCGCAGGTCGTTAACTTACGTGGCGGCCCCGGCACCAATTTCCCAGTTCTCGGTCAACTCAACGCCGGCGCAATCTATAAAATCCTGGGGAAGAATGAGCCAGGTAGCTGGTGGCAGGTAGAGATGAGCGACGGCAAACCGGCTTGGGTGATCGGTGAATTGGTCGCAACCGGCGGTGATGTAAACGCCGTCGCTCTGGCCCAAGATATTCCGCAACCGCCAGCACCGGCTGAACAGCCCGCTGCTCCCAATGCAGCACCGGCGGCGCCGTCTATAGCGGCGCCGCCCCCGGTTGCTGCTCCTGTTGGTGGCGTCCCCTTTGGCTATGGCATTCAGGCCCACATGGTTCATGCGGGGAATGAAGACAAAGTCATGGCAATGACTACCGGCATGGGCTTTAATTGGCTCAAGCAACAAGTTGAATGGAAAGTTTTTGAAGCCAGCCAAGGTGGTCGCGACTTTGGCGCACTGGATAATATTGTGAATGCCGCTAACGCTTCCGGTATCAATTTGCTCTTCAGTGTGGTGAATGCACCGGCTTGGGCGCGTGAACCAGGCTTTGACGGCAGTGTTGGCGGTCCGTCCCAGAATCCACAGGCCTTTGGCGATTTTCTCGGCGCCCTGGCCGGCAAATATTGCAATACTTCGCTCAAGATGATCGAAGTATGGAATGAGCAAAATCTGCACTACGAATGGGGTAATCGACCACTCAATGCCGGTGAGTATGTCCAACACTTGGCGGCTGGGTATAATGCCATCAAGAGCGCCTGTCCCTCGATGATCGTGGTAAGCGGCGCTTTGACGCCGGCTGGTAACAACGGCAACCTGGCAATGGACGATTTGGCGTACCTGGAGCAGATGTTCCAGGCTGGCGCCAACAACTATCTGGATGCGGTCGGCGCTCACCCCAGCGGCTATAATGTACCGCCGTGGGCCACCGCCGATACGGCTTGCGCCGAAATCCAGAAGACTGGCAACAGCTTTAACGGCGCCTGCGATTCGCCCCACCACTCATGGAGCTTCCAAAGCACCATGTTGGGCTACCGGAATATTATGAATGTCTACGGGGCGGGCGGTAAGAAGATTATCCCGACCGAGTTTGGTTGGGCCGCCGGCGGCGCCTTCGACTCCCGCTACGCCTATGCGAATGATAACGACTATAACGAACAGGCGGAATGGACGGTGCAAGCCTACCAGATGATGAAGGGGTGGGGGTGGGTTGGCCCAGCCTTCCTTTGGAATCTGAACTTCCGTGTTGTCGCCAATGGCACTGAAAAAGCGCAATGGGGGATTGTTGATCCGGGTTGGGGTCCATTGCCCGCCTATAATGCGTTAGCCGGAATGGCGAAGTAAAAGCATTGCTCCAAGGCACGCGATCCTATTGAACGCGAATTGAGCGAAGGCAGCCGATTGAACGGATTCTATCCGGGCGATTAGCTATATCCGCTCAATTCGCGTTCTATGCTTGTTCTACTCCACTTATAGTCAGTCCATGACTGACTATAAGTGGGTATGTAACGCAGGCTCTTATCCGAAATGTCGCTAATTTGTCAGAAAACCTCTTCTGTTTTAATCTATAGCGTGTTTACTTTTGATCCCATTTACCAAAAAGCATAAAGGATGTTGTGATGACGCCCACAGGTAAGGAATTACCCCCCGTCGCGCCACGCTCTCTTTTCTTTTGGAGTCTTATGCTTGGGCTGCTCCTGACGGCCATGCCGCAAGCAGGGTTAGCAAAGGCGCTTCATGCGCCAAAATCACAAACGGATGCGACCTTTGTCGCCACCATTACCGCTGAACGGCTCAACGTGCGCAGTGGCCCCGGCACACAAAACACCGTTGTTACCAAGTTGACGCGCGGCGTCCAGGTTACTGTCACGGGACAGAACAGCGCCGGTGACTGGCTGCAGATCAGTTTAGCGGATGGCAGCGAGGGCTGGATTGCGGCCGCGTTTGCTTCCCGTCCTGACGGCGCTGTTCCAATCACCGCGAGTGCGGCCAATGCCGCAACCACTAGCGCCGACCCTTCAAGTACCACAGCACCCACTGCCTATACCACCCCGTCGCGCATGAACATCCGTCGTGGCCCTGGCACCAATTATGCTGTTGCGGCCTCGGTGGCGGGAGGGACGGCGCTGGAAATTCTGGCGCTCAATCCAGCTGGTGACTGGTATCAAGTACGGATGGACGGCCAGACCGACCCGGTTTGGGTCTTTGCCCGGTTGACCAGAACGGTCGGCTTGTTGGATGGGGTGAAACGCTTGACGGCGGAAGAATTGCCGGCAGCGCCGGTTGCCCCACCGGCTGCGCCGGCTGCTGCGGCGCCGGCTGTGAATGCTCCACCACCGGCCGGCGGTGGGTTCTTTGCCTATGGCATCCAGATCAATGCTTGGCAGGGAGACAAGGCCGGTTCGGCCGCCATGACTAGAGAGATCGGCTTCCCGTGGGTCAAGCAGCAGGTGCGTTTGGAATATGTAGAACCGGAACCAGGCGCTGTTAACTGGACGGAAATGGATCAAATTATTGATGTCATGACCGGTAACGGTATCCAGGTTCTCTTTAGTGTGGTAACGGCGCCCCAATGGACACGACCTGATAAGCCGGGTACCGGCGGTCCACCCAATGATTTCAATTGGTATGCCAACTTTGTGGGGCAAATAGCCGGGCGCTATTGTGGTCGTTTGGGCGCTATCGAAGTGTGGAATGAGCAAAATCTGCAACGAGAATGGGAAGGCTTCCCGCTTGATCCGGCGCTCTATATGGATCTCTTACGGCGTTCCTATGTCGCGATCAAGGGGGCGTGTCCTTCCGTTCTCGTGATCAGTGGCGGCACAACACCCACTGGTAACAGCCCAGATGCGGTGGATGATATTGATTACTTGCGCGGCATGTATAATCATGGGCTGGCGCGCCACAGCGATGGGATTGGCATTCACCCCAGCGGTTATGGCAATCCGCCCGGCGTCACCTTTCAGGATTGGCAAGCGGGCCGGTATAATGCGCCTTCCCATGTTAGTCACCGTAGCTTCTACTTCCGCAGCACGATGGAAGAGTCGCGCCAAGTGATGATTGCCTATGGCGATGCCAACAAGCGGCTCTGGCTTACCGAATTTGGCTGGGCCGCCAGTGTATCGCCCCACCCTGGCTATGAATATGCCGCTTACAATAGCGAAGCGCAACAGGCGCAATACATTGTTGAAGCCTACCAGATGATGCGCAACTGGGGCTGGGTTGGTGTGGCCGTACTGTGGAATCTGAACTATACCCACGGCGAAATGGGCCAATTTAGTGTGATGGGCAAACCAGCGTTTCAGGCGCTGAAAGGGTTGCCCCGTTAATGAACGGAGCTCATCAGGAATCCAGGGCGTTGACACGTAAACTTTTTCGGAAGGTCGGTCTTGCTGATAGGATCGTCCGCTCAAACCTTCCGGGAAGATAGCTATCAAGCCCTTGCGTTCCCGTTGAGCCATGAACTGATAAAAATGGCGAGTGGTGGGTAGCAAGTGGCGAGTACTGACACGGTGCTCCTCACTCGCTATTCGCCACTCGCTACTCGCTACTTTTTACGAATGCAAGGACGTTGTTATGAGAAAATTGCTCGGTTGTTGGCTACTGTTGCTCATGTTGGCGTTGGCCGGTTGTGGCAGTGATACGGAAGCGACGCCTACCCCAACCAAAACACCGATCGGTGGCGCCGGCGCAGCGCAGCCTGCATCGACCCTAACGCCAGCAGCCGCTGAACAGCCGGCGAATACGGCCAATCAACAACCGACCGCCGCGCCGACTACCCCTGCTGAACCGTCAACGGCTGGACAGGCGCCAGCAGGCGAGATTGCCGTCATTAATGCCGATCTACTTAACATTCGGGGCGGCCCCAGCACTAGCGACGCAATTGTGCGCACCGCCAATCAGGGCGAACGCTTTACCGTAGCGAGTCGCAGCCCGGACGGCGCTTGGGTGCAGATCGCCCAGAATGGTCAGCCGGTTGGTTGGGTTTCAAGCGAATTTGTCACCATCTCTACGGAAACAGCTAGCGGCGGTAGTGGTGGCGCACCGGTAGCCGGCAACCCCACGTCGGCGCCGGCAACCAACCCACCGCCGGCGGCTAGTGGTCCGGCGTTGACTGGCAGTATGCTCAGTCCCGACTTTGGTGGGCAAGCCTTCCTCTGGTGGAAGGAAGAAGTAGCCGACCGCGATCTCAAATTGATGGAAGATGCCGCCTTTAACTGGGTTAAGCAGACCTTTGCCTGGGAGACGATTGAAACGACCGGTAAGGGGCAATTCGACTGGGGCCGCGCTGACCGCGTGGTGCAGCATGTGCGCGACCATAACCTCAAATTGCTGGCCCGCCTGAGCAGCGACCCGGAACTGACTACGTTTTGGGGCGGCCACCCCCCGCAGAATATCAATAACTTTGCCGACTTTGCCTTTGCCCTGGCCAGTCGCTATAACTGTACTCCCCAGGCAATGGGTTGTATTCAGGCTTATCAGATTTGGAATGAACCGAACCTGGCGCGCGAGTGGGGAAACAATCGCCCCAACCCGGCGCAATATGCCGAGATGTTGCGCGTTACCTATGCGGCCATTAAGCGGGCCAACCCCAACGCTATTGTCATTAGCGCCGGCATGGCGCCGACGGGTGATAACAGCAATATCGCCATGCCGGATGACGTGTTTTACGAAGAGATGTACAAAGCGATGGGGGGCAATGGCAGCAACGGCTACTTTGATATGTTGGGGGTCCACGGCGCCGGCTTTGCCGCCCCGCCGGAAATCGACCCGGCGGAAGCCGCTGCCAACCCCAAGTATGGCGGCTACCGCTTCTTTGCCTTCCGCCATGTTGAAGATATTCGCGCCATCATGGTGCGCTATGGCGACACGAACAAACGAGTGGTGCTGTTGGAGTTTGGCTGGACCTTTGACCCAGTCAACCCCAGCTATAAGTGGCATGGCGCCGATGCCGGCATTACGGAAATGGTGCAAGCCGATTACCTTAAGCGCGCTTATGTCTACGCCGCCGAGCATTGGCAGCCCTGGATCGGCCTTATGAGCCTGTTGACCATGCCTAACATCGACTGGCTGGAAGATGGCAATCCAGAGGACGAAGAACAATTTTGGTGGGCGATTATGCGACCGGGCTACCCCGATCTCTACTTTCGCGCCGCCTATATTGTTCTGTGTGATCACTTTAACCGCCAACGCGGTCAATTCTGTCCCTACGACCCGGCGCGCCAGTGATCCTTCGTCTTCGCAACCACTTCAGTAACGACCAAACCCGCTCCGAGCCAGTCCGTGACTGGCGATCACAACGCCAGTCACGGACTGGCTCGGAGCGGGAAAGCTTGGGTGTTATTCACACTAATTCGTTTTTCCCACGCCTGGTAGCCCCTCTGCTCGTGGTGAGCATTCTCGCCACCTTTTTGCTCTTACTCTTCTTTCGTCGGGTCAACCTGGATGAGGGGTGGTATCTAGGCGCCGCCCAGCGTGTCTATGATGGTCGGCTCCTCTATCACGACTTCGCCTATACACAGACACCGTTGCTGCCTTATGTCTATGGCTTACTAGAACCGCTGCTTGGCTTGGGTCTCTACCAGGGACGCCTGCTGACGATCTCGCTGGGCCTACTCGCTTGGTGGTTGAGCGTAGTCAGTGCGTTTCGCCTCGGCGGCGAGCGAGCGGCGTTCTATTGCCTGGCCCTGCTGGCAACTTCCTTTTTTGCTGCCACCCAATACACCTATACGGCCACCTATGCCCTCACCGCTTGTCTCATAGCCGCCGCGATTGATGTCTCCCTGCGCGACTGGCCGACGCGCCGACAAACCGTTATCGCCACTGGCTTGATAAGTCTGGCGGTGACAGTACGTTTGTCGGCCATCGTGGTGTTGCCGCCCTTTCTGCTCTACCTTGTTTTGCGCAGCCGCGAATGGCGCGCTACATTGTTGTGGGGCTTGTCGACGACGGCGGTCACGCTCGGTCTCCTGTTGGGGGGCTACTGGTGGCTAAGTGGCGATTTGATGATTTACGACATTTGGGGCTTTCATCTGGATCGCATTTTGCGCACCAAGTGGCGGGTGGAAAAGATCCGCCTGCGCACGATCAAGAGCGCCATCGATTTTGCCGTTCCCATCTTGTTGGGGGGCTGGGCCACAATTTGGGTGATGTGGCGGCTAGGTCGTCAAGGTTGGGCAACAATCAAACCGAGCGCCCTCCTGGTTGCGACCGCGCTGATGGTTTGTGCCGTCGCGCTCTTTGTCGCCCACATTGTGCCGCGCACCACCGATAGCTATTACAACTCGCTGCAAGTGCCCATGCTCTGTACGGCTGGGAGTGTTATCCTGGCGCTACTCCATCAGCAATTGCAGCGGCGGCTGGTCTACAGTTTGGTGATTGGCCTACTTTTGCTCAATGGCGTGACCCAAGGCTATGCCACCTGGCGCGATGGCGCCTTGCCCTTCCCCTTCCAAAACCAAATTGCGGTGGTGCGACAGGCGGCGCAGATCATCGCCCGTTATACCCAACCCGACGCCACCTTGCTCTCCTTTAACCAACATCTGGCGCTGGAAGCCAACCGGCCAACGCCGCCAGGCTATGAAATGGCGATCTTTAGCTATCGTCCAACCTGGAGCGCCGAACAGGCGCGTGCTTACAAGGCGATCAACAACGATCTGCTCTTTGCCGATCTCGCCGCCGGGCAAGGCGCCGTCGCCTTTACCGAGTTTGACCTGGGCCAAATCTATGGCGAGCGCGACCGTTTTTTTGCGCTCCTGGCTGAACACTATCGTTGGTGGTATACGATTGAAAACTTTGGCCCTTACGGCGATGTGTTGCATCTCTACTTCCCGCCACACTTTCAACCACCCCAGCCGCAAACCCAGCAGGAACAACGCTTAGGCGACGGGATCAGCTTGTTCGGCTATGATCTGATCGAGGAAGAACAAGCAGGCGCCGATGTTGTCAAAGTAGGGCTGTATTGGCACAGCGACCAGAAGCCGAATGCCGACTATACCGTCTTTTTGCAATTGCTCGACGCCAATGGCGCCTTGGTTTGGGGCTGGGATAACCCACCTTGTCGCCGCACCTGCCCCACAGAAAGCTGGCGCCCGGGTGAATACCTGCGCGATGAGTATACGGTACCGCTTGACACTTTGACCACCGGCGCCACCTATACCCTGGTGACAGGCATGTATAATCCGGCCACCGGTCAACGCTTGCCGCTGCTCTCTAGCAGTGGGGAGGTCGTAGGTGATTTTATACCAGTAACGACTTTGATGCGGTAAAGAGTGTAGGTTATATGCTTCTCTGCTTTCGTTCCGTCCGAATGGCTGAGTTTAGGAAAAAGGTATCCATTTGATCCTCCTCCCCTAAACGCAGCCGTTGCGACGGGACGAGTCAGGGTAAAGCTTTATTGGTTCAGGGTGCGCTGCCACGCTAACTGGGCGCGTAGACCATCGTGGACGGTGGTGGTTGGGGTGTAGCCGAGGAGTTGACGCGCTTTGCTGATGTCGGCGACGGTGCGGCGTTGGTCGCCGGCGCGGGTGGGACCGTAGGTGGTGCGGATGCGGCGCCCACTCAACTCTTCTAAGAGCGCCAGTACCTGGTTGACATTAATTTCCTCACCGCCACCAATGTTAAAGGTTTCGCCTTTGCTCCGCTCCGGCTGTTGCATGGCAAGGATCAAGCCCTGGACGCAATCGTGAACATAGGTGTTGCTACGGCTATCGGTGCCGTCGCCGTCAATGGTGATCAGGTCATCGTTGAGCAGAGCGCGGATAAAGATATGATAGCCCATGTCCGGGCGTTGGCGCGGACCATAGACCGAAAAGAGGCGGCAAATGGTGACCGGTAAACTGTAATTCACCTCATAGGCGCGACAGAGCTGTTCCGCCGCCAATTTGGTGATGCCATAGGGCGAGACAGGCGCCAGCGGCGCTTCTTCGTTGCCAGTGGCAAAACGCCCATAGACCGATGAGGTGGAAATGTTGATAAAATGGCCCACCTTGGCAACCACTGCCCCTTCCAACAAGCGCTGAGTGGCCTGAATGTTGCAGGTCATATAGCTGTCAAACTCGCTCCAACTGCGCCGTAGACCGGCCATGGCCGCCAGATGAAAGACAACATCCACATCCGCCAGCAAGGGCTTTAGATCCGTTGTGCGCAGATCGCTTTCATGAAAGGTATAGCCGGCTGCGCCCTGCATCGCCGTCAAGTTTTGTTCTTTGAAAGCGCGTGGATAGTATGGAATAAAAGCATCCAGCCCACGAACGGTATGTCCTTCAGCAATTAATTTTTCGCATAAATGGGAGCCGACAAAGCCGGCCGCGCCTGTTACTAAACAGATTGCCACAGTGGTTCCCTTTCCTTATTGTTGGATTGAGCCTGCTCATGAAGGATGCGTCGCCCGCCACGTGTCGGCCCGATTCTTGCGGTAATATTGCACTATTGTAAGCTATTTATGATTGCTACGATTTTACCAAAAATCTACACCATTAACTCTACCTAAAGTTTACAATCTGCTTAGTCTTTAACGCAAACATAATCGGTGAAGCTATGGGTATCAACCCTGACAGTATAGCATGGGTGATAAGCGACACTGAAACTTGCATGATTGTCCATTGTCGTGGTTTAGTATAGGGTGTTTGCGTAATATCGAGACCGGGTTTCTTTGGGAAGCCCGGTCTTCTGTTGTCTATCGGTTAATCATTAGGAAAAGGTATGGCTATTTTTACACCATTTCGTGCGATCTTCCAGAGTAAAGGGCCGGCTTCACCCGCCCTGCGCCGCGTCTTTTTTCATCTCTATTGGGATATTGCCTGGTTTGGCATCCTCTCCGGCAGTACGCTTTCGTTTTTATCGATTTATGCCACACGCGTCGGCGCCGACGCCTTGCAGATTGGCTTGTTGAGCGCCGGGCCGGCAGTGGTTGGCTTGCTCTTTACCTTGCCGGCCGGACGCTGGCTCCAAGGACGACCAGTAGGGGGTGCGGTCTTCTGGTCGGCAGCGTTGGCGCGCATTGGCTATCTGCTCTATGCGCTCTTGCCGTTACTGCTCCCCGCCACCCATCAGGTCTTGGCCCTAGTGTTAGTAACGCTGGTGATGACCATCCCAAACACAGTGCTGTCGATTGGCTTTAACGCACTCTATGCATCGGCGGTGGCGCCGGAGTGGCGCGCCCATGTCGCTGGTATTCGCAATGCCATGCTGGCGCTGGTCTTTGTCATTACCTCGCTGCTCTCCGGTTGGTTGTTGAATCGGCTGCCCTTCACCACCGGCTATATCATCATCTTTGCCCTGGGTGCGCTGGGGGCGGTTATGAGCACCTTTCACCTCTGGTTCCTGCGCCACATCACCGGCGAGACGGAGCCGGGGCCGGCCAAAATTCGCGGCATTCTCAACGATCTGGCGCGACCGGGCGATATTCGCATTCTGGGCATTACGCTGCGCACCAGCATTGCTCCGCGCGCCTTTGCCCGTAGCCTCAATCTGCTCCGCTTTGAGGTCTTACGCGGCGCGTATGGGCAAGTGGTGGCAGCGCTGCTGCTCTTTCACATTGCACTCTTTCTGCCCATTCCGTTGATGCCGCTCTACTGGGTGGATCGCTTAGGCTTTACCGATGGCGACATTAGTCTTGGCACGGCGGCTTTTCATCTGGCCGTACTGGTAGGGTCGTTGCAGGTGGGGCGGCTGGTGCAGCGCTTTGGCAACCATCGGGTGACAGTGGTCGGGGGACTGTTGCTCAGTCTTTACCCGTTGATGACGGCGATGATGACCAACCTGCCGGTCTATCTGGTCGTTTCGGTCACGGGTGGGCTGGCTTGGTCGCTGGTCGGCGCAGCTATTGGCAACTATCTGTTGGAAAATGTGCCGGACACCGATCGTCCGGCCTATCTGGCCTGGTATAACCTGGCGCTCAACCTGGCCGTTCTTGTTGGCTCGTTGGGTGGCCCGCTATTGGCCGACGCCTTTGGCCTGGTCGAGGCGTTGGTGATCAGCTTTGTGGCGCGGGCGTTGGGGGCGGTCGCCATCTGGGCGGTGCGGCAACCAGTCAGACAAACAACACCAGCGATTACAACGGCTGAACAAGCATAGGCTCGTCCCATAGGGACGAAAGCGTACATAAAGCCGGGGGCGCTCATCGATACACATTGCCGGGGCTAGGCCAATTCCATGCTAAAGCAAGAATACGGTATAATAGCGCCATGAACGTACCTGCCTTGATGGCTACCTACCAATTGCGCCAGCGCGAATATCTTTTGCGGATTACGCGCGCCATGACTTCACGGCTCGACTCGCCGACCCTGCTGCGCCTGATTCTCACCAGCGCCGCCGAGTTAGTGGGCTGTCGCGCCGGGTTGATTGTGTTGGAAGAGGAGATCGGTTTCGGCCAGATGCGCACAGTGACGCAATATCAGATCCGCGCCTCCTATAACATCACTGCCCAAGCGTTGCCCGCCTTTGAGCCGTTGCTGGATGTCGCCCCGTTGATTCGCAATGAGTATGATGAGAGCGGCGCACCCTATGACACCAATATTGTCGATCTGCAAGCGCGGGTTCGCCAGGTGGAGGCCAAGCTGGGCTATACACTGGGCCAGGTCGTGGGATTGCCGCTGCTCTTTGAAGATGAATTGCTGGGGATGATCTATCTCTTCCGCACTGAGTATGCCTTTACCCAACTGGATTGGCAATTTTTGCAGGGCTTTGCCGACCAGGCGGCGGTCGCAGTGCGCAATTCGCGTCTTTACCATCAACTGGAAACCGAACGCAGTCGCCTGGCTACCATTGTAGAAAACAGCGCCCACGGCATTCTCATTCTGGACGCCGAACGGCGCGTCCTAGTCATCAACCAGGCGCTGGCGGCCATGTTGGGGGTGACGCCGCAGAGTTGTGTCGGCAAAGGCTGCCAGGAAGTCCTCAACCTACAAGATGTACAGGGCGATGACATCTGCCAGATGGAAAACTTTACCGGCTTCCCCAACCGCGAAAGTTTACACTGTGAAGGCGACCTGCAACGGCCCGGTGGCAGTCGGCTGACCGTCTCCGTCACCTATACCCCCCTCTATGACGACGAGGAGCGGCTGGTCAACATCATTGTCAACGTCCACGACATCACCCGTTTCCGTGAAGAGGAAGAGATTAAATCGACCTTTACTTCAATCATCAGCCACGAATTGAAGACGCCGGTTGCGTTGATCAAAGGCTATGCCCAAACCCTGGCCCGCCCCGATGCCGCTTGGGACGCTGAGACGGCGCGCCAAAGCCTCCAAGTCATTGAAGAAGAGGCCGACCGGCTGGAATCGCTCATCAACAACCTACTGGATGTGAGCCGGATTCAGGCCAGCGGCTTGCGCCTCGATTATGCCGATGTCAACCTGGAACGGTTGGCGCGCAAGGTGGTGGAAGCCTACCGCACCCAAACAACTGACCATCAATTGGAGGTTGATTTCCCCGCCGCCTTGCCCTTGGTCTGGGGAGACGAAGAACGGCTGCGCCAAGTACTGACGAACCTGGTGAGCAATGCCATCAAATATTCACCCCAAGGCGGCCTCATTCGGATTGGCGGCTGGCTGGAACAACCGGAGGGCGCTGCCGACCATGCGCGGGTTGTCCTCTACATTGCCGATCAAGGCATCGGCATCCCCGCCAGCGACTTGCCGAAAATTTTTGATCGCTTTTACCGAGTCGATAGTAGCTTGCGCCGCAGCACCGCCGGCGCTGGCTTGGGGCTATATCTCGCCAAAGCGATTGTCGAAGCACATGGTGGGCAGATCTGGACGCATAGTGAACCGGGGAAAGGCACCACCTTTTTTATCGGCCTGCCCGTTGAACAAGGACATCAGGAGGCGACAGTAGGTGCAGTAAGACAGTAGGACAGTAAGACAGTGCGGCCGTAAGACAGTATGTCAGTGGTCTGTACTGCTCGACTGACATATTGTCTTACGGCCGCACTGTCCTACTGGTTTACCGAGCTACTGGCATTGCCCAGTTCAGGCAGCCAAAGGGTGAAGGTGCTGCCCTGTTGCACTTCGCTTTTAACCGTGACGCGGCCATTATGCGCTTGGGCTATCCACTGTACAATGCTGAGGCCGAGGCCGCTGCCCCCCAGTTCACGGCTACGGGCTTTGTCGGTGCGGTAGAAGCGTTCAAAGATACGTTCCTGGTTATTGGGATGAATACCGATGCCGGTGTCGCGCACGGCGATGCGCACCCAGCCCTCTTCATTGGTCAGGCTGAGGGTGACGGCGCCCCCTTCCGGCGTATACTTGATGGCGTTGTCGGTCAGGTTGAGCAGCAGTTGGCGCAACCGTTCGCGATCGCCCCAAACTAGCGCCTGATCTTCATGGCCCAGCCGCACATCCAGTGCGCCTGGCCCTTTGCGTAGCTCGGCCACACGCTTGGTTTGTCGATAAATTTCCAAAAGCAACGTGTCCATCTCCACTGGCGCCCACTGTAATTGGAGCGCGCCGCTATCCGCCTGCGCCAGCAGCAAGAGGTCGTTGATCATCTTGCTCATGCGGTGAGTTTCCTGCTCCACTTCGCTCAATGTCTCGCGCAGCACTTCACCTTTGGGGCCAGAGTCAATGGCGGGGTTGTTTTCACTGATAAACATCCGTTGGAGCAATTCGACGTTGCCTTGCATCGTGGTCAACGGTGTACGCAACTCGTGACTCACATCGGCGATGAGCCGCTCCTGCGTATTAAAGAGCCGCTGAATACGATCCAACATCTCATTGAAGGTTGCCGCCAGTTGACCAACTTCACTGCCGACGTCGGTGATCTGCAAACGCTGTCCCAAGTCGCCCGTACGCGTAATGCCGCCGGCGGTGTCAGTAATTGCACCGATAGGCGCCAGCGCACGATGGGCAATGAGCGCGCCAACAATGGCCGCCAGCACCAGGCTAAGGGCCGTACCCAGAATTAGATAACGGCTGACCTGGTTGAGCGTATTTTCCACTGAGTCAATCGGCTGTACGATCTGCACGGCGCCGATCACTTCTTTATTTAAAACAAAGGGCTGGCTGTAGACAAGAAAGGGAATTTTGCTGCTGGTTTCGCCATAGTAGGTGTGGGATAGCCCTTGCTGGATGCGGGGGAGCGCGCTACGATAGGGTACTTCCATTTTGCCCAAATTTTGGCTGCGCAGCACGATGGAACCATCAGGACCAATAACTTGGGCGCCAGACCCGCTGATAAAGAGATCCAGATCCGGAAAGAAAAAACCACTATCGCGTATAACCAGCAGACGTTGTTGATGAAGCAACTGTTGGGTCAAGAGGCCAGTAATATCATCCGCTTGTTTCCCAACCGTCTGCCGCACCTGCGCCCACAAATTGGCGGCCAGCAACGCATAGACCAGCACGCTGAAGAGAATCAAGGTTGCGCCGAGCAGGGCTGTATACCAAAGAGTCAACCGTAGTCGTATCGTCATGCAAGCTTCCAAGTACAAGATAAATGGCGTAGGAAGTAAGGAGTTATACCGACCTCCCTATACCTACTTCCGACTCCCTACTTCCCACAGCCTACTTACTCAAGTTAAATGGTAGATGAAGGCAACCTGAGATGTTGCTAATTCTCACGTAACGCATAACCAACGCCGCGAATGGTCTGAATCAAGCGCGACTTGCCATGGGCTTCCAGCTTGGTGCGCAGATAGCGGACATAAACTTCAATGATGTTGCTTTCGCCGCCAAAGTCATATTCCCAGACATGCTCAAAGATCTGTTCACGGGAAAGCACCTGGTTCGGATGGCGAAGAAAGAGTTCCAACAATTCAAACTCTTTGGCGGTTAATTGAATCTCCTCTTTGCCACGGAAGACTTGACGAGTACGCCGGTCTAAGGAGAGATCGGCATATTCATAGCGTTCCGGCGCCGCTTCCATACGGTGACGACGGAAGAGCGCCCGCAAGCGCGCCATCAACTCATCAAAGGCAAAGGGTTTGACCAGGTAATCGTCAGCGCCGGCATCCAACCCAGTGACGCGGTCGGGCACCGTGTCGCGGGCTGTCAGAATAAGGATGGGAACATTGGAGGCGTTGCGCAAGCGGCGGCACACCTCCAGCCCATCGATGCCCGGTAACATGATGTCTAGGATGACGGCGTCGGGCATCTGGTCGCGCGCCAGCCGGAGGGCGCTCTCGCCATCCTCCGCCATCTCGACCGTGTATCCTTCAAAGATCAGGCCACGGCGCAGCACATCCCGAATTTTCCGATCATCTTCGACAATTAAGATTCGTTCAGCCATTATCTCTTCCACCCACCTTCTAATTACAGCGTTGGTTAGAATCATCTTCTTAGCCAAAATTGTAGATAGGCAACATCATTGTGTCAAGTCATTGAGTATCCTGACTGATAACCCGCGTCGTAAAGACTGTACTCTTCCACCATCTTGTATAAAGGCGAGCGTCTTTACGACCGAACAGAAGTGCGTAGTAACAAGCGAGGTTTCTATGACTGAATCATCCTATCGTATCGAACGGGACAGCCTGGGTGAAGTCAAGGTGCCAGGCCAGGCTCGCTATGGCGCCCAAACCCAACGAGCAGTTAATAATTTCCCGATCAGTGATCTGCGCTTTCCCCGCACCTTTATCAAGGCGCTGGCGTTGATCAAGGGCGCCGCAGCCACCGTCAATCGTGATCTGGGGTTGCTTGAGCCGGCGCTGGCCGCGGCCATTGTCGCAGCAGCACAGGCCGTGGCAGCAGGCCATTACGACGCCGACTTCCCCTTGGATATTTTCCAGACTGGCTCCGGCACCAGCACCAACATGAATGCCAATGAGGTGCTGGCAAATCTGGCCGGCCAACCGTTGGGCCGCAAGGTCCACCCCAACGATCACATCAACATGAGTCAGAGCAGCAATGATGTGATCCCCACCGCAATTCATGTAAGTGCATATCTGGCGCTACATGAGGATCTCTTCCCGGCGCTAAACCACCTACACCAAACGTTGCTTGAAAAAGCAGCCGTACTTGATCAGGTGGTGACCACCGGACGCACACATTTAATGGACGCAATGCCAGTGCGTTTGGGCCAGGAAGTCGGGGGGTGGGCTGGCCAGATTGAACAAGGAGCAGAACGCCTGCGGGCAACCCTGCCCCGTCTGGCGGCATTGGCGCAAGGCGGTACAGCAGTTGGCACGGGAATTAATGCCCACCCTGAATTTGGAGAACGAATTGCCGCCCAGCTGGCTGCGATGACCGGACTACCTTTTGTCGCCAGCACTAACTATTTTGTGAGCATGAGCAGCCAGGACACAGCCGTCGAAGTGAGCGGTCAACTCAAGACACTGGCCGTGAGCTTGATGAAGATTGCTAACGATCTGCGCTGGATGAACAGCGGCCCCATTGCCGGCTTTGGGGAGATTGTCTTGCCTGCGCTCCAACCGGGGAGTAGTATTATGCCGGGCAAAATCAATCCGGTAATTCCCGAAGCGGTCACGATGGTCTGTGCCCAAGTAATCGGCAACGACTTAACCATTACCATCGGCGGGCAATCGGGCAATTTTCAACTGAATGTCATGTTGCCGGTCATCGCTTACAATCTGTTACAGAGCATCGCCTTACTCGCGAAGGCGAGTGTTGTGCTGGCCGATCAAGCCATTGCCGGCTTCACCGTCAACGAAACGCGCATTGCCGACCTGGTAGGGCGCAATCCGATTCTGGTCACAGCGCTCAATCCCGTCATCGGCTATGAGCTAGGCGCCAAGATTGCCAAGCAAGCCTATGCTGAAGGGCGCTCGCTCAAGGCGGTGGCGCTGGAACAAACCCAGTTGACCAGCGAAGAATTAGATCGGCTGCTTGATCCACGCCAATTGACTGAAGGGGGCATTCAGGGAACCTAGATTCATAGTCGCCCCCCAACCCGCGCTTAGCCGATCACGGACCGGCTAAGCGCGGGTAGACAAATATGGCTGTAAATAAAAACGGCCCGGTCTAAACCGAGCCATTTTTATTTGCGTTTGTTCAGCTTATCACATCAAGGCAGATAGCTATAGGGGTTGCGGCGCACGCCCTGATAAAGCACTTCAAAGTGCAGGTGCGGACCGGTGCTGTTGCCGGTATTGCCGACCGTGCCGATCTGCGTGCCTTTGCTCACACTTTCGCCGGGGCTGACAAAAATGCTGTTGAGGTGGGCGTAGAGCGTACGGAAACCGTTGCCGTGATCAATCACAACATGATTGCCATAGCCCGAACTCCAACCGCGTCCGGCCTCGACGACGTAGCCGCCGTCTGCTGCTTTAACCGGAGCGCCCGTCCACGAACCGATGTCGATGGCGGCGTGACCGCTCCAATATTTCTGGGTAATGGAACCGCTTGTCGGCCAAAGGAAGGCGCCTGAGCCTTTAGCCGCGCCAGCCGGTGCGGGGCCATTGTAAGAAGTAACCACCTGTTGGGCCACGATTTGCTTCTGCCCACCCGGTACAACCACTTCCGTACCGACAACGAGGGCATCAGAGATGCTCTTAAAAGCGTTGCCTTTGTAAGCAACAATTGCTTCGGCGGTAGCTTTATATTTTGCCGCAATGGAAGAAAGGGTGTCGCCGGCTTTGACAACGTGGAGAACCCCATTGACGGGCAGAATTTTGATTTGGTCGCCAATGCTAATCCGATCTGGATTGCGCTCAATGGCGGGATTGGCCCAAAGCAATGTTTCCGGCTCCAGACCATATTTGGACGCAATGCCTAAGATGGTATCCCCAGCTTGAACGGCATAGGTTTCTAGGGCTTCACGAGGGCGTTCCGGAACAATGGTGAAAGGAAGGGCAATGCGTTGCAGTGTTTCAAAGTTCCCTGCTTCCTCCCCCAGTTGGGTAGTAAACAACGGGGTAGAAGCATTGGCAGCGCCGGCCGACTGGCTGGTTAAAATGTTACTGGGTAGGGCATCCAATCCCAACTTCCAGTCAGGAATTTTTACTTGGCTCAAAAGCAGAACAACGGCCGCAACAGCAAGAACGGAAAGGTGACCGGCCAGCCGCAATGGGGTAATTTGATCGCTCAACGTGCGTTGCAGTTGGCTCTGTACCTTATGCAGGGAGCTTGACACTCGATCGGATTCGGCCACTTCTGCCATTGCGCCTGGTTGGGTCATGGCAAAAGAAGAGGTGGCAAAAGGATCACCGGTGATTAACTCTTCGCTTTGAGAAAAGGGAGAAATCTCCGTTGTGGGGTGCTTCCGGGTAGGAGATTTGTGCGTTGTGAGTGCATGTGGCCGAATAATGCTTGCCGCAGAACTAAACTCATCGCTAAATGCAGAGTGAGCATCCGCTGACATATACGATTGGTCTCCGTTTATGAGCCTTTGCCACAAAACTATGTGTATATATCCCAGTCTATGCCTCTTATAAAAAGCCTATCACAGAAAAGGATATATCTACCGGCAACAATTACACGGGATTTTTGCTGCTAAATCTTTGCCGCTCGATCAAATGTAAAAGTTTTATCTTTCCAGTATAGTTTCCACAGCAAAAGCAATGCTAGAATGGATGTCGTTGAGGTCTACATTGATGACCATTCAAAATCTTTCGTCGCGGATTATAGCACGAACAGGGTAATTGTCAAACCTTGATTCTGCCTTCTGATAGGCAAATTGCCTATTCCCGTATAGAGCGACACCCAATCGTCGGTACAGCGTAGGATTAGCGTATAATTTTATTTGGAAAACTATACGCCAAAATCCGTTCTGCACCATCCCAAAGAATACTTTGTGGGCATTCTTGACATCAGCAAAATACTGCTGTAATAGTCTGGTCATTGCGCACTCCATTTGTCATCACAACCTACGGTTTGCCCACAAAATTACCGTCGTTTTCTACATATACCCTACACCCAGATCAACGCAATTGCCGTTACACTTTGCTGTCAGCCGTAAGAGGGTGACCATTACACCGATAAGGTTTACCTAAACCACATCAATGTAATGGTTTGTCAAGGCAAATGTTATTTCTTTGTGAGCGTATCCAAAAATTCGCGATTGTCACGGGTACGGCTCATGCGTTCGATAATCGGCAGGATTGCTTCGTGACCGCCCCCCATTGCGTCGATCATACGTCGTAACGTATAGATCTTAGCCAAAGTTTCCGAATCGAGCAGCTTCTCTTCGGCGCGCGTGCCGCTGCGCTCAATATCAAAGGCCGGAAAGATACGGCGCTCGGCTAGCTTGCGGCTCAAGACCAACTCCATGTTACCGGTGCCTTTGAACTCTTCGTAAATCATATCGTCCATACGGCTACCAGTATCGACCAGACAAGTCGCCAGAATAGTCAGGCTGCCCCCCTCTTCCACATTGCGGGCAGCGCCAAAGAAGCGCTTGGGCGGATAAAGGGCTGCGGGATCAATACCACCGGAGAGCGTGCGCCCCGACGGCGGCACGGTTAAGTTATAGGCACGGGAAAGGCGGGTGATACTGTCAAGCAAGATTACAACATCCTTCTCGCTTTCCACCAGCCGTTTGGCCCGTTCCAGCGCCATTTCAGCCACCCGTACATGGTTCTGCACCGGCTCATCAAAGGTGCTGCTGACTACTTCCGCTTCAACCGAACGATCCATGTCAGTCACTTCTTCGGGGCGTTCACCAATCAGTACAATCATCAAATGAATATCTGAATAGTTGCTCGTAATGCCATTGGCGATACGCTTCAAAACTGTGGTCTTACCAGCTTTGGGCGGACTCACGATCAAGCCTCTCTGCCCGCGACCGATTGGTCCCAGCATGTCGATCATGCGCGTCGAGATAACGTTGGGCCGTGTTTCCAAGATGATCTGTTCATTGGGGAAGATGGGGGTCAATTTTTCAAAGATTGGGCGGCGCTTAGCCTCTTCCGGGTCTAAGCCATTGACCGCCTCGACCTTGAGCAAGCCATGATATTTCTCCGTGTCTTTGGGGGGGCGCACTTGACCGATCACCAAGTCCCCGGTGCGCAAGCCAAAACGGCGGATCTGGCTTTGGCTGACATAGACATCTTCCGGCCCCGGCAACAGATGATCGCTGCGTAGGAAGCCAATGCCATCCTGGACGATTTCCAGGATACCACCACCGAAGATGTAGCCCTGCTGTTCGGCATTGGCGCGTAAGAGGCGCATCACCAGATCGTACTTCTTCAGGCGTGTATACCCCGTCACTTCGTGGGTACGCGCCAGTTCGCGTAACTCATCCAGGGTGAGCGCCTCCAACTGGGAAATGCTCATCGTTGACAATTCTAATGTGGTCATAATTGGGACTCCGCTTCTACCTATTTCTGTTCCGACTACTTAAATTTTAATCAATTTCAATACAATAACGCACCATCCACCCGGTTTAACCCTATTTTGACTATGGTGCGGGGATTTTCTACCAACCACGAACTACCGTTGCGTCGTAGATCCACTAAAACCCATTTACTTTTTGTAAGGCGTGAACTAACGCTCGTCTTTTCTTGTACAATAATTTCTGACTTGCTTATCGAAAATCCTATCATGCCGACTGCTGCTAATCTCTTGTGGCGATCGATGAACCCCAATGAGGAGTATCCGAGCCGCAACAGGGTATTCGATGCATTGATTCTCCACTCTGGCAGTGAAATCAACACCTAAAGATGAAGAAAGATCGACAATAGCCAATGGAAGCGCTTTTTGGTATATTCACTTTAGTAACACGAATGTTTATCTGTTTGTCTTATCTAGAGATGTAACGCGGGATAGAGTCAATGTGCGACCCTACGTTCCTCATTGTAGATGCGAGGAGTATCGGAGGAGCGGCGATACCTTGACGGGTCTCTATACGATTTTCGTAACGGCGATAACCTTCTCTGTAAAATAAAGTTACACTTTGTCAGGGTAAGTGACTTGCTTAATGCGTATGACCTATACCAGTTACCTGACCGCCAAGTGCAACAACATTTTGGTTAAGTTAAACACGAATTATTGGACCTGATAGTTTACTTGATTACACATTTTGGGAAAAAATTATATTAATTGGCAAACCAACCTTGTGGGGATCTGCTTTTTATCATGTACTGAGGACTTTAGGTCAGTGTGAATGCTATTATAGCAAGGTTGGCTTGGAAAGTCAATACGCAAAAATGATGAGTTTTTGGCGTAATTTTATTGTAACGGCAAGTATAACGCAAGAGGGACTGAACTGATGCAGACAGAGGAACAGCCAAAAGTAATAAAACGAATGTACTACCCAGCCTCTGGCCGCTCTCAACCGGTCACGGACCAGCTGAGAGCGGCCCCTTGTAGGTACAAGCGAATCAG
This sequence comes from Caldilineaceae bacterium, assembly GCA_026645575.1. Next base: position 104,075 of record JAPKMW010000002.1, read on the forward strand.
TTTCTACTGCGATTCGCGTTAATCCCAAATTCCAGCAATGTCGCGCAGGGTTTCAGAATCGACGAGTGTAATACGCCGGTACCCCAGTTCCACTAATCCCTGCCGTTTGAAATCACGAAGGATAGCACTTACCGTTTCACGATAGGTGCCGAGATGGTCGGCTAACGCTTGATGGCTGACGCCTTTGATTGTCTCGGTCTCTTCATCGGCCAGATCGATCAAAAGCGAAGCAAGCCGTTCGGGCAATTTCTTGTAAGCGACATTTTCCAAGCTATTCTCAACCTGGAAGAGACGGGCGCCATAAGTCTGTAACAAACCCCACCCTAAGATCGGGTATTGCATGGTGAGCGTACGCGCTTCACCTGCCGGCACTTCTAACACGGAGACCTGATCCACGGCTTCAACAAAGACGTTTGGGCCACCTGGATTGTCAAAGGCGCCTTCGCCAAAGACCGCACCCGGTTCCAAGGTGGCGATCACTAAGCGACGCCCCTCATTATTTGTGCAAACCATGTTGACCTTGCCGTTCATCAGCACATACATCCGATTCGCCAAATCATTGGCGCCAGCGACCAATTGACCGCGCTCAAAGTGCTGGGTATGTACAGCATTGCTGAAGACAGGGTCTTCTTCATGGAGCACCGTAAACGCTTGTGTTAGATTTTGATAACCTTGGTTAGTTGATGCCGTCGAACCATATGCTGAAGGGTGCATGGTTAATTTCATGATTGACCCACTTTCTGCTCGAAAAATTCTACCATCATAACGGGCAAATGCTGTGCAAAATCTATACAATTATTAAACCATACTTTTGCACCTTTGTCTACCCCTAGTTGATGAGAATTTGCTTAAAGATCTTGACTCAACTTTTTCTTCATCACAAATCATGCTCAATAAATCCAGACCACAGTGTTACTTGCACAATTTTTGTCAAGCTATTGTTGTCAAATATAACTCTATTTCTTGTCGCGCTTGTGCGCCTTTGATGAAAGGCCAATCGGGTTAGGCGCAAACACTCATTGCAATAGATACTACAATATCACATAAAAGTATAAAAAAGATTAGAGGTACATTGGCGTTTTGTTAGCTTTTTCCCAATTGGCTATTGTTGTACTCTGCGCTTGATACAGTTAAGTTACAGTAAGCCACGACTGCTTCTGCCTTGCATTGAACGCAAAGATCAACAACTGTATAAAACAATACGTTAGCATCAGAGAAGAGTTGCAAACTTCACTTGACGAATCGCGTAGAAATAAACGCACTCTATTGTAATGGTTGTTTGAAACAATTATCAGCGTTGGTTATAATAACGACAAGGCATCTCGGTCTTACATGTATCACAAAAAGAATCCCTTCACAATGACAGGTTGCACAATCATTTGGACCATACCTTTATGCAAACAAAAAAACGTCAATTTGGCTTTGAAACGCGCATGCTACACGCCGGTCACATCCCGGATGCGGTAACAGGCGCACGTGCTGTACCGATCTATCAAACCACCTCCTATGTCTTTGATAACACCGACTACGCCGCCCAACTTTTTGAGTTGAAGCAATACGGCAATATCTACACCCGCATCAACAACCCGACGACGGCGGTCTTTGAAGAACGCATCGCCTCGTTGGAAGGTGGCACCGGCGCCGTCGCCACGGCCAGTGGTATGGCGGCCCAATTCATCACCATGATGACATTGTTAGAACCGGGTGATGAAGTTGTCGCCTCAGCCCACCTCTACGGCGGCACGGTGACGCAATTCACCCATACCTTTAAGAAGCTCTCGGTTAAGGTACATTTTGTTGATCCGACCAACCTGGACAACTGGGCAGCGGCCATCACGCCCAAAACACGGGCGCTCTATGGCGAAACCATCGGCAACCCCAAGGGCAGTATCCTTGACATCAGCGCCCTGGCCGACCTGGCCCACAGCAAGCGCATTCCGCTGATCATTGACAATACCTTTGCAACGCCCTATCTTTGTCGGCCAATGGATTTCGGCGCTGACATTGTTGTCCATTCAGCGACCAAGTTTATCGGCGGTCATGGCACCTCGATTGCCGGCGTAATTGTCGAGTCTGGTAAGTTTGACTATAGCCGCTTCCGCACCATTGCCGATCCATCGCCCTCCTACCACGATCTCAAATTTTATGAAACGTTTGGGCATTACGGCTTTCTTATGAAGGCGCGCGCCGAGACGTTACGCGATACCGGCGGGTGTCTCTCCCCCTTCAATGCTTTTATGCTTATCCAAGGGTTGGAAACACTTTCGGTGCGCATGGATCGCCATGTGTCCAATGCCCAAAGTATTGCCAAGTTTTTGCACAGCCATCCCAAAGTCGCTTGGGTAGCTTATGGTGGCCTGCCCGATAGCCCCTACTATGAACTGGCGCAGAAATATACGCCGAAGGGGCCGGGCGCCGTCTTCACCTTCGGCCTCAAAGCCGACAACCCGCGCCGCGCCGGGCAAGAATTTATCGAAGCGCTCCATCTCTTTTCTCATCTGGCGAATGTCGGCGATGCCCGTAGTCTGGTCATCCACCCGGCGTCTACCACCCATCAACAACTTTCCGACGAAGAGCTACGCGCCGGCGGCGTCGGCCCGGAGATGATTCGTCTTTCTATCGGGTTGGAAACCCTGGAGGATCTACAATGGGACCTGGATCAAGCCTTGTCTGCGATATCCGCATGAATTCAGTTCTGCCCCCGGAACTGCAAAGCAAATACCAAAACCCCGAACGCATCCGCCACCTGCTGGCCGAGACGCGCACGATTGCGATGGTCGGTCTTTCCAAAGATCCGCAACGGCCCAGCTACTTTGTCGGTTCGTATCTGAAGTATGAAGGGTACAAAGTGATTCCCGTCAACCCGACCGCCGACGAAATCCTGGGCGAACGCTCCTATCCCGATCTGTTGAGCATCCCCGGCCCGGTTGACCTGGTGGACATCTTCCGCCCGGCGCCGGCTTGTCTAGAAATTGTCCAACAGGCCATCGAAAAGCGCGCCAAAGCGATTTGGATGCAACTGCGCATTGTCAACCTGGAAGCCGCTCGCCTGGCCGAAGAAGCCGGCCTGGAAGTGATTATCGACCGCTGCATCAAAATGGAGCATGGTCGCTACAATGGCAGCCTGCACTGGGTCGGCATGAACACCGAGTTGGTGACGGCACGGAAGGCGCGGCGCTTTTTTTAGAGGTTAAGAGATTAGGAGATTCAGAGATTAGCCGCAGGGTGAGCAACTGAATCTCTTAATCTCTCAATCTCTTAACCTCTCAATCTCTTAATCTCTATGACTTCTATCTCAATCGCTTTCCAAACTGACAAGCCCCTCAGCGCCTACGGCCCCCTGGCGGCAACCGCCGAGCGCTATGGCTTTGACGGCGTCACGGTTTACAATGATCTGCTCTATCAACCGGCCTGGTTGCCGTTGATGGAGATGGCCAAGGCAACGCAGCGGCTGCGGGTGGGGGTGGCGGCGGTCAACCCTTTTACCTGCCACCCGATTAACATCGCCGGCAACATTGCCTTGATCGATGAAGCGGCCAACGGTCGCGCCTACCTGGGACTAGCTCGTGGCGGCTGGCTCGACTTTATCGGCGTTGAACCGCAACGACCGGTTGCCGCGTTGCGCGAGGCGTTCACGTGTGTGCGCCATCTCCTACGCCAATCACGCGAGCCGTATCACGGCGAAATTTTTCCCCTGGCTGGCGGTGATTCGTTGCGCTGGTCGATTTTGCGTTCGGAGATTCCCTTTCTCCTGGGCACTTGGGGCGCAGCCACCATTCGCGCCTGCGCCAGCCAGATCGACGAAATCAAGATCGGCGGCAGCGCCAATCCGGATGTCATTCCCCACTTTCGCCAAATCCTGACAAGCGCCAGCCCGGACCGCCACATTGGTATTGCGATTGGCGCTGTCTGTGTGGTGGATGAAGATGGCGACGCAGCGCGCCTTCATGTAAAACGGGAAGTCGCTCTCTACTTACCCGTGGTAGCAGAGCTAGACCCAACCATCAATCTCGATCCGGAACTGGCGCAACGGCTGCGCGAAATGGCTGCACAGTATGATTTTGACGGCGCCGCGGCCCTCGTCTCTGATGAATTGCTGGGCCGTTTCGCCTTTGCCGGTACACCAGACGAAGTGGCGGAACATGCCCACGCCCTCATTGCTGCCGGCGCCGACCGGGTTGAGTTTGGCACACCCCACGGGTTGACGCCGGAGACGGGTATCCGCCTTTTGGGTGAACAGGTATTGCCTGCCCTCCGTAAAGCTTGACACAAGTAGCGGCGTCACTGGCAGAGTGTGCGCCCAATGACGCTAATAGACACCCAACGCCCAATGGGCCGATTTCTATTCCTAAAGTTGCTCAATAGACGCTGATCGAGTACGCTGGATCAGCGTTTGTTTATTGGGGAGGAGTTTGTACCGGTGCAACAGTACAAGCAAGTGCAGCATAGTGTGCGCCAATGGCTGGAAGAGCTACTCGTTGCTGTGAGCGGGGTCAGCGTCAGCACCAAGATTTTGGGCATTGTCCTCGCCCTTAGCATCACCCTGGGCTTGGGGGTGACATTACAGGTGCGTGAGGTGATGACGACAACCTTGCTGGCCGAACTCGACAATCGCGGTCATTCCGTGGTCAGCGATCTGGCAGGGCGTAGCAGCCGTTTGTTGGAAGCGCACGAGTACGACGAGTTAACGGCCTTACTCACCGAGACTGTTCATAATCATCCAGATACGCGCTACGCTTTTGTGGTTGATGGCAGCGGCCAAGTCTTGGGCCATACCTTTGACCATCTGGTGCCGGCAGAAATATTGGCGCTCACCCCCACTATGCCGCCAATGAGCGAGTATCATATCCACTATGAAAATTATGAGGGCGAAATTCATGATTTTACCGAGCCGATTGGCGGCGCCAATGGCGCGTTTGTTCGCTTAGGGCTGGGCGAAAGCCGGCTACAGGCGATCATCGACCAGACCACTCGGCGCATGTTGATGACAACCCTCTACGTTGCGCTGGCCGGTGTGCTGGCGGCGGTATTGCTTACCTGGCTGTTGACCCGGCCCATTCTTGATTTGGTGACAACCACCAATCGCGTGCGGCAGGGCGATTTGACCGCCCGTGCGCCCCACTGGACCGATGATGAGATCGGCAAGCTGGCCGATGCTTTCAATCAGATGATCGGCGAACTGGAAAAGAGTCAGCAAGCGCTCTTGGAAAAAGAGGCGGCGCGCACCCATCTGCTCTCGCGGTTGATTGAAGCGCAGGAGGACGAGCGCAAACGCATTGCCCGTGATCTCCATGACGATGTGGGGCAGACCCTTACCTCCGCCCTGGTCAACATCAAATTGTTGGAACAGAATGAGCAGGCCGCCGCGGTTCCCGAAAAGATTGCTGGCCTACGCCAAATCGTCAATGAAGCCTTGACCCGTGTGCGTCTGCTGAGTCGCCAGTTACGCCCTAGCGCCCTAGATGACCTGGGATTGGCAGCGGCGTTGGAACGTTACATTGCTGAATTTACCAGCCGCTATCCTGAACTGGCCGTTGATTTCCATAGCGGCCTCACCGGTCGTTTGCCGGCCACCATCGAAACGCCCCTCTATCGAGTGATCCAAGAAGCCATGACCAATGCCGCTCGTCACAGCGGCGCCAGCACCGTCAGTGTTTTGGTAACGCAGCGGGAAGGGCGGGTGCAGGCGATTATTGAGGATAACGGTCACGGCTTCAGTGTCGAATGTATGCGGCGCGCCGGAAGCAGTGTGGGGCTGCATAGTATGGTTGAACGCACCCAGTTGCTGGGGGGCAAACTGACCATTGAGAGTAATGACGACGGCACCACCGTCTATGTGGAGATTCCGCTATGAGTGAGAAGATTCGGATTGTGTTGGTTGATGATCACGCGGTCTTGCGCGCTGGTTTGACGGCCTTATTGAATGCCGAACCGGATATGGCCGTGGTCGGCGAAGCAGGTGACGGCGCCACCAGTTTAGCCATTGTTGCCGATCGCCAACCAGATGTTGTCCTGCTCGACATCAACATGCCCACCATGGGTGGACTAGAGGCGTTAGGGGAATTGCGCAAGGTTGCCCCCAAAAGCCGGGTTCTCATTCTCACCATGCACGATGACCAAACCTATTTACGGCAGGCATTGGCCCAAGGCGCCGCCGGCTATGTCCTCAAACAGGCCGCCGATAGCGAGTTGCGCACCGCCATTCGCACTGTCTATCATGGGGGTGCTTTTCTGCACCCCAGCCATGCCCAGGCGCTACTTGCGCCAACAGCGGCGTCTGGAACCGGACAACCCATTGCCAATGATGATCTCTCTATTTTAAGTGAACGAGAATTGGAAGTATTGAAACTGATTGCGTTGGGCCATGCGAACAAAGAAATTGCGGAGATGCTGTTCTTGAGCGTCAAAACCGTGGAGACCTATAAAACGCGCATTATGGAGAAATTAAACTTAACTTCACGCGCCGCCCTGGTACGCTTTGCCTTAAAACAGGGCCTGTTGACGGCAGATGAGCCCTAAAAGTAGAGATAAAGAGATTGAGAGATAAAGAGATTGAGTTACTAAATCTCTCAATCTCTTTATCTCTCAATCTCTACCTAAACTCTTGATTCGTCAATTCTGTTCAGATGTCAGTCAGCGGCGGCGGCGCCGGGGACAAGCACCACATGCTTTTCTGTTTCCCCATGCCACGGCGTCCCTAAGAAGCGGAGCAGGAAGTAGTCAGCCCCCACATACCCAGCGACCTTCCAAGCCAGGATGATGCCGATTGCCAGGACGAAGAGCATTGGGTTGCTGCTAGCGGTGCCGGCCATCATAAAGTTCCAGTTCAACAGCGCACCGAAGAAGGCGGCGATGCCCGTAAAGGCGCCTAGAATCAAACCGATACCGATTAACAATTCACCGTAGGCGATCAACGGCGCCATGTAGGTGTAGGCTTCGTTGTCCAGCAATAGTTGGATAAAGCTGCGATACCATTCAAAGGTAATCGGCGGGCGACCAACTTCGGGAATCGACACCGCTCGTTCCCAGAAACCTTTTACAGCTTCACCAGTTTGCACCCATTCCGGGGCAGTCACTTTGTGCAACGAGGCGTCGATCCATTCCCAGCCTAACCAGAGACGTACAACTAACCAGATCCAGGCGGCCCGTGTGTCAGCAAACAAGAAGCGGGCAAAGGCGGGGTCTTGCACTTTTTCGTTTTTGCGAGTATAGACGGCGTTCATAGTAGCTCCTTATCTTATCAGTTCCCCCAGTAAAATTCTCTTTGGAAAATTCTCTTTGGAAAATTCCTTTGGAAGATTTTCTCTGCGAGAACATTTTTCATTTACTTCTTTTTGAACTTCGCTTGTTACGCCTTCAGTATACTGCGCATAGCGGGGGTTGTGTAGCGGGAGAATCCCGCCATTTTTTGCGTTGGCCGTGGGAAAAGTGCGAAGGGGTTGTCAGGGAATTCCCCGACAACAGGTGACTAGCAATTGCACCCGTCCCGTAGGGACGCTTGAGTTTAGACACAAAATATGAGGAGCTAAATTCAAGCGTCCCTACGGGACGAAAGCACCAATGGTTTACGGCACGTTGATTTGGGCGTATGCCTCGGTGGCGTTGCCGTCCAAATCTTTGACGAGAAAGCCAATGACATAATCGCCGGAAGCGGCATTCTGCTCCACCCAGGTAAATGGCTCCTCGCCAAAGGTTAAGACGCCCCCTGGCTGGGTCGTGGTTTCGGTGACACGGCCATTCTGATCCAGATCCATCCACTGTTCGAGGATGGTAAAGGTATCACCTTGTTCCGGGGTGATCTCACGCGGCGCACCGGTATGCTCGGCGTTGGTAAAGCCAAAGACCTGGCGCAGCAGCCCATCCCGGAAGTACAGCCGGGCAGAAAGGGTTTCGCCCCCATCAGCATAAGTATAGATGCCATCAACAGTATAGATCGTATCTTCGCGCGCTGCGCCATAGGTTTGTGGCTGGAAGAGCGCGGTTTCAGTGGTCGTACCGTCGCTAATGGCGAACATCAGCGGTTCCCATTGGAATTCCAGGGTAAACAGGCCATCGGTCGGCCAGACGGGGTAATAGACGCCATCCACCTGCTGCGTGTCGTTGCTCTCCAGATAGTCGGTATCGGCCACAAAGATCGAATTTCCCGCTCCATCATAAAAACCGGCAAAGATGTAGATGTAGCCGACATTATCACCGGTGACCTCGGTGCGCATGAGAACTGGCTGCCCCGGTGCAGCGCTGGTGGCCGATAGGTCGATCGGGCCGACCGCCAGTTGACCGACGCCAGGGCCACGCACCGCCACCGAACGATCCGGCACGGCGGCACGTTGAGTAGCCGGCTCAAAGTTACGGCCCGTATAGTGGAAGAGCAGGAAATCATCCCACAACGAAGCATTGGCAAAACGGTTGGCAACGGCTGTGTACGAAATCGGCCCGGCCACCGGCGAGCGATAAAGCTGGGAAATGGGATAGTAGATCGACACGCCCGACGAGCCTGGTTTGTTGCTGCCATGCTTTTCGGCAATGACGGCCCCCTTTAGTGCGCTTTGCACCTCGCCAATCGCCTGAGCAAGATCGCCGCCGGCCCCCATCTGTTGCAAGATTTTAGTAAAATGACCCAAGTCAATATAGGAAGCCGGAACCTCCGGGCCAAAGATACTGGTGTAGGATTGAGTATAGGTACGCGCCTTGGCGACGGCCCGCTGATCCACCTCTTGCAGCCCGGTCACTAGCTTATTGACAGCCGCGTTCAAGGCCGCGGTCTTGGCCAGATCAAAAGCGGTCAGCGTAATGTTCTGCCCCATCTCGGCGGCGACTTGGGCAGCGGAAGGGACGACGGCAGCATTCAAAATATCAAAGATGCCCCCCAACGTTGAGCCACGCGAAACTAGTTCAGCCCGTTCGCGATCATCCAGAATACGTTGATCATGCTGAATATAACTTTCGACAATCAGCTTACTCAACGCCGCGCCATCGCTATCGGGATTACGGGTCAACGCGCTTAGGAAACTGGCATAGGCCCAACCAAGCGCCGGCTCCGTCTCTTGTGAAGCCACCGCATAGCGCCCATGTGGCTCCAGCGCGGTGAAGACCTCCAAGTGGGCCATCAGACAGGCATCCATGCCGATCATCTCGAACTTGTCAATTCCGGTCTGTTGGCGGATCTGCCCCAGCGCCTTGTCAATGTCCATCAAGTACATGGCATTGCCCAACGCCTGGGCGATAGGCAAGTTCCGGTGTGGCGAACCGGCGGCGGTGGCAGAGGCGTCATTCCAGCCGCCCGGCCAACCTAGCCCATGATCAGAGAGGATCAACACATATTTATCAGCAGGATAGTTTTTGACACCCCAGGTGACAAAGTCAACCAGCGTCTGGGGATCACCCATGTTGATCTCCCCCAGATCGGCGATTTGTTGGGAACCAAGCGTTTCCAGGTCCGCATCTTTGGTCACAAAAAAGCGTTTGGCCGACACCCAATCGCCGTCGCCTTGAAAACCGCCGCGATACCGGTCGATCTGGGCGACAATGTTGACGCGATCGGTGGAGCCGATCAGTTCAGCTTCGTTCAGATCGATATAAATGTCCTTCTCCAGCACCTTGTCGTCGGCATCTTGGTAGAGCAGAATCGTCCAGCGTTGCCCTTTGGTTGCGCCGCCATTTGCTCCACTACTGGACGCTCCTGTGGCCTGATTGCCTGCCGCCTTGGTTGGCGTTGGTACAGGTTGGTTGGCGGCTTTGGTCGGCTCTGCCGGCGCTTCTTCAGTGGGGGGTGCGTCAATAACCGTTTGCTCCTCGGTGTTATCGGTCAACACCGGTTCCTGCACCGCCGGTTGATTAGCACTACCTTCCGGCACACCGATCTGATTCAGCAGGTTTGGCCCGCCCATGAGGGCTACCACGACAATGATGATCAGGATCGCAATGCCGCCACAACCGCCAGGAAGCTTGCCACCCCCCGGCAATGGTCTACCACCCCCTCCTCCTCCACCACTTGGCGGCTGACCTGGCCCGCCACCAGCAGGCGGCAAATTGCCACCATCCCGCCGTCGGCGTGGCGCATTGGCTTGTTCACGCTCGTTGGGGTCGGTGGGCGTCGTCGGTCGCCGCCGCCGCGCCCGCACAACATCGTCATCTTGACTTTGGGCAAAGCTCAACCAAGCGCTGTTATTGGCTGGATTGCTAGCGCCGATCAGCCGTCCTTGTGGCGTATACAAAAATCTATGCCAGTTTTTCATCGGTGTTCCTTCTTCGATTGTCGAGTGGTGATTTTGTTGTGGTCACAAATTGTTTTCACCGCTGAGGAAATGCAGGCGTTTCTCCAGCTTCTGCGTCATCTGGATCAATGAAGCCCATTCAATAAAATCCATGCGATCATCGGTTTGACCATGCTGATAGCGTTGATAAAACAGTTTCGATGACATCGCAAATTTGGCTTCAAAGACGCTTAAATCGGCGTGCAATTGTACAAGTTGAGCCTGGGTTTCGGCAAGCAGTCCCGTTGTTATGGTGTATGTTTTTATCTAATAATTGGCATTTGGGTTAATTATAGCATGAGAGAAGGATGAATAGAAAAGAAGACGGGATAACCACGATATTTTGCAGGGTTAAGGTGGATTTTGGGCAGCAATAAGGTTAAAATCTACTGTAAATCAAGAGAAGCCGCCGCAGCAGCTGGACATACTAGCCGCTGCGGCGGCTTCTCATTGTTAGACGACAGTTTTAACTGCTGTGCTGCTTATGCACCGATTTGTAATACCTCACGACAATACTTGACGCTTTTTTCCAACTGGCGTTGTTGCTCAGAAGCCAGCGCAGCTTTGATGGTCGGCGATAGATCAGCCCACGAGGAGGTCAAGGCCGGTTGTGTATAAGGGCTGCCAACCTGCACCAATTGCAGAAATTGGGCAAATTCTGCAGCGGGTAGATCAGGGTAGACGCTCCAATACTCTGGCTCCAGATAGTTGAGAACTTTAGGGGCCAGCGTGGAAATGATTTCCAGCGTGAAGTTGGTGTTAGCACACTGTTCCTGGTAGAGTTTTGACCAGCGGGCAATGTCAATGGTGCCGTCGCCCATGGCCACCCACTGCACCGCCGCGCCCTTGGGGTGCGGACAGACCACTGTGTCGCGAATATGGCTCATCAGTACATAGGGCGCGACATGTTGCAAGGTCACATAGGGACTTTCGCCCATCCAGAGCGGGTTGCCGGAATCGATGCAGACGCCGACAAATTCCGGTCCCGCTTCTTCGACCAACGCTTTCAATTCGCGACCGAGGAGATCGCCGGCATGGTTTTCAATCGCAATTTTGATCCCCAAATCCATTGCCTGGTCACGCACCGCTTTGAGTGTGGCAATGGTGTTCTGTACATGGGTCGCCAGCGATGTGGGTGTGCGCCGGTCGGCGTTGGAGCCAAGCAAGGTGCGCACCGCTTTGCAGCCTAACAACTCACCCACACGCAACATGGTCGAAAGTTGCTCCACGGCACTACCACGGCGGTTAGAAAAGGAAGTGGACGTTTCACAAATGGAATACAGCCCGACTTCCAGTTCCAAGCCCAAGCCATCGGCATGAGCCTTCACCTGACGTAAATACGCATCGTCCAGGCTAGCAAAGAAATCGGGATCAGGAAACATGACCACTTCCAACCCAATCTTGTGCGCATAATCCAGGTGGTCAAAAGCCGTCCAGTCGTTAAAACGCAGGGAGAAGACATCAACGCCGAGTTTCATGGTTAATCTCCTTGTTCTGGGAGATAAAGAGATTGAGAGATTAAGAGGTTCCTCCTGACTGAATCTCTTAATCTCTCAATCTCTCAATCTCTTAAGCAAACGCCATCTCCCCCGCCGCCACCATTGCGTGCATGGGGGAATCCTCAATCGTCAGCGGTAGATCGATGCGGGCGCGGCGACGGCTGGACTCGTAGGTGGCGAAGATCAACTCGGTGGCTTTGATGACGCGGTGGCCGGAGAGTTCCGGTTCGCGGCCATACTTGAGCGATTCGACCAGATCATGGACGCCAATGGCGACTTGGTCGCCTAACGATGACCCATGTAAACCTTCGCCCACATCAATGCGCTCCCAGTCGCTTTGCCCTTTGCCCCAAATGCGCAACGGGATCTCCTGACTATTGTCCAGTTCGATGGTGCCGTGGGTGCCGATGAGGCGATTGGTGAGACCATGACCGCCGACGCCAGTCATGAGCAGGCCCATGACATTATTGGTGAATTTGAACTGGCTAAGGCCATGCCCTTCCAAATCAACGCCAAAGACGCTGCTATGATTGCGGGTGTCGATCTGGCCGATGACCCACTCGACCGGCGTCTCTTCGTTGTAGAAGAACATCATATCAAACCAGTGGGTGCCCCAGTCGTAGAGGTTGGAGCAGGTTGCTTCCAGCCGTACCAGATCGCCAATGGCGCCCTGGCGTAACAATTCGCGCGCCTTGCGATAGGGTTTGCCAAAGCGCCGCTGATGATTAAAGGTGAGTTGGACGCTGTTTTTATCACAAGCTGCCACCATGCGCTTCGAGTCGCCATAAGTGGTCGCCATTGGCTTTTCACAGTGTATGGCTTTGACCCCCGCTTCGGCCGCGGCGATCACCATCGGTGCGTGCAGATGGGGCCAGGTGCAGACGCTGACAATGTCGAGATTTTCTTTGGCCAGCATTTCATGATAATCGGTGTAGATCCGTTCGCCGCCATGTGTCTCTTGAAACGCCTTGGCATTCTCTTCACTAATGTCCGCCAGCGCGGTGATCACACAATCGGGTGACGTTTTGTAGCCCATAGCATGGGCGTGGGACATGCCGAACCCGGTGGCGCCATCACTTTTCCAGGGGCGACCACAGCCAATAAAACCAACTTTGTAGGGAGCCATAAATTTGTCCTTCTAGAATTTTCAGTTATAACCCAAGCCCACGCAAGTAATTGCGGCTGACAATGGCGCTTTCCAACGCCGTCGGCAACTGGGTTACATCGGTTTCGACAATGAGCCAGCCGCTAAAGCCGGCAGCTTGTAGGATCTGGAAAACCGTTGGGAAATCGACACAGCCCTGGCCCAGTTCGGTCCAGATGCCTTTGTCGGAAAAGGTGCGGTAATCCCACTTGGCGGCAACGCCTTCGTCCAGCACCCCTTTGTTGACATCTTTGATGTGCATGGTCTTGATGCTGCCGGCATAGTCGCGACAGAACTGGACTGGATCTGCGCCAGCCCAGGCGAGATGACCAGTATCCGGCCCCATGAAGACGAGACCGGGATCGATCAAGCGCCACAGTTGGTCAATCTCTTCGCGTGTTTCAATCGTGCTGCCGACATGGTTGTGGAAACAGCTTTTCACCCCCTGCGCCAGCGTAATTTCACCAACTTGATTTAAGGCTTTGGCAAATTGCGCATATTCAGCGTCGTTCATTGCATCTTCCGGCTTGACATGGCCGGCGATCTGATTGCGCGTTAGGCCCCGTTTGGTGACATAGTTGTTGAAGCCGCCGGCAGCAACATAGAGTTCCGTACAACCGGCGGCTTTGGCAAAGGCGGCATAGTCACGCGCCCGCTGTAAGATGGTGGCTTCTTGGTTTTTGTCCCAATAGTCGGCGCCCAAATACCCCGGCGCTGGCTTCAAGCCATAGCGCGTAAAGGTGGCGATCACCTCTGCGGCGCTTTGGTTTGGCTTTGGCCCTGCCGGCGCGCCTACATAACCAGCTTGGGCAATCTCGGCCAGGGTTTGTTCTTCCGGTACGCCGCGCCAGGTAATTTGGCCACAGCCGATCAACAGATTGCTTGTCATGGTAAGTATTCTCAATTCTAGGTCAATGATTGAATAGTAAGGCGGGGAGTTTTGCTTACAAAGTATTGTAACACAACCAAGCCATACAAAAAATCAGACCTGAACAGGCACGATCTACCTGTTCAGGTCTGATTTCTATAATCAGCGAGGAGCGGTACTACTCGACACTGTGTAGCTTTGGAGATAAGTTCGTTGGTGTGTGATGTACAACCCACCAACGAACTTATCCCTTAAGCGCGCCGGCGAGCAGCCCACGCATAAACAACTTGCCCAGCGCCAAATAGACAACAATCGTTGGCAAGGCGGCAATCATGGCCGCCGCCATTTGGACATTCCACTCGGTGGTAAAACTGCCTGTAATGTTTTGTACGGCTACGTTGATCGGCGCCATGCGCGGGTTGCCTAAAACCACCAATCCGATCAAGTAATCGTTCCAGATGGAGGTGAATTGCCAGAGCAGCACCACCGCAAAGGCCGGCATCGAGATTGGCAGGAGAATGTAACGGTAGATGCCAAAGAAACCACAGCCATCGATTTTTGCTGCATCGAGCAATTCATTAGGAATGCCGGTGTAATATCCACGGAAGAGCAAGGCCGTAATCGGAATGCCAAAGATACAATGCACCATGATCAGCCCATAGACCGAGCCATACAGATTGAACACTTTTAAGGTTTGCACCAAAGGAATCAGGATGCCTTGGTAGGGCAAAAACATGCCGACTAGGAAAAGGATAAAGAGCGTATCCGCCCCCTTAAAGCGCCACTTGGCAAAAATATAGCCATTGACTGAGCCAATCATAGCCGAAATGAGCGCCGCCGGCACCGTGACGATCACACTATTCCAAAAGTTGGGCGACACGGCGACCCAAGCGGCGGCAATGCCTTCCAGATAAATGCCTTTGGGCAATTCCCACATGCGCGTCACATTCACATCTGTGTATGGTTTTAAGCTGGTGATCACCATCACATAGAAGGGCATTAAATAAAAAGCGCAAAAGGCGGTTAAGACCAAATAGATGGCGCCGCGCGTCCAAAGTCGTTGTAACATTATGCTTTCCTACTTTATATTTACCGAGCATTACTGCGCTGACCAAACACTACAACGGATGAAGGCGGGAACAGATGCTTTTACCGCCAACAAACGGTTATAAAAATATCTGTCTCTTTGACTGAAGTTTTTGTTTGAATCATTCTCGTTCCACAGCCAGTCAATCCGTTCCCGCCTTCATCCGCTGTAGTGTCTTCCTCGCGTCTACCGTTCCACCTCGCCGCTCATACTACGCAAATACGGAATGACCAAAAAGGCGGAAAGCAGGATCATAAACGCGCCAATGGCGGCGCCCAACGAATAGCGGTAGGCGCTAAAGGTGGATTGGAACATGAAAAAGGCCAGCGTATCCGTAGAAAAGGCCGCCCCGCTACCGCTCATCGCCGCCAGCACATCAAAGACGCGAATGGAGTTCATGCCGGTCAACACAATAGCCGTAAAGGTCACCGGCATCAGCAGGGGGATGATCACATAGCGATAGGTGGCATAAGTGCCAGCGCCGTCAATCGCCGCCGCCTCACGCAATTCCTGGGGAATGCCACGCAGACCGGCCAGGTAGAGCGCCATGACATAGCCGGTAAATTGCCAGGAGGTCGCAATCGTCACAGCAAACATGCCATATTGGGGATGAGTGTTCCAGGTCGGCTGAAAATTTTCCAAGCCGATTTGGGCAAAGAGCAGATTGATCCCGGTGGTCGGCTGCATGAGCCAGCGCCAGGCCACACCAGTGACAATGCCGGAGACGGCAAAGGGGAAGATGATAATTGTGCGGAAGAGCGCTTCGCCCTTGATCTTCTGATCGAGCAGCGAGGCGATAATAAACCCAAAGATGATACATTGGGTCATAAAGCCGGCGGCGTAATAGACGAGATTGCGCAGATCCATGTAAAAACGATTATCGCCAAAGAGTCGCTGCCAGTTACGCAGACCGACAAAGGTATAATCGATGATCTGGCTATTCCACTTGACCGTCGAAATATAGAAGGTCCAGCCAATCGCCGTATAAATAAAGAGCGCTACCGCAAGGATCGACGGCAGCAAGACAAAAAAGGCGATCACCATATCGGTATTGATTCGCCGCCGCTTATTGACCGTCTGCCCGGTTGAAAGCGCCCGTTCGCCTGGCGCAGCTATCGATTTTGTCGCCAAAACTTTACTCCCTCAATATCATCTAGAGATTGGAGAGATTGAGAGATTATGTTGATAATGTAATCACTTAATCACTTAATCTCTCCAATCTCCTAATCTCTACTATGCCCCAAACTCCGCATCCGTCGCCGCCTGCACCAACATCGCCTGCGCTTGCGCGACATCGCGGTTGGTCGCCAGGTTGTTGATGGCGATGGCGTAGTCGAGGACAAAGCTCTGCTTGGCCGCCGCGCCGTGCTGAATGCTGGGCGACAGCACGTTACTCTTGAAATCTTCCATGGCCGAGAGCAGATATTCGTCATACTTGCTCAAATCGGGGTCGGTGCGGGCCGGAATCGAACCCTTGATCGGGTTGAAGGCATCCTGTCCTGCCTGCGATCCACAGACCCGCAGGAAGTTGATGGCGTTGTCACGGTGGGGTGCATTCTTGGGCAGACCGAAGGAGTCGGACAGCACCATGAAGGTGCCAGTGGTATCTGGCGCCGGCGCCCATTTGTAGTCAGTGAAGGCTTTGGACTTGAGTACGCCGTGGGTCCAGTCACCCATGATCATCATGGCCGGGCCGTCATCGGCGACAAAGCGGTCGTTGATATCGCCCCAACTGGTGCTGAGGTAATCCGGGTTGGCGTAATCATACGCCTTGTTGAGGATTTCCAACGCCTTGGTCACCCGCTCGTCGTCCCAGCCGGTGGAACCATTGAAGAGACCCAAGTAGCCTTGTTGATCGAGTTGGGTGATCAAGATGTTCTCAAAGACGTGGCCGCTGAAGTTCGGCTCATTCTCTGCAATCGCCAAGGCCGGGATGCCAGCAGCTTTGAGCGCTTCGGCGGCGACAAAAAATTCGTCCCAGGTCTTGGGGGCTTCGGCCACACCGGCGGCTTCCAGCTTGCTGGGGCGATACCAGAGAACATTGGAACGGTGAATGTTGACCGGCACCGAGTAGGGTTTGCCGTCATAGGAGGCGATGTCGATCAGATCCTTCGGGAAGACATCATTCAAGCCCTCTTCTTCATAGAGGAAGCTCAAATCTTCCATGCGATCCGGCACCACATGGCTGTCGATCAACTCGCGACCCAGGTGTACTTGGAAGGAATCCGGCGGTTGCCCACCTTGCATACGGGTTTCGAGCAACGCCTTCATGTTGCCACCCTGACCAGCGCCACCCGCCAGTGCGGCGTTGACAATTTCGACATCTGGGTACTGGGCGCTGTAGATCTCATAGATGGCATTCAGCGCTTCCACCTCACCACCGGAGGTCCACCAGGAAAAGATCTCCAGTTGGTTGCTGCCGGCGGCTGCGGCAGGGGCGGCTTCGCCACCCGCTGGTGCGGCGCCAGGGGCTGCGCCTGGCGCGACACAAGCCGCCAGGGCCAGCGAACCAGCGCCCATCGCGGTGTACTTGAGAAATTCGCGTCGATTAAACGACTTCATATGCAATTCTCCTTTGGTAAAACTAAGATTGAGATTATCAATCAGCGATTCATCTGGGGCAACGGGGAAAGGCCCCCCACAGGTACAGAGCAACAGAGAGCATGGCAGGCTTAAACAGATGAACTCGCAAATTTAGCAAGCGAAGCAATTAAGATTATAACCTCGGATTGGTAAGGAACGCAATTTTTAGGATGAGTAATATTTCTCGCGCATCCGTTTCAGGAAAGCAATCGATTCCTTCATCTCGTCCATACCATTCATGCCATCTTCAATGCTCACCCAGCCGTTGTAACCCGCAGCTTTAAGAATGGTGAAAATCTGGTCGTAGTCATTCAGCCCTTTGCCCGTGACGCCGTGGCGCAGATTGGGCGAATAACCCAACGTGCCGTCGGTCTGGCGCAGATCATCCAGTGTCGCGCCTTCGGCCAGATAGCGATCGCTGGCGTGCATACTCACCACCCGGTCGGCGACCAGACGCAACAATTCAATGGGGTCATCGCCGGCGACAATCGCGTTGGAAGGATCATACTGGACGCCAAAGTATTCGCGTTCGGGAATGGCCGCCAGCACTTGCAGAAAGACCTCCTGTTTCTGGGCGAATTCGGGATATTTCCAGTAGCCGTCCTTATAGTGATTTTCCAGCGCTAGCACAATGTCATATTCCCGCGCCACCGGCAGCAGTTGATCGACCGCTTCTTTGACCCAAGCCACCCCCTGCGGGACGCTCACTTCCGGGTAGCGTTGACCGGTGAGGATGCGACAACGCGCCTTTGGCCCACCCAAACGCCGGGTGACGCGAATCATCTCGGCTTCGCGTTCGATGGCCCGTTTGCGTCCATCGGCATCGGGGTTGGTGAGATCGGGTGAACAGCAGAGCATGGGCATGGCGTGGCCCCCTTTGGCAATCGCTTCACCGACACTGTCAAGGTAGGTGTTGTCCAGACTGGCGAGGAAACCGTCATACATTTCCAACCCTTCGGCGCCCAGATCCTGGGCCATCTCGATCCAGTCAAAGACCGTCATGGTGTGGTGGACGCAGATGTCATCCATATAGCATTTGGGGAAAGCAGAGATTTTCATAGTAGACTCCGATCCATTGGTAATAAACAGTTCGTGGATAGCGGTGATCATACGTGGACAGCACGCCTTCTGTCAAGCAAGCAGTGATTGGTGTGGGGGCTAGTTAGCCAATTGCGTTGACAACATTATCAAATCAATTCATAATGGTATCATTGTTACGCTTCAGTCACTTTCACACTGCCATCTGAGGAACCAAATTCAATGAAAATTACTAATATCACTGTCCAAACCTTCCGCTATCTCTCCAACACCGTGCGCGATGCCGAGGGCCACGGTCACCCTGGCCCCGAGCATGAAGCCACCCAGAGCCTGACCACCATCCATACCGACGAAGGGGTGAAGGGCTACTGCTTCGGCCCCATTACCAAAGGCGTGCTGGAAGGCATCCTCAAGCCGGTATTGATCGGCCATGATCCCTTTTTCCGCGAACAACATTGGCAGGAACTCAAGGCGCGCCAGCGGCTCAATCTGGCGACCTTGCATGACCGTGTGCTGACCACCATCGACATGGCGCTCTGGGATCTGGCCGGTCACTATCTGGGGCAGCCAGTCCATCGCCTGTTGGGGGCCATGCGCGAAAAGGTGCCGGCCTATGCCAGCACCATGTGCGGCGACGATCTGCCCAATGGCCTGGCGACGCCGGAAGATTACGCCAACTTTGCCATTTGGGCCGTTAAAGAGCGCGGTTATCCGGCCTATAAACTGCACACCTGGCAGCCGCCCTATCCCAACGCCCCTAGCGTCAAGAACGATCTAGCCGCCTGCGCCGCCGTGCGTGAAGCAGTGGGGCCGGATGTGCCGCTGATGCTTGACCCCTACCACTATTACAGTCGGGAAGAAGCGCTGGCCCTGGCCAAAGGGTTGGAAGCGCTCGACTATCTTTGGATGGAAGAGCCGATGGACGAACACAGTATGTCCTCCTATGTCTGGCTCTGTGAAAAGACCCGTTTGCCCATCTGCGGCCCGGAGACCGCTGAAGGCAAAATGTTCACCCGCGCCGAGTGGATCAAAGCCGGCGCTTGTGATCTAACCCGCGGTGGCGTCTGGGATGTGGGCGGCATTACACCTTTGATGAAGATCGCCCACCTGGCCGAATCCTTTGGGATGCGCATGGAGGTGCATGGCGGCGGGCCGGGCAATCTGCATGTGCTTTGTGCGATGGGCATCAAAGGCGAATTCTACGAACGGGGGCTGCTCCACCCCTTCATCGATTACGAAAAACCTAAACCCTGGCTCAACAAACTCGACGACCCAATGGATAACCAGGGCTTTGTCCATGTCTCGCCTGATCCAGGGCTGGGCCAGGACATCAACTTCGACTACATCGAAGCTAATCTCGTTGATAGCTATTGATCCGCAGTTGCGTAGCAACGACTGACGGTAGCCGAGGGTTTGAACCCTCGGCTATGCCCGCACCGACGATCACAAAGCCCGTACCCGTTCCCAAATTGCCGGCTCGACCGGAATGCCCTGGGCCAAGTTTTCCCGGCGCATCTGCATAGCCCGTTCGCCAGGATACAACACCGTCCCCCCCTCCTTGACTGGCGTACTAGCATGGAGATCGGCAATCACCCCTTCGACGGCCTGATTGACCACCTCGGCACTGCTGGTGCGAGTGACATCAAAGGCAATAAAAATCTGCGAAACGCCATACTCCGTCACCTGCTGACCGATCTGATAGGTCGCCAATCCACCGGCTAACAACACCGCCACCAGATCCAACAGGATCGCCAACCCGGAACCTTTCCAATAGCCGGTCGGCAAAACGCGGTTGGTGGTCAGAATGGCGCCAGGGTCATTCGTCAATTCGCCTTGCTCGTCATAACCGCCGGCCATCGGCAGAAGTTGACCGGCGCGCTGAGCGCCCTCCATACGACCAATGGAAAACTGACTCATTGCCATATCCAGCACAACCGGACTACCTGCCCGCGGTACAGCCAGCACGAGCGGGTTGTTGCCCACATGCCGATCCACGCCGCCCCACGCCGGCATATTGGGCTTGGTGTTTGTCCAACTGATCAGGGCAAAACCAGCTTCGGCGGCCATCCAGCCATAGTAGCCGCCCCGCATCCAGTGGTTGGTATTGCGCAGCCCGACACAGCCGACACCATGTTCCCGCGCTAGTGTGATCGCCCGTTCGGTGCAACTGTAGGCATTGAGCGGCCCGACGCCCTGTTGTCCATCCCACTGTTCCCAAGCGCCGCTGCCGGCCACCTTGATCGCTTCAGCTTGCGGGTTGACATAGCCTTTTTGGATAAACTCGATCAAGCCGGGAAAGCGATTCAAGCCATGCGAGGCGACGCCGACCAGGCTATTCTCGGCAAAGATCGTCGCACACCGGGTGGCCCGTTCGTCACTCAGACCATGTTTGCGCAGGACGCGTTGGAATTCCTGCTGCATCTCTTCATAGCGAATACGCATAAGGGTTCACTCAGTTCGTAATGCTTCAAGCACTTCCTCGGTAAAGGGATTGTCGCCGGCCTGCATCGCTTTGATCCACGCTTTGCGCTGCTCCACTGCTGGAAAGGTCTGGTTAGCATAAGTTTTCTCGTAATAGTTGACAAAGATGGTGAAATCAACTATTGCGTTGCCATAGTCGCCCAACAGCGCATAGACCAGCCCACGGCTATCATGAATATAGGGTTCGGCGCGCAACTCGATGGCCCGTTCACAAGATTCCAGCCCTTCTTCCGGCTGGTTGAAGACCCCATAAGCCCAACAGAGATTGTTGTACCAATCAGCGTTGTCCGGGTCCAGTTCGAGCGCTTTCTGATAATTCGCCACTGTCTGCGGCAGGTCGCCCATCTCTTGGTAGGTGCTCCCCAAGCCAACATAGGCGTCAAGATAGTTGGGATCGAGAGTGCGCGCTTGTTCCAGATCAGCCAGGGTGGCCGGTAGATCATCCTGCTGGCGATGCGCCATGGCGCGGGCATAGTAGGCGCGCGGCAGGTTGGCGTCTAACGCCAGCGCCTTTTCAATTTCGGCCATTGCCTTTTCCGGCTGATCTTCACGCAGGGCGATAAAGGCGCGATCCAGGTACGCCTCGGCCTGTGACTGCAAGGGTGGCCCCTCACAGCCGCTTAGGAACAGCAGCCAGATGGTCAATATGAAGGCAAGCAGCCAAAATCGACGGGGTGTATACGTAAACTTGTGCGGAGGGAGCAGCGCAGCCATTGAATCACTCCTATCATTTTCATCATTCAACCTGAATCGGAGCGTTCATTGTAGAGCAGATCAAGCGCTTTCGCAAAGGTCGTGGCTTGGATGCACAGCCAACCCATAGGATGGTGGTCATAAAAAGCAATATATGATATACTGCTGACAAAGTCCAACCCTTGTACACCACGGAACAGCCATGCAACCACTAGCCAATCTCATCGTTATCGCCCTGGAACAAGCCGTCGCTGCCCCCTTTGCCACGCGCCAACTAGCTGATTTAGGCGCACGGGTGATCAAAATCGAGCGCCCCGGCGCGGGTGACTTTTCGCGCCACTATGACAAAACGGCTGGTGGTCTTTCCAGCCATTTTGTCTGGGTCAACCGCTCCAAAGAGTCGTTGACGCTGGATGTGAAACAACCCGTGGCCAAAGAAATTTTGCACCAACTGCTGGCGAAGGCCGATGTCTTTGTCCAGAACCTGGCGCCGGGGGCGGCGGATCGGCTGGGCTTTGATGTGGCCACTTTGCGCGAGCGTTACCCACGCTTGATCATCTGCAACATTTCCGGCTACGGCGCCACCGGCCCCTATCGCGACAAAAAAGCGTATGATGCCTTGATTCAGGCCGAAGCCGGTCTCTTTTCGATCACCGGCAGCGAAGATACGCCGGCCAAAGCCGGCATTGCCGTCGCCGACATTGCGGCGGGGATGTATGCCTACAGCGGTATCCTGACCGCTCTGCTCACCCGCAGCCAAACTGGACAAGGGACTGCGCTTGAAGTTTCCCTCTTTGAAGCATTGGCCGAGTGGATGGGCTACCCGATGTATTACGCCCTCGGCGGCAGCGCACCGGCGCGCACCGGCACCAGCCACGCCACCATTGCACCCTACGGCATCTTTACCACGGGCGACGGTAATACAGTGATGTTGAGCATCCAAAATGAGCGGGAATGGGTGCGCTTCTGCGCTGAAGTGCTAGAGCAGCCGGCATTGGCGCACGAACCACCCTTTGCCACCAATAGCCAGCGGGTCATCCACCGGGCTGAATTGCAAGCCATCATTGAATCAGCTTTCCATCGCTTTACAGTGGACGAAGTGATGGTGCGGCTAGAAGAAGCGCAGATCGCCAATGCGCAGTCACGCACCCTGCAGCAATTTCTCGACCATCCCCAATTGCAAGCGCGCCAACGCTGGCAGATGGTTGATTCGTCCGCTGGTCCACTCCCGTCGCTGCTCCCGCCGGTGACAATGACCGACGTGACGCCGGTTTGCAACCCGATCCCAGCCGTGGGTCAACAGACCAATGCCATTCTTGCCGAGTTGGGGTATAGTGCGTCGGCAATTGCCGAACTTCAGGCCCAAGGCGTGATTTAATAGCGCGTTCATAAGCTACAGATGTTCAGATAATCTTTCGGGACATTCTACGCCTGACAGGTTTTGGAAACCTGTTAGTGGCCACAGATCTTTTTCTGAACAGCTATAACTGTTTAGCCTGCTTGTCGTTGGTACTTGATCGATCTCCGCCATGAGCCAGCTACAAGCGGGGGTATTTCTAGCGTAGGTAACAACTGAGCCTGCCAGGCTGTTCGAACACTTTGGCGCCGTTGACGGGACCATCCAACGGGGCAGATCCTGGCGAAGAGGTTTCGCTAGCGCCCAGGAATCGAGCGTGGCCCAAACGGCAGTTGAGCCGCCGACGGCGGCTATGGTGCGTAAAAAAGGCCCGTCGTGTCAGCGTTGATGCGTTTTTCATCTTTCCCCTTTCCTTTGCCATTTTCACTGCACAAGTTGGCGATCAGCGCAGTGCGCCAAGCGATGTCCGCTGTTCATCGTTCGGTTTCACGCTGGTTCTGCCACGGCCAGCGCCCAGTCAGCTCGACATCCAGGGTAAAGCTGAGAAAGGTGCGGATCAGGACGATAATTGCCAGGACGCTCACGGTTGTAAAGTTCAATTCTACGGCGACCGTATGAATGATATCGGCCGCCACCAGGAACTCCAGACCAAAGAGAATCCCCCGCCCCAAAAATTGACGGGGTGTGTTAAACTTGTCTTGTGTAGCCTCCTGGTCCAGGTGTTGCACCGCCGCCAGGAAGAGCGCATAGAGGGCCGCTAGGGTGATGACGCCGATACCCATCAGCTCGATGATGGCAGCAGCCCACGCTGCCACTAGCTTTATCCATGCTGCCATCTTCTCACCCCGCTACTCATTTGAAAATCCATTCGTCCACTCCTGACAAGTTGGGGAAACCGGTCAAGAGTGGAGCGCCAGACGTTGGCGCCCTATGGCTGATTTGTAAGCGATTGGAGAAGCATCTTCATCTCGGCGATCTCCTCGCGCTGCGTCTCAATGATCCGGTCGGCCAGGTCGCGGGCGCGCGGATCGGAAAGATTGGCGCGCTCGCTGGTTAGGATTGCAATCGAATGGTGTGGAATCATGGCCCTCATCCAAGCCGCATCTTCAATGGTCGCCTGACTGCGCACTAGCCAGAGCGCTAGGACAAAGACGAGAGCGCTGCCGGCGAAAATCATGAGATTCCGGCGGCGGTTGGTATACATGTTCAGCTTTTATTGTTCTACAGAATGGCGGATCTTACCCTGGGAAAAGTTATGCTTGCGGACATAGCTCAGGTATATCTCCGCTTTGTATCGTGGCTGATTGTGGTGGGTGATGGCTGCTTCTATACTTTGCTTCTATCATTCGTTTGTTTGAAAAACCTGTTGCCTACACCCAAAGAGTGCCTTCGCCCGTGAAACTACGCCTGCTCAAACTGTACGATACCCTCATCAACTCCTACTGGTTCTTGCCTTCGCTTATGGCAGTCATAGCGGGGGTGGGCGCCCTGTTGACCTTGCGCATCGATAGGGCTGGTGACACCGATTGGTTGCAAGAGATTGGCTGGTTTTGGTCCGGCGGGCCGGATGGCGCGCGGGCCGTGCTATCGACCATTGCCGGCTCGGTGATGACGGTGGTAAGCATTGTCTTTTCCATCACCATCGCTGCCTTGGCGCAGACCTCATCCCAATTCGGGCCGCGCGTCCTGCGCAACTTTACCAGTGACTGGGGCAATCAATTTGTTCTCGGCGCTTTTATTGCCACCTTTATCTACTGTCTGCTGGTTCTGCGGACGGTGCGTAGCGTGGAAGAGAATCAGTTTGTCCCCTACCTGTCAGTGAATATTGGGGTTGCCCTCGCCATTCTGACGTTGGGGGTTTTGATCTATTTCATTCATCACATCACCCAACGCATTCAGGTGGAAAATGTGATCGCCGAGATCGGTCACGACTTTGCTGATGCGCTGCCCCGGCTCTTTCCCAAAGCGATCGGCCACCCGGTCGATCACGCCAAGGTGAAGCCGCCGCTAGAGGAAGAATGGGCCGAGGCCACTCGCGTACCCGCCCCGCATAATGGCTATGTACAACGTGTTGATGAGGCCAAGTTGATGCGGCTGGCCGATGCCTATGATCTGCTCATCAAGTTGGAGAAGCGTCCCGGCGACTTTGTGATCGTGGATACACCATTGCTGTTGGTGTTAACGCCGACCCAATCGGAAGAGCGGTGGCGCAAACGTTTGCAAGCGTCGTTTACCATCGGGGCCAATCGCACCCCCTATCAGGATGTGGGCTATTCGCTGCAACAGGCGGTGGAAATTGCCGCGCTGGCGCTCTCTCCGGGCGTCAACGAACCATTCACGGCCATCACGTGCATCGATTGGTTGGGGACGGCGTTGCGTGGCATTCTGCTGCACAACCACGCCTCGCCCTGGCGCTATAACGAAAGTGGTCGTTTACGGGTGATTGCCCACCCCGTTACCTTTGGCGAGTTGACTGCCGCGATCTTTGACCAGATTCGCATCTATGGCTGTTCAAACCCAGCGGTAATGGTGCGGTTGTTGCAGATGATCGCCAGTCTGGCGCCTCACCTGCAACGCGCTGAGGATCGTTGGATCTTGATCGCTCATGTCCACCAGATCGGGCGGGACGCCGCTGCCAACATTGCGAATGAAGCCGATAAGCGACGGGTCGTAGCTACTTATTTTCAGACATTGCGGGCGCTCGAACTAGGGGAATAGAACGCGGATGGGGCGGATGAAGCGGAAGGACAGGGATAAAACCCGCATCAATCCGCTCAATCTGCGTTCCATTCTGATGGAGTTAAATCCAATCACATAGCACCAAAAAGAGCGCCGGCAGACCAGTCAACAGAATGACCACCGTAAAACTGGTGCTGAGCCACAAACCCACAAAAGCCATAAAAGGCGGATAGCTGGGCAGGTTCTGGGCTTCATTGTCGCGCGTCCGCCGCCAGTTGCCATATGCCAGCAGCGCCCCATAGCCCGTAAGCGTCGCCGCCACCACCGTCAACAACAGCACCCAGAACGAAATCGCCTCTAACCCCAACACCCGATAGCGCAGCAAGTTCGCCTGACAGGCTGCCTCAGCAATCCAATAGACCGCCAAAAAATGCAAACTATAAATAATCGGCCCCCCCAACAAGCCATACCAGAGCGACCACTCCGACCAGCGTTGGTTGTTGTAAGCTGCTGCTTCGTACATGCTACCTCCTTCTGTACGAGACTGGAGACTAGAGACCAGAGATTGGCTTACCAAACGTTTTCATCGGCGTCAGTCTCGAATCTCTAGTCTCCAGTCTCTAGTCTCTACATAACATACGGCCCCACATAAACCGTCCCCGCCAGGATCAACCAAAAGACGAGGGCGGCGTACCAGTAGAGGGCGCCAATATCGACGGCGACATGCTCACGGGCGGAGTAGCGGCCCACCCAGGCCCAAACTTGGGTGAAGAGATTTTGCGCCAGGCCGCCGATCAGAATGGCGGCGGCGAAAATTGCCAGCGTGTAATAGAGCGAGCCGTAGGCATTGATGGTGTGGTCAAAGGGCAGATTTAGGAGATCATAGACCACCAACCCCACAGCGGCGACGCCCAAAACAAAAGCCACGGCCAGGCTAATGCGCAGCCCCATGACATCTTCCTGCTCAATGCGCCGATTGGCCCAGAACATGGCGCCGGTGGCGCCGATCACGCCAACGGTCGCCAACCCCGGCAGCAACAACCCCGGTAGCGGCAGATTGCCAAAGGGCCAGACCGGATGTTGCAACCGGATATAAAAGTAGCTAAATTCAAAGAGCGCCACACAGATCGCTATCAGGGTGATCATCAGCCACATCGCCCAGCGGTTAATGGTCGGGCTGCCATTGGGGTAGACCAAAATGTTATGTTCCCGCTCAAAGTCCAACTCGCGCTGCGTCGTCTCGATCCGGTTCGGCCAGTGCCAACCGAGCAACCCGATAATTGTCGTGATCAGACCACCCAGGACCAGGCTACGCAAGGTAAAAATTTCAGCGGCGAACATGATGATGACGCCAACGGCAGTCACCATCGGCCAGATCGACGGCCCGGAAACGCGGAAGACTTCGGTCGGTCTGGCTTCTAACATTGAGGTGGTCATCGCCGCCCGCCACGTAAGCGGCCACCCCGACAGCCCTGCCAACAGTCCCTTGACTCTAGGATCACCCTCGTGGATGCTCTCTTGTTCCCAGAGCGGGTGACGGCTATGCACCATCGGCAATTCAGCAAAGCCATAATTGGGTGCAGGCAGGGCGGTTGCCCACTCTAATGTATCGGCATGCCAGGGATTGTTGTTGGCGTCTTCGCCATAACGGATACTGTAAAGAACATTGATGATAAAGAGCAGAACGCTCGCTCCTAACAAAAAGGAGCCGAAGGTTGAAATCACATTATAGATGTCCCAGCCCAAACCACTCTCATAGGTGTAGACGCGGCGGGGCATCCCCAACATGCCGACAATGTGCATGGGGAAAAAGGTGATATGGAAGCCGATGAAGAAGAGCCAGAAGTTCCACTGGCCCAACCGCTCGCTGAGCATCTTGGCGGTAAAGAGCGGCGTCCAATAGTAGAGCGCCGCCAGGATCGGAAAGGTGACGCCGCCGATCAACACATAATGAAAGTGGGCGACGACAAAGTACGAATCATGCACCTGCCAGTCAAAGGGCACCACGCCCACCATGACGCCGGTCAGGCCGCCCATGACAAAGGTGATAAAGAAGCCGACAATAAAGAGAAAGGGGGTGCGCCAGACGGGACGGCCATACCAGATGGTGCTAAACCAGGCAAAAATTTGAATGCCGGCCGGAATGGCGATGAGAATGCTCGCCACGGCAAAGAAGGACATGGCGATTTGGGGCAAACCGGTGGTAAACATGTGGTGCGCCCAGAGGGCAAAGCTCATAAAGGCGGTGGCGATCAGAGCAATCACAATGTAGTTGTACCCAATGAGGGGACGGCGTACAAAGACGGGAACAATGGTCGAAACAAAGCCGGTGGCCGGCAGAAATTGGATATAGACTTCGGGGTGGCCGAAAATCCAGAAAAGATGTTGCCAAAGAATGGGGTCACCCCCCACATTCGGGTTAAAAAACTGGGTGCCGAGCTTACGGTCCAACTCTAGCATAAGGCTGGCGATCAACAGGGTGGTAAAGGCAAAGATGATCGACACCGCTGTCACCAGATAGGCCCAAGCCAGAATCGGCATCTTGCCTAGCGCCATGCCCGGCGCCCGCATTCGCAAAATGGCAATGATAATCTCCACCCCGGCGGCAATCGCCGCCACTTCCGCCACGCCCAACCCCAATAACCAAAAGTCGAGCGGCAACCCTGGTGAATACTCCGGTCCGCTCAACGGCACATAGGCGAACCAACCGGCATCCGGCACGGCATTAAAGAGAAAACTGGCATAGAAGAGAATGCCACCTAGTGTAAAGGTAAAAAAGCTAAATTGTCCTAGCCGGGGAAAGGGCATTTCGCGATTGCCCAACATAAAGGGCAGCAGAAAGATAGCAAAGCCCTCCAACATTGGCACCACAAAGAGAAACATCATGGTCGAGCCGTGCATAGTGAAGAGTTCGTTATAGGTGTCGGGGCTGAGAAAGGTATTTTCAGCACGGTAGAGTTGTACCCGCATGATCAGCGCAAGCAGACCCGCCAGCACGAAGAAGCTAAAGGCCACTACCATAATGCGCCCACCCAGGGCATCGTTCTGCAACGCTTGAAACCAACCGATAAATCCAGGCGGATCAGCCCACAACTTTGACAGCCGCTCTTGCACTGGCTCCGCCGGGGAAAGCACCGGCTGTTGCCCCAGCGCCCGTGCGCGCGGCTGGGGAATTTCTGCATCGCTTGCGGCCGGAAGCCTTGATTCCATGCTATTCCTCCGTGTTAGGTCTTGGATAGTAGGTCTTGGATATTGGATAGTGGATAATGGATAGTGGATAGTAGTGAATAATACCTACTATCCACTATCCACTATCTCGCTTATCTATTCTAGTGTCGCCAGATAGGCTAACAACGCCTGTAACTCCGTGCTGGTCAGGTCGGATGGGGGCATGAGATTGCCGGGTTTGATATGTTGCGGGCCGACGATCCAGCCGCCCAGATTGCCCAACGTGTTCTCTTGAATCGCCGCCCCCAGTGTGCGTCGGCTGGCGAGGTGGGTGAGATCCGGCCCCAGGTTGCCGGTGGCGTCAGTGCCACGAATGGCATGGCAGTAGAGACAGTTGGCGCTAAAAAAAACTTGCTGCCCCTGGTACGCTAGGGTGTCAGTCGGTATGGCGGCGGGTTGTTGCTGTTGTTCGAGCCAGGCTTGGTACTCTTCCGCTGGTTGGGCGATCACGAGGAAATTCATCTTGGCATGTTGGGTACCGCAAAATTCGGCGCATTCACCCCAGTAGACGCCTGGCTGGTCAGCCTGAATCCACATGGTATTGACCGCGCCCGGCACCAGATCCATCTTGCCGTGCAGTTCCGGCACCCAGAAACTGTGGATAACATTGGGCGAACTGAGGACAATGCGCACCGGTTGGCCGACGGGAATGTGGATCTCATTGGCAGTGACAAATTGCTGCTCCGGGTATTGCACCTCCCACCACCAGAGCCGCCCAATCACGTGAATGGTTAAGCCTTCGGGAATGGCCGGCGTCGCCAGCGCCCGCAGCGTCCACAAGGTGGCGACATAGACCACAGCTAGGACAATCGCCGGCATAATCACGCCGGCCCAAATGATCACCCGTGCGCCGGCCCGCTGCGCCCGTTGCGGGTCGATCTCTGCCGGCCGCTGCCGGAAGAGGGCCAAGGCCAGGAAGGCGAAGACAAAAACCAACACCGCCAGCGCTAGCCAAAAGAGGAGCCACCAAAGATCGGCTATGTGCGCTGCTGCCGGCCCTTGTGGATCAAGGATCGAAGGGGCGTTAGCACAGCCGTTCAGCAGTAACAACCCCAAGCTGCCAATGACAACAAAGCAACCGCTTTTGGATTTGAGGCGCTTCATGCAGTGCTTTCTCCTTCGTTTTGACCCAAAGCAGTTGAAGTTGGGTAAAGGTACGCTTGTCGCTGGTCGATCTTGGCACACAATTGATCTTTTCACATTATGACAAGATACAAGGAGCGGATACACGTTAGTCTCATTTTTGGGCCGCATTCTTGGCAATCTGCCTAATTCGGTGTACACTCTCGGCATGACCATGCAAGCATCGCAACTAGACACATTAGCGGCGCGCTATCTTCGCTTTGCCGCGGAGTGCGACGGAATTTCGCCGCTTTATGCCTTTCTGGCAACGCAAATTGCCCAGGACCAGGAGTTGCTGACGATTGGGCTGGCCTGTCGCCCAGAGCAACCGCCCGGCAACCTCTTTTGGGGCGCCGTCCATTATTTGCTTTTGCAACAGCCCGACCATCGGAAAAATCTTGGTTTCATGGGTATCGGTTTGCAACCTACCTGCTTAAATGCAGATTGCTCTGAGTTTTGAAATAACATGATTACAAACAAATCTACGGAAACCTACTTTCCCGAAGAGACATCCCTTTCGTCACCAACAAAAGCGGCGGGGACGACCAATCGTTGGCTGCGTTGGCTCTTGATGGTCGGGTTGCTGCTGCTGGTGTTGGGCGCCATCTTTGGAGATGCTCTGATGACCGGCGGGGGGCGCATCTTTCTGGCGCAGCGCTTCCAGACCTTTGTTACTATCTTTCTGGGCATCTTTATTGAAGCGGCGCCCTTTCTACTGGTCGGCTCGCTGGTCTCCGGCTTTATTGCCATCTTTGTAGATCACGATCTATTAGCGCGCTTTTTGCCCCGGCGGGCGCTACCGGCAGCGATGTCAGGGGCGGCGCTGGGCTTGCTCTTCCCCGTCTGTGAATGTGGCGTGGTGCCGGTGACGCGCCGGCTCTATGAAAAGGGGCTGCCCACTTCCATCGGCATTGCCTTTCTACTGGCGGCGCCGGTGGTCAACCCGGTGGTGATGATTAGCACCTATGCCGCCTTTGGCTGGGGGCCGGTACTCTGGGGACGCGTCGCCTTTAGCTTTCTGGTGGCGGCCATTGTCGGTCTGCTCTTTCACCTGGCCCAGCCACGCGAGGTGTTGCTGCCGGGGGTGCAATCTCATGACCACCATCATCACGCGGTTGATCCCAACCAGCGTTTGGGCGCCCGCATTCAAAGCGCGCTCATGACAGCAGGCGATGACTTTCTGGACATGGCGCGCTATTTAATCATCGGCACGATTTTGGCAGCCTCGATGCAGACATTGGTGCCACAGACCACCTTGCTGGCTATCGGGCAAGGACCGGTGCTTTCCGTGCTGGCAATGCAGGCGCTGGCCTTTGTACTTTCCGTTTGTTCTACGGTGGACGCCTTTTTGGCGCTGGCCTTTAGTGGTGTCTTTAGCACCGGCAGTATCATCAGCTTCCTCACCTTCGGCCCCATGGTGGACATCAAAAGTTCGCTCATGTTCCTCGGCATCTTCCAACGCCGGGTGGTGTTCTATCTGATTGTCCTGCCCTTCCTGTTGACGCTGCTGATTGGGATCTTTTGGAATTTGAATGTTGGCGGCTAGTTTGTTGATTCACCCGCTGGTTGAGCCTGTCGAAACCAACGAGTGAACCAACAAACTAGCCCAACCACTGGAGGTAAATCAATGCGCTCGATCCGTCTACAGAACACCATCAAAGCGTTGCTCCTCATTGCGTTGGGCTTGTTCTTCTACAGCCATCTGGTCAGCGGCACGCTCTACTACTATATCAACGAACGCTTTATGGGCTTTACTGTGCTGGCTGTGGTGGGGTTGCTGGTGGTGGGGTTAAGTTACCGCTATAGCGATTCTAAGCAAGTGCAGGCGACGCATGAGCATCATGATCATGATCACAGCCATGATCATTCCCATGACCACGACCAAGCTCATGCCAGTCACGGCCATAGTCATGGGTTGACGTGGAGCGGCGCTTTCCTGGTAGCGCTGCCGGTGATCCTGGGGTTGTTGACACCGGCGCAACCGCTCGGTTCAGCCGCGTTAGCCAATCGCGACATGGATCTGCAACTGAGCAACAGCAGTCCCAGTGTGACGGCCCCCAGCGCCATTGTCAAACCACGAGAAAAGGCCGCCACCGACAAGAATATTCTCGACTGGTGGCGCGAATTCCGTCGCCTGCCCGATGCCAACACGGCGTTGGCCGGTCAACCGGTCAAGGTGAGCGGCTTTGTCTTCAAGGATGAAAAATATGGCGCCGACACCTTTATGCTGATTCGTTTTACTGTCAGTTGCTGTGTGGCCGATGCCGCCGTGGTCGGGTTGCTTGTGCAATCGCCGGAGAGCCAAAATCTGACCAACGACACCTGGGTCGAGGTGACGGGCAGCTTTGTCAGCAGTAAACAGGAGAGTTGGAAGCTGCCGCTTGTCGTGGCGCAACAGATCAGCAAGATTGATGTGCCGAGTCAGCCCTATTTGTATCCGTAGATGAGGAGTTCGCACGCCCACGTGCGAACTCCTCATCTACGGGTTTATGAATTCAAGCCTATGATTCAATATGGCCACTACTTCACTCAAACCCACAACGCTCAGCCACTTTGACCGCACAGTCGCTCTCGCAATGCTTGTCATCATTGCCCTGATCGGGCTGGTGATCTGGCGGGGCGACCAGATTCAATTACAAATTGTAGCGCTGACGCCCGCTCCCGATGCCGTGAATGTCTCGACGCGCACCCATGTGCAGATTCGCTTCGACCAGCCGTTGGACCCGCCGACAACAAAGGACGCACTTTTCTTTATCCCACCGCTGGCTGGGACGGTGCGGGTTGATCATCAGACCTTAACCTTTGTGCCGACGACGCCCTTGCAACCTGACACCGACTATCAGGTAACGATCAATCCGGGCTTGGCGGGCCATTTAGGGGGCGAATTACGGGCCGCCCAGCGCTGGCGTTTCCGCACCGGCGGTGTTCAGGTTGCCTATTCGACTATTGACGCGGCGGGCCAGGAACAGCTTTTTCTGGCGCCGGCGCAATTAGACGCAAGCGCGGTCATTACGACAGTCCCCTTGCAACTAACGCAACTGAATACCAGCCTTTGGGAATTTGCCGTGGCGCCGGATGGCAGTCAAATCGTCTTTTCGGCATTGAAGGAAGATGGCACGAGCGATCTCTGGCGGATCAGTCCTGGGGAGCAGACACCTGCGCTCCTGCTGGCCTGCCCCAACGCTGTTTGTAGCAGTGTGTCCTGGTCGGCGGATGGACAGGTGCTGGCCTTTAGCCGGCGCAATGCCACCCAGTTTTCGGCGGCGGCGCTCAGTCCGCCCCGCTTGTGGCTGCTGGATGTGACGAGTGGCGAATCGTTTCCAGCCTTTGCCGATGATCAGAAGCTCGCCTTTGAACCGCGCTGGTCGGCTGATAGCCAGTGGTTAAGCTACGTTTCGCCGGACTTGGGCGGCGTGGGCGTCTATAACCTGCAAAACAACACCGAACAGTTTTATCCGTCAACGTCGGGGGAAGCGGCGGTCTGGCACCCGTTGCGCAATGAAGTCGTGATCGGCGTCGCGGAAACAATCAACGGCAACTACGTCACCCACTTGCGGCTGGTCGATCCGGTGACGCAACAGCAGACCAATCTGAGCGGCGCCGAAGCACTGGTGGAAGATGGGTCGCCGGCTTGGGCGCCCGCCGGCGAATGGCTGGCCTTCCGCCGCAAGGAATTTACTGGCCCCGGCGCCACCCCCGGCAAACAACTCTGGCTCATGCGGCAGGATGGGCGCGACGCTAGGGCGCTCACCGCCGACCCCGCCTTCGATTTTGGTCAGCCCCTCTGGTCGCCCGATGGTCGCGCGCTGCTCTTTCACAAGCTGCCGCTCAAAGGGCCGGAGATTACCCTTTCGGTTTGGATCATGGACGTGGAGAGTGGTCGCACCTGGCAAGTCGCCAGCCCCGGCCAACGACCACAGTGGTTTCCGTAAAACAGCCCTATGAAGCTCACCTGAGCTTCGTAGGGCTGTAAACAACTTATCGTTATCAATCAACAGGGTGGGTATCTATGCTGATCCGCAAATTTCGGGAGGGTGATCGCGAGATCATTAAAACCATTACAGCTATTTGCTTTGAAGGCGTTTCAATTGACCACGCCATAGAAGATCGATATGGACTGATCGACGGCAAAGATTGGCGTTTTCGCAAAGTGCGCCACATCGATAATGACATTGCCGCCAATGCCGACGGCATTTTTGTCGCCGAAATCGATGAACAGGTGATCGGCTACATCACCACTCGCATCGACCCGGAGACCAAAGTTGGCGGCATTCCCAATCTGGGCGTCCTCCCCGGCTATCGCGGGGCCGGCATTGGTCGCCAATTGATCGAAACCGCCATCGCCTATGCCAGAGAACAAGGCATGGCGCACCTGCGCATCGAAACCCTGGCCCACAACCCCATCGGTCAATATCTCTACCCCAGTTGCGGCTTCCAAGAGGTGGCGCGACAGGTGCATTATGTGCTGCCGTTGGGGTAGACAGGTAAATAGGTCTGCACCGGGCAACGCTTACCAAGTAGCGCCCGGTTGCGCGCCTACTTTCAGCAAGTGGGGGAGCGCCTGGTGCAGCCCCGTGTACACCACCAACTACCTGGTCAGCACGCCCAGTTCGCCCCAGCCCATCGCGTGTATGAGTGCTGGCAACTGGACTTTGACGAGAAGATCCGCTGGCGCAGGGTCGGCTGGGTCAACCCTAACCTGTCAACCTGTCAACCTGTCTCCCTGTCTCCCTGTTTACCTGTCTCCCTGTCTCCCTGTCTACCTGTCTACCTATCCAAGATACTACGGGCCTGTTGCAACAGCGGCAGTTCATGCCCTTCGGTGAACCATTGGTAGCAAGCGGCGAGTTGGGTGTGAGCGTCGGCAGCGCGGGGGTCGGCTTGCCAGTGGCGGCAGAGGCTGATTAGGGTTTGCAGTTCCCACCAGCGGGCGCCCTGGCGGCGGGCGACAGCGAGCGCTTGTTGATAACAATCATCCGGGGTCTGGCCCAGGAGGGTCCAGATGGCGGGATCGTTGACCTGGGCCAATAGTTCGGCTTTGAGACGGTAGAGTTCGGCTTCGCACCAGCGATCCTGGGTGCGTTCCAGCAGGTCAAAGGCTTCACCCATGACGGCGACTGCGATCTCGCTTTGGCCAACCTGACCCAGCCGCTCGGCCAGGAGACCGGCAAAGTAGGCTGCGCCCAATTCCGCGCCGGTGGCGCGGAAGAGATCGATGCCTTCTTGCATCTGATTCATGCCCTGTTCAAAGTCCCCCTGCCCCGCTACGGCCCAGCCATGTAAAAAGGTTGCCGAGGCCAGCCAGAGGGTAAAGCCATAAGTGCGGGTCAGTTCCATCGTCGCCGCGGCTTGCCGCTGACAAGCCGCCACATCCCCCAAAAATTGATATTGCACCGTCATATAGGTCATGGCAATGGCGCGGCTGTAGGGATGGGCCAGTGCTTCGGCACGGGTCAGGGCTTCCTGCGCCTGCTGTAGCGCTTGGCGTGGATAGCCGAGGCACCAACGCGTCCAGGCGCCGTAGCTGAGGCCGACGACAGCAGGGTCTTGCCCGTAGACAAGGGCGTGGTGAGTGTGACGCCCCTGATCGTAGAGGGCCAGGCTCTCATCGAGATATTGTTTGGCGTCGCGCAGGGCCACGTTGTGAAAGAAGTGGGTGCCGACGATGCTGTAGGCTTCGAGCAGCAGATCCGGGTTTTCTTCGGTTTGCGCCTGTGCCAGCAGGTCCCTGGCCGCGGCCGTGCCTTTGGCAAGATCGGGCTTGACCTGGTAGAACCGTCCCAATCCCCACAGAACCTGAAAACGTTGCTGGGCGTCGCCCACCTGTTGGCAGAGGCGCCACGCCTCGCTAAAGGCGCGCTCGACTTCCGGCGCTGCGTAACCTTTCGTCGCCAGCATCAACGGCCCTAGCGCGATCTGCAAGGCCAGCGCCAGACGGGTCTGTTCATCGCCGTTCGGCAACAGGGGCAAGAGCGTCTGGGCGTGGGTCAGAAAGCCGACCGCCTCTTGCACTGCGCCTAAGCGATGGGCGCCGGCGGCGGTGCGCTCGTAGTAGCCGATGGCTTTGGCGATCAGGCCGCCCCGCTCATAATGGTGGGCAAGCTGGTGGCTGATCTCGTCAAGCTGGGCTGCATGGTAGAATTCCAGCGCCTCGCCGACCCGCCGGTGGAGCAAGCGACGGCGGATCGAACTGAGGCTCTGGTAGGCAACTTCGCGTAGTTTGTCATGACTAAAGTCGTAGGCTTCCACCCCCAAGCGGTTAAAGCCCTGTTCGCGGATGATGCCATGTTGCCAGAGTTCATCCAGCCCTTGCACCAGTTCATCTTCGGTGCTTTCACTGGCTTTGCCCAAGACAGCCGCATCAAAGGCGCGACCAATGACAGCCGCCACCCGCGCCAGGTCATGCGCTTCGGCGGAGAGTTGGGTGAAGCGGGCTTCGATGACAGCGTGAACTTTGGGCGGCAGCGCCGACGCGTTTGGGGAGGTGCGTTCGGCTGGGCGCGTCGGCGCCGCAACCGTCGGCTTTTCCTCTTGGCCCAGGTGAGCGCGCACCATCTCGACAATAAAGAGCGGGTTGCCCTCGGTTTCGGCGTAAATCGCGCCGGCGCGATTTTGTTCAGCGGTGTGACCGGTCAAATTGGCAACCAGCGTGGCCGTGTCGGCGGGGGTGAGCCGGTTGAGTGTTTGTTCGTGTAGTAAATCGGTCTGGCGCAACTGGGCGAGAAAGGCGAGCAGGGGTTGTTCTTGCTGCATCTCCTCCTGACGCGCCGTGGCGAGGATCAGTACTTTGGCCGCCGGGTCAAAGCGTAGCAGATAGTGTAGCCAGGCCAGTGTATCCTCATCGCACCACTGGATGTCGTCCAGCAGGAGAAGCAAGGCCGGTTGGCCGTGCAGTGTCAAGCGGGTCAGCGCTTCAAAGAGCCGTTGACGTTGCCAGTTTTCGGCCAGCGGCGGCGGCTGGACAACCCCCTTCTGCTCGGTTAGTAATTCGGGGAGCAGGCGGGATGCTTCACTGCGCCAAACCGCATCAACCGCCTGCCGGCTCTTTTGAAGAACCGGCGCCCGCAGCCACTCCTGCACCGGCGCCAGCGCAAAACGGCTTCCGGCCGCATAACAGTGCGCCATGGCGGTGACAACTCCCTGGCGCGCCGCCCAATCCAGAAATTCTTCGGCCAGGCGCGTCTTGCCGATGCCGGCTTCACCGGTGAGCAACAGGAGCCGCGGTTGACCGGTTTGGGTCTGGCGCCAGAGCGCTTGTAATGCTTCCCAATCCGCTTGACGACCCACGAGTGGGGCGGCGGTGCGCAGCGGAGCGATGGCCGGTTGGCTCTCTTCCAGGTTGAGCAACCGTTCGTAGATGCCTTGGGTCACCGGCCCTGGTTCCACGCCTAGTTCGCGCACCAGAATCGTAGCGCAGTTGTGGTAGACGCGCAGCGCCGTGGCCCGGTCGCCTTGTAAGGCATAGAGTTGCATAAGGCGGGCATAGCTCTCTTCGCGCAAGGGGTCGCTTTGCAAGAGGCGACGACTGTAGTCGATGGCGGTGCGGTAGTCGCGCTGCTGTTCGGCCACCTTGCTCGTCTGTTCGAGCGCGCCTAGATAGCGCTCCTGCCACTGTTCGCGGTCGCGCAGAATCCAGTCATCGTAAAAATCTTTGAGCAATTCACCCCGGTATAAACTCAGGGTGGTTTTGAGCAGTTCCAGCGCGGCGACGGGATCTTTCAAGGTGGCTGCCCGCTGTAGCCCCGCTGCAAAGTCGG
The DNA here is from genome assembly GCA_026645575.1 of Caldilineaceae bacterium. Next base: position 141,864 of record JAPKMW010000002.1, read on the forward strand.
CCACATCCAGGCTGTAGGGGCTGTCGCTACGCCATTGCATGGTCTGGTTGTCAATGCGCACAAATTGGTCAACCTCCGGCAAGGTGTTACGCAGCAGGTGGATGGCGTTGCGCAGGTTGGTGCGCGCCTGGGAATCATTGGAATCGGGCCAGAAAAGGTAGGCCAACGCTTGGCGCGACTGCGGTGCGTCGCGATGCATGGCCAGGTAGGCCACCAGCAGTTGCAATTTGGGCGTATTGAAGCCCGCCAGCGGCGCGCCATTGTAGGTCAAGGCAAAGTCGCCAAAGAGTTGAATTTGTAGCGTCATATCTGTGATTCGTATTCGTTACACAAAGAATCAATCAGCTATAGTATACCTGAAAATTGTGAATCGACCACAAGTTGGGTGGTGGATGGTGGATAGTGAATGGTACTATCCACTATCCACTCAAAATTTTACATTTGACAAAACTGCCTCACGCCCCCTATAGTATCGTAGATTGATCATTTATCCTCATTCGCATGTTTGGAGTTACCACATGACTGGAGAGACCTTAGCCAACCTGCCGCTCTGGGCGGCGCTTGCTGTCACCTTGGTGGGCGGCGCGCTGGGCGGTGTTGTCTATGAACTGTTGATTTTGCACGGCAACATTGAAATGCCCCATCGCCTGACCGCCGCCGAGCAGATGGAAAATCCCCACGCCATTGCTTCGTATATGTATGACCTGGGTATTTGGGCGCGGGTCGTCATTGGTGCCTTTGCTGCCGTGGCTTCCCTGGTGGTGGTCAACCCGGAGAGCTTGGTGAAGCTGCTGGCGACGGCGATCATTGCCGGTTCCGCCGGCACATCGATCTTCCGCTCGTTACAAGATCGCCTACTGGCTGCTCTGGCCCAAAAGGAGACCGCCAACTTGCGCGCCGTCAACGATAAACTGCATGACAAGGTAGACGAAACGATTGTCGCCTTTGATACGCTCAAGGGGGCCATTCGCACTGTCCCCCTGCCCCCGACCGCCCGCTCGATCCCCGGCGCTACGGCCGTTGACCAGACGCTGGTGGACCGGGTGGAGCAACTACTCAATGAAGCCAAAGGAATTGGCAGTCAAAAGTAGTCTGTAGTCCAAAGTCCGTAGTCCAGAGTCGATATACCGAACTACGGACTACGGACTTTGGACTACGGACTAATGAAAAGGAAACCCGTATGAACGCCAAGCTCCGAATTACCGATGTGGAACGGATCACGCTGCGAGTGCCTTTTACGCCGCGTGTACAGAAGTGGAATGCGTTGTTGGTCTGGCAATGGCAGGTGGTGGAGATCATTCGGATCAGTACCGATGCCGGCCTGGTTGGCTATGGCGAAACGCTGCCCCATTACACCTGGCGGGCCGTGCCGGAGGCGGCGATCCAACAGGTGAAGGGGCGCAATCCGACCGATTTTCTGGGTGACGATAGTCTGGGCGCCGGCTTGCAGATGGCGATCTATGACCTTGTCGGCAAGGCGCTCGATACACCAGTCTACCGCCTCTTCAATCTGCCCAAGGTGCGCGACTGGTGTCCGATTGCCTGGTGGAATACCAAAATGGGGCCGGAAGACCTGGCCGGCGAGGCGCACGATGCCCTGGCTGCGGGCTATCTCTGCCATAAATTCAAGACCCGCCCCTGGATCGATGTCTATGCCCAAGTTGAGGCCGTCAGTGCTGTGACCCCACCCCACTACAAGCTGGATCTGGATTGGAACAGCATGTTGCTCAATGTGGGCAACGCAGCGCCAGTGCTGCAAAAGCTCGACAGCTATGAGCGTGTTTCCATCTATGAAGGGCCGATTCCCCAAACGGATGTCGAGGGGTTGCGCGAGTTGCGGCGCAAAACCAATCGTCCCATTGCGCTCCATTTTGGCGTACCACCGTTCCCCACGGCCGTACAAGAAGCCGTCTGTGATGGCTTTGTCGTTGGCGGTGGGGTCGCCAATGTGTTGCGCCAGGGTGCATTGGCGGCTGAGTTTGCCAAACCCTTCTGGCTGCAACTAGTCGGCACGGGGTTGGTAACCGCATTTGCGGCCCATTTGGGCGCGGTCTTGCCCTCTGCCCAATGGCCGGCGATCACCTGTCTGAATAATTACAGCGACGATCTGCTCACCGAGCCGTTGACCATTCAACAGGGTTTCCTCAAAACCCCCGACGGACCGGGCTTGGGCGTTGAAGTCGATGAAGCGGCGCTGGCGCGTTATCAACTGGATCTCACCAATGGCAACAAAGTGGCGCAACCACGCCATATTCTTTCGGTGGTTTGGCCGGGCGGGCGCGTCGTCCATTTTGCCACCATGCGGGACCATTGCTGGCCGGCGTTTATGGCTGGCAATTACCCCGTGCAAGAGCCAGGGGTCAACCTGGAAATCTGGGACGAAGACGGCACACCGGAGTGGAATGATCTCTATGCACGGGTGTTGCAGGGGCCGGTGCATAGTCAACGAATAGGGTAGGCGCGGTTTGTAACCCATCGGCATGGCGCGAAGGCTTCTCTGGGAAACCCTAAAGAATCATCTGTCACCCCTTACGACACTTGGGAAAACGCTTACCTCCATGCCGATGGGTTTCCATACCGCTCCGACGATACAACCAATAGGGAGGAGAATCGCGTGAGTGAGCAACTGACCTTTACCAAATTTCGCGTCTGGCAAGTGGTGGTGCCGGCGCGGGCGGATATTCTTTCGGCGCCGGGGGGAAAAAGCCCGGTCTACACCGGCAGCACTAGTTGGCCGGAGATGCCAATCCACCTGATCGAGGGCGTCACTTCCAGCGGTTTTACGGCGGTGGGCGAGAGTGGGCGCGGGACAGCGCGTGAAGTAGTCGAGGCGACCCTGCGCGATCTCTTGGGGCGCAACCTGCAAAGCTTTACCCCGGCCACCATCTGGATGCAAGATTTCGATCCGATTGGCCTGCCACCCAGCTACCCCGTCTACTCGTGGGATCTCAGCAATGGCAAGAGCTATGAATTGGTGGAAGCGCTCTGGCTGGACGCCATGGGAAAAGCGGCGGGGTTGCCGGCCCATCAATTCTTGGGCGGGGCCGTGCGCAAAGCGGTCGCCACCGATTTTTGGGTCAACCGGCCAGGGCCAGAGACGCTGCTCGCGCTGGTGCATGAAGCCAAAGAACGCGGCCTGCGTGGCATGAAGATGAAATCCAACATGGCCGGCGACACGGTGCAAGCGATCCTCACCATTGCTGCCGACATTCCCCACGATTTCCGCTTTACCATCGACCCAATGACCGCCTGGCGGTCCATGCGCGAGGCGGCACGCTACTTTGAAGCGCTCTCCAAACTGCCCTTTACCATCCAGATTGAAGACCCCTTCCCCTGGCGCGCCGTTGATGACTGGCACAAGGCGCGCCAATGCTTCCCGCTCACCATCGCCTCTCATGCGCGTAATGAAGAAGTGCTGCGATTGTCTATACGCGAGGGGCTGGCCGACACTTATAACCTGGGCGGCGCCGGCGCGTATGATTTCCTGCACATGACGCCGGTGGTCGAATTTCAGCAGAAGGATTGCTGGCAGGGCAGTTCGTTGGAACTAGGCGTCTTGCAACATGTCCGTCTCCATGCCGCCGCCTGCGCCCGCAACTGTGTGCTGCCCAGTGATATGCAGAGTGAATGGGTGCGTGAACATACGTTGATCACCCCGCACATGGCCTATGGCGATGCCCATGCCCTGGTGCCGGATCGACCGGGGTTGGGGGTTGCATTGGATCATGAAGCAGTACAACGCTATGCCACCCTGGCGTTTGAAGTAGCGTGAAATTTAGATATTGGGTATTGGGTATTGGATATTGGGTATTGTGTGTAGTGTCGAATAACCCAATACCCAATATCTAATATCATCTAATATCTAATACCCAAGCAAAACAGGAGGAAACCAAGTGAAAGTTGCTGACATCATTGCCCGCATTTTGAAGGCCGAGGGGGTGGAATACCTCTTTGCCTATCCCGTCAACCACCTGATTGAGGCGGCGGCCAAGGTGGACATCCGCACGATCATTGTGCGCCAGGAGCGCATTGGTCTGCACATGGCCGACGCCGTGGGCCGTCTCTCCTCTGGTCAGAAGATTGGCGTCTTCTGTATGCAACATGGCCCCGGCACCGAAAATGCCTTTGGCGGCGTGGCCCAAGCCTATGGCGAATCGTCGCCGATTGTGGTGTTGCCCATGGGCTATGCACGTAACATTGCCAATGTCGATCCCAACTTTAGCTCGGCGCTGAACTATAAGCACATCACCAAGTCCTGTGAACAACTGATGATGCCGGAGGCGACGGTGGCGCTCATGCGGCGCGCCTTCCATGCCGTGCGCAATGGTCGCCCCCGCCCGGCGCTAGTGGAGATCCCCGCCGATCTGATCCATGCCGAAGCGCCCGATGATTGGAATTACACCCCGGCGCTCCACACCCGCTACGCCCCCGCCGCTGATGATGTGGACAAGGCCGCCGCTATGTTGATCGCCGCTGAACGGCCGGTGATCTATGCCGGCCAGGGGGTGCATTATGCCCAGGCGTGGGACGAGTTGCGTGAACTGGCCGAATTGCTCGAAGCGCCGGTGACAACTACTCTCTCCGGCAAGAGCGCTTTCCCGGAAACGCATCCGCTGGCGTTAGGCTGTGCCAATCGCGCCATGCCCCGCCCGGTCTGGGATGCTATGAACAACGCTGACGTGATCTTTGGCATTGGCAACAGCTTTACTATCACCAGCTTTGGCATCAAAGTGCCGGCGGGCAAGACGTTGATCCACGCCACCCTCGACCCGGCGGACATCAACAAGGATCTGCCGGTGGCCCATGCACTGGTCGGCGATGCCAAGTTGACCTTGCAGATGTTGAATGAAGCGCTCCGTGAACGGCTGGGCGGCAAGCCCCGTGGTCGCCGCGACGCCTTAACCGCGTCGATCAAACAGGGCAAGGAAGCGTGGCTGGCGCAATGGAAGCCGAAGCTGACCAGCAATGAGACACCGCTCTCCCCTTATCGTGTGATTTGGGATCTGATCCATACAGTGGATCCGAACAACGCCATCATCACCCATGACGCCGGTAGCCCGCGCGACCAGTTGTCGCCTTTCTGGGAATCGTCGTTGCCGCTCTCCTACATTGGCTGGGGCAAGACGACCCAACTGGGCTACGGCCTGGGGCTGGCGATGGGGGCGAAACTGCTCAATCCCAACAAAATTTGTATCAACGTCTGGGGCGACGCCGCTATCGGCTTCACCGGCATGGACTTTGAGACCGCCGTGCGCGAGCGGATTCCGATCCTCTCGATTCTGCTCAACAACTTCTCGATGGCGATTGAGTTGCCGATCATGCAGGTCTCGACCGAGAAATATCGCTCGACCGACATCTCCGGCAACTACGCCGACATGGCCAAAGCCTTTGGCGGCTACGGCGAACGAGTGACAACGCCCGATCAGATCATCCCGGCCATTAAACGGGGCATCCAAAAGACCCAAGAAGGCACGCCGGCGCTGTTGGAGTTTATTACGGCGAAGGAGATTCAGATTTCGACGTTCTAGTGGTCGTCGCTCCACTGACCGGCGCGTAGTCAGCGCCGGTTACTGAGACACTGTCGGCACATGAACCCAATGCGCTGGTGATGAACGCCAATGATGGATGAAACGATGCCCCATCTTTATGAATGCGACCCACGAAATGACCGGTTTGGGGGATGTCCAAGGTTACGAGTGAAACAAAAGGAGCCATTCGGATGAAAATCACCGACCTGAAAGTCCACGTCTTGGAATGGGCGCGCCCGCCCCATCACTGGCGCGATGGGTTGCCCCGTGGCGGACCGAAAGGGCGTGAAACGCTCCTCCGCATCCTGACCGATGAAGGGGTGGAAGGCCACAGTACCCACTGGGGTGACGCCAACATCGACGAGATCAAATGGAAGCTCATCGGGCGCGACCCGCTGCGCATTGAGGAGATCTGGCAGGATCTCTGGCGCAACCTGCGCAGTTCGACCATTGGCGGCGCTATCGATGCCGTGGATGTGGCCCTGTGGGATCTTATGGGCAAAGTCACCGGTCAGCCGGTCTATCGCCTACTGGGTGGTGCGCGCAACCGTCTGCCGGCCTACGCCAGCACGCTGACCCTGGATTCGATCCCGGAATTTCTCGACCTCGCTGATGATGTGTTGAGCCGCGGTTACAAGGCGATCAAACTCCATGCCTGGGGTCGGGTGCAGGACGATGCCGACCTCTTCCGCGCCCTGCGGAAACATGTCGGTGACGAGATTGTGTTGATGTACGACGCTTCCAGCATGTTCACCTATGAGGATGCGCTTTACCTGGGCCGTGTTCTCGAAGACCTGAATTACTATTGGTACGAAGAGCCAATGGACCACCTGAACCTCACGGCCTTAGCACGCCTGGCCGACGCGTTGACCATCCCGCTGGCCGTAGCCGAAGCCACAGTTGGCGGCCCCTTCAATGCCCTTGACCACATCATGGCCGGCGCCGCCGACATCATCCTCACCGACCCGATCCTCAAGATGAAGGGCGGTCTCACGGGCGTCATGAAGACGGCCCACATCTGTGAAGCCTTCGGGATGCAATGCGCCATCCACGGCTGGATGATTCCCTGCCTCCACGTCGCCTGCGCCATCCCGAACTGCCGCTACTTCGAGTCGCTCCAACCGGAGGGCTTCTTCATCCCACCCGGCACCCACACCGCCTCGACGGAGATCGCCCCGGACGGCACCGTCGGCCCTTGGGAAAAGCCCGGCCTCGGTATGGAGATCGATTGGCCGTGGATCGATGCCCACACGGTACGGCTGATCGAGTAGTCATCTCTGGTTGATTCATGCGTACGTTGCAGGGGTCACAGCGGCTCGCATCACAGCAACACCGGTTGACCCCTGCAACGTATGCTGCGCGTTACGGCGTAGCGCGCTGTTCCAGGTGACGCAACCGTCGTTCCAGTTCGTCCAGCCGTTTGGCGAGTTCATACAATAACCCAGCTGGCCAGACTGGTTCGAGACAGTTTGGAAAGCGAGCCGCCTTAAGTGTTTTGGGCACTTGGGGCGGCGTTTTCTGTTGGTAGGCGGGTTGTCAAATGGGGATTTTCTGTCAGCAACCATTAATCCATTGTTAGTCTGTTGGTGGGTGCCAACCACCATTGACCCAACGACGACGCGCCCGTACAATCGTTTCGTTGTTCATTGATAGCGCAGCAATGGTCGCTCGGCCACAGGCAGTCAGGCCGATAATCGAAGTTTTCAACTCGTCCCATGCAAAATGATCTTGCCAGTGCTGTTGTAGCGGGTGAAATAGTTCAGTGATGACACCTGTTGCTGGATCAATGGCGTGCGATCTCGCTTGCTTACGTGTATTGCAAGAGAAACAAGCTGCACAGAGGTTATCTGGTGTGGATGAACCACCTTTTGACTCAGGAGTAATGTGGTCAACATGCATTTCTAGCCCAGAGTTATATTCACTTGTCCAACAGTAGCGACAGCGATATTTGTCACGCTTGACAATTTGTGCACGCAAAGCAACAGAAATCGGCATAATAACCAACCAGTTGTCAGTTTATGATTCTGGAGTTGGGAAAACTTTATAGCCACGGCGAGCTAATAGTGCGAAGGCTTCTGCTTTTCGTAGCATAAATGATTCGGCTTCTCTGAAAAGTCGAGATAGCGCCGTTTGTTCACCGACACTTAAAGCACGTTCTTTTTGTAAATTAGCTAATTGTTCAAGCTGCTGCTGGCGTTGCTTGTCCATTTGACCGCGTGCGATTTCCCAAAGTTTTGTGTCGCTGGCAAGACTCATGGCGCGAAACTCTGTCCGCAGCTCATCCGGCAAATCAACTTCCAATTCAGGCAGAGTCAGCGCAACGGATTGGCTTAAAACTTCATCCTGTGTCATTGCTGTTGCTTTGGCCGCTTCCTGGATACGGATGTAAAGCACATCTGGTAGGGTGACTGTAATTGTTGTCGCCACTTTCACCTCTTATTTCTGAGCAATTATAAGCACGCCGCTCAACATCGATTATACCACGGCCTATTGTGAAGCATTATTCTATTTTCCTTTCGGTGCAGAAATTTCCTACAGTATCATCAACTTTGAAAGGTGGTTTGGGGCGATCTGCCTTTGCTCAGTTCAACAACTTTCTTGCAGACAGCCCACTACCTGCGTCGTGCTGGTCAAACCGGCGCTATCGATAGCAATGACTTGCAGTTCAATAGCGCGTCCTTCCAGTCGCCAGCCGTTTTCCGCTAGGCGTAGCTCGCCCTCTCCTTTCTTCTTGAAACGCAGATCAATTTGCTCACCGTTTTGGACGATAATGCCGCCATAGGCGTTGATCTGGTGGAGGATCGCCTGGGGATCGGGTGCTTTGATTTCCAGTTGCTTGTTGGTAAATTGGAGTTCGGTCTTACGCCCTTCTTTCTGCTTGACCTTGCGTTCCTGAGCGCTGGGTGGTAGCTTGAGAATGATCAGCGTCCCCTGCAACGCATTCTCTGGGTCAGTGGCGGTGACTTGAATCTGGAAGCGGCCAGCTTCCCGGTCATCGTCGATGTCGATGGGGACGAGCGCGGCTTGCACCACCGGCGGCTGATTAACCGGTGGGACGGGCGTGGCGGTGGGTAACGGCGTGTCAGTCGGTAGGGGCGTTGCCGTTGGCGACGGGGGTGGGGCAACCGTATCGGTTGGTAGCAAGGAGGGAACGGCTGTGGGCGAGGGGGGTGGCGTTGCCGTTGGTGGTGCTGTTGGTGGTGCTGTTGTCGTCGGTGTGGCGGTAGTCGTAGTAGTCGCGGTTGGGGTGGCAGGGACCGTTGGTGTATTCGCTTGGGCCACCGCTACCGGCGTCGGCGTCGGCGGCGGTTGATAGCCAAAAAACGTTTGAAAACCGGCAAAACCGGCAATGATCAGGGCCAGTACGAAGGCAAACGAAAACCAGCCTTCGTAGCGGCGTAGCAGAGATAAAAGCATAGGTTACTTCCGTCGTTGCAATCGTCAGTCAGCGCCGGCGCGTTGGGTGGCAAGGCACCGGCAAGGGGCAATCGTAAACGAGAGGTAGGAAAATGTCAAATTAATCGTGCTTATTCCGGCGGGTACTCTTCACGATAGAGCCGGCGCAGTTCATCATGAAAACCCCAGCCAATGTCGCTGGTGTCACGGACGATCCGACGCAGGCGAGGACGAAAATTTTCAACCATTGCCGCATCACCACTCCGGGTAATGGTCTTAATCGCCTCTTCATAGACCGATTCCAGGCTGGCATAGAAACCTTCGCTGATATCCCCATAATTGTTGGTGCAGATGACGCCCTGTTCGACGTAGAAGATCAGTAAGTCGGCAATCGCCGCCGGGTCGTGGCAGGCTTTTTTAAAGTCAGTGATGGCCTTGCGCGCTGCCCGCAGATTGAGCCGTGGAAAGCCGCGCGACGGGTTAAATTCCGCACGAATGGCTTTGCGGTAAGGTTCAGCCAATTCATCGAGATCGACCGTCAGCAGGCGCGTCGTCAAGAAGACTTTGTTGTCAGTGTTGAGTTTATAGAGTTCCTGAAGCAGCGCCAGCAATTCAGGTTTTTCATAGGCGCTCAATTGTTGTTTGAGTTGCGCCCAAGTTGGTGATTTGGTAGACATAAAAGCATTCTCGCAGATGGTGATTGACCGCATTCGCCAGCCGCCATGCGCCTGATTCCCTGCGTCTTAAATACACCCCGGTTGTGACGACCCGCGCACGAGCAAGGCGTCATTTTGCACCAGGTCACCGGTGTAGCGACAGTGGGCGCTGACATAGTGAGTAGCATAGCCACGTCGCCGCCGATCGGACAAATTGAGCCGGCTACAGTGGAGAATCAGGCCATGATGAAAGCTGCAACTGCCTGCCTTCAGTTCAATGGGCTGTTCCGCCGGCAATTGGCCCGTCAGCGATAGCTCTTCGTACTCTTCCCATTTGCTCTTGTCGATCACGCCAAAGCGGTGCGTCCCCGGCAACATCCAGAGACAGCCATTGTCAATGGTCGCATCGTCGAGCGCTGCCCAACAGGTGACCATGGCCGGCGGATCGATGTAGAAACCGAGCGGCGCATCTTGATGATAGCGCTGACGTGAGCCAATGCGCGGCGGCTTCATAAAGAGTTGGTCTTGATACAGCTTGAGATCAGGTCCCAACAGCGCTTCAACCACATCCAAAATTCCGGGATGACGGGCATGGGCGGCAAAGACCGGATCGCTAAAGGCCAGATGCGACATTTTGCGCAGCGAATCGGCATAGGTGGCGGCGCTGGCTTCCCCGGCAGCCACACCCGGCTCGACTTGGAGCCGCTGCCGGTCAATGTGGGGCGCCTGCCCGGTCGCCACCCATTCAGCCCGTTCCCGCAGGGTGGTCAGTGCCTGCTCATTCAGCAAATTCTCGACAATCAAAAAGCCATCTTGCCAGAACTGTTCCACCTGCTGTGGCGAGAGTTTCATCACTGTCGCTCCTTGTCATTGCATCCCGCTGTGCGCAAACCCTGGTCATTCTAGGATAGATCGACACAGATGCTTTGTCAAACACAGAAAAGCCATAACCTGTCCCGTAGGGACACTTGAGTTTAGGGAGATGGCTTTGACGAAGCGCGCTTTCTGCTCAGTCGGCGCATTCTGGCCGATGGGCGTTGCGCTGATGAACTGGAATGGGTCTATGCCCGTCTCAGCACCGGGGTGGGCGCGGCGGCCCATGCCGCCACGCCGGCTGAGATCATGCACAGCCAGGTCGCCAAACCGACCGACCGTGATTGTGGTCTAGTGCTGGGTGAACGGGGCACCGTGGTGTTGGGCTTTGCTGGCGAGGTGCAGGCGGTGGCGCGTTTCCACAACCTGCCCAAGGCCGACGCCAGTTATGATGGCATTGATGTGATCGGCACGGAGGGGGCGTTGGCCGTGCGTGGCGGCTTTTCCAAATACCTGTACCGCCGCCGCGGTCACACCTTCGCCGAGCATGACCGCTGGGAGCCAGTCGCCATCCCCGGCAGCGAGGCTTATTTTGCTGTCGATAACCGCGAGGCGGGGCGGCTGCTCTGTCAATGGATGGCGCAAGAGATGGTGGCAGCGATAGAAGAAGGTCGTGAACATGTCGCCAGCGGGCGCGATGGGCTGATTTCGCTAGAGTCGTTGATGGCGGTCTATGTGTCGCACCGCCAGGGCGCGCCAGTCGCCTTGCCGCTGGTGGAGCGCCGGCATCCGTTGGATGTGTGGCAGGCAGAGATAACAAGGTGACAGGATACGGCGGTGACAGAGTAGTTGCCTGATTTTTTTTAGCGAGGCTGGATACAGTGGTATACTTTTCATGAGAGGTTTGGCAGGCAAAGCCAAGCCAAAGAAAAAGATTGGCGTGTCCCTAAAGGAGTTAACCATGCCTACCACACTCCATTTTAGTCAATGCACCCTGCCCTTACTTGATAAAGCGTTTGGCCTACGCAACGTCATGGCGCTTCCCGCGCTCACCGATTGGGTTCAGCGTAGCACGGTGGAGCAGTTGTCTGAGCTTGACCTGAACAAACTAGCTGATCTACAAGATCTGCTGCAAGTGAATGCCAATAGTTGGCATGAACAAGAATTGTCACTCCATTTCATCGGCCCGATCTTTAGCATCGTTAAATTTACGGATCCCTACCGGTATAATTTGTTTGCTCAACGACATATTGAAGCAACCGTTGATGATTATTTGCTCAAGGGGGAACCGGATGGGCTAATTGCTTCTGGTTACTATGAACCGGAGATCCCCTATTTCGCCTTTGCCGAATACAAGCGTCAACGCGACCCCAACGGCGATCCGGCAGGACAGGCGTTGGCCGCTATGCTGGTCGGGCAACGGCTCAATCCGAAATCTGACCCCCTCTATGGCTGTTACGTCATTGGACGGGACTGGTTTTTTATGGTCTTACAAGAAAAGCATTATGCCATCTCTAACGGGCATAATGCCTTGCAACAACCGGAACTGATCGAGATCCTGCGCATCCTCAAAGCGCTCAAAATCATTGTGAGTGAACTCGCACCCGATCAGCAAGGATAGGTTGAAGGAGGGCGTATCGTGGAGCAGGGAAGACGCTATCGTGCTGCTGTCATCGGTCATACCGGACAGGGCAATTATGGACATGGTCTCGATGTGGCTTTCTGTGATCTACCCATGATTGAAGTTGTGGCCGTCGCCGACCCGGTGGAAACAGGGCGTCAACAGGCACAGGCGCACATGGGCGCGGCTCGCGCCTATGCCGATTATCGGGAGATGCTAGAACGCGAAAAACCTGATCTGGTGGCGATTGGTCCCCGTTGGCTGGGTGAACGGGTGGCGATGGTGACAGCCGCGGCTGCCGCGGGCGCGCATATCTTCTTGGAGAAACCCTTGGCCCCCTCGTTGGCCGAAGCAGATGTGATGCTGGATGCCTGCGCCAAGGCCGGTGTGAAGATGGCGGTCGCGCACCAGGGGCGGCTGCACCCGGCAACGCTTCATGCCCAACGCTTGGTGGCAAGCGGCGAGATTGGGCGACTGCGTCAGGTGCGCGGCTACGGCAAGATGGATCACCGGGGCGGCGGCCAGGATCTCATGGTGTTGGGCACCCATGTGTTGGATCTCATGCGTCTCTTTGCCGGCGACGCGACTTGGGCGAGTGGTGAACTCCTGGTCGGCTCGCGCTTGGCTGGACCGGCAGACGTGCGCCTGGGCGAGGAAGGCATCGGTCCCATTGCCGGCGACGGTTTGCGCGCCACCTTTGGCTTTGCCAACGATGTCATCGGCTTCTTTGAATCCTTTGCCGGGTTGGGCATGGCCGAGGAATATTTTGGCCTGGATCTGATCGGCGAACGGGGGCAGCTTGCCCTGCGCGGCGGTTTTAACAAACGGCTGATGCGCTACCCACGCCCTTATGTCGTCCCGGGCGCGCCCTTAACGTTCCGTCGCGATATTTATGCCAACAACCCAACTCGCGACTCGCAGGCCGTTGGTGCGCCCCCGGACGAATATGTTGATCACTGGAGTTTAATCACGGTGCCGGGGACCGTGGCCGGCGAAACGCCCGGCACAGCGCCGGTCTCTTCGGAAGCGTTGGTGCAACATTGCAACCGCCGGTTGGTGCTGGATCTGCTGGCCGCCATCGAAGAAGATCGGGAACCCCTGAGCAGCGGCCAACGCGCCCGCGGTTCGCTCGAACTGATCCAGGCCATTGCCGCCGCTCATGCCGCCGGTGGACGGGTAACGTTGCCGTTGCAACAACGGACGCATCCGTATGCAGAGTAAATAGAGATTAAGAGATTAAGAGATTGAGAGATTCAGAAACCCAATCTCTTAATCTCCCAATCTCTACTTACACGCTGCGCAGCAGATCAACCCGCACATTGCCCCGCCGCTGTGACTCAAGAAAACCCATCATGATCGCCACCACCTTGTGTCCATCGCGGCCGGAGGAGATGGGCGTGCCGCCTTGATCGACCAGCCGCACCAATTCCTGGACACCGGCGGCGATGCCAATGACGGGCCACTGGGGCGCAACAATCGTCTCGGTGGTGTTGCCCTTGTAGAGGGTCGCTTCTTGATCGCTGTCGACGAGGATGTAGCCATCAGCGCCAACAATTTCCAGGCGAAACTTCGGCGCTGGCGTCTGTTTGGAGCCACCGCCGTAAAAAGCGCGTACACCATTGGCAAAGTGGATATAACCGCTGGCCGATGGCTCGGTTGCCGGGACATGACCGCCGTCGCCCCGGTACTCGGTGTAATCCTCGTACCCCGCTTCCAACTCGGCAAAGACCCAAGCCGGGTCGGCGCCGGCAAACCAGCAGATGGCGTCGATCAGGTGGGTGCCATTGCGAAACAACATGGCGCGTTCGCCATTCAGGGTCCCCACCAGATATTGCACAGAACCAATCACCCCTTGATCGACGACTGCTTCTTTGAGATGGCGCCAGAGCGGAAACCAGCGGCGGGTATGGTCAATCGAAAGAATGGTGTTATTGCGCTCAACGGCCGCCACCATGCGGTCAGCATCGGCCAGACTCGTCGCCATCGGTTTTTCACAAAAGATGCCCTTGACCCCGGCGTTGGCCGCATCCACCACCAGATCAGCATGGCGATGATCCGAGGTGGCGACAGTAACAATATCAAGTCGCTCCTTAGCCAGCATCTCCTTGTGGCTGGTGTAGAGCGCCAACTGAGGCCAGGTTGCTTGCCATTCGGCCTGAAAGCTCTGCAACATGGCCGGCGCCAGATCACAGGCTGCCGCCAGTTCCACATTGTCCAACCCCACCAACCCGGCGGCATGTTGCACGCCAATGCCGCGACAGCCAATCACGCCGACACGATAGTTGCCCATTGCGTTTCTCGCTTTCTCTGTAGCAAATCACGATGCTTGTGGTTGATTTCTATAGTCAGTAGACCGCAACGCTCTCAGCCGGTCCGTGACCTGCGCCCGTCACCGGGAACCCCTGCTGGGGTGCGGCTAGGAGCGGGCTGTTGCGGTCTACTGATAGTAATCTAACATGGTGATCCCTCGCTGTCAATGCGGCGCGCAAAAGCAAAGGGCGCTGATTGCCGCGAAGAGCCAATCAGCCTATAATAGAGCAAAAGAGATTCCTGTCTCATGAGAAGAGGTGATGATGCAAACAAATGTCGATGTCCTTGTCCTGGGCTTGGGCGCAATGGGCAGCGCGGCGCTCTATCAATTGGCGCGACGGGGCGTTACCCCAGTCGGAATTGAGCAATTTGCCATTGGTCATGCGCTGGGGAGTTCCGGCGGACAGTCGCGCGTCTTTCGCACCTTTTACGAAGATCTGCTCTATACCCAACTGGCGGAAGCGGCCATTCCCCTCTGGCGCGAATTGGAAAGCTGCGCCGGTGAAACTATTTTGACTTTGTGCGGCAATCTCTTCTTTGCGCAACCGGGCAATACGCTGTTGATGCAAAGCCTTCAAGCAATCGAAGCGGCTCAATCGCCGTATGAACGGTTGACTAGCGCCGAAGTGACGGCGCGTTGGCCCGTTTTACGGCTACCCTCTACCGCTGAAGCCTGTTTTGTGCCGCGCAGTGGGTTTCTGAATGCCACCCTGGCGGTGCAAGCCCATGTGGCGCAGGCGCAACGATTGGGGGCGACGGTTCATGCCGGTCTTGTTGTGCATGGCATCGACTTGCGTGGTGAACGGCCTGTGGTCGAAACGGCGGCTGGGCGCTATGTTTGCAACCGTCTGGTGGTGGCGCCGGGACCGTGGGCGAGTCAACTCTTCCGTGATCTTGGTTTGTCCACACTGGCGCAACGGCTGCGTGTGACCCGGCAACAAAAATTCTATTTCCGTCCAGTCCAGCCGACAGGTTTTCGCCCCGAACAGTTACCGGTCTATGGCGACTATGACGCCAACTTCTATGGTTTTCCATTCCACGGCCCTGGGTTGAAGGTAGCGGATGATAACCTGGGCTATGTGACCGATCCGACCACGGTGGATCGCACCCTGGATCTGGGCAAGCGGGATGAGCTGCAAGGGTGGTTGAATGAGATCATGCCCAATGCTGGCTTTACCTATGTCGAGGGCAGCACTTGCATGTACACCCTGACGCCTGATCGCGACTTTCTCATCGGGCCGCACCCCCACCACCCCAACGTGATCATCGGTGCGGGCTTCTCTGGACATGGTTTCAAGTTCTCCGCCCTTGTCGGCAAGCTGCTGTCGGAGTTAGCGCTAGGTGAAGCCCCCAGCCAACCAATCGAGCGCTTCCGTTTGGATCGGTTTGATGCCTAGAATTTTGAGCAGTCGATGCCGCCTGGTGTAATTGTTCTTTCTCCCGTAGGGACGCATGAGTTTAGAGACGGAAAAAGATGATACCTTTCTCTAAATTCATCCGTCCCTACGGGACGAATCGCGTTCGCGGTAAAGCGCTTACGGTGTTGGCGCATCCTCGCGCAATAAGCCTTCCTGTTTCAACTCCGCCCAGAGCGCGGCGGGAATTGGCTGTTGCACCAGCTTGACATTCGACTGCACCTGTTCCGGGGCGATGGCGCCGGGGATGATCGAGGCGACAATCGGGTTGGCCAGCAGGAATTGCAAGTTGGTGGCCGGCAGGGAGACGCCGTGGCGTTGACAGACCGCTTCCAGTTGACGCGTCTTCTCCATGATCTCTTCAGAGGCCGGGGCATAGAAATAGCGCGCGCCCGGCACCGCCCCCGTGGCCAAGATGCCCGATGCAAAGACCGCACCGATGATGATGCTGATATTGCGTTCGGCGCAGCGCGGAAATTCTTCCGCCCACATTACCTGAGTCAGCAGGTTATAGCCATAGGCGACCAGGAAGAAGTCGAGATCGACCAGATCGAGAAAGCGGGGAATCATGCCCAGTTCATTGACGCCGGCGCCGACCCCTTTGATCATGCCGCTGCGGCGCAATTCATCGAGCGCCCGCCAACCGCTGGTGAACAACTGGTTTAGATACGCCTGCACCCGCGCTTCATTCTTGTGGAAATAAAAGTCCAGGTCGTGGATCACCAGCAGGTCAATTGTAGGTAGGCCGAGCCGTTGCAAGCTGTCTTCAAACGAGCGCATGATGCCATCATAGGTGAAATCGACATCAAACTCAAAGGGCAAGCCGCCGACCCACGAACCTTTGTCAAACGTCGCCGGGTTGCGCGCCGCCTTAAAGACCCGCCCAATTTTGGTCGAGAGCATAAATTGATCGCGTGGCTGCTGGCGCAGAAAGTAGCCGACACGATGTTCGCTCTTGGTATAACCATAAAAGGGCGCCGTGTCGAAGTAGCGGATGCCGGCGTCCCAGGCGGCTTGCAAGGTTTTCTGCGCTGTCTCTTCGCTGATCGCGTCAAAAAGATCGCCCAAGGGGGCGCTGCCAAAGCCGACCTGGCTGACTTGCGCGCCGGTTTTGCCGATGGCGCGGGTGGGAAGGGTGTTCATGGTGTGTTGCTCCTCTGGTTTGGCCCCGACATTGAACGGGGTCTGCTGATGGTCACGGTTGGATTGAGGGTGATCGTAGCAGGTTGGATGGGGCTTGTCAAAGCGCTTTTGTCGAAGTGGTAACGAGGAAAGTTGTCGCTGCCACTGAACTTAGAGGGTTGAGTTACTTACGACTGGTATATTCAACGTCAAGCAAGGCAACCATATCGTCGATTTCGTCCAGTGTCAAATCACTTCCTAAGGTGCCCGGTGTGCCACGCTGGTAGAGGATCTCCTGAAGTTGCCAACGTGTTACACCGCTCAACTCGGCGGCTTTCCCTAAACTGCACCGGTTTGTCTGGTAAAAGTGGATGGCTTCCTCTAGGGTAAGGTTCTTTGGTAGTTCGTTATCTTGTGCGAACTGCTGCAATCGTTCAAGTAACCACTGTCGGTCAGCAGGGGAGAGCGATTGGGCTGATTCTAAAATTTTGTACTTCATCTCGACGGAAGAGGTAAGCCCGGTTTCTCCCCTTGCCCGCCGTACTTTGGCTACTTTGGCCTCAGCAATGGCGGCTTCAATCGTCGCCTGCATCATTGTTTGTTATCCCTTCCGCAAAATGTTTGGAGACGCTACCGGTACCTGATAAGTTTGGGTCATCCGGAATCCAGGGAGTTGACCGGCAAATCTTCCGGGAAGGTTGGTTCGGTTGACAGGATCGTCCGGTCAAACCTTCCCGGAAGATGGCTGTCAAGCCCCTGTGTTCCTGTTGAGCCATAATTTATCAAACTTGATGATACAATGACAATTGACCCATCAATGCTGGAATGTTACAATGGTAGCATCACAGAGACGCGTGTTCAGAGGGAACATCTATGCCAGACGATAATGGGTACAATCAGGTAGAAACCCCCGTCGCAGAGCTTGTGCGGGAACGCTATGGTGGCGAGATCTACGAATCCTATCCGCTTGGACAACAGTACTTGGTGAATACGATTCACTTACCCTGGTACACCGACCGATAGCCATATTTTCAACAAGGATAACCAGAAGTGTAGACCCCGATGACTGCCCTTACCTACCTGGATTTTGATCTGTCTATCGAAGCGACCGACAGCGAGCCGACGCGCTACCGGGTGCGTAGCTTTTCCCTGGCTGCGGGGACGGCCAATGGGGAGTTTGTGTTGCCCTTTTCCCCACAGGATCTGGAAATTCTTTTCTTGCGTCTGGGGCGACCGCGGCGCGGAGTACGCGCCATCGGATCAGCCGAAATGCAAGCGGCGCAGGGTTTTGGCAATACGCTCTTTCGCCACGTCTTTGCGGGACAGGTGCAAAGTGGTCTGCAACGGAGCCTCGATAGCGCGCGGCAACAGGGCCAAGGGGTGCGCATCCGTCTGCGTCTCAGTGACGCACCGGCGCTGGCTGATCTGCCGTGGGAATTCCTCTACGACCCGACCCAAAGTCACTTTCTTGCCTATTCCACGCTGACGCCGTTGGTGCGCTACCTTGATCTGCCTAACACCGTGGCGCCGCTGGCCGTGCAGCCGCCGCTCAAAGTGTTGGTGATGATCGCCAACCCGCGTGACCACAGTTACACCACCTTGAATGTGGAAGAGGAATGGCGCAAGGTGCAAGGCGCGTTGACCGCGTTGGAAACGCGGGGCCTGGTTCAGGTGACACGCCTGGAAGCCGCCACCCTCAGCGCCCTCCAACGCCAACTGCGGCGCGACCAATACCACATCTTTCACTTTGTTGGTCACGGCGGTTTCGACAGCCAAACGCAAAGCGGTGTGCTGCTGCTTGAAGATGAACAGGGGCGCAGCCGCCTAGTCAGCGGCCATTATCTGGGCGCCTTGCTGCGTGACCACTTCTCCTTGCGCTTGGCGCTGCTCAACGCCTGTGAAGGGGCGCGTACCAGCCGCGCCGATCCCTTTGCCGGTGTGGCCCAACATCTGGTGCAACAGGGTATTCCCGCCGTGATCGCCATGCAATTTGAGATTACCGACCAGGCCGCCATTGCCCTGGCCCATGAATTCTACAGCGCCCTGGCCGATAACTATGGCGTCGATGCCGCGCTGGCCGAAGCGCGTAAGGCGATCTACGCCGCCGGCAATGATATTGAGTGGGGAACGCCGGTTTTATACATGCGGGCGCAGAGTGGGCAGTTGTTCGATTTGGCTGTGCCGGCGACACAACCACCGGCAATGAAGGAAGTTACCAAAGCAGATGACGATAAACCAAACCAACGCGTTGGCCACCTTCCGGGAAGCTCCCAAGCTTCCCGGAAGGTGGCCGATACACCGTCTGTCCCGCGCTGGCGTAGACCGGGTTGGTTGGCTGGGCTTTTCACGCTGTTGATCCTGGTCGGCGTTGCCACGCAACGTGAAAGATTGATGGGTTTGGTAACTTCGTTGGGCGGCAGCGCAACACCGCCGATGGCAATGCGAACGGTTACAGCGGTGACCGGCTCGCCGACTGCACCAGCGGTGGCAATGGCAGAAACACCGACACCAGTGGTTACAGCGACCCATACAACGGAGCCGGTAACGCTAACCGTCGTTGATTCACCAACGGCGACCGCTACGATGATGGCTACGCCCTTGCCGCCAACACCAACCGACACTGCGACACCTCCACCGACGGCGACTGCCACTGCGCAACCGACGCGTACCCCTATGCCGCAACCAACGCCTACATCAACCTTGGGCATCGGCGCCACCAAAGTGATCACATTGCCTTCCGGTCTGGCAATGACTTTTGTCTATGTACCCGGCGGTGATTTCCCAATGGGCAGTACGGAAGCACAGATTGATGCAGCTTTGGCGCTTTGTAAGCAATACGTTGGCGATGGCTGTCAGCGAGATTGGTTCACAGGCGAACTGCAACAGCACACAGTTTCGGTGGAAGCGTTTTGGATCATGCAGACTGAAGTGACAAATGTGCAGTTTAGTGCCTTTATCGCTGCCGACGGGTATGAGACTGAAATGTTTTGGGGGACGAATGGTTGGCAGTGGCGTCAGGCCAACCAAGAAGTTGCCCAACCAGCCTATTGGGACGATGAACGTTTCAAAGGAAATGAGCAGCCGGTTGTTGGTGTTAGCTGGTATGAAGCGATGGCCTATGCCAAGTGGCTGGCGGACGTGACGAAGTTGGACCTTCGTCTGCCCACCGAGGCGCAGTGGGAAAAGGCGGCACGCGGGCCGGAAGGCTTGATCTTTCCCTGGGGTAATGAGTGGGATGGTAAGCAAGTGAACTACTGTGACGAAAAGTGTGTTCAACCTTCGGTTGATGATGGCTATGCCTATACGGCGCCCGTAGATAGCTATCCTGACGGTGTCAGCCCCTATGGCGCGTTAAATATGGCCGGCAATGTTTGGGAATGGACAAGTAGCTTGGACATGGAGTATCCTTATAGCATAACCGATGGTCGGGAAGATGAAACTGCCGTAGGCCGCCGGGTGGAGCGCGGCGGTTCGTGGTTCCTCAATCTGATTTACGCGCGCACTGCCTTCCGCAACAGGAATTTTCCTCACGTTAGGGTTAACACCCACGGTTTTCGTTTGGTGGCTGTGGCCCCCCGATAATTGTTTCTGATTTCTGTCTGCTGAATTCTGCGGGATGTGCGGGAACACAACAGCGGATTTGGGAAGCAACTGATTTTTTGGCTGGATAGAAGCCTTTTTCTCTTTAGTAAGACTCCTAGTTTCTACCACTTGTCGATCCTGTGACAAATCCGCTGCTACCTAAATCTGCTGTTGTGTTGTTGGGCAGTGTGCTAACTACGTTTGCGGCGGAAATGCCAAAGGCGAATGATCGCATTCGGGTCATTTCAGTAAGACCGGCAGACCACCGGCACAAGAAAATTTATGAACCTCAATGATCTAAAGCAGCGCTTGCGCAAAGAGCGCCCGATGACCACTGTAACCTTGCGGATGCCGCAAGATGTGGTAGACGATCTAAAGCGGATTGCCCCACGTCTCGGCTTTGCCGGCTATCAACCGTTGATGCGTGCTTACATCGGTCAAGGCTTGCGCGTCGATTTGGAACGATTAGAGCATACCCCTGAACTTTCCAGCTTGATCGAAAGTCTACGCCGCCACGGTGTTCAAGACGAGGTGATTGCCCAAGCTGTTGTTGAGGCGAGTCATGTTGCCGCCGATTGATAAACTTATTGCTCGAATGGTGATGGCGCATGGTATACTACAAGTACAAACAACCCGTGTGGCGATTGAGCTTTTTACCAACAGCGGTAGGTGTAGGGTGAGGAAATGACATGATCGCAACGATGATCAACGATTATAAACCATTCGTTACCGATGAGGCATTGCGGCATCGTTATCAAATTCTAGAAACCGACAGCGGCTTACAGATCAGCGAGAGCCGCGTCATGCTCTTTGATGTGATGGAGCTGGTTGATCGGGGCGCTTCGATTTATGACATTGCCCGAACCTTCAATCTCACGCCGCTGCAAGTGGCAATTGCGGTGGAATATATTGAAACCCATCGTCCCACCTTGGAGCCTGAATACGCCAAAGCCATTCATCTGCGTCAGCAGCGCGAAGCGTACTATCGCAAACAGAACGAAGCCGTTTGGGAAAAGATCCGCAACGCGCCAATGACACCACAGCGTGCAGCAGTGTATGCGTTACTAGATAAATATCGAGAAACCGCAAAGGCAGAAGAAAATGCAGCGTGTCCTCAGTGATCATAATTGCGAGGGGCAGGCTGAAGCTATTTTTACTACCTTACGTCATCATGGCTTTATCCCGCTGGTGCCAATGGTATTGGTGCAATTGCGCGATGTGGGGCTAGACCTCAATGCAGACGATAAAACGGTGTGGCAATTTTGCCAAAACAATGGTGATCTCCTGTTAACTGGCAACCGCACCGCTTCCGATGGCGCAAGGTCGCTTGAATATACCATTCGCCATTACCTCAAGGAAGATAGTTTACCCGTGATCACGATTGGCAACCTTGACCGCGTAATGACTGACCCTACCTATTGTTGGCGTTGCGCTGAAAGTTTGGTCGAGATTGTTCTAGATCTCGATAGCGTGCGTGGCACTCCCCGTCTCTACATTCCCGGTCGGGCAGTAGAACGATAGCGACCTGACAATTCGGCATTGCCACCCGTCTTACGCAGACCTCAAATTGATTTACCCGACCAACCATCATAAAGATAACAAGCCGCAAACTGCTTCTCCCCCACCGGATAGACCGGTGGCGGGCTGGTCAGGCAGCGTTCCATGGCGTGGGGGCAGCGTTGATAAAACTTACACCCCTGGTTGGTGACCACCGTCACCTCTTCCGACGCCGACGAAACCGTGCGCCCTTCCCAACGGATCGAGGGATCCGGCACCGTAATGGAGTTCACCAGCAGTTGCGTATAGGGGTGTTGAGGCTGCTGGATCACGCTGTCAATGGCGCCATACTCCATCACTAACCCGCCGTAAAGAATATAAATATCATCGCTGATCTGGTAGGCTGTCGAGAGATCGTGGGTGATGTAGAGGAAGGAGATGCCGTACTCTTCCTTCAGGTTGCGAAAGATGTCGAGAATGCGCATTTGGAGCGAAGCGTCGATCATCGAGACTGGCTCGTCGGCGACAATCAGCCGGGGTTTGAGCAAGAATGCCCGCGCCACCATAATGCGCTGCCGTTGACCGCCGC
Source organism: Caldilineaceae bacterium (assembly GCA_026645575.1). The sequence continues at coordinate 164,393 of JAPKMW010000002.1, forward strand.
TCAATTCATGCGGATATTTCCCCAGAATTTCATTGGGGCGCAGCCCAACCACTTCCAGCGCTTCTTCGGCTAATTTGCGCGCGGCTTGCCGGGTGGGCGCCAGCTTAAACTTCTGAATCACCATGTTGAAGACGGCATCGACCTTATAGAAGGGGTTGTAGGTGCCAAAGGGGTCTTGAAAAATGGCCTGAACTTCGCGCCGGAAGTTCAGCCGTTCCGGTTGAGACATCTGCGTCAGGTCGCGGCCTTTGTAGAGAATTTGGCCGGCGGTGGGCTGGATAAAATCCAACGCCAGATTGGCCAGCGTGGATTTGCCGCTGCCGCTCTCGCCGGCGATGGTGGTGATCCTTGGCTCACCCTCGGCAAAGGTGAGGGAAAAATCGGCCAGCGCAGCGACCCCTTGGCGATTGAGCAGACCGCCGCCATAGATTTTGGTCAGGTTGCGGATTTCAAGCAGTGGTGTTGACATGGCGTTCGTTCTCGTATAAGAATTACCCCCTCCTAGCCTCCCCCAGCTTGGGGGAGGAACAGTTCCCGCCCTTATCAGGGGAGGGTTAGGGTGGGGTGGGTTCGTTCTCGTATAGATGACAGGCGGCCTGATGGTTGGGGGCCAGGTGACGCAGGGCTGGGCTAATTTCCCCACACACACTCATCGCGTGAGGACAACGGGGCTGAAAGAGACAGCCCGGCGGCGGGTTGAGCAGAAAGGGCGGCAAGCCCGGAATCCCGCCACCACGTTTCTTGGTCTGAATCGACGGCAGCGAAGCGATCAACGCCTGGGTATAGGGATGGCGCGGTGCGCCAAACAACTCACGGATGGGGGCCACTTCCACCAATTTTCCGGCATACATCACCCCGACGCGATCCAGCACCTGGGCAGTCAACCCCATATCGTGACCGATCAAAATCATGGAGGCGCCTAAGCGTTCTTGCACGCCGATGAGTGTCTGCATGACCGCCTTTTGCACCACCACATCGAGCGCACTGGTCGGCTCATCAGCAATGATCAGGGCTGGTTCGAGCGCCGTCGCCATGGCAATGCAGACGCGCTGTTTCATGCCGCCGCTCAACTCATGGGGATACATACTGGCAACCTTAGCCGGCAATTCGACCATATCGAGCAGCCCGACAATCTCTTCGCGTAAGACATTGCTGGGGACATCGCCCTTGTGGGTGAGAATGGTGTCAGCAATCTGGTCGCGCACGCGCATGATGGGGTTGAGCGAGTTCATGGCGCCCTGGGGAATGAGCGAAATCCGGCTCCAGCGGGTTTGACGCATCTCTTCTTTGTCGAGGGTCAGCAAGTCACGGCCATTGAGCAGGATACGCCCACTCTCAATCCGGCCCGGCTGTTTAATCAGCCGCAAGATCGCCATGATGGTCGTCGTCTTGCCGCAGCCGCTTTCGCCGATAAAGCCAAAGCGTTCATTACGCTTGACGGTGAAACTAACATCATCCACCGCCTTCACCGGGCCGCGCCCGGTCCAGTAGTAGACACGCAGGTTTTCCACCTGTAGGGTAGGGACATCAGTATAATCGTTCATTTATTTGGCGCGCTCCCGTAGGCGTGGGTTTGCCAGTTCATCCAGCGCGATGCTGATTAAAAAGAGGCTGAGAAAAATGATCATGAGGGCAACGGTCGGCGGCCCCCACCACCACCACATGCCGCGAAAGATCGCCGCCCCCAGATAGGCCGATTGCAGGATCATCCCCAAATTCGGCGTAAAGAGCGGCCCCAAACCCAAAATCTGGATGCCGACCAGTGACAGGATCGCGCCCGACACGGCGCCCACAAAGCCAGCCATGATATAAGGCAACAAATTGGGCAAAATCTGGCGGATGGCGATCTCAAAGTCCCCCTGGCCGGAGAGTTTTGCTAGGGGAATAAAAGCCCGTTCGCGCAAACTCAAGGTCTGCGACCGCATGAGACGTGTTGGCCCGGCCCAGGCAAAGATAGCGATGACCAGGGCGGTGAACTCAATCGTGGTTGTGCGGATATAAGAGGCCAAGACGACCAGGATCAGCAGCGACGGAATGGTCAGAAAAATATCGGCGGCGGTGCTGATGACCAGATCGGTCTTGCCGCCATAGTAGCCGGCGGTGATGCCCAAGATTACCCCGACCGCCGTGCCGATAACGCCGGCAATCAGCCCGACCTTGAGCGAGGGGTGAATGCCGTGAATCATCAAGGCCCACATATCCCGCCCCACATTATCGGTGCCAAGCAGGTATTCCGCTGAGGGACGGGCGTTAAAGGCGCCGGCGGAGACTTTGGTCAGATCATAATCGACAAGATAGGACCCGATGATGCTAAAACCAGTCAGCCCCAGGATGAGGATCAGCCCGACCGTCAGTTTCCAGTTGCCCAGCCAATAGCGCACAGTCTGCCAGAAGCGACTGCCCTCCCTGCGTTGACTGGCCGCCGGCATTGTATCGGGAACGTAAGCAGTTGTCATCCTTATCTCCTGCTATAAGTAATGCGTGGATCGAGCCGGGGGTAGATCAGGTCGATCACGAGAATGGCGACGGCAATCGAGACCACCAGAAAGAAGGTGATGCCCTGGATCATGGGAAAGTCGTTGGTGTTAATCGCCTGAAACAAGCGGTAACCCATGCCGGGATAAGAGAAGATCAATTCGACAATGGTCGCGCCGGAAACCACGTAACCCAGGCTGATCGCCAGCCCGGTGAACTGGGGCAACATGGCATTGCGCATGGCATAGTAGAAGAAGATACGCCGTTCGCGCAGCCCCTTGGCTTCGGCCAGGGTCAAAAAATCCTCGCCCAGCACCGTCACCATCATCCCGCGCATGCCCAGAATCCAGCCGCCGATACCAGCAATGATAATCGAGAGGGCCGGCAGCGTCGAATGATACATAATGTCCAGAATATAGCCGAGATCAAAGCCCGCTTTGGGAATGCGCCCCACCGAGACCAGTCCACTGGCGGGAAACAGCCCCAGCGAAAAGGCCAGCACCGAAACAAAGATAATCGCCAGCAAATAGTAGGGAATGGGCGCTAACATCATAAAGAAGGTGATCACCATCCTGGCAATGCGCGGCGTAGCCCGCCAGACCAACAGCGCGCCCGCCAAGACCCCCAGGGTAAAGGTCAGCAGCGTACTTACCGTCAGCAAGCCAATCGTATAGGGCAACGCATTGGCGACCACGTCCGTGACCTTGGCCGGAAAGAAGGCAATCGAATACCCCAGATCCAATCGCACCAGCGCCCAGAGATATTTGAGATATTGGAGATAGAGCGGATCATCCAAGCCAAAGCGCTCACGAAAGAGCGCAATCAATTGCGCGCTATTTTCCACCTTGGCCCCCTGCACCTCCATCTGCCCAATAATGGCGGCAATCGGATCACCAGGCGCTAGGCGTGGAATAATAAAATTAATCGTCGAAGCAACCCAGATAATCAGGAAAAAGATCCCAACCCGTCTGAGGATATAGCGAATGGTCATGGGCGTCCCTTCTGTGAAGCCTAGATGACGCTTAATAAGGGTATTGGATATTAGATATTAGTATTAACTAATATCTAATATCTAATATCTTAATGCCTTACTGGGCTGGCTCAATCGCCACAACTAGCATCAAGAAATTCATCCACCAGTTCGGCGGGTGGTGGTAGTCATTCTCAGCGGTGGGCCAGTTGGTCCAGTACATGGATGAATAGGGGACGACGCGGCGCTGTTGGGTCAGCGAGATGATCGGCAGCTCCTGCAGGCGGATCTCCAGGGCGCGGCGGAAGAGTTCATGTTGCCGGTCTGCGCCGGGGGCGATGGTCTGCATTTCGTCCACGATCTGGTCATACTCGGCGTTGCTCCAGCCCCAGATGTTGTTGGATGCCCGTTCGCCAATCGGCTTGATCCAGCGGCTGTGGAAGAGATTCAATTCATCATAGGGTTCGACAACACTGCCACAGGCCACATGGTGCGTTTCGATCTCGAAATCACCAGTGGTGCGGGCATCGAAATAGGCGGCCCCGGCCAGAGCGCGCGGGGCGGCGTCAATGCCCACCTCTTGAAAGGCCGAGACAACCAGCGCCGGCAGAATCGGTTCTTCGGTCTTGAAGAGGATGTCCACCTGTAAGCGTTCGCCATCCTTTTCATAGAAGCCGTCGGCCCCCATGACATAGCCCTTGCTTTCGATGATCTCCTTGGCCTTGGCCGGATCATAAGCTGTGGAATCATATTGATCGAGCAGATCCTGATTTTCGGTCAGCCAGGCTTGCAAAGCCGGATAATCGGGGAAGTTATAGGGTGAGGGTTGCCCGAAACCACCGGTTTGCGCGTCACCGATCTCTTGATTGGACAAAGCATAAGCCACGGCCCAGCGCATGTCCTTGTCATCCCACGGGGCAATGCGGGTGTTAAAGCCGAGCATCCCAGGGCAAGGGTCAATCCACGCATGGGGCGGATCGGTTGTCCAGCCAATGGCGCTGGCATTTTGCTCCAGCACCGTGTTGAAGGTATCAATGCGCAGGCTGGGTTGACCATCCACCTCGTTGGCGGCCAAAGCGGCGGCTTTGCGCTCATCGGGGCCGGCTTCGACAAAGATAATGCGTTCCGGCGCAGGGAGATCCTGGAAACCCGTCTCCGCGCCCCACCAATCATTGCGGCGGTCAAAGACAAATTCTGTGGAGGTGGCCTTCACCAGTTTATAGGGACCCGTCCAGACCGGCCAACCCTTTTCCAGATCAAAGTTGGTAAAGGTGTTGGGGTCCTGGCTCTCCCAGATGTGTTTGGGAATGATACGCACGGCGCCCCAGATCCGCACACCAAAGGCGTTGACGACAAAGCGCGGATCGGTGCGGTTGAGGGTGATTTGCAGGGTGACATCGTCAATGGCTTCGGCCTTGGCCACATCCACCACCCGGTCGGCAAAGCTCAACGTAGGATTGGCCTTGAGCATCTCGATAGTGAAGACAATGTCTTCGGCGGTAAAGGGTTCGCCGTCACTCCACTTGATGCCGTCGCGCAGCGGAATGGTGACAACGGTGAAATCTTCATTCCACGTTGCTTGCTCGGCGGCCAGCCAGGGGATCAACTCACCCGTCTGGTAATTCAAATAGTAGAGGGATTCGATCATCACCTGATGATGACCCTGCGAACTCATCGAGCCAGGGTTCAACCCGGCTTGCTCCGGTGCGGCAGCGGGACCGCCTTCAAAGCCGATGATCAAGGTTTTCTCGCGAGGAATATCGCCGCTGGTGGTCGCGGCGGCGCCTGTATCAGCCGCGGGCGCCGCATTGCTGCCACCCGCCGCCGGCGCTTCCATTGGTGGGGCACAACTAGCTAAGAGCATAGCAAAAACTACGACAAGGGGTAATAGGGTACTTCGCAATCGCATTTCGGCTCTCCTTTCTGGGCAGTCAACGATGGGGGTTAGCTTGACTTTTCTCGACAACGACGATTCATGTACAACCGGAGTACAGCGCGTGCAGGACTACTACCGAAACTCGAGCGGACGTTGACAGTGATCTCCTTTCTCCTTGCCAGAGGGGGCAGGGACATTTCGTAAAAACTTAGCGTAAGCAAGCTCGATCAGTTGTTGGGACTGAGAGGAAATAACCCGTACTTGTATAAGCACACTGGCACTATAACAAAAGATTTTTTCCCTGTCAACCACGTTTTTTCTCCCGCCCTTGCATCATCGCCAAACACGATAGCCTCTTGGCGGATCGACGCTCACACTTATCGCCGGCCGTAGATGATTGTTTTTCATGATTTGATTGCAAAACATTGCTGGTTTATACTACCTCCCATCCTTCACTCAACAGCGTAGCCGATTACACAAAACCAAAAAGCAGAGCAGAGAGGGAACCACGATGAACGAACGCGAAAAATTTCTCTACGATTTGCAGGGCTTTCTGAAGGTTGAAAACTTTCTCACGGCCGCCGAAGTGGCGGCCCTGAATGCGGCGGTGGATGCCAATCTTGCCAAGCGGATCGATGATGGCAACTCGGCCCCTGACGGCAACATGGCTGGTGAACGCAAACGCGATCTCTTTCACGAGATGTTGACTTGGGAACAGCCGTGGTGTCAGCCCTTCCGCGATCTGTTGGCCCATGTCAAGGTGATCCCCTATCTGGATACGATGCTGGGACGCGGTTGGAAATTGGATCATTCGCCCTTTATTTTGGCCGGGGGCGCTGGCACCGAGGGCTTGCGTCTTCATGGTTCAACGAGTCGCTATTTCGATGGCGCGCAATACTATCGCTATGCCAATGGTCAAATGCGCTGTGGCATGATCGTCTGCCAATATCAACTGGCCGATGTGAATCCGGGGGATGGCGGCTTATGTGTTGTTCCCGGCAGTCACAAAGCGAATTTTGAGTGTCCCGAAGCGATCAAACGTTGGGAAAGCGATCAGGAAATCGTCTACAACGTGCCTGCCAAAGCCGGCGATCTCATCATCTTCAATGAAGCCACAATCCATGGCACGCTGCCCTGGCGGGGCAAACATGAGCGGCGTTCGCTCCTCTATCGCTACTCGCCCAAGTATCTCCACTTTGCCGGTGGCGTCTATCAGACCACTATGCCGGCTTGGGTGAGTGAGTTGACCGAAGCCCAGCAAGCCGTTTTAGAGCCACCCTATATTTATCATCGTCCCCTGGTGGAGGAGGATGGCATGTCGGTCATTCGCCCCCGGCGCGAAAATGCCGACGGGACGCTGCGGCTTTAAAGGCGCAACAAAAAGTCTGTTTGACGCAGAATCAGAGTTGATAGTAGAATAGTAGGATAGATAGCCAACAACGTTTGGCGCCTCCGTCAAGGCAACAACGCTCCCGTTTGCATTCGCCTATACCAGCGCATTTATCTGTTCATTCTGCTAATTCGTACCCTTTTTCGCTCTGCTCCATGAAAGGAAATAGACCTATGGTATCCCGCAATGCTCAGTACCCGGTAAGTCGTCGTCAATTTTTGCAGTTGAGTGCGCTTGGTGTGAGCGCTGCGGCCCTAGCCGCCTGTGCCATGCCGGCGGCAGCGCCCGCTGGTGAAGCTGGTGAAGCGGCTGCCGCCCCAGCCGGCGAGAAAATTGATCTCGTGATTTGGTATCAAGATTGGGATGGCGCCAATCGCATTATGAATTGGGTGAAGCCCGAATTTGAGAAGACGCAGCCCGATGTCGCCGTCGATTTACAGGCCATTGGCTATGGTGATCTCTTGGCTAAAATGTTGCCCTCGATTGCTGCCGGCACCGAAGGCGATGTCTTGATGATGTACACCGACTGGGTCGTTGCCACCGATATTTCACAAGTCTTCCTGGACATTACCGATCCGGCTGGCGGTGCGGCAGCCCTGGAAGAGAAGATGTGGCCGGCGGCCTTCCAGGCGGTCAATGCCCCAGGCGGCAAAATTTTCTACCTGCCCTGGTTGGCTGGCATTCGCGGGGCGGCGTTATCGGTCAACACAGAGCACATGGCCGAGCAATCACTGGACTATCTCAACTTCAAAACCTATGAGGAAGTGGTCGAGGCCGGCAAAGCGTTGACGCAGCGCAACGATGCCGGTAAAGTGACCCGGTCCGGCTACTCGCCGCGCAGCTCACAACACCCCCTGCTCTGGAGCTTGATTTGGCAACTGGGTGGAAACTTCTTTGACAAAGAGAGCGGCAAGTGGTCGATCAGTACGCCGGAAGGGGAAGCCGCCGCCCAAATTATTTATGACCTCTACTGGACCCACAATGTCTGCGATTTTGAGTTGTTTACCAGTGAATTTGAAGCGGTGAGCCAGAAGCTGGTTTCGATCTGGGGCGATGGCGCCTGGACGGCCAGCGTACAGACTGATGTGGCTGAAGTGCCGGTGGATAATATTGTCACACCGCCACTGGCCAATGCCGTTGAATATGCCCTCTATCCTCAGCATGTGGCGGGCTGGGGTCTCTCCAAACGGTTGGTCGATAACCCGCAGAAGCTCGATGCCGGCATCGATTTTTCCATGTTGATTGTCAGCCCGGATGCGTTGCTCCAGGCGCTGGAATTTTATTCCGGCGTTGTCCCCTCCAAGGATGTCTATGCCGACCCGCGCATCAATGATGTCAAATATGGTCTCATCTCCAAGCGAGTGGCGGAAGCCATGTGGCCGGTGGCGCGCTATCCCCAGGATCATGTCGCGCAACAGGGGCCGGCCGGCGTCGAACTGGATCGCGCCATGCGCCAGGAGATCTCTATTACCGAAGCGCTTGCTAACATGGATGCCTATTTGCAAGAGCAGGAAGACCAGGCGCGCGAGCGGTTGGCTGCGTAGACAAATCGATTGTCAGTAGTCCAGAGTCATATAGTCCAGAGTCCAAAGGGTCTGTCCAGAAATAACCTAGTGAATTTTGTGTGACGTTACCAGAGTAAATCGGTCTAAAATCAGATACTTTATTTCTGGACAGACCCAAAGTGAGCGTCTAAAAACAAACTCCGTTCACCGGTTGCCTTCCAGGCGCGCGGTGAGCAAATTTGGAAGTTATTTTTAGACGCTCACTTTGGACTTTGGACTACGCGGCCACACGACTATGGACTGCTGATATGCGCTTTTGGGAACAGATACCATGACAGAAACAACAATGACCGCCGGCCCCATGCGGACAAGAAGCGTCCCACGCTCCGATCTGTGGCGTCGCTTTCGCCGCGCCAGCCCCTTTGCCTTGCTCTATGCCGCCGCCATTTTGATCTTTTACACCGTGATCTTTATCATCCCGTTCCTCACCGGCATCTGGCTCGCTTTCCAAAATTGGGACTTCCTCACCCAGCCCAAATTTGTCGGGGTGCGCAACTTTGCCAAAGCTTTTTCTGATGAATATTTCTGGTTGGCTTTGCAAAAGACGGTTCTCTTTTCGGTGGTGGAGATCAGCATTGGCGTTGCCCTGGCCTTGTTACTGGCCCTGGCGCTCAGTTATATGCGGGGCAAGTGGCAAAATATTTACCTCTCGCTCTACTATTTGCCTGTCATCACGCCCACGGTCGTTTCGATCTATCTCTGGAGTTGGCTCTACCGCCCGACCGGCGGCGCCTTGAATAGTTTACTCAGCACCATTGGCCTGCCGCCACAGCCCTTTCTCGCCAGCCCGCAACAGGCGCTGTGGGCCATTACAACGGTGGTGATCTGGGCGCATCTGGGGACAGGCATCGTCCTCTTTCTGGCTGGGATGAACGATGTTCCTGAAAGCCTTTATGAAGCGGCGCGGCTCGACGGGGCCGGCTTCTGGCAAATGTTCTTTAAGATTACGCTGCCGCTGATCCGTCCTGTCATTGTCTACCAATTGGTGGTCAGCGTCATTGGCACCGTGCAGATGTTTGAACCGTTCTTTCTCATGCCGGGGCCGGGGTTTAGCACACGGACATTGGCGCTCTATACCTATCAACTTGGCTTTCAAGCCTTGAATTTGGGCTACGGGGCGGCCGTCTCTTTGATCATCTTCGTTTTGCTCCTGGCGGCTACCATCTTCCAATTACGTCGTTGGCAAATCACCTGGGAGCATTAAGGAAAGGGATAAGCGAATGGTTCTCAAGGATACGGTACCAACCAGCCCCTGGCGGTCGGCAATGCAGCGCTGGTGGACTGGTGATGGCTGGTTGCGCACGCTGCTCTTTGTCCTGTTGGCGTTTTTTAGTTTTGTCATGTTCTACCCCTTTGTCTGGCTCCTGTTCTCCTCATTCAAGAGCGGGGCCGATATTGTGCGTATCCCGGTCACCTTGTGGCCGCAACGCTGGACGCTAGAAGCTTATCTCATGGTGATGGACCCGACGCGCGCCAATCTGCCTATGGCCTATGTCAACAGTATTCTGGTCACGACCGCAACGGTGCTGACGGTTTTGACCACTTCCTCCATGGGCGGTTTTATCTTTGCGCGCCTCGACTTCCCCGGTCGCGACTATCTCTTCTACTTTATTCTCGCGACGACGATGGTGCCTTTTCTGACGTTGTTGATTCCGCTCTACATTGTCATGCGCGAACTCAACCTGCTTAACACCCTTTGGGGCGTTTGGGTGCCGGGCATCTTCTCTTCGTTTGGCATCTTCCTTTGTCGTCAATTCGTCTACGGCATTCCCCGTGAGTTGTATGACGCCGCCAAAATCGACGGCAGTGGTGATTTTAATATCTATCGCAATATCATTTTGCCGCTGACCAAGCCGGTGCTGTCGGCGTTGGCGATCTTTACCTTCTTAGGCACCTTTAACGCCTATCTCTGGCCGTTGGTGGTGCTGAATGATGAGGATAAGTTGACCTTGCCCCTGATTATCGCCCGCATGGCCAACCGCTTTGGCGGCACAGATTATCAAGCGGTCATGGCCGGTTCGGTCCTGGTCTCGATCCCGCCGCTGTTGGTCTTTCTCTTCTTTCAACGCAACTTCGTGCGGGGTATTGCGCTCACCGGCATAAAAGGATAAAAAGTTCATGCGCCTCGCCAACAAAGTCGCCCTCATCACCGGCGGCGCCACCGGCATTGGTCGCGCCATTGCCCTGCGCTTTGCCCAAGAAGGGGCGCAGGTTATGATAGCCGACATCAATGACCAGGATGGGCAACAGACCGCCGTTGAAGCCAAGGGCATCTTTGTCCACTGTGACACAGGGCAAGCGAATCAAGCCCAAGCCGCCGTGGCGCAAACCGTCGCCACCTATGGTGGGCTGGATGTGCTGGTCAACTGTGCCGCGCATTTGGGCGGGATGCACGATGTGGCGGCCATGCCCGAAAGCGAATGGCGCGCTGTCTTGAACGTCACCCTGGATGGTGTTTTCTATTGTTCCAAATATGCGGTGCCAGCCATGTTGGCGCGTGGTGGCTCGATCATTCACATTGCTTCGGTCGAGGGGATGATGGGTGTCGCCGGTCACGCCGCCTATGTCACCGGCAAGAGCGCACTCTTTGGCTTGACCAAGTCGATGGCGATTGATTACGGCCCACACAACATCCGCGTCAACGCCATCAGCCCCGGCATTATCGACTCCGGTCGCCCCGATATTCAACGCTACAAGCAAGAGCCGGCGATCATACAATTCTGGCATGATATGACGGTTCTCAAACGCCTGGGTCAACCGGCAGAAGTGGCTGCCACAGCGCTCTTTCTTGCTTCGGATGAAGCGTCGTATATCACCGGACAAAATTTGGCCGTCGATGGCGGTTGGACGATTGGTCATCCGCCGTTGCGCTTGCCGGGGTAGACAAATAAAAATTGCGTGACAAAATTGACTTGCTATGGTAGAATGACCAACAGGAACTTGGTTAGAAAGAGTGGTAAGGAAAACGAGATCAAAATGACGACGATTACTTTTGATACGCTTACGCCAGAAAATGTTTTAGAACTCGCACAGAAGCTCTCTACTGCTGATTTGCAGTGGTTGCGTGAACAGATCGAATATCTTCTGGAAGAGGAACAGCCATTGCCAGAACAGGCCACGCTAGAAGAGGCTATCGCTCTGTTCCTGGCGGATCAATGTAGCTTGGGCCGCGCGGCTGAATTGGCGGGGGTAACGCGTTGGGATATTCAAGATATTTTGAAAGAGCGCGGGATTCCGATTATGATTTATAGCGGCAAGAGTGTCGAGGAAATGGATCAACTGGCGGAGCGATTACGGCAGGAAGGTTTGTTGTGCTAATTATTAGCGATACGAACATCCTCAGTTCGTTGGCGGCCGGTGATGCGCTACCTCTGCTATTTCAGATGTTCCCTAATCAAGTTATCTATATTCCACCAGTTGTCTATCAAGAGTTGTTGGCAGGTTTGGCACGGCGTAATTACCTGGCTAAGGTTTTAGAAGCAATTAAACAAAATCAGCTTCAAGTGCTTGTTTTATCAACGGGCGAGCAGAAATTAGCGCAAGGATTGCCGGCGCGATTAAATGAGGGCGAATGTGAGGCCATTGCGCTTACCCAAAGTCGTCGAGCAAATTTACTCAGTAATGATAAACGCGCGGTGCGTTACTGTCAGATGCAAAAGCTTAACGTAGTTGATCTAGCCGATTTGTTGCGTTTATTTTGGATTGAGCGCATTGTCGCTTATGAAGAAGTTGAACAACTCGTTACCCGGATAGAACGGGTAGAGAATTTGATCCTCAGTGAAACCGACCGCGCAAAAATCTTTGCACCGCGCCCCCGTCAAGGACGGCGACGCTAAAAATCATCATTACGATCAAGGCTAAGGAGACAACCATGCAGGCAACACAAACATCCACTCCCACGCCCTACAAAACCCTAACCCAAGCCCAAGTCGATAGCTTCTGGACCAACGGCTATCTACCTATCGGCAAGATTTTGAACGACGAAGAGATCGAGTTGTTGCGTCAAGAGTATGACCACGAATTTGCTCGCGCCCGCGCCGGCGAAACCTCTTTTCGCAACCTCTCCATCAACAACACCGATGATCTGGAGGCCAGGAACAAAGCCGAAAAGCAGATGTTGCAGATCATGCAGATGTGTGAACGCAATATCCACTTCCGCCGCCTCGTTTACAACGACCGCATCCTGGATGTCATCGAAGACTTGCTTGGCCCCAACATTCAACTTTTTCATGACCAGGCGCTCTATAAACCAGCCTTTCATGGCGGTGCCGTCTATTGGCACCAGGACAATGCCTACTGGCGCTGCACCCCGCCCAATCTGGTCAGTTGTTGGCTCACGCTGGATGATGTGACGCTAGAAAACGGCGCTATGCAATTCATCCCCGGCACCCATTTCAAGAGCGTGGAACATGACCGCGCCAAGACGACCAATACGTTGCTCGATTCCAGTGATCAGGTCGGTGACGCCCAGCCGGTAGTCGTCGATCTACCGGCTGGCGGCATTGCCATTCATCACTGCCAAACCCTCCACCAAACTGCGCCCAATACCACCGACCGGCAACGTCGCGCTTTTGCCATCCATTACATGGTTCCCGGCACCCGCTCCCTGCGCACTGGTGACTATTTGGGGGTTTCATTTAGTCGGCCTATGTTGCGGATGAAGATTTAAATGATTGGGTGATTGGATGATCGGTTATTTCGGCAAGCTCAATAACCAATCATCCAATCACCTCTTTCCTAGAAAGAAATCACCATGAAAGACATTGGCGTTGGCGTCATCGGCCTCGGCATGGGGCGCAATATGATCGCGGTGAATAGCGACCCGGCTTCTCGGCTGGAGGTGCGAGCGATTTGTGATACGAATCCTGCCTTGCTGGCCGAGGTGCAGAGCCAACAGCACATTGGCTTTGCCTCGCTGCATTATCAAGAAGTGCTGGAGCGGCCCGATATTCAAGTGGTCGGCATCTACTCGCCCGATCACCTCCATTTCGCCCAAATTGAGGCAGCAGCGCAGGCCGGCAAACATATCATCTGTACCAAACCGATGGTGGTGTCGCTGGAACAGGCGCAACGCACCGTCGAAGTAGTACGTCAGGCCGGCGTCAAATTTTTGGTCGGGCAGACCTGTCGTTTTATGCCGGCGTTTCAAGCCGCGAAAAAGCTCTTTGACGATGGCGACCTGGGCCGTCCGCTCTTTGCCGAGGCGCACTATGTCCATGATATGCGCCCGGTGCTGGATCGCACGCCGTGGCGGCATGAAGCGCCGCAGGACTTTCTTTATGGTGGCGCCTGCCATCCGATTGATCTGTTATGCTGGTTTTTGGGTGATGTGGAGGAAGTTTTCGTCTATGCCTCGTGCAGTGGCTTTAATCTCCCCTATCCGACAGACAAGCATGATAACTTCCTCATCAATCTACGCTTTCAATCTGGTGTGATTGCGCGTGTGCTGGCCGTCTTTGGCCTGGTCGAGCCGCCGTTGCCCATGTTGGGTCTGGGCATCTATGGTGACAAGGGGTCGATGATCAACGAAAAAGTGGTGCTGGACAAAATCGACGGCAAGCCCACGCTTGAGCTAAAATTTCCCCGTGAAGCCGGTCACGGGCGCGAGGTTTGGCGCTACATGCGCCACTTTGAGGAGTGTATCGTGCAAAACAAACGCCCCTTGATCGATGAAGTGGCCGGCGCCAAAGTCATCGCCACGGCTGCCGCCTGCTGGGAATCAATCCGCACCGGGTTGCCGGCCAAGGTGGCAACGATATAATATCAGGTCAATCGGATCGGCAAGGTTGCCCCGCAAATCTTCCGGGAAGATTGAGCCGGACGATCCTGTCGAGCGAACCGATCTTCCCGGAAGATGGTTGGCAAGTCCCAGAGTTCTGAGTGAGCCATAAGACCTACAGATCATGATTGTACAGGTCAAATTTGTTTAAGGGAGGAACCCTATGTTGATTGCCATGACGGAGCAACAGAAGCATGACTTTGACGAAAAAGGCTACGTTCTGCTCGAAAACTTCTTCACCCACGATGAGTTGGATCGGCTGCTTGACGCGACGGAAGAGGTAGCGGCCAGGGTTCGTCAAACCAAAGGGCTGGGGCCAAACGATCCTTTTGCCATTCGTAATGCCCTGGCCCATCACGATGCCTATCTCGACCTGATCGACCATCCGCGTATGTTGCCATTGGTGGTGGACGCCATTGGTTGGAACATTCAGATTCGCACCACCCATCTCGATTACCGCCCACCCTACCCCAAGGAGATGGAAGCCGGCGCGATTGGCACCGGCAAGGGGGCTGATCACAAAGCCGGTTATCGTAACGTTCTCTGGCACCCTGACCTGGCGAACCTCTTTGAACCGACATCGCTGGATGGTCGCTTGCCTTTCATGGAACTCAAGGTTTTCTACGTCCTTTCCGATCTCACCGAATCGAACAGCGGCAATTTGTGGATCGTGCCAGGTAGCCATAAACGCACGCCCCAGGAATTGCGCGATATGGATTACCAGGTTCCTGACGCCGAGGCAGTGGAACTACGTTTGCCGCCGGGAGCGGCCATGATCTGGCGCACGGCGGCCTGGCACTGTGTCGGACCGAACCTGTCACAGAAGACGCGCAAAATCATGCACATTGGCTATCACCACCGCTGGATGCGCCCCACCGACTACTTGCAGCAGGATCCGGCCCTGATCGCCCGCTGTTCACCGATCCGGCAGCAACTGTTGGGCGCCTTGCCCAGTGGCGGCAACCCCCTCGGTGAGGACGCCGATTTTCATCCCTCCTCCCAGTATTGGCTCACGCAGAATCGGGAGGATGTCCCGTTGCGCGCCTGGTATGAGGCGCGTGTCACGACGAATGGAGCCGTGAAGGAAACAATGCACCTGTAATGCTATTGCTCGCGACTTGCGATCCGTTGTAAAATCTGGCGCGCCAGTGTCTGGAAATCTAGATACGCATCGCGCACCGCCAGCGCATGGCTACCAATCGCGCCATCGGCGACAGTCAGGAGAAAAATCGGTTTACGCGCTTCTTGCCCCAGTGGGATGAGGCTGCGATAATGTTTGAGGGTTGCGAGGCAGTAGGGGTCATCGACTGGGCGCATTCCTGTCGGGGGATTAGGGTCATTGAGTAATGTTCGTCGATATTCAGCCGGAATGCGATTGATCCAACGATCATATGCTTGCACAGGTCGGTTAAGGCGAATGCTATGTTGTTGAACAATATAACCTGCTGGCTGCATACGCCCTTGCGGTAGGGCAAAGGCGGGCTGTGGCCAGTGGGCCAGCCGTCTCTGCCATTCGTCTCGCCAACGGCGGAGGGTTGGGCCAAGGTTTTGTAGCCCCTGCAAAGAAAAGAGATCGGCGCCCAAGGGAACAATGATCGAATCGGAAGCAATTAAGGCAGATCGATTAATGGCGCCCAGATTCGGACCAACATCGACTAAGATCAATTCAGCATCCATCGCCTGGGCGCCTAACTGCATCACTTGCCAGAAAGCCGTCAAAACGCGAAACGGGCGATAGGCATTCGCACTCCCAAGACTATTAGGCCACTCCACGGAAAGCTGGTCTTCAAAGCCAGTAAGGGCCAGATCGCCTGGCAGCAGCGCGATATCCGATGTAATGAATTTGAGGTGTGGGGGGCGCAGGTCACCAACTTCGGTTAATGGTTGGATGCAACGATAGATCGTCGATGGTTCAGGGTATCTACCGTCATTTGTCCAAATTGCAATCAACTCATCTTCTGTGAGAAAAGCTGCGGTCAAATTGGCTTGCGGGTCAAGATCACAAACGAGAACGCGATGGCCTAACTCGCTCAACATCCAAGCTAAATGATAGACGAGCGATGTTTTCCCGACCCCGCCCTTGTTGTTGAAAAAGGTTAACGTTGGAATATTCATGATGGGCTTCGACTCAAGATACGACACAACACGGTTTGCGCTGTGACCTGAAAAATCGGTTCTGGGTGGCCGTTCTTACGCAATTCGGCTCGTGCAATTTGAATGCCAAAGCCAAAGCGCTGGACAAAGCCTAATACCCGCATCGCTTCTGCTACATTGGGGTTGCGATAGTCAGTCACACCAGGCATCCCAAAATTTTCAGACGTCACCGTGCCAAAAGGACCGCCAGGGCTAATAATCTCAATCCGGTCGTGAAACCAATAAACACGGGTCGGTGTATTGGTCGCTTCATAGGTGCGGTGCATCAAGGCATTGCGCGTGAGTTGTTGTAAGGCTACGGCAGGATAAGTCGCTAGGCGCTGTTCCGTGGCCCTAGAAGTAAAATCCACAGCAACCCGATTGTGAGCGGCGAGTTTCTCGTCTAACTGGCGAATGATCTGCGCTAACGGGCCGTCGAGGAGCGCATTATCAAT
This sequence comes from Caldilineaceae bacterium, assembly GCA_026645575.1. Next base: position 181,036 of record JAPKMW010000002.1, read on the forward strand.
CACAGGGTCCGACCATTCTATGCCATTGATGCGGACAAACTCAACATAGGCGCCGGGCAAAAAATCGCGCGTCCGCACGCCCAACGTTAGAAGACCAACCACAGTCGGCGTAGGGCTGTTGGCGGCGGCAACCATTTTCGTGGCGGCCAATCGTTGTTCATAGGTTCGTTCATTGGCGGCCAAAATGTCAGGGGCAAACGCTGAGGGCAAATATTCCTCTTCAAAGAACCGACGGTTGAGATCCGCAAGCATTGCTGAAGGCACGGGCTGTGCATCAAAGGGTAGATCACGGAAACGCCGTTTTTCGTTCAAAATGCGTTCATCTTGTGCTGTCGCAATTCCACGGCGCGGACCAATCCGAATATAGATGCGACCACGGTACCGCACCGGCGGTGAATCCGCCGGGTGCACAAGAATCACGGCAACAGCTACCCCGAACAGAACCCGTTTCGCCACCGTAATGGTTGGTGGTGGTAAAATATTGCCATCGGTCTTAATATCGGCTAATTGGGTCAGCAGTTCATCGGTAATGGACAAACCCGCCGGCGCCCCTTGGTCGGTTGCCCCGATCAAGATGACGCCAGCCTGTTGATAATTAGGCAAGTCATTGGCAAAGGCGCACACCGTTTCGCGTACCTTTTGTGGTGCATCCCCCTTGAACGATTCTTTGCGTTCGACGCGATCAGATTCAAGGTCGGTGAGCATCGCTTCTAATTCTGTGTCGGTATAATTCAACATAGGTGGTACCCTGGGGTTACTAGACTGGCAGAACCCAACTTACACTCCATGATTGATCATGAGTATAGCATAAAAACAGAAATTCAAAGGGAAAGTATCATGACCAAAACGATCAAAGTCGCCTTTTCCGGCGCACGTCGTTCCAGCTCTTTTTTCCGCGCCTTTCAAGCCCACCCAGAGACAGAGGTGGTTGCCCTTTGCGATCCCCATGAGGAAACCCTGGCGGAAGCGGGCAAGGCCACCGGCATCAGCCAACTCTTTACCGTCTATGAACGCATGTTGGACAAAGCCAAACCGGATGTGGTGGTGGTGGCGTCGCCCATGCACTATCACGCCGCCCAGTCGATTGCCGCGCTGCAACGGGATATTCATGTGTTGAGTGAAGTCACGGCCACCGTGGGGATCGACGAATCGCGCTGGTTGGTGCAAGCCACCAAGGCCAGCAAGGCGATCTACATGATGGCCGAAAACTACATCTACATGAAGCCCAACGTGCTGGTGCAGGCGATGGTCGAGGCTGGTCTCTTTGGCGAGACCTATTATGCTGAGGGCGAATATATCCACGAACTCTCGGTGCTGCATCACACGCCGGAAGGCAAGCCAACCTGGCGCTACTACTGGCAGGTGGGCGTCAATGGCTGCACCTATCCGACCCACAGTCTCGGCCCCTGCTTGCAATGGATCAAGGAACGCCCGACGCGCATCAGTTGTGTCGGCACCGGCGTCTGGACTGATCCGGAACACGCCATGGAAGATACGGTGCTGCTCCTCTGCAAAACGGCCACCGAAAAGTTAATGCGCGTGCGCGTCGATATGCTCTCAAAGCGCCCCCATTCGATGACCAACTACACTTTGCAAGGCACCAAAGGCGCCTATGAAAGCCCGCGCCGCAAGGGCGAAGGCCACTGGGTCTGGTTGGAAGATTATTGCAAAGACCCCAACGAGTGGGTGCCGCTCTCCCAATTTGAAGCCGAGTTCCTCCCTGACATCTGGCGTAACCCGCCGCCGGAAGCGCTCTCCGCCGGTCATGGTGGCGGCGACTACTTTGAAGTGATGGATTTTGTCGATGCCGTGCAAGGGCGCAAACCACCCCGCATCGGCATCCACGAGGCAATGGACATGACGCTGCCTGGTCTGGTCAGCCAGGAGTCGATCCGGCGAGGCGGCGAGTGGTTGCCGGTGCCGGATTCGCGGGAATGGTGATTCGTGTTGCGTGTTGCGTGAACTGTGGTCAAGTTTCTGCGCGCCTGCTGGCTAGGGCTTAGGCAAAAGTTCAGCCGATCCGTATAATTCTTGGTTGCAAATCGATTTATCATGACGGTTCACGCAACACGCAACACGAATCACACATCAACAGAGGAGCAAATCCATGCAACGGTTTGTCGATGAAGTCGCCATTGTTACGGGGGCGGGCAATGGCATTGGGAAAGCCACAGCGCTACGGTTGGCGAGTGAAGGCGCAAGGATGGTCGTGGCCGATTTGGATGAATCAGCCGCCCAACAAACAGTCGAAGAAATTAACGCGGCCGGTGGGCAGGCAATGGCCGTGACGGTTGATGTGACCACTCGCACATCGGTCGAAGCAATGGTCGCAACCGTGTTGGCGCGCTATGGGCAGGTGGATGTCCTTTGTAACATTGCCGGCATTGCCGTCGGCGAACCTTTTCTGGACGTAACCGATAAAAACTGGCAGCGCACGCTCGATGTCAACCTGACTGGCGTCTTTCTCTGCTCCCAGGTGGTGGCGCGCCAGATGGTCGAAAAAGGCATTGCCGGACGCATTGTCCACATGGCTTCGACCAATGGTCTGGTGGGCGAAGCCAACCTGTCCCATTACAACGCCTCCAAGTTTGGCGTCGTCGGTCTGACGATGACAATGGCGATTGACCTGGCGCCTTATAACATTCGGGTCAACAGCGTCTGTCCCGGTTTGATCAAAACGCGGCTGACGGCCCGTAGTCGTAATGACCCCACTTGGACAGGCGAATATCTCAAAAAGATTCCGCTTAACCGCTTTGGCGAACCCGAAGAAGTGGCGGCGGCAGTGGCCTTTCTCGCTTCTAAAGATTCCGGTTTTATCACTGGTCACCAACTCGTGATCGACGGCGGCCAGTTGACTTTCTAATCATCAATTGGTCTATACCTCGGCGGCATAGACCAATTCCCAGCCTTTGTAGATCAGCGCCAGCTTTTTCATGGTCACCTGCTGCGCTACCTGGGCGATACGAGCATCCTGGGCATATTGGTGTAGCTGGCCCTCCGCTTCGGCCTTTTCCCGATCCAGAGATTGGTCAAAGTCGCGTTTGTTGAACTGACTTTCGGAAATATATTCCAGTTCAATCAAATAACCATACTTGACGCCAGGGTAACGGGCCAGAAACGGTTCCAGGTAGAGATCGACAAACCCGCCCCCCATCTCCCGCTCCGACCAGGTGAGAAAGTTGTGGGTCACATTGAGATAAGCAATAAGAAAGCCCTGAATTACCTTTTCGCCATGCAAATGGTCGCGTACCGAGGCTTGCTGTTGGATCTGTTCATTGAGATAATCGAAAAAGGGACGCCAGTCGCCGCGATAGGCCATGTCACGCAACAGACCATTCAGCCGCCAGATGTCCAATTTGAAGACATCGACATCTTCCAAGGCGCTACGGATATAGCCATACATCAGATCTTTCACCGTGCGATTGGGAATGCGCAATAACGGCTCCTCATCGGCGGCCCCGGCCATGGAGAGCAGCCCAAAGTAATAGAGCAACGAGATGAAATTCTCGCGATGCAATAAGTGTTCGAGCGGAAAGCTGGCATGAATGGGCGAAACCGTTTCCCCCTCTTCGATAATGGTGCGTAACAAGCTGAAGTTGCTATTTAGCGTTGCCGGCGTGTCGCGGCCTAATCGTTGGTCAATCGCCATGAGGTGGCGCAATTTTGTATAATCAATCCGAATATTATCATCGATCAAACGGAGCGGCGCCCCATCATCGGCCTCGGTGCGGAGCAGAAAGTACAACACCATATCTGAATTGTACATAGAGGTTGTTGCCCGTTGCCCAAAACGATAGTTATTGTACCAGAGTTGCATCAACGCCAAGGATGCGTCAACCCCTAGCGGTAAACGACCATAGCTCTGGTACGCGGTGAGCATCGTTTGTACTTCTGTCTCGGTAAAGCCAATCATCTCATTAAACTGGCTGTCGATGCTAATATTCGCACCAATGTTGAAACCGCTAGTGACATCATCCATCGTTACTGGAGAAACGCCAGTGATAAACAGGCGTGTTAGCCCCGCGATCTGACCACTGGTGGCGCCTTTCAGCATGTTGAAAAAGTAGCGAAAGAAGCCGCTGCCGTGGGTCAGATTGTGATAGGCTCCCTGTCCGTCGGTGGTCAGGATCGTATTGGTAAAGTTGTCATACTCGTCAATCAACAAGTAGATCTTTAGTTGCCGCCTGGCCGCTTGATAAAAGAGCCGTTGTAGCTTATCTGCAACATTTGCGCCGGCTTGAATGTACTCCACGCTTTCCGCGTTAAAAAAACGCTCATAACGTTGCAGAAAGTCGTTGATCTCATTGCTTCCTGTCGATTCAAACGACGCTTCCACTTTACTAAGCGCCGGGTTGACCAGGGCAAAGTTGAAAAAGAGGATCAAATAGCTGTTATGATCCGGCGTCGGGTTTTGCCCGATATAAGTATCGCCAAATAAGAGCTCAAAATTGTCCGCCCGGTTGACATCATAGTAGTGTTGCAGAACCGAGAGCCAGAGCGACTTGCCAAAGCGCCGCGGGCGGATGCAGAAGAGATAAAGCGGCGCCGCCTCAATCCGCGGGATGTAATGGGTCTTGTCGACATAGTACCCATTCTCGCGGCGCAGACGGCCATAGTCGGCGATGCCGTAGGGAATCCGTTTGGCTTGAATCTGGGTTGGGTTGTTCATCGGCTCACGCGCTCCTTCTGCCATTATCGCATTCATGTCGCCATTATACCACATTGCGCGTTGACACCACCCAGCGCTGCGGGGTTCATGTGGCACGCCATTCACCTAATACTAGGTTAATTGCGTCAAGTATTGCAAGGTGGCCGTTGCTGTAAAACCGAGTTCGCGTGCGATGGCGGACACGTCGTAGGCGGCGGCATATTCATTGCCTGGCTGCTCGAAGTAACCCAGATCGACCGCATCGCCCCACCAGTTGCGTAAAACAGCAGCCGTCGGCGCGCTGCTCCAGGCTCTAGCCGCCGTGGCATTGAGGATGCGCACACCGGGCTTGTACGGCGCTTCGGCTGCCAACGTGAAAGCGCACACGGCATCGGCCAGGACCATCACCGTAATGCCGCCCAGTGCCCATTGCCCCAACGGTCGTACCCCCGCCGGTTGACCGGGATTCTCATCGGGGCGCACCGAGGAGAGACGCAGGTTGATCACGTCGAGTGTCTCGTCCTGCCGCTGATAGTAGCGCGTGACCTCTTCCATCAGGTATTTGGACAACCCATAGCCATCGCGGTCAAGACAGGGGTGTTCATCGGGAATGGGCAGTTGGACAGGGCGAAATTTGACGTTTTGAAAGCCCACCGCCGCAATCGAACTTGCCATGACGAACTTGCGACAACCCCGATCCATCAGGTAGCGCATAAGACAACGCGTCCCTTCCACATTAACCAGAATGCCATCGCGCTCCAGACAGCCGCCGGTGACCGCCGCCAGGTGAATCACCACATCAATCGCGTGTTGATCAAGCTGGCGTAAATCCTCGAATGCACCGAAATCACCACGGACAAAGGGAATGCCGGGTAAATTAGGCGGCCGGCGGCTCATCGCAATCACTTGATGATGGGGCGCCAGCGCGGCTGACAGCGCCTTGCCAATAAACCCGCTGGCGCCGGTGATGAGAATCGTACTCATAATTACTCCTTCTTGGGTGAGACAGGGTTGGTGAGAAGCTGATCTTATCACAAGCCCAACGCTTTCCCAACCCTTATCATCTACACGCTTGCCGCCACCCACCCCTTTTTGCACAATTGCTCAGATCCGGTAGCCATGCTATACTACTGTTGGACGGATGCTCCACCCGTCCGCTGGATTCGCCATTACTCCAATTTATATAACTTAAAGAAGCAAAATCGATTTACTGTTGGAACCAGTAGGAGGTCCAAATGCAAGCCACGTCTCTCAGTCGTCGCACATTTCTCAAGAGCGCCGCTTTCTCTGGCGCAGCGTTGGCGCTGGCGGCTTGCGCCATGCCGGCGGCGCCAGCCGCCACGGAAGGGGGGCAATCCGCGCCAGGCGGAGAAGCTATTGAGATCATTCACTTTGACCGCAATATCCCCCAAGACATCGAATTCCGCAAGGAGTTGGCTGACCGGTTTAGCCAAGATAACCCGGGAATTACCGTCAAGATCGAAGTGATGCCCGATGACTATGCCGCCACCTTGATCGCGCGCATTGCTTCCGGTACAGCCGGCGACTGCTTCCGCTATGGCACTCACTATGGCATGGCAAACTGGGCCTTACGCGGTATTTTGCAGCCGCTGGACGATTTTATCGCCAAAGATGGCTATGATCTCGCTGTCTATTTCCAAGGGGCGATGGACGCCTGCAAAGTCGAGGGCAAGGTCTATGCCCTGCCGGTCAACGGCCATCCGGGTTGGTCGGCCATCTACTATCAACCGGAACTCTTTGCCGAAGCGGGCGTCGAGGAGCCAACCGACACCTGGACTTACGATGACATGACCGAGGCAGCGCGCAAGATGACCAAAGGCACGGACCAATATGGCCTCTGGGTGGCGCCCTATTACGAAGCAACCCTGACCCCCATTTCAGCCTTTGGCGGCTGGCCCATGGACGACACCGGCACCAAAGCCCTCTATGACGACGAAAAGACCATTGCCGGTGTGCGCTGGATCTATGATATGATGCAAACCGACAAGGTCGCCCTGCCCAACCCTGGCTTTGACACGCGTGTCCAACTCTGGTCATCGGGCAAAGTAGCGATGGTCCTCTCCGGTATCTGGGAAGGCTCCTACCTGGGCGACGCCACCCCGGCAGACAAGACGCTGAAAGTGGCGTCCGGCCCGATTGGCCCTTCCGGCAACCGCGGCGGCTTTATGGGGTGCAATGTCTTCCCTGTAATGCAGAGCAGCAAACATGCCTACGAGACCTGGCTCTGGCAGAAGTTTATTTGCAGCAAGGAAGTGGGCATTGAAAATGTTGCACGTATCGGCGAACCCGGCCTACGCACGGATGTGTGGGAAGATGCCGCGCTGATCGACGACCCGGTGGTCAAGCCCCACTATGAATTGCTCAAGATCGCCAAGCCCATGCCGGTGCCGGCCAACGGTCGCCTCTCGGAAATTGCCGAGCCGGTGACGCAGATCTATTCCGGCATTTTCCTGGGCGAGATCGAGGTGGAAGCGGGCTGTGCGGAGATTCAGGAGAAGTTGCAGGCGATTCTGGATCAACCGAAACCAGGCGCGTAAGAAGTTACGAATTACGGGTTACGAGTTACGGCTTGTCAGCGGCGACAAACAATCGTAATTCGTAACTCGCAATTCGTAGTTTGTACTGGGAATTGCTATGACACAATCAACAACAATGCGGTTGCCGACAGCCGCGGCAGGGGTAGGACAGAAACGGAAACTGAGTCGGGTGGCGCGGCTGGAGGAGATGTGGGGCTACCTTTTTATTATGCCCTGGATCTTGGGTTTTCTGATTTTTACCCTGGGGCCGATGGTGGTGTCGCTCTACTGGAGCTTTACCAAGTATGAGTTTCCCTTGCCGGCGCGCTGGTATGGCGTGCAGAACTATGTGAACGCCTTTACGCAAGATGACCTCTTTCCGACGGCGTTGTGGAACACGGTCTATTACGTGATCTTCTCAGTGCCGTTGGGGTTAGCGGCTTCGCTCATGTTGGCGCTGCTGCTGGATCGCAAACTGCCGGGGCGGGCTGTCTTGCGCACGGTCTATTACATTCCATCGATTGTCCCGGCGGTGGTCTCGGCCTTTCTCTTTAGCTATCTCTTTCAACCGGACTATGGGCTAATCAACAGTTTGCTCAAGAGTGTGGGGATTGAGGGGCCAGGCTGGTTCAATTCGGTGACGTGGGTCAAGCCGTCGTTGATTTTGCTGGCGCTGTGGGCGGCGGGCGGACCAACCATGATCATTTTCCTGGCCGGTTTACAGAACATCCCGACCGATCTCTACGAGGCAGCGGAGGTCGATGGCGCGGGGCGCTGGCATCAGTTCTGGGGTATTACCCTCCCCATGCTCAGTCCGACGATCTTTTTTAACCTGATCACCGGCATCATTGCAGCCTTCAAAATTTTTACGGCGGCCTATGTCGCCACGGCGGGCGGCCCCTACTATGCCAGCTATTTCTATGTGCTGCACCTCTTCAATGTCTTCTTCAAATATTTGAACATGGGTTATGCCTCGGCGCTGGCGTGGATTCTCTTTGTGATCATTATGATCTTCACCGTGATCCAGTTGCGGGGCGCCCGACGGTGGGTCTATTACGAGTCAGAGACGGCAGGATTCTAAGATGACGGTTCAGCTACAAACAGCCCCGGCGCGCACCGCGCGTCGTTTCAAGTTCAGTTGGTTCGACCTCTTTGCCACCGTGTTGACGATTGCGCTGGCCTTGCTCTTTTTCTTCCCCTTTTACTGGGCCGTGGTTGGTGCGCTCAAACAACCGAACGAATTGCAGGTCGTGCCGCCGCTGCTCTACCCGCCAGTTCCGCAGTGGAAAAATTTTATTGAAGTCGGCAATGTATTGCCCTTTTACCGCTACCTGTGGAATACGGTGGTGCTGACAGTGATTGGGTCATTGGGTGGTTTAATTTCCTCGTCGCTGGTGGGCTATGGCTTCTCCTCGTTCCGCTTTCGTGGGCGCAATACCCTCTTTGTGATCTTGCTCTCAACGATGGTGCTGCCAGGCGAAGTGACGATGATTCCGACCTATATTCTCTTTGTCAATATTTTGGGCTGGGGCAACAGCATTTTGCCGCTGGTGGTGCCCTCCTTCTTTGGTGGTGGCGCCTTTTCAATCTTCCTCTTCCGCCAATTCTTTGCCAGCATTCCCAAAGAATTGAACGACGCCGCCAAAATCGACGGCTGCGGACCGATTCGCTACTATTTTCGCATTCTCTTGCCGCTCTCCATGCCGGTGATCATTACGCTGGCGATTCTCTGGTTTCAATTCTATTGGAATGACCTGCTCGGCCCGCTTATCTATCTGACCGACCAGGAAAAATCGACCATCACCACGGGTCTACTCGCGCTGCGTAGCACTCTGGGCGGCTCTTTTAGTCGGCGCGGCCAGGCCATGGATCATCTACTCATGGCCGGCTCGCTGATTGGCATGTTGCCCTCGATTGTGATCTTCTTTGCCCTACAACGCTACTTTATCAAAGGCGTGGTAATGACGGGGATCAAGGGGTAGTAGGACAGTGAGACAGTAGGACAGTGAGACAGTGAGACAGTACTTACTGTCCCACTGACCTACTGTCTCACTGTCCTACTGTCTCACTTGCTGTTCCGCCCACGCCTTCACCGGAATATCAGCTTCAATCGGCCGCCAGTAGCGCGAGGTGGGGTGAACGAGTGGATCATCGCCATTGTAGTTGGTCTGGCCAGTGCCGAGTTCACCCAAGAGTTGTAATTGAACCGGCGTACAGCCGGCCAACACGGCTGAAGCTTGATGATCATAGTCTGAAGGGCGAATCCAGCGGTGGTGGTAGCCATAATACATACATTTGCGCGCATGACCGGAGAGGTTCGGGGTGACGCTGTGTAGCAATGAAGTGCGCCAAACCAGCGCCGTACCGGGGCGAACGTTCACTTCCACAATATCCGCCGGGTCGATAATGTAGCTGCCTTGCTCATCCTTCTGGGCGCGACGATGGCTGCCCCGCACTACACAGATGGCGCCGCTGTTGTGTTGGGTCAAGTCGGTCAAGTAAATGCCGATCTTCATCTCCATAAAGGGAATCACGCCATCGACCGTGGGCCAGCCATAGTTGGGCGCATCGGAATGCCAGGGGAAGAAGCTGTCTCTGGCCCCCAGCGCCTTTTGCGCCATTTCCGGCTTCATCGGTGGGCGCACATCCAGATGGGAGGTGCGCAACTGAATGTTGTAGCCCATGACATCGACCACCAGCGGTAGAATCGCCGGGTGATCGATCAAGTCGCGGAAGATCGGATGCAGGGCGACAATGTTGCGCCACTGAAACGGGTCATGCGGCCCCAGGTTACGTTCCTGTTTGTATTGCGCATAGAGATCATCAATTACTGTGATCAAAGCATCGATCTCACTGGCGGAAAGCAGATCCTCAACCAGAAAAAAGCCATCCTCATCAAAACGCCGTCGCTGCTCGGCGGTGAGTTTCAGCGGTTTCATTGTTGCACCGGCATTGGCGACAGTTGCCATACCCATTTTGCTCTCCTCCTTTGTGTCTTGTGGGTTTACTGAAAATTCGTAAAAACGTGGCGATTGAGAGATTGAGTCATATGAGATCTCAATCTCTCAATCGCTGGCAGCCGTTGGTGTACTTTTTCTTCTCATCGCACCCGTCCATGATGCCGGGCCACAATGGCTTGCCCGGCGGGACTAAGCGCAAAGTCAATAAATTGTTGCAATGCACCGGTGGGGCGTACTCGACTGACCAGGTAGAGGGGCTGGATCAGTGGGTAGCTTTGGGTCTGAATTGCTTGTTGTGTCGGCAATTGCTCTTCCAAAACAACAACTTTCACTCCAGGCGCGTCTGTTGGCTGCGCCGCTGCGTTGGCCGCCGGTACATTTGTTTTCGTCTGTTCGACAACCGCGCTGACATAAGCCCGTGAAACATAGCCGATGGCATGGGGATGCGCCGCAACGTAGTCAACGACATCGCGATTCGTCGGCATCACGACCGCGGTTAACGACACCCGTTCTTCCCCCATCACCCGTTCATCAAAGAGATGTCGGTTGCCGCTGCCATCTTCTCGGCTGATCAACAGCACTTCAAGCGGTGGCCCGCCCACTTCTTCCCAGGTCAAGACGCGCCCACTGTAGAGCGCTTGCAACTGCGCCAGGGTGAGCATGGCGATGGGATTGTCAGGGTGAACAATGAGCGCCAGCCCGTCAAGCCCAATCGGGATACGAATGGCCGCGCTTGGGCGCGTACTTTGGCTGCCGACAGCGGTGATGGTTGACGAAAGCAAGGTGCTGGCGGCCAGATCAACCTGCCCAGCCATCACTTGTTCTTCGCCAGTGGTGCTGTTACCGCCCGTGAGTTCAAAACGGATGGTTGGGTGTTGGCGTGTAAAGGCGGTGGTCAAGTCATAGAGAACCGGTTGCATGGCCGTTGACCCGGCAATGTGGATCACGGTTGTGCGCCGCGGCGCGACCTCCGGTGGCTGACAGGCCGCCAGGAGCAGAAGCAGGACGAAGGGGAGGATCACTATGGAATTGGGACGCCGATAATTGCTAACACGCTTGATCATTGTAAAGCTCACTGGAGTTGGAGCGTATATAAAGCGCGCGCCTTCAATAAGGCAATGCGATCAACTTCGGCTAATAGTTCATCTAATTCCGCCTCATTTTTTGCGGAAAGCTGCTGTGCACGGTTTAATTCTAACAAGTTGGCGATGCGCTGTTGTCGGTCGGGGGCAACCACCGACTCTGCTAGCGCTTTTAATTCCTCTTTGGTTAAGCCGATTACAGGCGCAAATGGTTGTTCAGGGACGTTGGCTGTTTTCTTGACAGGGTGGGTACGCAACGTCTTTAATAGATCTTCTGCTAATCGTAATTGGATCGCTTGGGGCAACTGGCGCACCAATTGTAGTAGGTCTTGGTAAGGTAGCGTTGTCATTTTGTTTCTCACACGGACTATCGACCAAAATAACCAGGCTCAATCGGAACTGGGGGAGTTGACCGCCATCTTCCGGGAAGGTTTGACCAGACGATCCTGTCAACAAAGACGACCTTCCCGGAAGATTTTGTTGTCAACCCCCTGGATTCCCGTTGACCCAATAACCATTCGTACTTTAGTATAGCATAGTACGTAGTCATCAGATAAACTCGCTGCCATAGGGGTTTCCCGTTTATGGTAAGAACACAAAAAATGGAGTGAAACGGCTAAACGCCTTGGTTGTGGCGCAATGATGAAAGCCACCAATACAACAATAGCAACATAGGTAACAGGTGAAAGATCGGTACTTCATACGCCGCCCGCACTTGCCCCCAGTAGGCAAAACCGGCTCGAATACCGTTTACGTGCAGAAACGCAATCAAGACGTTAGGAAGCGCAAATAGGATGGCCAGCACAATAAGCATCACCTTGGGTCGTCTCATAGAGTCTGGTTGCTGTTTGAGATTTGCGTTGTGTAAACGCCCCTGACGTGCTAACTTAAGGGTCAAAATACAAAACGCAATCGTGAACGGAAGAGTAGCCATGGCCCACCAGCCGATGGGATCATCAGTAAACCCTAAGACTTCAAAGGGCGAGCCTTGCCAGTAGAGGAGAGCATTGCCCAGTGCCAGCAAAGCAGAAAGGACGGCTACAGCGACAGGTTGTAGGCGAATGGTGGTAGACAAGTTCTTTGCGATGCGGTTGTTGCGATTAGACTCGTCCATGGTTTACATCTGCGCGGAAAGCTGAAAATTGCAGTACGTTCAAGGTTGCAAAAGATGGTTATATCGGCTGAAGGCGCCATCAAGCTGTTGGATATAGATAGCGAGGGTGAGCGCCGCAGCAATGGCAACGATTAGGGGGGCAAAAAGTAACATAAAGCGAATAATAGCCTCATGGTTGCGCAACCATTGGGCTGCTCCGGCCGATAAACCGACACGCAATCGCCAATAACCATACAGGCCAAAGGCAAGCAACAGCCCCAGCATAGCGCCACGATTGATGACAAAGAAGTAGGGCGCAGCAAAGTCAGTGGCGCTTGGCCCCCCACCCATGAGCGGCGCAACCTGCGCCCGTACGTAGAAGAAAAGAATAATGTGGGCCAGTACAAAGCTACCGATCAGGAGAAGTAAACCGGCAAAAAAGGGTGTCGTCAATTTACCGTTCATAAGCCCGTCTCAACCTCCCTTCGCATTTCGTTGCTGCACAAGATACGTTGTAACCGTAAACCAACTATAATGAAAAATATCTGCCACTGCACGCACCTGAGTGCGTATCCCTATAAAATCCACCCTCATTGCAGGCTTCCTCAGCATTGCCTACAATTTTCTAACGACGATCCATTCGATCACATCCGATAATTTGGGCGCTTGGCAAAGAGTGGGGTAGACTATCAGGACGTTTTGTGCCAGGATTCGATATTCAATAGTTGATATTGGGTATTCCTTATTTATTTTTGATGTGGGATAGGTTTCGGTTCATGGGTAATTTACAAGCGCAGTCGGTTGACTTTTTGGAGTTGCAAACATCGGCGCGACCGGAGAAGTTTATTCCCATCTATGAGCCAATGTTGGGCGAGGCCGAAGAAGCGACTGTGCTGGAGGCCGTGCGTAGCGGCTGGATCAGCAGCAACGGCAAATATATCCGTGAGTTTGAAGAACGCTTTGCCGCCTTCTGTGGCGCTGCCCACGGCATTAGCACGAGCAACGGCACCACGGCGCTTCACTTGGCCCTCCATGCCCTGGGCATCGGTCCTGGCGATGAGGTGATTGTGCCGGCCCTGACCTTTGTCGCTTCGGCCAACGCCGTACAATATACGGGCGCAACCCCCGTCTTTGCTGATGTCGATCCGGTTACCTGGACGATTGATCCGGCGGCGGTCGAACCTTTGATTACGGCCAAGACGAAAGCGATCATGCCGGTGCATCTCTATGGCCACCCGGCGCCTATATCGGCGCTCAAAGCACTTGCCGATCAACATGGCTTGCTGCTGGTCGAAGACGCGGCCGAAGCGCATGGCGCACAAATGGGCGACCAACGCACCGGCGTGCTTGGGCGGGTGGCGGCCTTTAGCTTTTTTGCCAACAAGATCATCACCACTGGCGAAGGGGGCATGGTGACGACCAACGATCCGGCCTTGGCGGCACGCTGTCGCATGTTGCGCGACCATGCCATGCCCCCCGAACGGCGCTATTGGCATGACGAGGTTGGCTTTAACTACCGAATGACCAACCTGCAAGCGGCCGTGGGCGTGGCGCAGATGGCGCGTATCGATGATTTTATTGCGCGCAAGCGGGCGCTGGCTTGTCTATACCACCAAGCTTTATCCGGTCTGCCGGGCGTGACCTTGCCGGTGGAATTACCTGGTTACACGAATGTCTATTGGATGTACTCAATTCTCATCGGGGATGACTACGGCTTGACGCGCGACGAACTGATCTTGGCGCTGCGCGAACACAATATCGACTGTCGCCCCTTCTTTCACCCCCTGGACACCCTGCCCCCCTATCGTCGTGGCGCCCCCTGTCCCACCGCGTTACGCCTGAGCCGGCAAGGGCTAAATCTGCCCAGCGCCCCTTCGCTCACCGACGAACAGGTGCAATACATCTGTCAAACGCTACGCCTATTTAGCCGGCGCTAACCAATCCTAGCGTAATGACCAAACGATGAAAAGACCACGCGACTACGCGACCAACCGACCAAGAGACTGAACCATTCATGACCGACGCTCTACCACAGCCGACACCAACCAGCCCCGTTGTATCGATTATCTTACCAACCTACAACGAACGTGATAACATTTGTGACCTGATCGACGCCATTGACCGCGAATTGGGGCCGTTGGCTTGGCCCTTTGAGGTGCTGGTGATGGATGATAACAGCCCTGACGGTACGGCGCAAGTTGTTGCAGAACAGTATGGCTTGGATCTCACCACTGCCGAGGCGGTCGGCTCCACTGGTCATAGCCACGGCGTGGTACGGCTCCATGTGCGCACCAAGGACAAAGGGCTGGCCTATGCCATCCGCGCCGGGCTGGAATATGCGCGCGGCCAAACGCTGGTGGTGATGGACACCGATTTTAACCACGACCCGGCCATGATCCCACAGATGGTCGAGTTGCTGCGCTATTATGATCTGGTCATTGGCAGCCGTTTTGTCATGCGCGGCGGTATGGAGGACAAGTGGCGCTATCGCGCCAGCTTGCTCTACAACATTTTTATCCGCCTGCTCTTTATGACCCAGATTCAGGACAACCTAAGCGGCTTTTTTGCCGTTCGTCGCGAACGCTTCTTCCAGTTGACGCCGCTCTTTAACGCCATCTTCTATGGCTATGGCGACTATTTTATCCGCTTGCTCTATGTCGCCTGGGGCAAGAACTGGAAGATTTTAGAGGTGCCGGTCTTCTATATTCTGCGCCGGCACGGTGACAGCAAAACCGGCTTCTGGTCGATCTTCCGCGATTATACAGGCGCAGTTCTGCGTCTACGCTTCTTTGGTCTACGGTGACTACGAAGCCCGCTCTTAGCCGGTCCGTGACCGGCGTTGGAGACGCCGGTCACGGACCGGCTAGGAGCAGGTGACTTGTAGTTATGAGATTGAGTTGTAACAATGTCGAATCGTTCTTTCGGGATTTTGCTCCTGGTGGCGCTGCTCTGGTCGGTCTATGTGCTGACGAGCGCCGGGAAATTTCATATTGTCGATGAGGTCAGCCTCTTTGCCGTGACAGAGTCGTTGGCAACGCGTGGACGGGTGGATACCAATACCATTGCCTGGACCCAGTGGGTCAACAGCCCCGGCGAAGTGTTGGGCGCTTTTGGGCCGGATGGCGAGGTCTATAGCAAGAAGGGGCCGGCGCCGGCACTCTTGGCTGTACCTTGGTATCTGCTCCTGCGCACGATTGCGCACTTTAACGTGGGCATTGGGCTGGTGCAGGGGACATTGCTTTGGAATGGCTTGTTGACGGCGCTCACCGCGGCCTTGCTCTGGTTGACGACCGTGCGGCTGGGCTATGATGATCGCACTGGCATCGTGATCGGCTTGCTCTTTGGCTTTGGCACCATTGCCTGGCCCTATGCCAATCACTTTTTTGGCGAGCCGTTGAGCGCGCTGGCTTTGTTGACCATCTTCTATGGCATTCTGGCCTACCGTGACAGCGGTCGCATGGGCTGGATGTGGCTGGCCGGGTTGGGCGCTGCCCTGGCAATCGGGACCGTGGTGGCCCATACGACGCTCTTGTTGGTCTTGGGCATGTATTGGCTCATGGGCGTTTTGACCGGCGCGCCGCCTAGGGACGGGAAAGGCAGCCATCCATTCTTACGCCATCTCGGCGCCGGCCTTGGCTTTCTTGTGCCAGTGGTGATCGTCGGCCTGCTGTTGTTGGCCTATAACTTTTTGCGTTTCGGCAGCCTCTTTGACACCGGTTATCACTTTGACAGTGGCGAAGGCTTTACAGCAGCCGTCATGGATGGGGCTTGGGGGTTGCTGCTTAGTCCCTACCGAGGCGTTCTCTGGCATACGCCCTTGTTCCTGGCGGCGCTGCTCTTTTTTCCTGCCTTTCTCCGCCGTCACGCAACCGAGGCGACCGTCATTCTGGCGCTCAGTTTTTTGCTCATCGGTCTTTATAGCCGCTGGTGGATGTGGTGGGGCGGCTTTGCTTGGGGTCCTCGTTTCCTGGTGCCGTTAACCCCCTTCTGGGTGCTGACCCTGGCGCCAACGGTTGCCCAGTTGACCAAGCGCCTGGGCGATGAAGCCGATATGCGAACGCCCTGGCTGGATCGACTACGACGGTTGGGCGGACAAGGGTGGCTGTTCGCAGGCGTTGCGCTGCTCTCCTTTGTTGTCCAGTTGCTGGCCGTGAGCGTCAACTATGTGAATTACGAGATCAAACTGCGTTCGCTTTTTCCCACTGACTGGGAAGACCCGCTACGCTATGGGCCACCAGCCCAACGTCTGGTTGACTGGCATAGCAGCCCGGTCTTTGGGCAAGTGCAATTGGTGTGGGAGAATTTCCGTGGCAATACCGATCTAGCCTGGCTGCGCGCCGATGGCGTCACTAACCGGTTGACGCTCTTTGTCGGCGTGGCGGCGCTAGTGACGTTGGGGTTGCTGCTGGCGAATCTCTATCGCACCTTTCGTCCCGGACGCAAAGCCGGGAACGCCAGCTTGCTGATGGTTGGCATGACGCCGCTGATTGCCATGACGTTGACCGGCGTCTGGTTGGGCCAGACCTCGACTGACCCGCACTATGGCGCACCCGGCCAGGGCTATCGCGCCGTGTTGACGGAACTTTGCCAACAGGTGCAGCCGGGCGATGCGGTGATTACCATCGCGCCCTTTGCTTATCAGGTTCCCATGAATTGGCTTGGCGGTGGGTGTGCAACGCCGCCAGCCATCTACGGTTATGCGACCGACAGTATGCAACATGCGGAGACGATGCAGGTGTTGTTGCGGCTGTTGCAGAGCCGTGAACGGTTGTGGATGATCACTGGCGGTCTGCCGGCCAACGATCCGGAAAACAGCATTGAACGTTGGCTCGTCGAGGTGGCTTATGAAGCCGATGATCGCTGGTTTGATGACTATCGCCTGGTGCGCTATGCCACGCCGTTGCGCCTGTTGGATGGCGTTACCAACCAGCTTGATATGCCGTTGAGCAGCATAGATACGCCGCAAGTGACTGTGATTGCCGGTCATGCCCCCACCCGGATTCCACCAGGGGCGATCTTGCCGGTGGAGATTGCCTATCAACTGGAAACGCCGATGGCGACCGATTTGCATTGGTTTGTCCAATTGCTCTCGGCTGACGGTTATGCCGTCGCATTGATCGATACACAGCCGTCGCATGGCTATCGCCCCTTCTCCACCTTGCCGGTGGGTGAACTGCTCGTCGAGCGGGTCGCTTTGCAAACGGAGGGTACATTGCCGCCCGGCGTCTATGGGTTGATCGCCGGTTTGTATGATCCGACTGTGGCGGGGGGGCAACGGTTGCAGTTGCCGAACGGACGTGATCACGTTGAAATAGGTGTGATTGAGGTTGGGCCGTGAATGAGACAATGGGGCAAAGCCACAAGGTTGTACGCCGCCACGGGCCGGCCTTCCTCGCCTTTTTCCTATTGGCGATTCTCTTCTACGCACCCCTCTTGCTGGGCATTCGCACCTTTCCTGATGGCGACTTTACCCATCATTTTCTGCCCTTTAGCCACTATCTACAGCGTACGCTGGCCGCCGCGCAGTTGCCGCTTTGGAACCCTTACACCTATAGCGGCCATCCCTTCCTGGCGGATACACAAGCGGCGGTCTTTTACCCAATCAGTAACCTTGTGCTGCTCCTGACCCTGCCCTGGACAAGCGTCGGGGAGCGACTCTATTGGCTGCAAGTCGAAGCGGTAGTGCAGGTGGCGTTGGCTGGCTATTTTGTCTATCTGCTGGTTCATGCTATGACCCAGCGCCGGTTGGCTGCCTTTGCCGCTGGTTGCGCCTTTGCCTTTTCCGGTTATCTCACCGGCTACCCACCGTTGCAACTGGCGGTGCTGCGCACGGCGATCTGGCTGCCATTGCTGCTCTACCTGTTGTTGCAGGCCATGCACACACCCCACCGCTGGCGTTGGTGGATCGGCGCGGCTGTCGCCTACGCCGTCGCCTTTTTCGCCGGCCATCCGCAAACCTTTCTCCATATCAGCTATACCATTGCGGCTTGGGCCGTCTTTTTGCTGGTTAGTGGGCGTGGCAAGAAGTTCGGCTTTTCCCAAAAATCGAACTTCTTGCCACAATTAGCCGGTCTCTTCCTCTTCCTGCTGCTGGCGTTGGGCCTGAGTGCCGCCCAATGGTTACCCAGCCTGGAATTTAGCCGGCTGAGTGTGCGCGCCAACGTCGATTATGACTATGTCAGTGGCGGTTTTCCGCTGCAAGATACGTGGCAGTTGCTGCTACCGGGCGTCCTCACCCAATTTTCGCCGCTTTATATCGGTGTTGTGGGGCTGGGCTTGGCAATGATCGGCTTTAGTTACAGGAAGGTAAGCGATCAAGCGATTGAGAGAGTAACATCCGTCACCCAATCACCTTATCACCCTGTCTTCCTGTCCCCTCTTTTCTTCGGCTTACTCGCCTTCATTGCGCTTCTTCTTTCCTATGGTGATAACGGTTTTCTCTATCCGCTGGCCTATCAGTATGCACCGGGATGGCATCTCTTCCGTGGACAGGAGCGGGCGGCTTTTCTTCTTGCGTTGGGGTTGAGTGTTCTGGTTGGGTTGGGATTGGCAGCCTTGCCGATGTTGGGCTATGTGCTGCGCCGCAGATTGGCCCTGATCTATGCCATGCTGGTGGCAGGGGGCACCTACTTCTTTGGGTTATTCTGGCAACTAATGGGACGCAGTGCGATCAGCGATGGTCAATACCTGCTCATTGCAGCGACAACAGTCGGGTTGGCAATGAGTGTGGTGGTGTTGCTTCTGTTGCCAGGGTGGCGACGTCGGCGGTCGTTGGTGGTGGTTGGGTTGGTGACTGCCAATCTCTTTTGGGCGAATTTTACAACCAATTTGGATCAATTCGGGCCGGACCGTAAAACCATTCTCGCACCGGAGATGGCAGCGCTAGGGCAGGCCGTCAGCGCCAACGGGGTCGGTGCAACCGGGTTGTCTGGGCGCGTCTACAACGAGTTTCGCGTTTACGAAGATTATGGAATGCGCCAGGGGATCGAAGATGTGTGGGGGAGCAGCCCATTGCGCCTGGCACGCTATGCTGCGCTCTTCGATAATTTCCCGCTAGATCGACTCTGGCGGATCACGGGTGTTACTCATGTCCTGACCTGGCGACGTGAGTTGTTCCAACCGAGTGTCTTGCTGGCCGAATTTCCCCAGGCAACGGATACGACCTATTTGCATCGACTGGCGGACCCCAATCCCCGCGCTTGGCTCGTCTCTGAATTACAACCGGCGACCGATGAACAAGCGTTGGCGCTGTTGGGTGACCATACCTTCGACCTGGATCGAGTGGGGTTGATACCGATAGAAACCTCTGCTGAGGGGATAACGCTGCCAACCGGGGCCAACAAAATTGGGGTGACGCTGCGCAAAGCCGGCGAATTGCAGGTAACGGTTGAAAGTAAAACCGGCGGTTTCCTGGTGCTGAGCGAAAATTGGTTGCCGGGCTGGCGCGTTCGCAATGCAACTTGTGGCGACGATGGCATTGTGTGCCCCACCAGTCTGGCGGGCGACCAACGGTTGGCGCCGTTAACGCCCTATCGCGTGAACTTGACCTTGATTGGTCTACTTGTGCCGCCTGGGGTTGTTACCTTTGATCTCGTCTACTGGCCGACGAGCGTGCAACTCGGGTTGGCAATTAGCGGCGGCACACTTTTGTTGGTGGCGCTCCTTGCCGGTTGGCATGGCTGGGCGCACCGCTGGAGACGCCGGTCATGAGTCGCACGATGGCGCGTTGGTTGTTGCTCCTGACCTTGCTGCTGGGGTGGGGCTTGCGGCTCTGGCAGCTTGACAATCAGGAGTTGCGCGGTGATGAGGTCTTTGGTTACTTTTTTAGCTTGCGCCCTTTTGACGATATGGTACAGGCAACGGTCGATCTACAAGAACCGCACCCGGTTGCCAGTTATCTGGTGCAACAAGGGTGGTTGAGCTGGGCCGGCCACAGCGAATTTGCGTTGCGCTTCAGCAGTGTTTGGTTTGGGTTGCTAGCGGTTGTGTTGCTTTGGCGACTGGCGCAGGCATTGACTTTATCAGCCGATACAGCTCTGTTGGCGGCGCTGCTGCTGGCAATTAGCCCCTATGCAATCTGGCACAGCCAAGATGCGCGTATGTATAGCATGAGCCTGGCCTTGACCACCGCCAGTACCTGGTTGATGATTGGCTGGTTGCAACGCCAACGGCGCTCCTGGGCGATTGCGTATGTGGTGGTCAGTTGGCTGGCGCTCCATACCCACTATTTCAGCGTCTTTGTGCTGGCGGCGCAGAATCTGTTTGTCTTCACGCGGCTGTTCCTTATACCCGTAGTAAAGACTTTAATCTTTTCCCAAGAAGAAAGACTAAAGTCTTTACTACGATTACCCGCACGCTTTACGCTGACCAATTGGTTGATCTTGCAGGCGACGATTGCCTTTTTCTATGGGCCGTGGTTGTTGCGCGTGCAAACAACGTTGACCAACTATCATGGCAATGGGGATTCGCCGCCACTGGGCGACATGCTCCGCCGTGCTGGCAGTGTTTTTCTGGTCGGTGAGAGTGTGCCGGCGGATCAGCGGTTTTGGTGGGCCTTGCTAGCCGGTGGCCTGTTACTCTGGGGGCTGTTGACCTTACTCCGTGCGGGAACAGATGGACGGCGGGCGTTGACGCTTTTGCTCGTTTATCTGGGTGTGCCACTGCTGGCGACGTGGTGGAGCGCCCTGCAGCGACCGATCTTCAATGAACGCTATTTGGTGGCCGCTGCCCCCCCCTTTTATTTGTTGTTGGCGGTTGGGCTGGGGCAGGGTGTGTGGTTGCATGGCTTCGCCCACCGATTGAAACCGGTGTCTAACAGCCAAAGTGCGTTAAAACGCACTGGGTTGGGGGTGGTGCTTGCAATTGGGGTGTGGGTGGTATTGCTAATAGGGATGGGTTTGTCGCTGGGGCGGCACTATGGCGACTCGGCCTACAGCAAGACGCGGGGCTGGCGGACACTGGCGACGACGCTGGCGCAGTGGAGTGCTGGGTTGCCGCCAGCGCAGGTGCGCATTGCCCAGAATTTTCCCGACCCAACGCTTTGGTATTATTACCAGGGCGATGTGGCGCATGTGGTCTTGCCGCCAGGGGCGCAGGATGAAGCCGGAGCGCGAACTGCGGTGCAGGAATTGCGCTCGGCAGGGGTGGAACGCGTTCTGTTGCCGTTGCAACCCGCGCCTAATTGGGATGCGCGGGGGATAGCGGCAGCAGCGTTGGCGACCGAGTACCAATTGCTCTATGAAACGTTGGTTGGCGTCTGGCCGGTGCAGCTTTATGTCGCGCTGCCGCCGCATCTGACGTCGGTGGATGCGGCGTTTCAGAATGATGTGCGGTTGGCCGGTGTTGCGACCCAACCACCCAACTTGACGCCGGGGAATGTGCTGGCGGTGCAACTCAATTGGCAGGTGCAGGGCGCTAAACTAACGGGTACGGAAAAGGTCTTTGTACAATTATTGAATGAAGCCGGTCAGTTGGTCGCGCAGGATGATCGCCCGCTATCGTTACCGGCTGGTCAACCAACCATGCCAGCCCCAGCCTTTTATGGTATACTACTCCCAATCACGCTGTCGCTTGGCGACTATCAGTTGATCGCCGGCCTCTATGACCCAGCCCAGCCGGGGGCGCCACGCGTGTTGACGACGGCGGGGGCTGATCATGTTGTGCTGAAAACAATGACAGTTGAAACGCGGTAATTATCCATCAGAATGCTTTCTATGACAACAGCCGTTCACACCCTGCAATCCCTCTTTTTTTCGACCAACCGACTGACACGTTGGCTGACCTTGGGTCTGGCGCTGTTGACTGGCGTGCTGTTGATCAGCCTCTTTGTCGGCATCGTCGGGCCGATCCTGGCATTGGCGGCAGCGGTGGCATTGATTGGCGGCGTCCTGATCCTGGCCGATACCCACTGGGGCTATGTGGCGCTGGTGGGCATCACCTTTGGCCTGCCCTTTGCCAGCCTGCCTTTTGACCTGGGCTTCAAACCGACTTTTCTCGACGCCGCGTTGGGGGCACTCTTTTTTGTCTGGCTCTTCAAACTCGTCATTGGACTAGAGCGGGAGTTTATTGCCTCACCGTTGGGTGTGTTGGTCGGGCTGTTTATGTTGATGGCGGTCTTCAGCTTTGCCTATGGCTTGAGCCACAGCAGCGCCAATAGCTTTTTTATTCGCCGCTTTGCCGAGATTTTGCTGGGGATCAGTCTCTTTTTTGTGGCGATCAACACCGTGCGCAGCGAAGCTGAGTTGACCTGGGTGGTGCGCTGGTTGACGCTGGCGGGTTGGGCCTGCGCTGCCATTGCTGTGCTGTTCTATGTAATGCCTCAGGCACTGACTGTCGAAATCCTGAATCGACTAGCGCGCTTTGATTATCCTGGCGGCTATGGCGCCTTGCGCTTTATCGAGGATGACCCCAACGGCACCATGCGCGCCATCGGCACCGCGGTTGATCCTAATGTGCTGGGCGGCATGATGATTTTGGTGACAGGACTATTAGCGCCCCAGTTGTTTGCCCGTGCGCGCCTCTGGCCCCGTTGGTTGACCTGGCTCATGCTGGCGACGGCGGCGCTGGCGCTCTACTTGACCTATAGTCGATCGGCGTTAGTAGGCATGGCAACATCCCTGGGCTTGTTGGCTATGTTAAAATATCGCAAGCTGATTCCGGTGGGCATGGTCGGCCTGTTGCTCTTACTCGTGTTGCCTCAAACCCAGGATTATGTCGCCCGCTTTCAAGAGGGGCTGGCCGGCGCCGATCAAGCGACGCTGATGCGCTTTGGCGAGTACAAGGATGCGTTGATCCTGGTGGGGCGCTACCCGATTTTCGGCGTCGGCTTTACCGGCGTGCCGGATATTGACATCTATCTTGGTGTCAGTATGCTCTATTTAACGATTGCCTCCAACATGGGGCTGGTGGGGCTGGCGATCTTTCTACTGATCATGATCGGCTTTTTCGGCATGGTCTTCACTTCCTGGCGGCAAAGCTACCCGCCCGGCCTCGAAGCGATTTTGTTGGGACTGGCCGGCGCCATTGCTGGGGCGCTGATGAGTGGCATTTTTGACCACTACTGGTTTAATATGACCTACCCGCACATGACGGTGTTGCTCTGGTTGTATGTTGGGCTAGCGACGGCGACGATGTTAATTCAAAGGAAATCCTCATATGCAGAATTTTCATCAACAGATCGCACCGAAGCCGAAGCCGGTATGCAAGAATAACTCACCTTGCTCCAAGCAAAGGATATAGCATGAACATCAAACACGGCGCGGTATGGTTGGCGGATTTGAATCCTATTCGTGGTTATAAACTAATTTCTGGTGCATTATGAATCAACCTAGCGACAGTATACAGAACCAATATGGCGTGATTACCCTCGAACCTGCGCCAATGCAACTACCTGACGCCAACGGCCTGACCCGTGGCCGGCGACCGCCGTGGCTGCGCGTCAAAGCGGCGGATAGCCCCAAGTATCAGGAGCTACGCGGCCTTTTCCGCGGCAAGCATCTACACACCGTCTGCGAAGAGGCCATGTGTCCCAACATCGGTGAATGTTGGGGACGTGGCACGGCGACCTTTCTGCTCATGGGCGACACCTGTACGCGCAGTTGCGGCTTTTGCAAGATCAAGACTGGCCGCCCTGGCGCGCTCGATCCCGATGAGCCGCGGCGCGTTGGCGAAAGTGTGCAGGCGATGGGTCTAAGCCACGCTGTTCTGACCAGCGTCAACCGCGACGAACAGAAGGATGGCGGCGCCTGGGTCTTTGCCGAAAGCATTCGCTGGATTCGCAAGCTGGTCCCCGGCTGCACCATCGAGGTGTTGATCCCCGATTTCAAGGGCGATGGGCCGGCACTGCAAACGGTGATGGAGGCCAAGCCGGAAATTCTCAACCACAACACCGAAACGGTGCCGCGCCTGTACAAAACCGTGCGTCCCCAGGCGAAATATATGCGCAGCATGGAACTCTTGCAACGGGCCAAGGCGATGGACCCGCTAGCGCTGACCAAGTCCGGCATCATGCTGGGGTTAGGCGAGAGCTGGGATGAAATCTTGCAGGTGATGGACGACCTGCGCGCCCATGACGTAGACATTATGACGATGGGCCAATACCTGCAACCCAGCCGTTTCCACCTGCCCATCCAGCGCTACTACCCGCCGGATGAGTTTGAACGCCTCAAGGAGGAAGGCGAAAAGCGCGGCTTCCAGTGGGTCGAAAGCGGCCCGCTGGTGCGTAGCAGCTATCACGCCGACGGGCAGGCGCATCTTAGCCGCCGCAAGGATGCTTTGTGAGTCTATGAGCTTGCTGCTTACTTTTTGCAAATTGACTCTTGACACACCCTCAAAGCCATGTTACACTTTTGGCAAATCTAGCAAAATGTGATGATGGAGCAGAGTAGTCGTCGGAACGTTCTCTTTCTCTAGAAAAATTTTGTCCCAGCAATGTGGTACGAAATTTTTCTGGGAAACAACAGCGAGCCTGGGATGGTGGAAGCCGGGTGAACCCTCCAGCGATGAAGATCCCTCCGGAGCAGCGGCCTGAACCGATCAATCGCAGTAAGCGCCGCCGGTGTCACGAACCGTTATCTTTGTGGCGAACTCGTGAGAAGTTCACATGAATTTTTGCGTGATGGTGTCATGGCTTCGCAGTGAGGTGTCTGTCAATCCACCGTTTGTCGGTTGGTTGGTGGAAACTGGGGTGGTATCGCGGACTTATTAGCCCGTCCCCGTTTGGGGGATGGGTTTTTTTATTGGTGCTGACAAAGAGGTTACTTCCATGACAAGATTACTTTACTACGAAGACGCTTATTGGCGTGAATTTGGGGCTGTGGTGACGGGTGTCGATAGTAGCGGGGAGAGTGTGCGCGTCACCCTGGATCGCACGGTGTTCTACCCTGGTGGTGGCGGGCAACCCAACGACGAAGGTTGGCTGGAAATTGCCGGTGTGCGCTACTGGGTGAGCGCCGTCAAAAAAGAGGGTGAGCAGGTCTGGCATGGGCTACAAATGAACAATGAGCCAGTAGAGATTCCCATGGGCGCCCATGCCATCGGCGTCATCGACTGGGAGCGACGTTATCAACTCATGCGCACCCATACCGCCATGCACATTCTTTGCGGCGTCGTCTGGCGCGATTACAGTGCCAGCGTCACCGGCGGCAACATGGACCCCGGCAAAGGGCGCATGGACTTCGAGTTTGCCTCACTCACCCGTGATCTAATTAGCGAAATTGAGGCGAAATGCAATGCCGAGGTGGCTGCGGCCCGCGAGGTACGCGCCCAAATTCTGCCCAGAGAAGAAGCCTTCCAAATTCCAGATCTGATTCGCACCAAGATCAACCTGTTGCCGGAAGGCATTGCCGAAGTGCGCACCGTGGAACTCGTTGGTCTCGATCTACAAGCCGACGGCGGCACTCACGTCAACAACACGCACGAAGTCGGGCACATGAAGGTTGTCGATTACAAGAGCAAAGGCGCCATTAATAAGCGCGTCTATATCGAACTGGCAAATTGAAACGTCATTCGTCATGCGTGGCCTGAGCCTGTCGAAGGCCACGCATGACGAATGACAAATGACAAATGACGAATTATGGTCACCTACGCCAACCTCTTCACCCCCAATCTCTTTCTTGTCACCAATCGAACGGTTGGCGGGGAAGCGGTGTTGGCGAATGAGATGATCATGCGGGTCTTTCGGGTCGCGCTGGACACCGTGCAGAAACAGCAGCGCTTTCGCTTGCTGGGCTATGTCTTTCTGCCGGAACAGGTGCAGTTGCTACTGGAGCCAGCGACAGGGGTGGTTCTTAATCAACTGATGGCGGCAACCCAGCAGCGCTTTCAGGTCGATTACCAGCAGTTGATCGGAATGCCAGGGGAAATGCTGTTGTGGGAGAAGCACTACCGGACGCAGCGCTTAAAAGATGTTGCTGACTTTGCTACCTACCTTGACCAGTTGCACTACGCACCCGTGCAGCATAAATTGGTTGACAAGCCGGAAGCCTGGCCCTACAGCAGTTATGGCAACTGGCTGGCGCAAGGACTCTACCCCACCGGTTGGGGCTGGATGCCGCCGGTTCATCTGAAACGAGGGGAAGGATGAAATTTACCATTCGTAGCTTAACACCCGACGATGCCGCCGCTTATCAACCTGTACGCCTGCGCTCCTTGCAGGAACACCCCGAAGCCTTTGGCGCAGCCTACGAGGATGAACTCACTCGTCCGCTGCCTGCCGTCGCCGAACGTTTGCAGGCGCTACCCGGTCGCTTTACCCTTGGCGCCTGGCAAGCCGATAGCCTGGTTGGTATTGTTAGCTTTGGACAAGCGCTAGGCAGCAAAGTCTGCCATCGGGGCGGCGTCGGCGGCATGTATGTTGTTCCAGAAGCGCGTGGGTTGGGCATTGGTCGCGCTCTCATCACGCACCTGATTGAATGTGCCGGTTGTGTGCCGGCTTTGGAGGAGATCATCCTGGCGGTCACGGTGGGCAACCCGACCGCCAGATCAATTTATTTGGCCGCCGGCTTCCAACCCTCTCATGTGGAAAAACGCTACATTAAAGTGGCTGATCGTTATTATGATATTGAATGGATGACTTTTGAAGTAGGTAGACAGGTAGATAGGTAGACAGGTAGACAGGTAGACAGGTAGACTGGTACATAGGTAGACAGGTAGACAGGTACACAGGTAAATAGGTAGATAGGTAGACTGGTGCATAAGTCCTATTTCCCTGTCTCCCTGTGTACCTGTCTACCTGTCTACCCAAAAGGAGCAGCTATGACAACGGAAACACAAACAACCAAATTCACCCCCGTTCCCTCTTCCGTCAACTATCCGGCGATGGAAGAGCGGGTGATGGCAATGTGGGCGGCGCGCAATATCTTTGAGCGCACGCTGAGTGAACGAGCCGATGGGCCACGCTATGTTTTCTTTGAAGGGCCGCCGACAGCCAATGGTCGCCCTGGCATTCACCATGTGCTGGCACGCGCCTTCAAAGATATGTTCCCCCGCTACAAGATCATGCAGGGCCACTATGTCTTGCGCAAGGGCGGCTGGGATACACATGGCTTGCCGGTTGAGATCGAAGTGGAGAAACAGCTTGGCCTGAGCGGCAAGCAGCAGATCGAAGCCTACGGCGTCGAAGATTTTAACCGCCGCTGTCGCGCCTCGGCGATGGAATACATCAAAGAGTGGGAGCGGCTGACCGACCGCATGGGCTTCTGGGTCGACAAAGAGGAAGCCTATGTCACCTTCCGCCCCGACTATGTCGAGTCGCTCTGGTGGATCTTGCGCCAGTTCTGGGATAAGGAGCTGCTCTATCAAGGCTACAAAGTTGTGCCTTACTGCCCGCGCTGTGGTACGCCCTTGAGTAGCCATGAGCTTTCGCTAGGGTACAAAGATGATGCCGTCGATCCGAGCGTTTATGTAAAATTCAAGATCAAGGATCGAGACAACGAATACCTGCTGGCTTGGACCACCACGCCGTGGACGCTGCCGGGTAATGTGGCGTTGGCGGTCGGCGAGAAGATCAGCTATGTCAAGGTCAAAGATGTCAGCGGCGACATTCTGTATCTAGCCGCGGCACGGGCGGAAGCTGCCCTCAAGCCAGGGTATGAAGTGTTGGCGACCTTACCGGCCAGCGAACTATTGGGCCTGCACTATGAACCGCTCTACCAATTCTACCCGGTTGAGCAGGACTATGCCTATGTCGTCAGCGGCGACTATGTCAGCACTGAAGACGGCACCGGCATCGTTCATATCGCGCCGGCCTTTGGCGCCGAGGACATGGCGGTCGGTCGCGCCAACAAGCTGCCGCTCATCATGACCATCGACCTGGCCGGCAAGTTCAAGCCGGAAGTGACCTGGGCCGGGCTGTTTGTCAAAGACGCCGACCCGCTTATCGAGCAAGAGTTGGCGAGCCGTGGCCTGCTCTACCGCAGCGGGACCATTGAACATACCTATCCCTTCTGCTGGCGCTGCGGCACACCGTTGCTCTATCTCGCCAAGCAGACCTGGTACATCCGCACCAGCGCCCACAAGGATGAACTGGTGGCGCTCAACCAGCAGATCAACTGGGTGCCGGAGCATGTCAAGGATGGCCGCTTTGGCGGCTGGCTGGAAAACAATATCGACTGGGCGCTTGGTCGCGACCGCTACTGGGGCACGCCATTGCCGGTCTGGAAAAGCGACGCGCCGGGCAGCACCTACATGGAGTGCATCGGCAGCCGGGAAGAGCTGTCGCAGAAAACCGGGCGCGACCTGAGTGATCTCGATCTACATCGGCCCTACGTTGATCAGATCACCTGGCCCGCGCCCGATGGCGGCACTATGCGGCGCGTCCCGGAGGTCATCGACGTTTGGTTTGACAGCGGCGCCATGCCGGTGGCGCAGTATCACTATCCGTTTGAAAATCAGGCAGTGTGGGAAGAGCAAAAACAGGCCGACTATATCTGTGAAGCGGTTGATCAGACCCGTGGCTGGTTCTACTCGCTTCATGCCGTCAGCACGCTGCTCTTTAACCGACCGGCCTATAAGAATGTCATCTGTCTTGGTCACATCCTGGCCGAAGATGGCAGCAAGATGAGCAAATCCAAGGGCAATGTCGTCAACCCGTGGGAAGTTTTCAATATCCACGGCGCCGACGCCACCCGCTGGAACATGTACACCGCCAGCCCGCCCGGCAACAGCCGCCGCTTCAGCGTCAACCTGGTCGGCGAGACGGTACGCAAGTTTCTGAATACGCTGTGGAATACGTATAGCTTTTTTGTGACCTATGCGAATTTGAGTGACGAGTGGCGAGTGGCGAGTGGCGACGGCTCCCTCCCTTATCAGGGGAGGGATGGGGAGGGGTCTCTGCTAGATCGCTGGGTGCTATCCGAACTCAACAAACTTGTGCGCGACGTCACTACCGCCTACGAGACTTACGATGTCCTGGGCGCAACCCGCCCGGTGGCCGACTTTGTCGACAGCGTGAGCAACTGGTATGTGCGCCTGAGTCGCCGCCGCTTCTGGGAGGGTGATCCTGCGGCGTTGAGCGTGCTCTACGAGGTGCTGGTGAAGGTGAGCCAGTTGATCGCCCCGGCGACGCCCTTCATCGCTGAGGAGGTCTACCAAAATCTGGTCACCAGCAACAACCCGGCGCTTGCCAGTGTGCACCTGAGTCGCTGGCCGGCTGCCAACGAAGCGCTGATCGACGAGCAATTAAGCGAAGACATGGCGCTGGTGCAAAAGGTGACGAGCCTGGGCCATGCCGCCCGCCAGAATGCCAACCTCAAGGTGCGGCAACCGTTGGCGCAGGTCGTGGTGCGCACACGCAACGCTGAGGAACGGGCCAGTCTGGAACGGTTGTCCGGGTTGGTGCTGGATGAGTTGAATGTCAAAGCGCTCACCTTTGCCGATGCCGCCGGTGACTTGGTGGATGTGGTGGTCTTCCCCTTCCCCAAACAACTGGGGCAGAAGTATGGCAAGGGCTACCCGGTCATCCGTAAGCTGTTGAGTGAGTTGGATCAACTGGAGCTGGCCGGCAAATTCCAGGCCGGCGAAACGGTGACGGTGGAAGCCGATGGCACAAGCTACGCCATCGCACCGGAAGATGTCGAGGTGCGCAGCACCCCGCGTGCCGGCTTTAGCGTGGCGCAGGATGGCGGCTATCTCGTCGCCGTCACCACCACGTTGACGCCGGAACTGGAGCAGGAAGGCAATGCACGCGAACTGGTGCGGCGCATCCAGCAACTGCGCAAGGACGCCGGTCTGGAGATCAGCGACCGTATCACCCTCTACGTCTCCGATTCGCCGCTGACCGCCGGTCTGTTGGCGACCTATGGCGATTACGTCAAGGAAGAGACGCTGACGGTCGAACTACTGCGCAATGGCGTGCCGGGCGAACTGCCCCAAGCCAGCTTTGAGTTGGGTGAAAGTGATGTGACGGTGGGGTTGCGGAAGCGGTAAGCCTTCGTGCCACTTGCTCGGAGGGGATCGCCAGATCCCCGACACGTCTCTTGAAGTGCTAAACCTCGTTTCGCTTTCAAGTCGTATACTCGCTCGCCTGGGAGCGTCAAATCCCAGGCGAGTCTGCTCAATCGCATAAAGTGTGGGAAGACGGGTATGTGGCAAAAGCAGTGGTGACACAGGATTTCCTGCTGCAAAAGATGGAGTATATTCATAACAACCCCTGCCAGCCGCACTGGACACTGAGCAAAACCCCGGCGGAATACTTGTGGTCGAGCGCTCGCTTCTATCATACGAATCACCCATGCATTATTCCGATTGATGATGTGCGTAAAATCGGGCTTGGTTAAAGGTATTCGGGCCCTGTGTTGATCTAGTGGGCAAGGTCGGGGATCCGGTGATCCCCTCTAAGCGAACCAGTAGCGTGTTAGAGGCAAGGTCGGGGATCTGGCGATCCCCTCCGAGCGGGGTGACGCACTTTAACTGCGTTGCGCCAATGCCGTCAGCCCGCCATCGACGCTGAGACAGGCGCCGGTGACATAGGAAGCTTCGTCTGAGGCCAGAAAGAGGATGCCATAGGCGATCTCGCGCGGTTTGGCCTGTCGCTTCATGATGCCGGGGCCTTGCGGGTTGCGTTCCGTCACCCCTTCATCCAACGTGCGACCGGCGGCTTGCGCCCGTTTGACATGAAAATCGGTGAAGGTCGGCCCCGGTAAAATGGCGTTGACGCGAATGTTGGCCTCGGCGTGGTCACAGGCCATGGAACGGGTCAACGCCAAGAGGCCGGCCTTGGTCGCATCATAAAGCGCCATGTTCGGGCGACCGGCGATGGCATTGGCGGAAGAGACGTTGACAATACTGCCGCCACCCCCCTGTGCCATCAGCGGAATCAGATATTTACAACACAACCCCGGCGCTTTCAAATTCACATCCACGATAAATTGCCAATCGGCTTCGGTCGCCTCAGTCACCGGCCCCCAAACGCGCACACCGGCATTGTTCACCAGAATATCAACCCGACCAAAGGCTTCCGCACACTGTTGCGCCAGCGCTGCCAGATCGCTTTCCTGGGTTACGTCGGCTTTGATCGCCAGCGCCGGCGGCCCCTTCATCTGGGCAATGCGGGTGACCGTCTCTTGCCCATCGGCCGCGCTCTGATCGACCACCACCACCTGTGCGCCCTCTTCGGCAAAGAGCAACGCCGTCGCCCGACCAATGCCGGAACCGCCGCCCGTCACGACGGCCACTTTTCCGTTGAGTCTCATGTTCGCAAAGCTCCTCTCGGCTTTGGGCAAAGTCGCTTATGCCCCGGCTTGCAGTTCGCGCAACGCTTGCAAGCAACTATCCACATCCGGGCTGTCAAGGATAATATCGCTGACCCGGCTACGTTGGGCTGGTTTTACCGCATGCAAGAGCAAGATCAAGGCCATGGGAACAGAAGGGAAGCGGTGTTCCAATACCTTAAACATTAATTCTTGCCATTGTTTTGTTGTTTCAGTTTCTTGTCGCACCGCTTCCGTTTCGCGTCGCTCTGCTTCAGCTTCGCGTCGCTCTGCTTCAGCTACGCGTTGTGCGGCCAACGCTAACTCTTCTTGTAATTTTTTTTGCGCTTCGGCAGCAATCCTTTGGGTTTCATTGGCGAGCTTTTCCCCATAAGCACGGTCAAACAGTTTGGCAATCACCGGGTTATCTAGATCCATTTGATCCTCCTGAAATAAGGTCCACAGAAAGTCACTACTAAACAACTTCGACTGAGTAGCGATCAAAATGGCGGTCGTCAATAATGTACGCTGGCGATTGGTGTCTTTTTCATGCGTCAGAATCAACTCGCGCTCCTCGCGCAGCAGGGCTTCGTCCATTGGTTGCGTCAATACCGGTAACAACGGCGCAAAGATATATAACTCACCACTGCGAATCTGATCAACATAGCGCCATAGGTTGATTGACCGGTAGGTAAACTGATGAAAGACGGTTTTGTCGATCTTCACTTCGTAGTTGTTCGGCGGATCGGAAATGCGCGCCCGGATATAAACCGGCAAGGTGATCACAGGTGTCGGCTTCTTCAGTTCACTTAACATGGCGTTATAGACAAAGAAACGCCGTGGACAGGTGCCATCATATTCCAGTTGAAAATCAATGTGCAAGTACGCAGTCGTTCCCTGCAACTCGATCTTGTGCAAAAAGTCAACCCGATCGATTTCCAGCGCCAGTTCCACGTTGGCCTGTTCCTCTAGTAGGCGCGCCGATTGATTCGGGAAACCCAACTGTAAAAACTCAGCCGGGTAGGTGCGTGCTAGAATCTTCAGTGCATGGTCATAGGGATTTTCAATCGCCACAGTCGCTTCCTGCTTCTTTGCTATTCAGCAAAATAATGATGTCTACAGTATAAATTGGGGAAGGCTGCGCGTCAAGTTCAAGCCAATTGGTCGTTGGCCTGACAACGGCTCTGCCTTGCATAAATTGACCCTTCCACGTATGATAAAGACTAGCCATGCCTTGCACGTTCATCGCTGGTCAGCTTTGGACTGGGTGGGGGTGTTCTGCGCCTTTTGTTTTGCGCGTGCTTTTTCGATGACGGCCACCAAGTGATCAACCGTTGCCTGGATCTGCTGAACCTGCTGTCTGAGGGCATCGATCTCCGTGCGCCATTCGGTGCGGATGGTGGTTTGGGCCGCGTAGAGCGCGTCGATATGTTGCAGGCTGTGACCCACTGCCATTTCCGGCGTGAGGTGGCCGCGCGCATAGTCGGCCAGGACTTGCTTGTGGTCATAGGTCGCCATGAGGGTGTCTCCTTTCATGATGGCGAAGCATGGATTTTGACTAATGACTACCTATAGGTAGTCATTAGCGGTATGATAACACCTGATTCCGTAGGTGTCAAATCACAATAGTGAATTTATGAAAAGATTTGGTGAAAAACTACGAACCTTGCGCGAACGGCGCGGCCTATCCCAACGGCAACTGAGTGAGTTGCTGGCGGTGCATCAAAGTTTTCTTTGGGGCTTGGAGCAAGGGCGGAAAAAACCTAGTGTTGAGATGGTGCTGAAGATTGCCGACCTGTTTGCTATCTCGCTTGATAACCTGATGAGGGATGAACTTGAACTTGCATAGTATCCCTTACCGGTTTGATGGTCGCGTCGCGTAACAGCTTCTTGCGTAACCCCACTGTATTGCCAAAGCGGACATAGTTGATCCAGCCAAGAATACTGGCCTGCAACTGTTGGAGAGAAATTACACCTGTCTCATGTGCAGTGACTAATCGTTGTAATTTGCGCCGGTAGTAGATCCCCTTGCGCCGTTTGAGGCGTCGTTGTTCTGGCCAGACACGAAAACCGAGAAATGGAAAACCCTCTGTCACCGGTTGGGGCTGCGCACCGGGGTGAATGGTCAGGCGCAACGCTGTCAAGCGCTCCTCAACCGCCGCCTTCCACTGCCAAAGCGTACTTTTTTCATCAGCAAAGAGCAGTGCGTCATCGACATAACGCACATAGCCAGCGCACTGTAATTCCCGTTTGACAAAGTGATCAAAGGGGTTGAGATAGCAGTTGGCCCAGAATTGACTGGTCAAGTTGCCGATGGGCAGCCCACGCGGCCGGCTAATCGCAAAGAGATCATCACCGGCAAAATAGACCATCTCATATTGTTCCTGGAGAAGACCAACACCACTGACCAAAATGCGGTCAATCAACCACAATACGCCTGGGTCGGTGATTTTACGCGCCAGGATCGACCGCAGAATGAGATGGTCAATGCTGGGGAAGAACTGGCGCATATCGATCTGCAAGACATAACGATACCGGCGCGCCAGGGTTTGCGCCCGATCCAAGGCGCGATGTGTCCCCTTTCCCACGCGATTGGCGTAGGAATCCGCAATAAAGGTGCGCTCAAAGATTGGCTCAATCAGGTTGCAAAGGGCATGGTGGACCACACGGTCGCGAAAAGGCGCAGCCGAAATCAGGCGGCGTTTGGGTTCATGGATGTAGAAGCTGGTATAAGGACCGGGCAGGTAGCGCTGGTCACGCAATTCTTGTTGGAGGGTGAGCAAATTTTCTTCCAGCCGATGCTCAAAGCGCGCCACATTGGCATGGCCGCGTTTCCCTTTGGCTGCGCGCCGGTAGGCCAACAGCAGATTGTCCCAGGTGTAGAGGTTTGTGTACATGACGATGGTTGCCCCACACCAGGGACGAACCCAGGGTGTGGGGCCGTTGTTATTTGCCCGGCCGGACGCACCGGCGCGGCCAGGAACAGACTCCGCCATTTTTCACCGCGGCGCAGAAGCCTTCGTTCACTTGACAAGCAAGCCAACGATTTTTGTTGACCGCTACGCATTTCTGGTGGGGACATTATCCATTGAAAAATGTGGACAGCACCACCCGAAAACCGACGTTGTTGTTCTCGTTGTTCGGATTGTTCCTGTTGCGGGCCGCACAGCGCACGTTGTTCTCATTGTTGTCGAACGAGCCGCCCCGCAACACACGCAGCCTGTGAGTCTGCCCCCGCAAAACTGGTCGCAAGACCAGGCTTTGCCTACCGTAACTGCTTCCCTGTATCCTGGTAAGGGAAGGCCCCGTTGCACGCACAATTGTTCCTCCCCTTACCAGGGGGAGGCTAGGAGGGGGTGGCCTACCGGAAGACCGATTTTTGCCAGCCGCCCAAGAGCCGCCCGATTTCCGCCAATTGTTCAGCGGCATGATGATATTGCCCATTGTTGAGCCATTGCCAGTGATGGGCCAGGCGCAGATAAACCCGCACTTTGGCCAGCGCTTCATCGGCCAGCTCAATCTGCTCCAAGCGCGCCCGCCCTTTGCGCAGGTTGGCAATTTCCACCCGTTCCCGCAGATCAAAGACGGCATCTAACAACCGTTGCGTTACGGTATGGCGGTAGGCCCGCGGGAAATGATTGGTCAACGGCGTTAGCCAGGCCAGAAAATCAAAGGTGCGGGTAAAGATCACCATTTCCGATTGGCTCATGGAGTATATCCTTTTGTTTGTGTTTTGTGAAATAGAGCGAAATGTCGATTGCAGATTAAATACAGTAACGACTAAGGCCGCTCGTAGCCGGTCCGTGACCGGCGTCCCCAACGCCGGTCACGGACCGGCTACGAGCGGGCAGCGGCTTGGTAGTTACTAAATACACGAAAAAATTCGCGCGGCCGGTGGGGGCTTTGCCCCCACACCCCCGGTTGACGCCGCACGGCGTCAACCCAGAGAGGACAGAAGCAGGCGCTTTGCGCCTGCTTGATCAGAGGGCAGAGGCCAGAGGGCCAGAGCCCAAAGGGAATGGGGACAGCACCACCCGAAAACCGACGTCGACGTCCCCGTAGTACGGACTGCCCCTGCTGCGGGCCGCACAGCGCACGATGTACTCATTGAGGTCGAACGAGCCGCCCCGCAACACACGCACCTTGTCCGCTGACAGCGTGTCATCTACCTTTTGCTCATAGTCGGCATAATTGTCCAGCCATTGGGTGCTACACCATTCCCACACATTCCCCGCCATCTCCTCCACGCCATACGGGCTGACGCCACCGGGAAAAGCGCCGACGGCATTCGTGCTGTTGATGCCGGTGGCGTCATAGTTGGCCCGGTTGGGATCAGGCTGGTCGCCCGGCCAGGGGTAAGGTTGTCCCTCCTCCCCACGGGCGGCCTTTTCCCATTCGGCTTCGGTTGGCAAACGCACGATCCAACCGCTCGGCAGTTGCTTTGCGCTCGCCAACTTTTGGGTTAACCAACGGGTAAACGCCAACGCTTCATACCAACTCATCCCGACAACGGGATGATTGGCGAGATTGAAAGGTTCACCATAAGAAGACGGCCCGGTGCGGTGTCTGTTATCATAGCGGCCTTTGAAACCCCTTGCCATCCAGTATCCATGTTGCGCTGCTTCTGCCCAATAAGTCGCGTTGGTGTAGCCACCTTCATCAACAAAGCGCTGGAATTGAGCGTTAGTGATCGGATAGCGGGCGATTCGGTAGGTGGCGGGAATCGTAAAGATGTGTTGTGGTGTTTCATCATTATATTTTTTGCTGGCTTCATCACTGCCCATGATAAACGGCCCGGCGGGAATCTCAATCCATTCGATTTGCAACGGGTCGAGTACCTCAATACGTGGGTCGCCCAGTTTCGCCAGGGTGCGACCGGCTTCGGCCCGTTCAATGGCATTGAGCGGGCTTTCGCGCAGGATTGCCAGCAAACGTGGGATTATGCGATCCAGATAGGCTTGCCCGCCTTCTTCGGTGTCTTCATCCTGGGCAATGGCTTTGCGATCAAAGAGCAGCGCCATTTGGCCAGACCACAGGGTGGTGCGCCAGGCTTGTTCACTCTGCGGCGGCGTCACAGGGCACAGGGCATACATCAGATCAAGCAAGAGCGCTTCGCCGCGGCGGTTAAAGAAGAGTTCTTCCGCGCCCAGTTGGGCGGCCAGTTGCCAGTAATCCCCCTCGGCGGCATGGCGGCGGTAGACCCGCCCCACCCCCCGTTGATTGCCTTCGCCGGCCAGCAAGTGACAACCGGCCAGATACTCTTGAAAGGTGCGATGGGGAAAGGCATAGCTCTGCGGACGGCCACTGCCTTCGCCGCCCCCTTGGCCCACCAGCAACCCGGCCCGGTGGTCGGCATAGTCGAGAAACTCGCCGGCCAGTGTTAGATCGCCCGCAAAGCTTTCATCCAACAAGCCCAACAAGGTGGTGCGCGGCAGATCGGCGGCCTCTTTCCCCTTCTGGCGGTGCGCTTCATAAGCCAGCCGCTCCAACGTTGGGCGCACGCGCCGGTCATCACGCAAAAAGGCGGCCAGCGCCGGCGAAGGGGCCAACCCTTTGCTCTCCTGCCAGCGATTGAGCAGCACCTTCACCGCTTCGTCATAGAGTTTGACCCGCTCATCGGGCAGCCGCGTCTGCTTTTGGTGGATGATCGCCATTGTGGTCAGCAACATGGGGTTGGCAGCCATGGCGCGTAGGGCGGGTCGGCGAGCGGCCTGTTGTAAGTCGGCACGCTGGCTTTGCGCCTGGTGGCTGTCAAAGCGCCCCAACTCGACCTGTGCGCCATACCAGGCGGTGACAAAGGCGTTGATCTTCTCTTGATCAAAATCGGCCAAGGTGTAGGCGGTAAAGCCGGGCAGGGTTGCCAGGCCGACGTAGGAACGGATGCGACAGGTGACAATCACACGGTCCACGGTTCGGTAGCGCCGAAGCAAGGCGGCCAACGCCAAGCGCACGGAAGGGCGGGTGGTTGCCGCCATCTCATCCAAACCATCAAAGACCAGAACGACCTTGCCGGTCAATAGCGCCGCCTCCAGTTGATCCCCCAGATCCGCCCCGCCAAAGCGCGCCAGGTCGCTTTGCCATTGCTCCCACATGCACACCATCAACGCTTCATCGCGTGCCTCAGCGCTTAAACTATCCAGTTGCAGATCCTGTAAGCGATGCGCTAGTTCACGTAATAAGGTGAGTAGCGGGAAGAGATCTGCCGTAAACCTAGTCGGCTCATTTTCTTCTTGCCGCACTTCAATCAACTGTGCCATCAACTGGCGCACAAAGGTGCTCTTGCCGCCGCCCGGC
This sequence comes from Caldilineaceae bacterium, assembly GCA_026645575.1. The sequence goes on from JAPKMW010000002.1 coordinate 218,837, forward strand.
GCACCCAGTAAGACAAGGCGGGTTGTTGTCTGGGCGGCTTCACGGGCGCTCACGGTTCGTTCCTTTTCGCGATCCGTTACCCCTTGCTTTTTGCGTGCTTCCTGTTCCGCCTCGGTCAGTGCAACCTTGGTGGTGGTATCCAACTCAATATAGACTTTATCCAGCGTCACCTCGTCCCCAGCCGTGGCGTCACCGCCCATGGCCGTTAAGGGCAAGGCGTGGCAATGGTTGCGCAACCGTTGTAGATAGCGCTCGGTGTGTGGTGGGGGCGGCGCCGGCGCCTGGTGGATCACTTGTTGCGCAATGTGGGTATAGGTCAGAGTATTACCAGTGCCAATGGCGACATTTTGCGAGTTGATGATATCGCGAATTGTAATCGTGCTGCCCAGCGCCTGTTTGTCAGCACGCAACGCCGCGGCAAACGCAGCGGGATCGGGTACTTTCTCCAGCGCCAGATGGACGGCATCCAACTCGGTGATCAATTTGTCAAAGGCAGCCAGCCATTCATCTTTTTTGTCGCCGGTCGCTCCGTCCATGATCACCGGCGGCAACTGCTCGGCGGCCTCGGCGTCACTGCGATCCTTCCATTCCTGGATCAAATTGGTGACCAGATTGACGCCAATACTGCCCAAGGTAGTGTAGATCATGGCCGTTGGATCACCCCCCTCCTTCGCCGCTTCCACAATGGGCAGGAGGGTGGCTGTTGCCAGGGCGCCATAGGTCATGCCGGGGACCATGCGCTGCACCAGGCGGGTCGATTGGCTGAATTGTTCCCGAATACGCGCTTGCCAGGTCGCTTTGTCCATGGGTGAGTCCTTTGTCTGTAGTCGTGTGGTCGCGTAGTCGCGTAGTCCAGCTTCGGTCGAATGGGAAGCTAGACTATGTTGCGCGCTACTGATAATGAGCAGTTGACGCTCTTCGGTGCAAGATGGTGAATGAGACAACGTTACGCAAGAGTGTAAACGAAAGCGCCCTGCTCGTCAATAGGAAAGTTTGCAAGGGGTGCATTTCAAGTTGGGGGTGCGTCTTATCCGAGCCACGAGCGTAAGCGAGTGAGCGGTCACTCGCTTACGCTCGTGGCTCGAGAAAAACATACACCCGACAATGGCCGTCCATTTCCAAAAAGGGTCAATCATGGTACAATAGACCCATCGCAAGATAAAACCCTGCCAACCATGGAGCTTTTGTGACCCAGATCGTGACCTCGGCCCCGGCCAAAGTGATCTTTTTCGGTGAGCATGGCGTCAACCGTCAACAGCCGGCGCTGGCGACGGCGGTGGACATGCGCCTCTACTGTCATGTCACCCCCCAAGCCGATGACCAATACCACCTCCGCGCCGGCGAGCGCCAGGAAAGCTATCGTCGCGCCGACTTGCTGGCCTACAAAGCCGAGATCGATGAACTGCGGCTGACCCAGAACTACGACGCCATCCGGGAACGCGCTCGCGCCTTCTTTGCCCCGACGCGGTATGTCTTGGCCCAGGTTATTGCGCGGTACGGTGGGCCAGGATTGTCTGTTGAATGGCGCTCGACCCTCCCGGTCGGTTCCGGCTTGGGGTCGGGGGCGGCAGCGTCGGGAGCAATGGCGTTGGCGGCTGGTCACGCCGCCGGTTGTGAATTGACGCCAACCGAGGTTGCCTTTCTGGCGTGGCAGGGTGATGTCATTGCCCACGGTGGGGTGGCTTCGGGGCTAGACAGCGGCGCGTCGGCGCTGGGCGGGTTGACCCTCTACACCCTGGTGGATGGTCCGCACCCGTTGCCGTATGATCTGACGCTGCCCCTCGTGATTGGCTACAGCGGTGTGCAGGCCAACACGGCGGAGATCAATACCCGTGTGCGTCACTGGCTGGCGGCCCACCCGGAACGGATGCACCTCTTTGCTGAAATTGGTCTATTGGTGCGGCAGGCGCAGGTGGCGCTGGCGACGCAAGATCGCGCAACGCTGGGCCATCTCTTCAACCTGAACCAACTCATCTTGGAGAAGATCGGCGTTTCCTGCCCCGAACTGGAACGCTTGATTGAAGCGGCGCTGGCGGCCGGGGCGCTGGGGGCCAAATTGTCCGGTTCCGGCGGCGGCGGCATTATGATCGCGCTGGTCGAACCGGAGCAGCAAGAAGCCGTCGCCACGGCGATTGAAGCCGCCGGTGGTCGCGCGTACGCCCTGAATGCCGGTGCGCCCGGTGTGCGGCTAGAAACCAAAAACCTAGTATAAACAAACCTTCAGTTAACACAGATAGGGAAGAACACAGATATTTTCAATTAAATAGAACCCGTGTTCCTCCCTTTTGGCACAGGGTGCGCCTGCTCGAAGGCGCAGCCATCTGTGTTAACTTTTCTGATGCTGGCTTACTGTAAGGTAGGAGGATACAATGTCCAACTTTCGCATTATCGACCTCACCCACACGATGATTCCGGGCGAGGAGCAATATACCGTCGAATTGAAGCAGCGCAACGAACGCACCACCCCCAGCGGCGACATTATGAAGGATGTCTATATGTGGTCGCACTCCGGCACCCATGTGGAAGTGTCGCTGCACTTTTATGAAAATGGCAAAGACACCTCCGACTTTCCGCCGGAGACCTTTGTCGGTCCGGCCATTCGCCTGGACTTCCGCCACAAAGCGACCAATGACCCGATCACGTTGGAAGAGTTCCAGCAGGCCGGCGACATTCGCGAAGGCGACATTGTGATCCTCTGGGAAGGGCGCGACCACCAATATCGCACCCCCAAATCCCATGACCGGCCCTATGTCACCGAGGAAGCGGCGCGCTGGCTGGCCTTGGAAAAGAAGATCAAATTGCTCGGCACCGACTCATCCGGCTTTGAGGTGCGCGGCGTTAAGACTCACCCCAACCATCATCTCTTTTTCAAAGCCGGGGTGGATATTCCGGTGGTTGAGTGTCTGCGCAACCTGGGCGCCATTCCCAATCAGCGCTTCTTCTTTGTCGGGATGCCGCTGCCGGTCAAGGGGCTGGACGCCTCACCGATTCGGGCCATTGCCCTCGAAATCGAAGGGATGGCGCAGCCGTGACCGCGCAGTTTAGTGCAGTGCAGTTTAGTGCAGTGCAGTTTAGTTCAGCGCGTTTTGGCTCCGCCCTCTTTAACGCCGACCATGCCCGGCTGGCCGATGAAGTGGCGCGGCTGGAAGCGGCCAATGTTGACTTTCTGCACCTGGATGTCTTCGATGGTCACTTTGTCTCCGATTTGGGTTTTCCGCCGCGCACCATCGCTGCCTTGCGTCCGCTGACGAAGCTGCCCTTTGAGGTGCATTTGGGTGCCGTTGATCCCATGCGCTTTGTGCCCCATCTGGTCGAAGCGGGCGCTGACCTGATTCTCTTTCATGTGGAGAGCGTCGCCATGCTTTACGAAGCGCTCTTTACCGTACGCGAGCATGGCGTCAAGGCGGGGTTGGTCTTCACGCTCGGTACGTCACTGGCGCTGCTGGAGCCGGTGATCCCCATGATCGATGCGGTGTTGCTCCTGTCGCGTGTCACTGGTGAGGGAACCAAAGGCGCGTCGTTCAACCCGTTGGTGCTGCCACGCCTGCAACGGGTGCGTGACATGGTGGCCGCAGCCGGGGCAACGGTAGACATTCAGGTGGCCGGCGGGGTCAAACGCGAACACATTGCGCTCCTGGTCAACGCCGGCGCGACCGCCATTGCCATGGGCGCCGGTCTCTACAAAGTGCCGGACATGGCCGAAGAAGTGCGCCAGATGCGAGCGCTGGCGGAGAAAGAATAGGACAAGGCACCGCTTCCTGGAAGAGGCAGGAGACGTTTGGTTAAAGCGAACGGTAGTTGCCTCTTCCAGGAAGGGGGCCGCCACGGAGAACAGAGGTACCATGACAGAAAAGCGTTGGCGAGTCTTGATTGCCTCGCGTTCCTTTGGTCAAGCCTCGGCTGACCACTTGACCCAACTAGAAGCGGCCGGGTGTGAATTGATCCTCAACCCGTCGGGGCGCGCCTACAAAGCCGCGGCATTGATCCCGGCGTTACAAGATGTAGACGCCATCATCACCGGCACCGACGAGTTGACCGGCGATGTGATTCGTAGCGCCAATCGACTCAAGACCATTGCCAAACATGGCGTGGGGCTGGATAACATTGACTTGGCGGCGGCGGATGCGTGCGGTGTGGTTGTCTCCTACACCCCCGGTGCGATTCATGATTCGGTGGCGGACCTCACCTTGACCCTGCTGCTGACGCTGGCGCGACAAATTGTCCCCTTGCACCAGCGGGTGCGATCCGGCGGCTGGCAAGGTAGCACCGGGCTGGAACTACGCGATAAAACGTTGGGCATTGTCGGCCTGGGGCGCATTGGCAAAGCGGTCTGTCAGCGGGCGCAGGCGTTTGGTATGAAGGTGGTCGCCCATGATCCCTACCCCGATCAGGCGTATGCGGCGGCTCACGCCGTAGAATTTCTACCGTTGGCTGAACTGTTGCGGCAAGCCGATATGGTGACGCTCCACGCCGTTGCCGCCGATCCCCACCGACCGTTGATCGGCGCGGCGGAACTGGCGTTGATGAAAACATCGGCCTATCTGATTAACACCGCACGTGGACAATTAATCGATGAAGCGGCGCTGGCGGAAGCTCTCCGTAGCGGCAAACTGGCCGGCGCCGGATTGGATGTTTTCACTGCCGAGCCGCCGGTCGATTCCCCATTGCTCCAGCTCGATAACGTGGTGTTGACCCCACACATTGGCGGTCGCACCGATGGCGGCTTGCGGCGCATGGGCCAGATCACGTTGGAAAATTGTCTCCTTGCCCTACAGGGCAAAGCACCTCACTATCAAGCAAAACCGGGAGTTTCTTAATGACGGACGGATCGTTGTTGCAACGTCTTTTTTCACTCGAAGGCAAAACCGCCCTGATCACGGGCGCACCGGGCGGCATTGGTCAAGCGCTGGCGGTGACATTGGCCGAAGCCGGCGCGACCATCGGTGTGCATGGCCGGACGCCGGAAAAGGTGACAGCCGCCTGTGATGCCGTGGCGGCAGTAGGCGGGCGGGCCGTTCCCCTCTATGCGGAGTTGACCGATGTCGAAAGTTGTCGCCGCTTGATTCAGGAAGCTCATGCCGCGTTGGGGCGGCTCGACATCTTGATCAACTGCGCCGGCATGAATCGCCGCAAGCCCATTGCCGAGGTGACAACCGATGATTTTGACACGATTATGGCGGTCAACTTGCGTAGTCTCTTTTTTCTGAGTCAGGCGGCGCAACCGATTATGCAGGCGCAGGGCGGCGGCAAGATCATTCACATTGGTTCGATGAATTCGGAGTTTGCGCTGGACACCGTTTCGGTCTACGGCGCCAGCAAGGCTGGGGTGGCCCAACTGACCAGAGTCATGGCCGTCGAGTGGGCGAAGGATAACATTCAGGTGAACTGTATCATCCCCGGCTTCTTCCGCACGCCGTTGACCAACGTTGGTCTCTGGCAGAACGAGCGGCGGAGCGCCTGGTTGCATCAACGTATTCCCATGCGTCGCCCCGGTGAACCAGAGGAACTGGCCGGGGTGGCATTGCTGTTGGCTTCGCCAGCATCATCATATATCACGGGAAGTCACTATATTGTGGATGGTGGTTTCCGCGCCGGCGGTTCGTGGGAGACAGACCCAAACGTCGAGTAATCGGCAAGGAAATGTTAATTCTCAGCAGATCGCAACGCAAATTGACACAGAGGATCAAGGTTTTGCGCCGATCGTAGGGGTCAATCTCACGCGCCAGCGCCGTGCAGACCAGGGCGTTAAAGGCTTCGGTAATCACTTTGCGGTTAAAGGCATCGATCTCCAGATCAATCGTATCGGGCGTGACAAAGAGATCAATGTGCGATGGAACCAAAGCCCGATCTGCCAACTCACTTTCAGCATGGTGAGCGCCGTGCGGTGATCCCCTTGCCGCACGTGGTTGGCCTTGTTACCGCTACGCCGAATATCATCAAAGATCTGCGCTACATCACCCGGAACACCCCTTCTCTGCGCAGATCGTCTGCGCAGACGATAGCGGAGGTCATTTTGGGTTTCCTGGGGCGTTGTATAAAGACCGACACGCGCCGCCAACAGTTGCGCCAGCAACTCGGCAAATTGGCGCAACTTGAGTAGGCAGGTATTAGGATCATCGGGAAAATACTTTTCGGCCAGCATCGCCAACCGCACGAACGCAGCTTTTTATGGTAGCAGGTGTGTTTCAACCACCTGCGTCAAATGCCCTGCCAACGCACACTTACCCCCAAACAAACGCATTGACAAGCCGATCCACCCTGTGTTACAGTTCGCTCTACGACCAAAACACCCATACCGAACAGACCAAACCGCATGGATAAGGAACCAAACATGACCGATGCCACTTCGTCGTTGCCTGGCATTCACCGCAGCCTGGCGCTGGATAGCTCGGCTGCTACCCTGTCCGCACGGGGCAGCGCCCGCAATGAGCAATGGGAAGCCTACTTTCGCCGTCGCATCAGCGAGCAGCAAGCCCACTTTACCGCTTCGGTTGCCTTGGACACCACTTCCCTGGATAGCTATCTCGCCAGCACCGATCATCTGCGCCAACGCCTATTGGCAACCCTGGGCGGTTGGCCGGAACGCCCAGCCGAAGTCAACGCCAGGGTGGAAACGATCGGTGACCTGGCCGGCGGGCAGCTTTATCGCGTCCATGTCACGGTGGTCGATGATGTGGAGATGCCGGCGCTGCTCTTGATTCCCCAGAGCGCGACCCAACGCCCCGCCCCGGCCGTTATCTGTCAACATGGCTATGCCGGTTCGCCGGAATGGATGATGGGCTTTGGCACGACCGGCCAATTCAACTACACCAATAGCGCCGGGCGCCGCTTGGCCGAGGCTGGCTATGTGGTCATTGCGCCGCAAATTGTCTGTAGCCCGCCGGGCGTGGGGAAGGATCGGGTGCGACTGGATCGGCTGGCGCGGCTGGCCGGGGTAAGTCTGTTAGGCATGGAAATGTTTGCGCTCAGCCGCGTGGTGGATTGGTTACAGACGCGGCCCGAAGTCCTGCCCAACCGTATTGGCATGTACGGCATTTCGCAGGGCGGGAAAAGCACCCTCTATTTTTCTGCCCTGGAGCCGCGCATCCAGGCGGCGGTCTGCTCCTGTTACTTTAACCAGCGGTGGAATAAAATGCTGGAAGACCGTCACTTGGACGCGCTCGGTCAGCGCGAGGGGTTGGCCTATCGCGCCTATCTCGTCACGGACGAAGATGATAAATTCAATGTGAAGACCGCACCCCTATGGCCGGATCATCTGCTGGGCGCGCTCATCTGCCCGCGGCCCTTTATGGTGGAGATTGGCCGCTATGACCCGGTGATCTACTGGCAAGATGCGGTGGAAGAATTTACGCGCTTGCACCAATTGTACACAAGCCTGGGCATGGATGAACGCGCCCAAGCGCTGGTCGCCAACTGGGGTGGCCACGAGATGTTTTATGATGACGCCAAGCGCTTTCTGGACCGGTGGCTACGGCCATGATGCGCCCGGAAGTCTGCTAGGGTTGATGGGTCAATTACTTCTACTGTGGAGATAGAGAGAGTAAGAGATAGAGAGAGTAAGAGATAGAGAGAGTAAGAGTAAGAGATAGAGAGATTGTGTAGCTGAATCTCTCTATCTCTTACTCTCTCTATCTCTACTTGGTACAAGCTATTTGCTTGCTAGTCCTACATCCAAACTACCAAGCGGCAATGCCGGCGGCGTTGGCTTGTAACCCGCCAAAGCTGCCGAGGGCAAAGAGTGACCCGTCCGCTTTCAATTCAAAGGCGACAACTGTCTGTGTGCGGGGACTGAGAACATAGAACAAGCGCCCATTGCGGCTTTTGCTGGCATCGGTTGGCCCCGTGCCGACGCCGCTATCCCCGGCTCGCCCGTCAAACAAGGTCAACGCACCACCGTTCCCCACGTGATAACCAGAGAGCGAGCCACTACCGGTATTCGTGGTATAGGCCAGTTTGCCGTCTTTGCTGATGATGATCCAGCAGGCGGCTGTCTCGCCTGTCGGTACAGAGGCGCTCACGAGTTGTAACTGCCCATTCGCCAAGGTGTAGGAAGAAGCGGCGCTGGCATTGGGCGCGCCGCCAAAGGCTTCGGAAACCACCAACGTATCATCGTCGGCAAAGGCAAAGCCAAAGGGAGTCGTCCCCGCCGAAGGATAGCTGGTCAGGTTGCCGGCCACGCCATGCTGATTGACCGGATAGAGATCAATGAGATTCGTCGCCCGTTCGGTGACAATCAACACGGAACCATCTGGGCTAAAGGAGACCTGCGCTGGTGCTGGGGCCGCCCCAACGCCATTGTTGCTGAGAAACCGGGTAGAATTCGCCAGGGGAGTCAACTTGCCATTGTGATCCAGGCGAAAGCCGGTAATATTCCCTGGGTCACCGGCATTGAGAACATAGAGTCGATTCTTGCGCACGGTCAGGCTGGTGGGGCGTACACCACCGGACGCGACTTTGTCGGTCAACATCAGCCCCAAGGGGTGAACCGCAAAGACGGAAATCTCATTGCTGCCGGCATTCACGGCAAAGAGCCAACGACCATTCTTGCTCAAAATTACGGGGTCTTGCGAACCAAGCCCGCCGCCCAACCCTTGCCCGCCGGTCGGGAAACGGCCGCTGAGGGTGAGCGCACCATTGGCCGCACGTTGATACATCACAATTTCGTTGCCACGAATGGGGTCGTTGGCATTGGTGCTGACAAAAACGACACCGGTATTGTTGTGATTGGCCGCTTCCACACCATCCACACTATCGGTCAAATCTTCTTCGGTAGGGGTTTCTTCACTGGTAGTGGCGCGCTGTCCCTGTCCCACGACCAACGGTAAGTAGGCGGATCTGGCCGCGGTGGCGGCTTCCTGGGCAAATGCCGGCGCTGCCATTGTGATGAGCAGAACCAGTGCGAGCAGAATGCTCAAACGACGGTACATATATCCCTCCTGGTACCTATGCAAATTCTGGGTCATTGATAACCGTTCAGGTGGTGGGGCCTAGCCTGTCCCGTACGGTATTTGATGGTGAAGCGCTTCGTTCTCCACTTTAACCAGAAGATATTACACAAATCTTACCAAGATCGTGCGCAATAATGAATAGATGCGATGGCCTATGCAAAAACATCATTTGACTTTTGTCGCACTGTTCAATACCATTGTGTAGACAACATCGTTTACACAATGGTTGTCTACACAATGGTATTGAACGCACCACACTTGTCAACTGCCCATCAGAGAAGGACCTGCGCATGAAAATCACCAAACTCGAAACTATCCACCTGGCCGACTTTCCCCATATCCTCTTTCTCGCCATCCACACCGACGAGGGGCTGGTCGGCTACAGCGACACCTTTTACATGCCCGATGCGCTGCGCGGCTATCTGCATGGTTTTGCCGCACCGCTTTTGCTCGGTCGCGACCCGTTATCAATTGAGTTGATCTGGCGACAGCTTTATGAAGTAAACGCTCATATTGTCGGTAAGGGGGCTGAGTTGCGTGGCCTTTCAGCCATTGACGTGGCCTTGTGGGACATCTTCGGTCAGGCGACCGGCCAGCCCATTTGGCAACTGTTGGGCGGAGCGGCGCGTGACCGCATCAAAACGTACAACACCTGTGGTGGGCCGCATTATGGTCGGGCCACGCTTGGGCGCAGCGGCTACATTGCGCCGGTTGACCAATCGGGCCGCTATGAGGATCTCATCGGCTTTATGACCGACGCCGGCGCGCTGGCGCAGGATCTCCTCAGCGAAGGCATCACCGGTATGAAGATTTGGCCCTTTGATTATATTGCCAATGACCCGACCGCCTGGGACAATTGGCGCAACTTCCGTGGCGTCTTTGACCCCGCGTTGCGCCAGATCGGCGGCCATACCATTGATGCGGTCAATTTGAAACGGGGCTTGGAGCCTTTCCGTAAAATCCGCGAAGCGGTGGGCGACCAGATGGACATTATGGTGGAGGGACATGGGCTGTGGTCATTGCCCGCTGCCAAGAAGATTGCCCGTGCGCTGGAGGAGTATCAACCCTACTGGCTGGAAGACCTGCTGCGCGCCGATGACCTTGACGCCCTGGCCGACCTGCGCCGCAGCACGACGACGCCCATTCTCGTCAGCGAATATCTTACCACCCGCTATGAATACAAAGCCGTGCTGGAAAAGAACGCCGCCGATATCATCATGATCGACCCGACCTGGGCCGGCGGCATTACCGAAAGCAAGAAGATCGCCACAATGGCCGAAACGTGGAAGCGCCCAGTCGCCATGCATGATTGCACCGGCCCTTTCACCCTCTTCGCCGGTTTGCATCTGGCAATCAACGCCACCAATGCCGTCTATCAAGAGACGGTGCGCGCCTATCTGCGTATCAGTTACCCTCAGTTGGTGACGGAAGGTGTGACCGTGGAACAGGGGCATATTCTAGCGCCAACTGCTCCCGGCCTGGGGACAACCCTGCTACCCGAAGTGCGCCAACGCCCCGACGTGACGGTGGTCGAGTCGAAACTTTAACCAGTAGCCCCCATCGTAACTACCAAGCCGAAAGCCGCTCGTAGCCGGTCCGTGACCGGCGTCCCCAACGCCGGTCACGGACCGGCTACGAGCGGCTTTTATAGTACCCCAAATTGATCAATCACAGGAGGTGATACCATGCCCGGCCCAGGAATGGAATTCGTTGGCGAGGAAGAGATTCAGGAAGTTCTCGAAGTCTTGCGTTCCGGCTATTTGTATCGCTATGACGTGGCCCCCGGTAAGACCAAATTTCAAGGCAAGGTGTTGGCAGTCGAACGCTATGTGGCCCAGATGTCCGGCGTGCGCTATGCCGTGGCGGTCAACTCCGGAACCTCGGCGCTCTTGACGGCGATGATGGGCTTGGGTATCGGGCCGGGGGATGAGGTGATTGTCCCCGGCTTTACCTTTGTCGCCAGCATTTCGTCGATTGCCTTCACCGGCGCCGTGCCGGTGTTGGCCGAAGTTGACCGCACACTGAACCTCGACCCTGCCGATGTTCGCCAGAAGATCACGCCGCGCACCAAGGCGATCATGGTCGTCCACATGATGGGCAACCCGGCCCACTTGGATGAACTCAAAGCTGTAGCCGACGAACACAACTTGTTTCTGATTGAAGATTGTGCGCAAGCTTTCGGCGCGTCCTACAAAGGGCGACCCATCGGCTCGATTGGGCAGGTCGGCACCTTTAGCTTCAATGTTTACAAGACCATCACCTCCGGCGACGGCGGCATGGTTATCACCGACGACGAAGAAGTGTACAAACGTTGCTTTGCCTTTCACGACCAGGGCCATTCCCCCCTGCGCGCCGGCGCCGAAATCGGCCAGCGCCCCTTCCTGGGCTTGGACTTCCGCTACACCGAATTGCAGGCGGCCGTCTTGCTCGCCCAGTTGCGCAAGCTGCCCACCATCCTCGACCGTCTGCGCACCAACAAACAGCAGTTCAAAGCGCTGCTGGCCGACCTGCCGGGGTTGGAATTCCGTGAGGTTATCGACGCCGAAGAAGAGCTAGGCACCATCTTGACCGTCTTTTTCCCCGACGCCGCGATCGCCCAGAAGGTGGCCCAGGCGCTCAATACCAAGGTGATTGCCCAGGCCGGTTGGCATGTCTATGGCAACATGGAACATCTGCTGCAACAACGGATGCCGACGCAGACCCACTGCTCCTTCTCCTGTCCTCATTACCTTGACCGTGGCGGCCAGATCCGCTATGCCAAAGGCATGTTGCCGCAGACCGATGCCCTGCTCGCGCGCGCCATCAATATCAGCATTGGCATCCCCGATCCCGGCTTGGGGTCCGCCTTTGGCCTGACGGTCCATGATGGGCCGGACGAAGTGCAAGCACGCGCCGCCGAGTTTCGTCGGGTCGCGAGTGCCTACCTCGCATAGGAACCGTCTATGGTCTAGTCGGGGCGCTGATCAAGGCGGCGCGGTCGGGACGAATCCGCGCCGCCTTGATCAGCGCCCCTAGTTTCAGGAGGAAACCCATGCAACTCGAACTGCTCTTTGATGTCGCCGTTTCGCCCAACCTGGCGGCAGGCGACAAACCGATCACCTGCGCCTTTCCCCTGTCGGCGCGGCTGGCCAATGGTTCTGTCATCTGTGTCTATCGCCAGGGGATCACCAAACATAGCCATGATGGCGTCCTCCTATTTCAGCGATCCAACGACGGGGGCCGTAGTTGGTCGACGCCCCAGGTGATTGCCAACGGGCTGACCGCCTCACCAACACAAACAGTGGTCACGGGCGGCCTTTGCCAGACGCCGAGTGGGGCGCTGCTGGCTTCCTTTGGCAGCATTGAGGGCTTGCCGCCCAACACCTACCCCTTTGGCCCCGGCGGGGAACGCTATCCGCTGCGCTTCTTCCTGACCCGCAGTGACGACGGTGGCGCCACCTGGTCGACGCCCTGGCAACCGGATCTACAACCGCTGGGCCGCGTAGGGGTGACAGGGCCGCCCTTTGTCGCTGCCAATGACGCCGTCTGTGTGCCGATTGAATGTCGCATTGCTTCCGGCGTCAATGCCACCGCGCTGATCATCTCCCGTGATGATGGGCGCACCTTCTCGCCGCCGCTTATGGTGGCCGGCGATGAGACAGGCCGCCTCAACCTCTGTGACGCCCGCTTTGACGTGCTGCCCGATGGCCGCATCATTGCCTTGCTCTGGACCTTTTTGCAGGAAAATGAGCGGACAATCCAAGTCCATCGCACCTTTTCCGCCGATCATGGGCAGACCTGGAGCGCCCCGGAGCCGCTGGGCTTTGTCGGCCAGATCACCGCCCCGCTGGTGCTGCCGGATGGTCGCGTGTTGGCGGCCAGCAACTATCGCCACCCGCCGCTGGGTAGTCTGCTCTGGCATTCCCATGACGGCGGCGTGACCTGGGCCGTTGATCAGCCGATTCAACTCTGGGATGCCGAAGCCGGGCGTATCAACGGACAAGCGGTGACAATTCCACCACTGGCCGATGTGGAAGAACGAGTCTGGGATGAGTTGCAACGCTTTAGCTTCGGCACACCTGATTTGGTGTTGTTGACGGATGGCACCGTGTTACTGACCTACTATGCCACACAGCAGGGCATCATCCATGTCCGCGCTTGTGGGTTGCGGGTGGTTTTTGCATGACAGAGCCGCCTAGCGTTAGCACGGGCGGTCCGCACGCTAACGCTAGGCGGCTCTGTTTTCATCGCTATTGGTGTCGTCTCACAGGTGACCTGTTATGAAAGGTTCTTACCACCGCAAAGGACGCGAAGAGCGCAAAGAATGCGCGAAGGCTCTTCTCTGGCAAAGCTTTGCGCTACCTTTGCGCTCTTGGCGTCCTTTGCGGTAGAAATGGTGTTTCGCAACCCAAACTGGTTAGAAAGAGGTGTTTTGTTTATGCGTTACGATGCCGCTATCGTTCCCCAGCAGATGAACCCGGAGTTGACGCCGGAACTGGAGCGTGAGGTCAAGTTCTTCTTGAAATGGGGCTATTTGATCGTGGAAAATGCCATCTCACCCGATCAAGTGGCGCAGTTGCGGGTGGCCCTGGACGCGACCTTTGCCCGCACGCAAACCCAATTCACCCATCAATTGCTCGAAGAAGATGACCAGTTTGCCTTCCTGCTCGACCATCCCCCGGTCCTCACCCGCATGAAGGCGATTTTGGGTAACTGTATTCAGTTGCATAGTGCCACTGCCCGTGTCACCGAACCGGGCGCGCCCGATCAAAACTGGCATCGGGATGGACCCTGGCCCGTAGACCCCGACGGCACGCCCTATGGCAGCATCCCCGGCCAGATCAACTGTGGCTATTATCTGGACGCCTTAACGATGGAGAATGGCCCGATTGTGATTGTCCCCGGCAGTCAACGCGCCCCCTTTAAGCCGCCCGAAGGCCATCCCCGCTTTCCCGATGAAAAGTATATCCTGGCCCAACCAGGACAGGCGATCCTGTTCAACGGCTGGCTCTATCACCGCGGTGCGGCCAACCAGTCGGACAGTCGCCGCCGGGTTTGCCTCATGTGTTACCAGAACGCCTGGATGAAATCACGAGAATCCTTTACCGGGCCGCGTGTCACCCAGATAAAGGAGCAAGGCACGGCAGAGCAGAAGTTACTGTTGGGTGGCGTACCACTATGGTGACAGTGAGGGGCATAGGGGCGCGGATTTCGGTAACGCGGATCGCCTCCCTGAACGACAACAATCCGCGGTTTCTGAATCCGCGCCCCTACCCATGTTTGAGGAGCGTGAAATACGATGAACACAGATGAGTCAACGCTTGTACGCGGAAAGATCCAATGGGAGCGGATGTTGCCGGCGGAATTTCGGGCAGCCCAGGCGGCTTTGCCGGTTGTCTTTCTGCCGTTGGGGACGGTCGAATGGCATGGCGAACATAATGCGCTGGGGCTGGATGCGTTGAAGGCGCACGAGCTTTGTGTGCGCGCCGCCCATCGTGCCGGTGGCGGTATTGTCCATCCGCCGCTCTATGGCGGCATGGGTGGACTGGACAAACCGGCCACGGTCATCATGGAGGGGGAGTATGCTTGGGAGAATCACTTGCTACGTCCCTGGCTCGAAAAGCTCTGTAGCGAGTTCCACCGTCTAGGCTTCCAAGCGGCGATCATCCTCACTGGTCACTATGGTCACAACCAGCAGATTGTGGTGCGTGAAACCGCAGTGCGTATGGCCGAACGGCTGCAAATGCCCATTCTCGGCCTCCCCGAATATTGGCTGGCCCACGATGCCGGCTATTGGGGCGACCACGCCGGTATTGGTGAGACCTCGCTGCTCTGGCATTTGCACCCGGAACTGGTGGCAATTGATCGCATCCATGCCGACCCGGACTATGGGCGCGAGGGGCGGATTGCGCAAGGTGCGTCGGCGGCGCTGGGACAACGGTATGCTGAACTGATCATCGACCGGTTAGCCCGGTTAGCCACCGTCATGCTCCAATGGCGACCTGACCAATTGGCGGCCAGTATTCGCGCCGACCGGGCCTTGGTCAGCGCGCAAGTGCGCGGTTGGCGTGCCGGGCAGCCGTGGGCGGCCTGGCGCAAAATCGGCAGCGGTCAGGTGACCGATTATGGTCGCCTGTTGGTGGAAGGGCGCTTTGCCGAAATTGAAGAGATGGCTGGTCAACTGCTAGAAGGATAAGGAAGCACAACCTATGAATAGTTACCTCTTGGCCGGTGTGGGCCGCACAGAGATTACACCGCCGCTGGGGACGGCGCTGGCTGGGTATCCGGTGCAGGATCGGGTGGCCGAAACGGTCCGTGACCCGCTTCATGCCACCGCCCTGGTGTTGGCGCGTGGCGACTGTCGGGTGGCGATCATCAGCCTGGATTGGATTTTGATTGAAGCCGAGGAGACGACGGCGATTCGACATCTGGTGCATGAGCAGACGGGCATTCCCCCGGCCAATGTCACGGTAGCGGCGATTCAATCCCATTCGGCGCCGCGCACCTTCTCCGCCTGGGGTTGGGGTGACAAAGATCGGGCGTATGTCGATGCCGTGTTGCCACGCATTGTCGATGCCGTGGTGCAAGCGGTGAACAATTTGCAACCGGCGCGCGTCGGCATTGGCACCACCAGCAGTGAAGTCGGCGTCAACCGGCGGCAGATCCGCCAGAATCATACGGTTGCCTTGGGGGTGAATCCGTGGGCGCCCTATGACCCGACCATGACGGTTCTGCGCATGGAAGGCGCAGGAGGGCCGCTGGCGACGCTGATTCATTATGGCGCCCATCCCACCGTCTTTGGCGGCAAAAGCCGGGCCGTTTCCCGTGACTGGCCGGGGGTCATGGTTGACCGCGTCGAGGCGTTGACTGGCGCGCCGGCGCTCTTTATCAACGGCGCGGTCGGCGATGTGGCGCCGCGCACCAACTTTATGGGCGCGGTGGGTGACGGCGAAACGGCATTACTGGAAGTGGGCACCCGCGCCGCCACCGATGCCCTGCGCGCCTACCGTTCTATCAAGGAGGTGCGTGATCTCGACCTAGGAGTAGTGACAGCGGAAATCCAGTTGCCCTACCGCCCCTTGACCGCTCTGGCCGAGGCCCAGCATCAACTGGCCGCCGCCGAAGCCAACAAAGAGCAGTGGGGCCAGCCGATGTGCGATTATCGCCATTGGCAGGCGGTGGTCAACGCCCACAACGCGCCGCCCGTACCTGGCATCACCTTTACCCAGACCATTACCCGTTTGGGGCCGGTGGCGTTGGTCCCCTTTCCCGGTGAGCCCTTTACCGAGATCGTGCTACGGCTGCGTGACTACAGCCCCTTCCAACACACCTTATGCGCCAGCACAACCAACGGTTGCCTGGGCTATTTTGTCACGCGGGAATCGCTACATCGGGGCGGTTATGAAGTGTGGGTGGGCAAAGCCTATGGCGCTTACATCCTGGCCGAAACCGTCGATGACGCGCTGATTGATGCGAATCTGTCGTTGCTGCGGGCATTGGCTGAAAGTAGGTAGGCGTAATGTACGCTTATACATATGACAACCCTACGTATAGAACGCCGATTGAGCCGATGTAATGGTTTGTAACGGATTTTATGATGGGTTGTCACACCTGTCCACTATCACCGCGAATTATTGGGATTTGCGAATCTTTTTTGTCCCGAAGCGATTCGCAAATCCCAATGATTCGCGGTGATATGACTGAGTCCCTTATTCAATAAATATTCGCCATCTGCCATACATCCAACGCCTGCAACATGGCATCTTTCCCCTGCGCACGCAGTGAAACCCCGACGCTGTCGGCTCGTTCCGGGTAGACGCGTACGGCCACACATTGCTTGCCGTTGACAAAGACCTCGACCACGCTCTTATCGACAAAGACACGCAATGTCAACGGCTCATCGGGCGCGAGATAGACCGGCGCAGTCTCCGGGGCGCGGGAACGGACATCGGGCGCTGTGGAGGAATAAGAAGAATCGAGGGTGATCAGGCTGTCGGTGGCGGCGCGCAGTTGCTCCCGTTCCCAGCCGGTGTAGCGTTCCCAGTTGCGATAACCCCGTTCGCGGTAGAAGGCAATCCGGGTGAACTCTTCCTTGCCGGGTGAACGTAGCACATTGAGTTCGACCAGCGGCGCGTCATTCGTGTCGATCACGGCGATTAGTTCAATGGCATTGCCCTCAATTTCTGATAACACAATCTCCTGGTTAGCCGGCAATGTCATGGGACCGATCTGTTGGTGGTTGGTGCGCAACGACTCAATATCCCCCGCCGGTTCGATGGCCAGGGCGTCACAACCAAACTTGTCGTCCCCCAGCAATGTCAACCGGCGCGGCAAGGTCATGATCTGATCCCAGCCGACGGTCGGTTTGGCCGGGTTCATGTTAAAGATGGCGATCACGCCACCCTGACCATCGGGCGTCGCCGAAGGGGCATGGACGCCGCCGGGTGGGAACGCGCCAAAGTTGAACTTGTGCTGGGCCGTCACCATGAATTTGTCACGGGCTTTGTCATAATCGCCGATCAACGCTTGTCCGCCGCTCATGTGGCTGAAAAAGAGCAGAATATGGCGGTCGCCAATCGGCCAGAAATAGGGACAGGCGCCGTCATCGCCGATGAGGGTAAAGGCGTCGCCCTCGACAAAGGGGTGGAGATAGTCCCAGTGCACCAGATCCTGTGACCGGAAGAGGAAATCTGCCGCCCGCCGTTTGCCCGATGGCACATGAGGTAGCGTGCCGCCGGAGAGCGCGTAGTAGACGCCCTCCTTCTGCCAGATGCAAGGATCAAAGACGCGATAGGGCAGGGGTGCACCATCAGGACTTGCTTGCGGAATCACGGCTTGCCCGGTAAGCTTTTCCCAGTTGAGCAGGAGCGGATCACTAGAGATGGCAACCATGTTGCCCACCTTGGTGCCATGATACATGGCAATCACCCGGTCGGCTTCGACCAGCGTCGCACCGGAGAAGCAACACTCTTCGGGATCAGGGTAGATGGCATAGGGCAGATCGCGCCAGTGAATCAGATCGTCACTCACGGCATGACCCCAATGTTGACGCGGGTCTTCGGGCGGATAGGCTTGGTAGAAAAGATGCCAGCGCCCCTGCCAGAAGCAGAGCCCGTTGGGGTCGTTGAGCGTGTTTTCTGGGTTGACATAGTGATAGATCGGGCGATGGGGATCGTTATCATATTGTCGGCGTGCGGCGTGCAGGCGCTGCATGAGCGGATTGGTTGCCAGTTGGGCTTCCTGTTCGGCCAGCGTCGCAGCAAAGGTGTAGTGGGGAACCAGGGAAGTGCGGTTAGGGTGAGCAGCGGTTGTCATGGCCTTAGTTCCAATCTACTGATCAGTTTTCTGGGCAAGTAATGCTTTCAAGCGTGCGATTTCAGCCTGGGCGGCTTGCGCCTCTGCCTCGGTCGCTTCCCGTGCTTCCATTTCGGCTTGTAGACGCTCCGTTGTTTCACGTAACGCCTGCCGCGCCTTCAAGTTTGTCAGCAGGTCTTCACCGGTGTTGCCATCTTCCAACCAGACTTGACCATCCTCGACACCGATGCGCAAGCCCAGCGTTTCACAATAGAGCGCGCCATCTTCGTCGGGTAACATGGGCAGGTAACGATTTTCGTGCAGGCGATAGCCGGTGACTTCCCAGACAGTCTGGCCTTTACGCGTCCAATGGTCAATGTAAACATACTCCTGGACACCGACCAGCGCGTAGTCATTCACTTTTTTCACCCGGTCCCCTCACGCGAGGATGGCGAAACAATCTCAATGATGCAGAGTGGGCGCGTCTCTTCTTCGGCTACGATAAACTGCCCGCGATCTGCTCTGGGGTCACGGACATTCGGGACAACGGCGACATCAGGCGCATAGGGCCGAACATCTGGGTGATCCCATTCAAAGACTAAATCGTGAAAGACTGTAATCGCTGGCTGCGTTTCGTAATAGGCGCGCAGCATATCACACAGATCATTCGTCATGGTTTCATGGAGGGTGGAGGCAGGAATTACATACCCTTCTTGTGGATGGAGGGCTTCCTCCGGGGTAAGGAGAATGCGCACTTGGGTCTGTTTGCCATCGGGCGTGCGGACAGTTTCGTACCGCCAGCCGAGCGACCAAGCGGTGACCGCCGTTGCCGTCTGTGGAGAAACCGATAAACTCATGGGCCTACCTCGCTTTGCTACAAACCGTGCGCTTGTGCAACCGATCATACCATGCCGCCGGGCTTGCCGACAAACCCTCTGTGCGCTACAATCAACCGCAATCTACTTACCTGTCTTTCGGGATTTGCGCTTGTAACAAGCTGAAGAAATGACCGCTACGTTGAACCGTCGCAACACCGGCGGCGTGCAGTATCTGTTCCAGTTCCGCCAACGTGTGGCCGACATCAAAAATGAGGACCACGCCCCCCGGACGCAAAACACGCACAATTTCCCGGGCCGCCTGGCGTCGCCCTTCGGACGCGCTGCTGCTGTGAATGTGGTGAAAAGCCAACGTCGAGACCACCACATCAAAGCTAGCATCGGCAAAGGGCATCTGACAAGCGTTGACATTTTGCAGTTCCACCCGGTCGGCGACCCCTTCCTGGTGAGCATTTTTCCAGAAGATGGTCGGCGTCCCGCCCCCAGCGTTGGGATCGTAGATGTCGATGCCGATGGCTTTGCCGGTGGTCAATTGATGGGCGCAGCCGAATAAGGTGATGCCGCTGCCGGTGCCGACATCCAGCACTTGTTCATCGCCCCGCCAGGTCACGGCGCTGACAATGCGGTCGCGTAGATGCAAGCGCAAGTGACGGGTGAAGTGGGTAATCAAGAGCACAAGCAGCGCTGGCAGCAAGAGCAAGCCGCCAATGGGCAAGAGCGTCCACAGATAGGTTGGACTGAGAAAGGCGAAGGTCGCCACCGTCACGGCAACCAGATAGACAATGCCGAGCCAAGCCAATTGTTTGAACCACACGGGGACCCGTAGATCATAATCGTGGCCCAAGGCATGGATCGAGTCGCGCATCAAGGGTAAACTGAGCAGTCGCATAACATTTCCTCCAAAGAAAGTTACTATATCGTTCAAGCCAAAGAATAGAGATGCATCTAATTTAGCGGTTCACGCAACACGCAACACGTATCACGCAAGGGTAAACAACCTGCTTACCACTGTAGCAGATGCGCCGGTGAAAAGCAATAAGCAAGCGCAAGCGGTTGTCTACTACTGAACAAAGCGCGCAAATTGTCGAGTGGAGGATGATGGAAAATAAGGCGGATCGCCGGGTGCAACGCACCCGCCAACTCTTGCACAAGGCGCTGATTGAGTTGGTCAAAGAAAAAGGCTTTGATGCCATTACAATCCAGGACATTACCGAGCGCGCCAACCTCGGTCGTACCACCTTTTACCTGCATTATCCCGGTAAAGAAGAGTTGATGCTCGATCACCATGCCACCGTGGCGGAGATGTTCGGGCTGAAGCAACTTACCCGCGCCGAATTGTTAGCAGATGAACCACCGCCGGGGTTGGTCAGGCTTTTGTTGTTGGCGGCGGAAGAACCCAAATTTTATGACGCCATTATGAAGGCGCGTACGGCGGATCTCATTCTGCGCGGGATTCGGACACAGATGATGGCGAACCTGGAAGCCACCCTCACGACCGCCTTCCTCGGGGTAGAGCCGACGATGCCAATGGCATTGCTGAAACCCTACCTGGTCAACGCCCAATTGGCGTTTATCGATTGGTGGGTGCGCACTGCGGCGCCCTATACCGCCGAACAAGTGGCGACCACCCTCCATCAATTGCAACGGTCAATCATTCGGGATGTCTACCGACTAGGATAACGCTATGATTATTGACGCCCACAACCACAGTCATTACAACCACTTTGGCCCGGAGGCGCTCCTGGCCGAAATGGACGCCTTTGGCATTGACCTCACCTGGCTGCTCACCTGGCACCATCCACCGGGCGAGCATGTGCCAAGCTCCCATCGCGCCTTTAACCCGCGCAATGTCCGCCCCGATGGCAGCCATGCCGGCGTCATCCTGCACGATGTCATTGAAACCTGTCAACGCTTTCCGGGACGTTTTGTGGCCGGCTACTGTCCTTGCCCCACCGAAGGCAACGCCGCCGATCTCTTTGAAGCAGCTTATCACATTTACGGAGTGCGTGTTTGTGGCGAATGGAGCTACCGTACCTTGCTGGACGATCCACGAGCGCTAGAGTTGTTTCGCTGCGCGGGCCGCCTAGGTTGCCCGGTGGTGTTGCACCTGGATGTCCCCTATTTGCCCGATGCCCAGGGAAAGCCGGTCTATCAACAACATTGGTATGGCGGCGGCGCCGATCAATTGGAACGGGCGCTGGGAGCCTGTCCTGACACCATTTTTATCGGTCACGCCCCCGGCTTCTGGCGCTTTCTCAGTGGCGACGAGACGATCGAAAGCGCCATCTACCCCAAGGGGCCGATCACCCCCGGCGGTCGGCTGTTGACCCTCTTTGACCGCTACCCCAATCTCTGGGCCGATCTGTCCGCCGGTTCAGGACTTGGCGCGTTGCAACGCGACCCCGCCTTTGCCTATGATTTCCTCTGCCGTTATGCCGACCGCTTGCTCTTTGGTCGCGACAATAATGGCAACAAGCTGCAAACCTTTTTGGCGACGCTCCGTTTACCGGCAGAGGTGTCGGCCAAACTCTTCTATCAAAATGCTTTGCGGCTGGTGCCTGTGGAAAGAGGGTAGCGACGCGGATTCAGTCAGCGCGGATTGTCGGTAACAGGAATCGCTCCCGGCGAGTCACGGACTCACCGGGAGCGATTCCTGTTTAATGACGGAAATGGCGAGCGCCCGTCAGCACCATGACCAGCCCCAGCTTGTTGACCGCTTCGATCACCTCATCATCACGTACCGAGCCACCGGGTTGGACAACGGCAGCAATGCCATGTTGGGCGGCGGCTTCAATGCCGTCGGCAAAGGGGAAGAAGGCATCGGAAGCCATGACGGCGCCTTGCGCTTTCTCCCCAGCCTTGTGACCGGCCACCATCACTGAATCAACTCGACTCATCTGGCCGGCGCCAATGCCGACGGTCGCTTGCGCTTTGACATAGACAATCGCATTGCTCTTGACATGGCGCGCCACCCGCCAGGCAAAGGCCAGATCGGCCAGTTGCTCGGCGGTCGGTTGTTGGGCGCTGACCACGCGCCAGTTGGCCGGATCCATGTCGGCTTGACTCTGATCGATTTCCTGCACCAACACCCCGCCATAGATGCTGCGCAGGCTCAAAGTCCGCTGCTGCACGCCGGTAGGTTGGAGGATGCGCAGGTTTTTCTTTTTACGCAACAGGTCCAGGGCATCCGTTTCAAAAGTGGGTGCGGCGATCACTTCCACAAAGAGATCGCCCATGCGGCGCACCATCTCCGCCGTGAGGGGGCGATTGACGGAAATGATGCCGCCAAAGGCGCTCACGGGATCAGAAGCAAAGGCTTTTTCATAAGCGTCGGCCAGGGTTGCGCCACTAGCGAGGCCACAAGGGTTGCCGTGTTTGATAATGGCAACCGTAGGATCAGGGAAATCTTGCGCCGCCTGCCAACTGCCATCGAGATCGAGCCAGTTGTTATAGCTCATCTCTTTACCATGCAGCACTTCAAAGGGGGCCTTTTCGCCGGCATAGGCATAGAGACCACCCTGTTGGTGCGGATTTTCGCCATAGCGGTTGAGTTGCACCTGTTCCAAGTCCACTTGGAGACGCACCGGCAACCCGGCCACCTCATTCGGCTCTTCCACCTGGCCGGAGAGATAGAAGGCAATAGCCGTATCATACTCGGCGGTGTGACGGAAAGCTTTCAACGCCAACTTCTTGCGTTGCATCATCGTCGTGCCGCCATTGGCAAAGGCGGCGGCGATCTGATCATAATCGGTCGGGTCGCAGACCACGGTCACGGCTTCGTGATTTTTCGCTGCCGCTCGCAACAGCGCCACACCGCCGATGTCGATTTCTTCCACCGCTGTCGCCAGCGTCACGTTGGGTTGCGCAACCGTCTGCTGAAAAGGATAGAGATTCACCACCACCAGATCAATCGGCGCAATGTTATAGGCGTCCAATTCTTCCAGATGATGGGATACCCGACGCGCCAGAATGCCGCCATGAATGGCCGGATGCAGCGTCTTGACCCGACCACCCAAAATTTGAGGAAAGCCGGTGACTTCGTCTACGGACTGTACCGGTAACTCGGCGTCGCGTAATTGCCGCGCTGTACCACCACTGGCGATTAACTCGCCGCCGGCTGCATGGAGCTGACGAGCAAACTCCACTAGCCCTGTCTTGTCGGACACCGACAACAGCGCACGAAACGTTGACATGATCTTTGCTCCTCTATACTCTGCAATCACCACCAATAAAAAAGGCAGCCAAGCCTGGAAACAACCCACGGCTTGACTGCCCAGCCCAGACGAGCGACTGTAGCACATGAAAGGCTTTCTTTTCCTTGCGGTAATCTCCACAAATGCATTGTCTGCACCTTCGTCAGTTAAGAAAGCGTGTGTATTATAAAATGGGGGGCGTGACCTGTCAAAATGGTGGATAGTGGATGGTGGATAGTACAAACAGCTATCCACTATCCACTATCCACTATCCACTATTTTCGCTCATCCGTCCGGTCAGTGGCGGGCGGCGGTTCGTAGGAGAGGGCGGCAATCTCGGCGCGCCAGGCGGGGGTCATCGGCACATTGACAGCGTCGAGGGAGGCTTCCAGTTGGGCGACGTTACGGGCGCCGATGATGGGCGCCGTAATGGCCGGGTGGTGCATGACCCAAGCGACGGCTAAGGTGGCCGGATGAACGCCTTTTTCCTGTGCATGGGAGGTGAAGCGTTCGGCGATTTCGTAGTAAAACTCTTCGGCATAGCGTTTGGCATACATCTGATTTTGCACCAGACGGGCGCCGGTCGGTCGTGCGGTGGTGGTATATTTGCCGCTTAAGAGTCCACCACCGAGCGGGCTGTAGGGAATAACACCCACGTTTTCTGAGAGGGCAAAGGGCAGGATTTCCACCTCGGCCTGGCGCTTGGTCAAGTTGTACATCGGTTGAATACACTCAAAACGGGCCAGACCGGCGCGGGCGGCAATGCCATGGGCCTTGGCGATCTGCCAAGCCGCCCAGTTGCTGACGCCCAGGTAGAGAACTTTGCCCTGCTGCACCAACTGATCGAGCGCCCGCAGCGTCTCTTCCATCGGTGTATCGGGGTCAAAGTGGTGGACAAAGAGCAGATCGACACGGTCAGTCTGCAAGCGGCGCAAACTGGCCTCGACCTGCATCACGATATGGCGGCGGGAAAGCCCGCGATCATTGATGCCTTTGCCCATCGGCGAGGCGACTTTGGTGGTGATGAACAGGTCATTGCGCTCCCCCGCAATCAAGCGGCCCAAAATCTCTTCCGAGCGGCCACCGGCGTAGGAGTTGGCGCAATCAAAAAAGTTGATCCCTGCCTCCCGACACCGTTTAAACATGGCCGCCGAGGTCGCTTCATCGGCGTCGCCGCCAAAGGACATAACGCCAAAACAGAGGCGCGAAACTTTGACGCCTGTGCCGCCTAAAATCTTATATTCCATTTTTCCTTTTTCTCTCCTGTTTGTAACCTACCGATGATCGAGGCGTAGGCACGCCCCGTGCCGGCCGTCTTGCTGATTGACCCGGCGGGGCGTGCCTACGCCTCTCGTCGTCTGGTTGCTGGTTGACATTGCGCTAACTAGGTCTATCTGACTTAGTAAGGTATTATAGAAGTGTTTCGGCAGATCGGCAATTTTGGGTTGCATAGCCTGTGGCTGCGGCGATCGATAGGAGTAACAATGTTGCTTGACCAACAAAAAATTACCACCGCCCTGGCTGATTGTGTCATCGGCCATACCTTGTTCTACCACCATAGCGTGCCCAGCACTATGCCGCTTGCCCAACAGTTGGCGAGCGATCCGTCCGTGCGGAGCGGGGCAATTGTAGTGGCTGAAGAGCAGACCGCCGGTCGCGGGCGGGGAGAGCGGCGCTGGGAGACGCCACCGGGGCAAGCGCTCTTGTTCACCGTGATCTTCAAGGCGCCCTTGCCGCTTCCGCCGCTCTTTTTTCCCATGTTGGCCGGCCTGGCGATGAGTCAGGGCTTGATCGACTATCTGCCGCCGTTGGCGCCTATGGTTGGCCTCAAGTGGCCGAATGATCTTTTGCTAGGGACGACCATGGCGGATGCGGGCAAAGTCGGCGGCATTTTGATCGAGAGCCGCTACCGTGGCGCCGCAGTGGAAGCGGTGTTGGTCGGTTGCGGGGTCAATGTGCTACAGCAAGGCAGTGCGCTGCCGCCAACCCCGCCGGGCGCGCCACCCGCTACCAGCCTGCATCACTTTCTCCATCGTCATCCGTTGCCGGCGGCGGATGATCCGCCACTCGATCGCACGGCGCTTCTGATAACACTCTGTCGCCGGTGGGGGCAACTTTACAGCGAACCACAACTGACGCCGACGTTGCTGCATGAACGCTGGTCGGCGCGTTTATGGACGCTACGCCAGCCGGTTGTCGTGCAAAGTACGGACACACAGGGAGAAACGCTCCAGGTTACCGGGCAGGCGGTGGCGGTAACGTTGGATGGCCGGCTGGTCGTCGAGACGCCTGATGGGGAGCGCCACCGCTTTGCTGCTGGTGATGTTTCTGTACGGCGTCCTGATGCAATGGGCGCCAACTAAGTCCTGCCGGTTTTTCGTGAGAACCGCTTCCTTATAGTATACTTTACGCGTACCTGTTCCGCGCCTAGCCAGTCCATGATTGGCTAGGCGCAAGCTGAGCAGTTATCTTTATGCGAACAATTCATTCATGAAAATTACGCAGATCACGCAGATTCCAAGGGATAAGATACCTCTGTGTGATCTGTGTACTCTTTGCGAATGACGGTAGTGGGCCGGGGGGCTAGGGTGAAACGGGATTTAAGTGGATTTGTGCAGTGGTCGCCATCCCAACAGCGACGGCTATTGCTTTGGCTTTGTCTAGCGACACTGTTGTCAATCACGATTTTTCCACATGACACGGCGTTGGGGCATTATGCGCAACGCCGTGCCTATCAAGAATCGCCGCTCTCACCGCTCGCCACACCGCTTACCGCAACCGTGACCACCACGCTGCCGGCCACGCAGCCGCTGTCAATTACGGCGCCGCTGTCAACACCACTGACAACATCACTCACGACACCACTGACGATGCCGGCGTCTGTCGTGGTCAGTGTGCCACTAACTGTACCGGTGACAGCGCCAGTGACGGGGCAAGTGACATCGCCGCTGACTGTGCCTGCCCCAGCAGTCGCAACCACACCAGTGCCGCCGACAGCCACCGCAGCCCTAGAAATAGCAGCCCCAACGGCTACGTTAGTCAACCACGGTCAGGTCAGCTTGCTATTGGTTGGTGCAGTGTTGGCGAGTCTTGTGGTGGTGATTGCCGTGGTCATTGGTCGCCGGCGTTGAAATTGATGGTAGAACGCGTGAACGAGTTTTCCAAACCAGCAGGGATGATCAAGCGTTATACGCCGGCACTGTTGTTTGCCGGCGGTTTACTGTTATTGCTTTATGGGTTGCTGACCTGGCCTTTGGCTGCGGCCCCTGTGCGCGCCCAGAATGCCCGCACGCCGGAGCAGGCGACGATTGAGGTCAAACAGACGGTTGGTGAAACGGTGGGGAATTGCGCCACAACTACCGCCATTGCTGTCCCGGCGAACCGTACCATCTACTACTGTGTTACTTTACGGAATAGTGGGACCGTGCCGCTGTTCCAACATACGCTAGCCATCGCAAACATTAGCACCACTTTTCCCTTTACGCTCAACCCTGGTCAGGAAATTCAGCTAACTAACAATGTTTTGAGCGGCGTGGGGGCGACCAATCCTACGCTCCTTTCCCGCGTTGTAAGCGCTGCCCCGGCTAGTTTCACCAATACTGTCGCGGTTACTTCAACCAATGCAGTGGCGGCGGTTACGGCAAGCGGCAAAACGTCGGTACGTGTGGTTGTCGGTACGGCGGCCATTCGTGTCACCAAAACCGCGGCGATCAATGATGATTGTAGCGGCGCCCGCGCCATTGCTGTCCCGATCAGCACGACGATCAAATATTGTGTAACCATTCAAAATATCGGTACTTTACCGCTTGCCAACCACCGGCTGGTGGATCCGCTGTTAAAGATTGATATAAGCTTTCCGACCAATGTCCCGATCAACGCCAGCCTACGGATCACCGACGGCAATTTACGGCGGATTGATAGCAGTCAACATTTGGAACTTTTGATTACCGGTGATATCACCAATACCCTGACAGTAACTTCAACGACGGCGGAAGGCGCGGCCGCCACCGCCAGCAATCAGGCGGCCGCAGTTATCGGGCGTACCAGTATGACAGCCACGGCCACGCTTGGGCTGGAGGACCAGTGCAGCACGACGACGGCGCTGACATCGCTTAATGGCCGCACGGTCTATCACTGTCTCCGGTTGACCAATAACGGTACGATTCCGCTGGATTTCCATACCATTCAGTGGGTGCAAAGCACTTCTACCACACCGGTTGTGAACACAACGATTACAGAAACCGTGCAGCCCGGCCAAAGCTTGATTCTCACCCGTTCACGGATTACGCAATTGGCGCAGGCGAACGTCACCGCCGGGGCCACCAACAATTTTACTGTCAACTCGACGAATCGGCGCAGTTTTGCGGCCAGGGTACAGGCGCAAAGTCAGTTGACGGTCAACACCCAAGGCGTGACGTTGACAAAACGGCCCAGCATCGTCAGCGGCAGCAATTGCGACCCCAATATCTCCCTGTCGGTGGGGTCAACCCAGGACTTTTACTACTGTTTGATTATCCTAAACAATGGTGCGACGCCATTGGTGCGCCATACCATTCAGGAGGGACCGCCGCTCAATATCAATGCCACCTTTACCTATACGTTGAATGCAAATCAGCGGCTGACCTTAACCAATGAGACGGTTGCAAGTACGCTGAAAATTCCGCCCTTCTTAGGCCCTTTCCGGGCCAGCGCCAATTTTCCCAGTACCACAACGATCACTTCGTTATCGGCGGCCAACATTGCGGTAACGGCAAACGCCCCATTACAAGTTTTGGTCTCCACCGCCACCCCGACGCTGACGCCGCTGCCAACCCAGCCCCCGACCACGACGCCCTTTCCCACCACGACGCCGACGCCTTCGTTTACCCCCGAGCCGACGCTAACGCCGTCGCCAGTTGTCGTCTCTTTCCTGCCGACCCCGACCCAACCCTTTAGCGTCAATGCCGTGGCAACGCCGACGCCGGGGGTGGCGCCGGGCGCCCTGCCGCCGACCATCGATCCCTTTGCCACGCCAACCTTTGATCCCTTTGCCCAACCCACGTCGCCGTTAGATTTTCCAACGGTCGATGTCGCGGCCACCTTTGTGGCGGCCACATTGGAGGCGGCTGCTACGCAAACGATGATTGCCCTACTCCAACCGCCCGTCACCGACACCCCCAGCGCGCCATTGGTGGAATCCCCACTCGCAACACCGGTCATAACGACCACCGTTGCGCTCACAGCGACGCCCGTGATCTTGGTGTTGACGCCCATCCCCACGCCGGTTCCGCCCACTGGTTATCTGGATGTGATGGCGCAGGTTTTCCAGGTCTCGACAGCGACATTGGGCTGGCTCTGGTTTGTCATCGGTTCGGTCATCTTCTTTGCCACAGCGGGGATGTTTGCCGGCTTGGGCTGGCGTTCTCGCCGCCGGCGCGGTCTTTACGAGGTGAATGACCGCGTCGATTTGAATGACGACACCATGCAACTTGAGACGGATTTACCCCAATCGTTTACGACCCAGCCGTTGCCGAGCCAAGCGCCGACTACCCGTCCGTCGGCCAGTCGCCCAGCAACACCCCCACCGGCTGCGGATGATGATTACTGGCCGCCTTCACTGCGTTGATTCTGATGTTATCATGATTGACCAACGTTTTTTTCTGCTTCTGCTTATTTTGGGCGCCTTTGCCTGGCGCGTCGAAGGGTTGACCAACCAAAGCCTCTGGCGCGATGAGGTGGATGCCATCTACTTTGCCCTACGCGATCTACCCGATACGCTGGCCATGTTTGGCGCAATGGCGCAAAATGGCGTCCTCTATTTTCTCTCCTTGCGGGTTTGGTTTCACCTGGCCGGCGCCACGGAATTCACCCTCCGCTACATTTCGGTGCTGGCCGGTGTGCTGACGGTCCCGCTCACCTGGCAGGTGGCGCTCCGGTTGCTTGGCACGTCTACATCGGCGGAGCAACGCTTCAACCTAGCTGGTCTCATGCCGTTGCTGGCGGCGCTGCTGCTGGCGGTCAACCCCTATCAGCTCTGGTACGGCCAAGAGGGCAAGATGTACACGCTGATGACGGCGCTGACCCTGCTGGCCCATTGGTGCTGGCTGACAGGCATCAGTCGCGGCGGGTGGCGAATCTGGCTTCTCTATCTAGTAACGGTCAGCCTCGCCTTGTACATCCATCTGTTAAGCATTATCATCATCCCGCTCCATCTGCTCTGGTTTCTCATTGCTTGGCCGCAAAGTCGGCAGCAATGGCGCGGGTATGGCGTTGCTTTGGCCGGCCTGACCTTGCCCTATCTGCCCTTTGTCTGGTGGCAATGGGCGATGCTCACCTCGTCGGATAAACTGACCGGCTTTAGCTTTACGCCGCTTCCCGAAATGTTGCATGGGCTGTTGATGAGTCACAGCTATGGCCTGCTGCCGCCGCCACCGATTTTTCGCCTGCTGCCCATTTTTTTCCTGGGCGCCGTTGGCCTGTTCTTGGGCGTTGGCACATTGGCGGAAAAAGCGCCAGACCTGTCAGGTTTACGAAACCTGACAGGTCTAAATCCGTGGCGACGCTATGCGCTCCTCGTTAGTTGGCTCTTTGTCCCCATTGTGACCATCTACGCCCTAAGTCTGCGCCAGCCGGTCTACACCGACCGTTACATCATCTGGATTGCGCCGGCGGCGATGATTTTGCTGGCGCTGGGGGTGCAGGCGCTTTACCAAAGCGCCGGTCGTCTGGCTGCACCGCTGATTCTCATTCTCCTGCTCTACACCGTTGGCCTCTGGCTGCAAATGGGCTGGCGGCAGCAGACGGAGACGATCAAGTATGATCTGCGCAGCGCCATCACCTATGTAGCCGAACGTCGTTCACCGGGGACGTTGCTCATTTTACAAATCCCCCATCTGGAATATAGCTACCGCTACTACACGAGTGACTTTCTGCCGGGTCTCTTTGGTCGAAGTGATACCCAACTTGGTTGGTGGGCCAGCGGCTTGTGGACCAACGGCGGTTTGGCGGATGAGCAGGCGCAAGCCGTTGCCGACCAGGAAATGCAAACCATGACAACCGGCATCCAAGCATTCTGGGTGTTGAGCAGTGAAGTGGAAATGTGGGATGCCCGCCACTTGATGGACAACTGGCTGGCGCAACATGCGCAACTGGTGGAATCGGCTGAGTTTCACGGCGTCCACGCCCGTCACTATCAACTGCTGCCGGCGGGTCAACCATGAAAAACGCCAATGACCTGAACCAACGGTTGGTCTGGGAGAAGCCGCCCCGTCCACAACATATAGGGCTGGTTTTGGGTGGTGGCGCCGCGCGTGGCATGGCCCATATCGGTGTACTGGAGGCGCTGGAAGCAGACGGGGTGCGCCCCGATGTCATCGTCGGCGCCAGCGTCGGTTCATTGGTGGGTGGTCTCTATGCCGCCGGACTATCCACGGCGCGTATGCGCACCCTGGCCCATCAGATCAAATGGTGGGATGTTAGCCGCTTGCCCATGAACGTCAGTTGGTCAACCCTGGCCACACTTACCGCCCCGCTAGGGATTCTGGATCTGGATCGGCTCAGTGACTGGATCCGTAAAGTGCTAGACGCCGATCCTCATTTTCATGAGCTAACGATGCCCTTTGCCGCCATCGCCACCGATATTGCCACCGGACAAAGCATCATGCTCAATGCCGGCCCAATTGCACCGGCGATTCGGGCCAGTTGCAGCGTACCGGGCATCTTTACCCCCGTGCGGCGCAATGGCCGGCTGCTGGTCGATGGCGGAGCGAGCAATAACTTGCCTGTTTCGGCTGTACAACAGATGGGCGCCGATTATGTCATTGCCGTTGATCTATTGCCCTCTGTGACCAGCCCAACGGCTGAACCAAAAAATATTCTGGAAGTGACCATTACCTCCCTCTATGCACTGATTCGGGCGGCGCAAGTTGATATGCCGCTGGCGCACTGTGTCATCCAGCCGGAAGTGGGTCACATCAGTTTGGCCGATCTGGCGGCAGTGGAGGAGTTGATCAACGCTGGCTATCAGGCGACCAGGCAGCAGATGCCTGAAATTTTGGCGGCGTTGGGCAGGGCAACCAGCAGCCTGCCCAACGTTTCTGAGTCGGATGAGTTAGGCTAGTTTGCATTTGCTACGTAAATCGGCTACGATTCAGGGAATGGTGTATCACCAACATTATCGATTCTTACAGAAGGAGCTAAATGTGAGTTCATCAATTCGTGTGACCGTGTGGAATGAGTTCCAACACGAAAAATCCCATCAAGCCGTTATCGACATTTACCCCAAGGGTATTCACACCGTCATTGCCGATGGGTTAAAGAAGCATGGCTTTGAAAATGTGCGCACTGCCACCCTTGACGAGCCGGAGCATGGGCTGACCGAGGAAGTGCTGGCGCAAACCGATGTGTTGACCTGGTGGGGTCACATGGCGCACGGCAAGGTGGATGACAAGATTGTCGAACGGGTCCACGCCCGTGTATTGGAAGGCATGGGCTTGATCGTCCTCCATTCCGGTCACCACTCCAAAATTTTTAAGAAGCTTATGGGCACCACTTGTAGCCTGCGCTGGCGCGAAGCCGGTGAAAATGAGCGCATCTGGGTCATCGAGCCGGGCCATCCCATTGCCGACAACCTCGGTCCCTACATCGACATTCCGGCCGCCGAAATGTATGGCGAACACTTTGACATCCCCGCCCCGGACACGCTGGTCTTTATTAGTTGGTTCAAGGGGGGCGAGGTCTTCCGCAGCGGCTGCTGCTATCATCGCGGGCGCGGCAAAATCTTCTACTTCCGCCCCGGCCATGAGACCCACCCGATCTACTACCAAGCCGAAGTGCAACAGGTCATTGCCAATGCCGCCCGCTGGGCCACGCCGAGCAAGGGCTTTGAATTTGCCTACAGCGGCGGTAAAGCGATCAACATGAAAGTGCCGTTGGAAAAGCTGGACTGAGCACGGCGACAGGACGGTTTTACACCCGTCCCGTAGGGACGCCTGAGTTTAGAGAAAAGTTTTATGCTTTCTTTTTCCCTGAACTCATAGGTCCCTACGGGACGGGCAAACCGCTTAAGACACATTTGATAAAAAGGGCGTTTGCGCGTTTGCCAAAGGGAAAACGATGAGTACGACTGTCACCCAATCTATTATCCGCCCACCAACCCCGGACACAAATCAACAAAATGGCAACCATGTCGATTTCAGTATGACGATTACAAGGAGCGTTGGCGTGATCGGTTTATCCAACGAAGAAATTACAACGATCGAGGCAAGCCGTTGATCAAAGCCGTCATTTTCGACATGGGTGGGGTGTTGGTGCGCACGGTCGATCCGAGCAAACGGGCGGCCTGGGAAGCGCGCTTGGGCTTGGCGCCGGGGGATGCCGAACGCATTGTCTTGAAC
This sequence comes from Caldilineaceae bacterium, assembly GCA_026645575.1. The sequence continues at coordinate 251,461 of JAPKMW010000002.1, forward strand.
AGTGCCATGGGCAAGCAGGCACAGATGGGTGCGATCACCACCGAAGCGCTATGGCAGTGGGTGCAGGGCGAGTTCGGCTTTGATGATGCGACCCTGGCCGCCTTTCGCCATGACTTTTGGGCCGGTGACGCGCTGGATGATGAATTGGTCGATCTGTTGCGCTACCTGAGGCTCAATTACCAGACGGCGCTCCTGAGTAACTTTATGGATGAGTTACAGGAGGTTATTACCGTGCGCCATCCCATGGCCGATGCCTTTGATCTGGTTGTCGGCTCGTCCTACGAAAAGATGATGAAGCCTGATGCCCGCATCTATGAGCTGACGCTGGCGCGCTTGGGACGCAAACCAGCCGAGGCGGTCTTTATTGATGATATGTTGCACAATATTGAGGGTGCGCAAAAGGTTGGTCTAGCGACCGTCCATTACCAGGCTGGAATGGATGTGACAGCGGCGTTAGCGGGGCTGGGGTTGCAGGTGTAGCGGGACACTACAGCGGATTTAGGTGGGAACGGATTTTTACGGTACGACCAAGGATTTTGGTTCAAATGATCGCTTTACACAAAGCATCTAGCCGCAATTATTCGTTCTCTACCAGCGAAGGCAAATCCGTCCCCACCTAAATCCGCTGTAGTGTATCCTGCGCCTACCGAACTAGAATGTGTGGCGCCGCGACTTCCTGGTAAACATCAAGCATCCGGGCGGTGATCGCCTCCCAGCTATATTGCTTGGCATAGGCGCGGGCCTGTTGTCCTAATTTTTGCCGCAGATCCTTGTCTGTGAGCAAGACCAACAGACGGGCCGCCAGCGCTTCGGGATCACGCGAAGGCACATGAAAGCCAGTGACGCCTGGTTGAATCAGGTGGGCCAGCCCGCCCACTTCCGACGCAATGACCGGTGTGCCCATCGCCATCGCTTCCAGAGCGACCATGCCAAAGCTCTCATAGTGCGACGGCATGACGACCACCTCGGCGGCGGCATAGTAGTAGGGCAGAATGTCCTGGTCTTTGGCGCCCAGAAAGGTGACGAGATCGTGAATGCCCAGATCAGTGCGCAACTGTTGGAGGCGCCCCATCTCGGTGTCCAAGTCATCGCGCCAGGGGTCGCCACCAACAATCGCTAGACAGGTATTGCGGATCGCTTCCGGGTGGCGCTCTTGCAAAATGGACATGGCGCGCAGGAGCGTGTCAACACCCTTGAGTGGTTCGATGCGCCCGACAAAGAGAATGTTGCCATCGCCGCAAGGGATGCCAACTTTGGTCTTGGCCGCTTTCTTGTCAATGGGGTGAAAGCGCCCCAGATCAACGCCGGGCGGGATGACGCGAATTTTGCCGGGGTCGGCGGCGTAGTAGTCGAGCAACTGCTGCTCTTCAGCGGGCGTGGCGGCGATAATACGGTCGGCAATGCGGATGACATGTGCTTCGCCGTCGAGGCGATCTTGTGGCGCGCGTTCGCTGGGGTCTTGGGCGATCAAATTTTTCATATGGCCCAGCGTATGGAACATGTGGACAATCGGGGCGTGAGGCCAGGCGCGCTGTAACTGTTCTGCCACCAACCCGGAGAGCCAATAGTGGCTGTGGATGAGATCGTAGTGGATGCCTTCGGCTTCGGCAAAGGCGAGGACGCCCTCGGCAAATTCATTCAGGTAATTGCCCACTTCGGCCACCGGGATCGGTTTTTCCGGGCCAGCCGGGACATGGATTACACGACCACCTGGCCCTAGTTCGTGTTTGATCCGGGGTTGACAATCATCCTGGGAGCGGGTGAAGACATCGACTTCGACGCCGAAACAGCCTAGCTCCCGACCAAAGTCGCGCACGTAGACATTCATGCCACCTGTCTTTTTGCCGCCCAACAAGGCCAAGGGACAAGTGTGGACACTAAGCATGGCAACGCGACGGACAGGCGCTGTGAAGGAGTAATTCATGATAATTGGTTCCCCTTAGAGTAGAAGTTTTTGCGTTAGCATGTTTAGAGATTAGGAGATAAAGAGAGTAAGAGATTCCTCATAAGCGCCATGTCTGTATGATTAAATAAAGCCAAATACTCAGCAAAACTCGAATCTCTCATTCTCTGTAGCTCTGGATCTCCCAGCCCGTAACACTGTAACACAGCTAATCGATTATCGACTGTAAGCAAAAAACAAAATGCAAGCTTTTTACGATGCAATTTATTTGTCCCCGCATCTTGATGATGTCACCTTATCCTGTGGCGGTCAAGTGTTTCAAGCGACCTGTGCTGGTCAACAGGTGTTGATCGTCACCATCACCGCTGGCGATCCGCCCCACAGCGCTGTTTCCGGCTATGCCCAAAGCCTCCATGACCGTTGGGCATTGGTGACGGATGCGGTTGCTGCCCGTCGCGCTGAGGATGAAGCTGCCAACGCCATTTTGGGCGCCGATACGCTACACTGGTCGCTGCCCGATTGTATTTACCGCTATCATCCGACCACTGGCTCACCTTTCTATGTCTCTGATCCAGATATTTTTGGCGAGGTGAATCCGGCTGAATTGCCAGTGGTGGCAACCCTGAGCGAACAAATCGCTGCGTTGCCCGCCCATCAGCAACTGTATGTGCCCTTAACCATTGGTCATCATGTGGATCACCAACTAACCCGGCTGGCTGCCGAGCAAGCTTTTCCCCAAGCTGCGCTCTGCTACTATGAAGATTATCCCTATGCCCAAAAGCCTGGCGCACTGGCTTTGGTAATCCCAGAGAACAACCGAACTTGGCAGGCAACCACCGTCCCGTTGACGGAAACCGCCATTCAGGCCAAAATCGCCGCCATCGCTGCCTTCAAGTCACAGTTTAGCACCTTTTTCCAAGATCTTGCGGATCTGGAAAGGCAAATTCGCACATTTACCGCCAGCGTCGGCGGTGAACGGCTCTGGCAGCAAGGTAGACAGGGAAACAGGTAGACAGGTAGACAGGTATTGTCAACGAGGCCCTGTCTACCTGTCTACCTATCTACCTATCTACCTATCTACCAAACTTAAATAATTCAACCATCTACTCAAAGGAGGATTTATGGGCTACAGCCTCTGTTCCTACAGCTTCCACCGCACAACCAAGGCGGGGAATCTCGACATTTTTAGCTACATCGCCTTTTGTAAAGGTGCTGGTTTTACCCAGCTTGACCCCTGGATGTTGCACTTACAGGCCGGCTACGACGACAACGCCTTTCTGGATCGGGTAAAGGCCGCCGCTGCCGCGATGGAACTGCCCTTTGGCTGTGTCGCCGTCGATGGCGCCCACATCTACGAGCCGACTGCTGAAGCTCGCGCCGCCAATCGCCAACGGGCCTACCGCTGGATCGACATCTGCGAATATCTGGGCGCACCCCAAGTGCGTATCGACGCCGGTGGACGCGAAGAGAGCGCCGAGCAGATCATCGATATTGTCGTTGCCGGCTACCAGGACATTATCGCCAAAGCGCGCAACCAGGGCGTCGAGGTGATCATCGAAAACCACTGGGGTCCCTTTAAGCACCCGGACAATCTCTACAAGCTGCTCGACGCCGTCGATGGCCTGGGCTTGCTCTTCGACTCCTACAACTGGCCTGAAGGCACCCACGAGCGCGCCTGGCAACAGTACGCCAAGTACGCGCGCTTGACCCACTTCAAAACCTTCGCCTTCGACGCCAATGGCAACGAACCGGAGTGGGACATCCCCCGCGTCATTGGCATCCTCAAGGCCGCCGGCTATGATGGCGCCTGGGGCATCGAAAGCACCCCCAACGATGGCCGCGAGGCCGATGCAGCGTTGCGGACGTTGGCGTTGCTGAAGCGCACACTGGAATAACTGACAAGGTGAAGGGGTGAAGGGGTGACAGAGTAACAAAGTGATTCGCAATTACACGATCATCTTGTCACCTTGTCACCCCCTCACCCCTTCACCTTGTCACCCCTCCATTTTGTCTCTTATCACTTATAACAAACGGGGACCTATGAGTACAAACAAAGCACGGGTCGGCGTCATCGGCGTCGGCCAGATTGGGAAACATCATTTAAGCAACTACAGCAAAATTGCCAACGCGGAAGTGGTCGCCATTGCCGATGTCAATGAGGCCGAGGCGCAACGGGTGGCGGGGATGTTTAACATTCCCAATGTTTACACCGATTTTCGCCAACTGCTCCAGCGCGATGACATTGAAGCGGTTGATGTCTGTCTGCACAACAACTTTCATGCGCCAGTGACGATTGCCGCGTTGCAGGCGGGCAAGCATGTCTTCTGTGAGAAACCGATGGCCGGCGCCTATATCGACGCCGAACAGATGTTTAAGACGGCGCGTGAAACAGGGCGCAACTTGCACATCCAGTGTCAGAACATCTTCCAAAATGCTGCCAAAGCTGCCAAGGTCTTGATCGACGGTGGTCAGTTGGGCAAGGTCTACCATGCGCGCTCGGTCGGCCATCGCCGCCGTGGTCGCCCCTATGTCGATGGCTACGGCAGCCCCACCTTTGTGCAGAAGCAGAACTCGGCGGGCGGCGCTCTTTATGACATGGGCGTCTACCACATCAACACGATTCTTTTCCTGCTGGGCAATCCCCAGGTGCTGCGCATCTCCGGCAAGACCTACCAGGAGATGCCGATGGATGCCCGCCGTCAGGCCAACAGCGGCTATAGCGTCGAAGAGTTGGGCTTGGGCTTTATCCGCCTGGCCGATGGTATGACCCTCGACATTATCGAAGCGTGGGCCGTCCACATGGACAAGTTTGATGGCTCTATGATCTTTGGCAGCGAAGGGGGCATTCGTCTCGACCCCTTTGGCTACTTCCGCACCATCAACGATATTGACTTTGACCTGACCACACCGCTCGATCGCTTCGACTGGCGCCAACATGCTGTCCACGAGGTGGGTGATGTCTACGACAGCCCGCAACACCACTGGGTCGCTGCGCTGCAAGGGCGTGTTCCGTTGATCCCGATGGACGAAATCGCCCTCAACACCATGCTCATCTCCGAAGGCATCTACCTCTCCGACCGCTTGGGCCGCGAAGTGACCGCCGAGGAAGTGCGCGAAATGTCGGTTTCGACGGCGATTAAGTTATAACGTGGATCGTGTTGCGTGTTGCGTATACCTGGGAAAACATGATAGTTGTTACATTAATCTGTAGGGTATCATTTTCGCTGTTATCAGCAGGATTTCCCCTGCCGTCTTCATAACAGTTCACGCAACACGCAATACGGTCAAGGAATATGCCATGAACAAGCAAGACTTATTGACTCTCTACGATTATAACTACTGGGCCAATGCGCGGATCTTGCGGGCGGCCGCGCAGGTGGCGCACGCAGATTTTATTGCGCCGCGTAGCTTTAGTCACGGTGGGCTGCGGGGGACGCTGGTACATGCCTTGTCCGCCGAATGGATTTGGCGTACACGCTTTCAGGAAAAAGTGTATCCGCCAAAGTTACTGGCCGAAACCGATTTCCCCAGCTTTGCCGATCTACAAACGCGCTGGCAACAGGAAGAGCAAGCCATGCGTGCCTATGTCAGCAGTTTAACCGATGAGCAGATCAACGGCCCAATGTTCTATCGCACCCTCAACGGCGCGTCTTATGAACATCCGCTGTGGCAACTGCTGGTCCATGTCGTCAACCACGGCACGCAACACCGCGGCGAAGCGGCTGCGCTCTTAACCGAATTAGGTCACTCGCCGGGTGATATTGATTTGATTATTTATCTGCGGGAAAAGCAGTAATGGATAATGGATATTAGATATTGGGTGATTGCCAATCAACTAATCACCCAATATCTAATATCCATTATCCCAATATGAGTAAAACCCTATGCAAATCGAACCTAATGTTTATCTCGTCGGCAGTGGTCGAGCAGGGTTTGACCTGACCGATCCCTTTGATTGCAATATTTATCTTTTTGACAGTGGCGATGGCTATGTCCTTTTTGACGCTGGCACGGGGATGGGAACCGAGCAGATTCTTGCGGTCTGTCAGCGCGATGGTGTGGCGTTGACGCAAATTCGCCACCTCTTCCTGACCCACGCCCATTCCGATCACGGGGGTGGGGCTGCTCATTTGCGCGACCGGTTGCCTTTGCAGGTTTATGCCAGAACCCGTACCGCCGAGATCGTCAGCACCGGTGACGAAGCGGCGGTCTCGTTGCCAATTGCGCGTGATGGCGGCATGTATCCGGCCAATTATGTCTACCGCGCCTGTCCGGTTGAACATCGGTTGACCGATGGGCAGGTCGTCACCATTGGCAGCCTGCAAATCGAAACCATTGCCACGCCCGGTCATAGCCATGATCACACCTCCTACCTGGTTACGGCCAACGGCAAACGCTATTTGGTCGGCGGCGATGCGATTTTCTTTGGCGGGCGGGTGGTTTGGCAGAATATCTACGATTGCAGCGTACCCGACACCAACCAGTCGATCCAGAAGCTGGCGACCTATGATTTTGATGCGCTGCTGGCCGGTCATCTCAACTTTAGCCTGCGCGACGGCAAGCGTCATGTGTTGGCCGCCTGCGCCATCATTGCCCAAATGGGCTGTCCCCAGTCGATCTTGTAATGTTTCATAAGAAAGTCGTGAGCCGTTGACCCGTCCCGTAGGGACGCTTGAATTTAGGATGGAAATCAAATAAAAAATCTAGCCTTAAACTCAGCCATCCCTATGGGACGAAACCATCTCTGCGGAGCAATGCAATGATCCATTTTCAGACCGTCTGCCTTTCTTGCACAACCGTCCAGACCAACCCTGCAGCCTTTGTGTGTGACCATTGTCGTGGCCCGCTCGGTTTTCGCTATGACTACAAGGGTGTGGAGTGGGACGACCGTTTTCGTAACAACATGTGGCGTTATTGGCGGCTGCTGCCAATTGCGGACCCGACCCAGATTGTCACCTTAGGCGAAGGGGGGACACCGCTGTTGCGGAGCCATGCCTTTCACGGGGCCCAGGTCTACCTAAAGGATGAAACGCGCAACCCCACCGGCTCCCATAAAGATCGACCGCTCTCGCTGGCGGTGAACCATGCCCGCTCGATTGGCGCCCGCACCTCCTTTGTCGTCTCCGCCGGCAGCACTGGGATCTCCAACGCCGCGTTGGCGGCGCGGGCCGGGTTGCAGAGTGTGGTCATCATGAGCGCCGGTACGCCACCCGAACGAGTCTATTCCATGTTTGCCCTTGGCTCAACTGTGCTGGAAGTGCAGGGCGACATTGACGCGCTGATCGACGAGGTGATCCGCATTTGTCATACGCAAGGGCTATATTTGAGTTCAACCAGCCGCGGCTCCAATCCCTACCAGGCCGAAGCCAACAAGACGATTGCTTATGAAATTGTGGAAGAACTGGGCGATGCGCCGGAGTGGATGGTGATTCCGGTTGGCGGTGGCGGTACGCTGGCCGGTGTTTTGCGTGGTTTTGAAGATTTGCAAGCGCTGGGCAAAATTACGACGCTGCCGCGGCTGGTGGGTGTGTTACCCCATGCCTACAACGCGCTGGAAGTCGCGCTGGCGCGTGGCTTAGAAAGTTGGGATGAAGTGTTGGCGCTGCCCTACCATGATCTGCCGCCGACGATCCTGGTTAAGCTGGCGCATGGCTATCCGCCTGATGGCATGGAAGCCTTAGATGCAGTGCGACGAACGGACGGCTTCTTCTTCTCCGTCACGGATGAAGAAGCGCTGGTTGCGCAACAGCGTTGTGGTCATGGCGAAGGGTTGTATGTGGAACCATCAACCGGCGCCTGCTTGGCCGGCTTGGAACGGCTGCTGGCCTCTGGTCACGTTGCCCCGACGGCGACGGTGGTGGCGTTGGTGAGCGGCTCCGGGTTTCGTGAAAATTTTGTGACCATGGCGCGGCGCCCGTTAGCCAAACAGACCATTGCACCGGAACAATTGGCAACCACGTTGCATACATTGCGCTAAAGGCAGACCCTATCCACTATGACCACTTCCAAAAAGCTTGGCCTCTTCCTGCTCTGGTGCACCGGGCTGTTGACCGTGCTTGGCTGCAATTTACTTTTTCCCATGCCTGAACCAACCCCGAACGCTCTAGATAACCTGCCGGCGGCGGCGACAACGCGGCGGTCAACAGCGACGCTGACAAGGCAACCGGCTGTATCACCTACGGCCCTTGCTACGTTGCTTCAGGCGCTTGTGCCAACTGCCCAACCGACAGCAACCGCAACACCGATCCCAACGCCGCAACCTACTGTGCCGCCCGCAGCGCGGGTCAACGCTGATTTGGTCAATCTACGTGGCGGCCCCGGCACCAATTATGCCATTGTCGGTCAGGCGCGCACGGGCGATCAGATCACGGTGGTGGGGCGCAACGCGGCTGGCGACTGGTGGCGTGTCTGTTGTCCGTTGGGGCAAACGGGCGAAAGTTGGGTCAGCGCCCAGTTTGTTGATCTGCAACTACCGGCTGGTCAAAGCGCGGCGGCGATCCCACTGGCGACCATTCCTGCGCCGCCGGCGCCGGTTGTCCAAGCAGCCAGTGGCGGCAGTGTCGGCCCTGGTAACAGTGGCGGCAGTGGTGGTGGGTCGGGGGCAGGGTTGCCGGGTGCTGGCGGCTTTGGCGCCCCCGGCGGCAACCCGCTTACCGGTCAAGGTGGTGGGCGACCGGGACAGCGCCCGATCATCGTCTGCGTTAACAACGATTACGCCGCCCGCCCGCAACCAGGCTTGAGTCAGGCCGATGTGGTCTATGAATATTTGATGGAAGGGTACGGCATCACCCGCTTTAGCGCCATCTTCTATGGCGAAGAGAGCGCCCAGATCGGCCCGGTACGCAGCGCACGGCTGATCAACTACTACATGGGCGCGCTCTATGACGCCGGGTTGGCCTGTTCCGGCGCCAGCGATCAGGTACGCTACGCCCTGAAACATGAAGCGCCCTTTCCGTATATGGATATTGACCTCGACGACCCATCGAATGCGCGCTACTCGGTCAGCATCGGCAGCGACTACCGGACGCGTTTGCGCACCAGCACCGGTGGTCTACGGCGCTGGTTGGCCGATTGGGGTGTGGAAAAAGCGCCCAATGTGCGCAGCTTTACCTTTGGCGGGACGCCAGGCGGTGGGACAACGGCCAATCGCATTACCATTCCCTATCCAGCCGGCACAGGCAGTCAGGTCGCCTATCAATATGATGGTGGCAGCGGACGCTACCTGCGCTTTATGGGGGGCGGCGCCCACACCGATGGTAATACGGGCGGACAACTGGCTGTGGAAAATGTGATCGTTCAGATTGTTACCCACGAGGCAACCAACATTGTGGAAGACAGCCTGGGCAGCACAAGCATCCGTCTGAATCTCTTTGGCAGCGGTGGCGCCATTGTCTTTCGCGACGGGCAAGCCTTCGCCGGTAGTTGGCGCAGCGACAGTCGCGGCGATCTCCCGCGCTTCTTTGACCAAAATGGCGCCGAAGTTCCGTTAAAACCAGGCAAGAGCTGGATCAGCGTGGTGCCGCCCAGTTATACAGTCAGTTATCAATAGAAACAAATTGAAAGGAAGAGACATGCAACGCGTCTGCTTTTTATTAAAAGTGAAACAGGAAAAACTGGCCGAGTACAAAAAAGCCCATGAAGCCGTCTGGGAAGAGATGCTCCAAGCCCTGCGCGAGACCGGCTGGCACAACTATTCGCTCTATCTGCGTGATGACGGCCTCCTCGTCGGCTACCTGGAGACGCCCGACTTTCAGGCGGCATTGCAAGGCATGGCGCAGCGCGACGTCAACGAACGTTGGCAAGCGGCGATGGCCCCTTATTTTGAACAGCTCGAAGGTCGCCGGCCTGATGAAGGGCTGCTGGTGCTGGAAGAAGTGTTTCATTTGCAGTAGCAAGAAGATATTAGGTATTAGATATTGGGTATTTGCTGGACCGATCCCCAATAGCTAATATCCAATATCCCAACAAAATGAAAGAGGGCTAGACTATGGACTTCACGCAACGCAATTATCCCAAAGCGCGCATTGGCCTCTTTGCCGTCGGGCTGGCAGCCTACTGGCCGCAGTTTCCGGGCCTGAAAGAGAAGCTGGAACAATATCATCAACATGTCATTGCCCAACTAGCCGATTTTGCCGAGGTGGTCAGCCTGGGCATGGTGGATACATCGCAACAAGCGTTTGAGGCAGGCAGCCGGTTGGCGGCGGAAAATGTTGATCTGCTCATTTGTCACACCGCTACCTACGCCACTAGTTCACAAGTGCTGCCGATTGTACAGCAGGCCAAAGTGCCAGTGTTGGTGCTGAACCTACAACCGGAAGCGGCGCTCGACTATGAAACGGTGGACACCGGCGGCTGGCTAGCCAGTTGTTCGACCTGTTGCGTCCCCGAAATTTCCAACGCCTTCCACCGCGCCGGCATTGAATTTCAGGTCGTCTCCGGGATGCTCTATGACGATGAGCGGGTTTGGACCAGTCTGCGCTCGTGGTGCAAGGCGGCGACGGCGGTGCGCGTTTTGCGCGGCGCCCGCTTTGGCTTCCTGGGGCACACCTATCCGGGAATGCTCGACATGTATTCCGACTTCACCCAACACCACGCACAGATTGGGTCCCATATTGAAGTGCTGGAGATGTGCGACCTGCAAGATCGGGTCAACGCGGTCAGCGAGGCGCAGATTGCCCAGAAGTTGGAAGAAGCGCACGCCCTCTTTGAGATTCTCCCTTCCGCCCATCCCGATGACCTGCGCTGGGCCTGTCGTGTAGCCGTGGGATTGGACCGGCTGGTGAGCGATTTTGGCCTGAGCGCCCTGGCCTACTACTATCGCGGCGTCAATAACAATGAGTATGAACGGCTGGGCGCCGCGCTGATTTTGGGCAACTCGCTGCTGACGGCGCGTGGTATTCCGGCCTCCGGCGAAGGGGATCTCAAGAACGCGGTGGCGATGAAGATTATGGATGTGCTGGGGACGGGCGGCTCCTACACCGAATTTTACGCCATGGATTTCAAAGAGAATTTTGTCCTTATGGGCCACGACGGGCCGGCGCATCTGGCCATTGGCAGTCGCAAACCGATTTTGCGGGGCCTGGGGGTCTACCACGGCAAAGCTGGTTCGGGCGTTTCGGTCGAATTTAGTGTCAAACATGGCCCCATCACCATCCTCACCTGCACGCAAACGCGTGATGGTCGGCTCAAATTCATGACCGCCGAAGGCGAGTGTATCGACGGCCCGATCATGCGCATCGGCAACACCAATAGCCGGCTCAAATTTCGTCTCGACCCGGCCCAATTTGTTGACGCCTGGTGCGCCGAAGCGCCGACCCACCACTGCGCCCTTGGCATTGGCCATGTCGCCGACACCCTGCGCAAATTCGCCCGCCTCAAAGGCTTGCAATTTGTCGAAGTCGGCGCCAAGGGTGCGTAAACTGGGTGTGCGCTCCACGACCCTTTGTGGTATCATAAAACCATTGTTTATTCGCTTGCTGACAACTAGGACGACAGGGCATTGCCGTAAGCGCAACTCACCCTGTCACCCTGTCACCATGTCACTGTTTGAGGGGGAACGAATGACAGCAGACCTGGAGTACTTGCGCGACCGGGCGCGCTTTATCCGCACCGAAACCGTGCGGTTGATTGAAATTGCCAAGAGCGGCCACTATACCTCGGTCTTCTCGGCGGCGGAGATTATGTCAGTCTTGTACTATCACACCATGCGGCTATCGGCTGACCCCCAGTGGCCGGATCGCGACCGCTTTATCATGTCCAAGGGCCATTGCGCCGTGGGCATGTACCCGGTGCTGGCGGAGAAGGGCTACTTCCCCACGTCCTGGCTCGATAACTATGCGCGCCTTGGCTCGACCTTGGGCGATCACCCGGATATGAAAAAGGTGCCGGGGATCGACTTTAGCTCTGGTTCCTTGGGCCACGGCCTGTCGATTGGCATGGGCATGGCGTTGGGCCTCAGGACGCGCAAATCGCCGGGCCGCGTCTTTGTGCTGCTGGGCGACGGCGAACTGAATGAAGGGCAAATCTGGGAAGCGGCCCAAGCTGCGCCCCATTTTAAGCTGGGCAACCTCATCGGTATCATCGACCGTAACCACATGGGGTTGGACGGCATGACCGAGGACACCATGCAGATCGAACCGCTGGCCGATAAGTGGCGCGCCTTCAATTGGGAGGTGCATGAGGTTGATGGTCACAACCTGGCGGCGCTGGTCGAACTCTTTGACAGCCTGCCCGCCGACGGCAAGAAGCCGCACATGATCATCGCCGATACGATCAAAGGCAAGGGCATTGAATGGATGGAAAATTCGCGCGTCTGGCACTTGGGCTATCTGGCTGGGGTTGATGCACAGCGGGCGATCAAGGATATTAACGAGTATCAGTGGACGAACTGATAATTACGAGATAGGAACTACAAATCATGACCACTGTTGACATCCACTCCGCCGGCATCGAGATGCAGGACAAAGAATCCTGGCATCTGGGTATGTTGCGTACCCAGGCCCACTCGGCGATTGCCGCACGTACGCTGACCGAATTGGCCGATCACGATCCGCGCATTTGCGTGTTGACCGCTGACCTCGGCTTTAGCAACCGCACCATTGAATTTTCCCAGCGCCACCCCGACCGCTTTTTTAATGTGGGCATTGCCGAACAGAACATGGTGAGCGTGGCCGCCGGTCTCGCCACCACCGGCATGATCCCTTACGTCGCCACCTTTGCTTCGTTCCTGGGGCTGCTTTGCTGCGAACATATCCGCACCGACTGCGCCTACCCCAATCTGCCGGTGCGCCTGCTGGGCCACCACGCCGGCATCTCGCTGGGCTACTATGGCACCTCGCACCACGCCACCGAAGACATTGGCATTATGCGCTCGATTGCCAATCTCAAGATCGTCTGCCCCGCCGACGCCTATAGTCTGGAACAGGCGCTGCGCCAGACCGTCGATGTGGAAGGGCCGGTCTACTTCCGCTTGGGCCGCGGGCGCGAGTCCGATGTCTACCAACTCGGCGAGCCGTGGGAATATGGCAAGGTCAATGTCCTGCGCAAAGGTCGCGACGCCGTGATTTTCGCCAACGGTATCTTGGTCTCCTCTGCTCGCCAGGCTGCTGACAAACTGGCTGGTGAGGGCATCGATCTCACCGTCGCTGATCTCCACACGATCCAACCCTTTGACGTGGAAGGGGTGCTGTCGCTGATTGAAGAAAACAAGACCGTCTTTGTGGCCGAAGAACACAACACGCGCAGCGGCGTCGCCACCGCCATTGCCGACGCCATTGTCGATAACCAGGTCGGTGGCGTCAAGTTGGTGCGCATCGGCTTCCCGTCGGATGAATATTCGGCGATTGCGGCGCCCTATCACCTCTACCAGCATTATGGGTTGGATGCGGGTGGGGTGGCGGAACGGGTGCGCAACGTGTTGAACCCCAAATAGCTTTGTTACGAAATTATGTTTCGATTGACCCGTCCCGGCGGGACGCTTGAGTTTAGGAGCAGGTAATCTTTTTCCCCTTTTCCTAAATTCAAGCGTCCCGCTGGGACGGGCTATTATATCAGGACGAAACGGGCAACCCATGAAACAGAAGATCATCCTCGACCCCGCCTTTCGCAAGCTTAACGAAATCTTTGAACCCGCCGACCTTGACCGGCTCTACAACTTTGCCGAGGTCATCTGGGGGCGCGACGAGCCAATGCCGGCGGCAGAATTTGAACAGGTGAAAGCCGATGCCTTTGCCATTGTTACCGGGCGCTGGCGGCATGGCGATGTCAAGACCATGCCCAGGTTGCGGGCGATTCTGGAGGTGGGGGGGCGTCATCCCAGCGCAAAGGATCTAGATTATCCCACCTGTTTTGCCCGCAACATTCGGGTGCTGAGTTGTGCGCCCGCCTTTGGCCCGATGGTGGCGGAGATGGCGCTGGGCATGGCGATTGCGGCGGGGCGGCAGATTGTGCATAACCATGTCGTCTTTACCCAAGGGCAGGAAAAATGGCTCCACGCCGGCAATGTGGGAACTTTTACCCTCTACGGGCAGACCGTCGGCTTTATCGGCTTTGGTGGCTTGGCGCGCTGCTTAAAGCCATTGTTGGCCCCCTTTGGCTGCCCGATTCTCGCCTATGACCCCTGGTTGCCACCTACCTATCTGGCCAATCAAGGCGTGACGCCGGTGGATCTACACACGCTATTGGAGATGAGCAAGGTCATCTTTGTCCTGGCAATTCCCTCAGCGGAAAACAAAGCGCTGCTGGATCGTGAACACTTGGCGCGCATCCAACAGGACGCTGTCTTTGTCCTCATCAGCCGTGCGCATGTCGTGGACTTTCACGCACTTACCGATCTGGTGACGGCGGGCCGTTTCCGCGCCGCTATTGATGTCTTTCCCCAGGAGCCACTACCACTTGACCACGCAATTCGGCAAGCGCCGAATGTGATTCTCTCAGCGCACCTGGCCGGCAGCGTGCCGAAAGATCTGCGCAACATTGGACGGATGGTCGTTGATGACCTGGAAGCGATGATCGCCGGTCTGCCGCCGTTGGCGATGCAAGTGGCGCAGCCGGAAATTGTCTATCGATTAGAGTAGGCGGCTACGGAAACAAAAAGGGGCTGGAAATCAGGTGATTTACAGCCGGAGGGTTCTACCCTGACTTTGCATCTAGCCAATTTGACGACAGGTGGGGAGCAACCGTTGAACGCTGCCGGTTGGTCACCCGCCTGGTCGCCCGATGGTGTGCAACTCACCTTTCTTCATAACCAAAAGGGTGTCACGCAACTTTACCTTATGCCGAGCCGTGGCGGCGTCCCCAAAGCGTTGACGAACAGCGCCGAAGCGAAGTCAGCGCCGATCTGGTCGCCTGACGGCGTAAGATTGCCTATCTGGCCGGACCCGCCAGTCAACATTTGTTGCGTGTTCTTGATAGTCACACCTTTGCCAGGGGCAACCAAGCTGCGGCTTTGGTGGATAGCACCCCTTTAATCGCCGCCGTCAATAACCTCTTTGGTCGCCCCGGCCAAGTGGGGGAGCCGTTGGGCTTTACACCCCTACTCTACCTCTGGGTGCTGACTCCCGGCATCCAACCAACCCTCCTGGCCGAAGTTGGCGCGCCGGCAATTGCCTGGAAACCGACCCCGTAACAACGAAGTTCCCGATCTGCTCGTGGCGAGTCCCTGACTCGCCACGAGCAGAAGTTATTTCTCGGCGCTTCCTAAGTTGACGCTCACCTGTCACGGACCGACACAGAGGCAGCCGGCCTCGTCATTGGGTGCGTCGGCTCAATGGGAAGTGCCAATGTTCGCCAGGCACCGGCGTGACCGTAGGTGTACCAGGGCCGACAGTTGGGATCAACGTCGGCGTGACCGTGTTTGTTGGCGTCGCCAATAGTGTCAATTGGCTATGCCACCAGCGCTTCATAACCTAAGTACTGCTGTTGTTAGCTAGGTTGACCGACAAGGGCATTGTGGCGGAGACGCACCAAAGTGCTGACGCGTTCAACCTCGTTGAGTAGTTCTGCCAACTGAAAGGGTTTGTGGAGATAACCGTCAGCGCCATTGGCAAGGAGGCTGTCGACCAAGTGCGTCTGCTGTAAACCGCTGATCATCAATACCCCAACGAAAATATTCTGGCGCCGGATTTCTTTGAGAACAGAAAAACCATCGAGCTTGGGCATAGTGACATCGACTATGAGCAAATCGGGTTGTAGCCGATAAAATTGTTCCAACCCGGCAATGCCATCATTGGCTATATCCACTTGATGACCATTACACACCAAAATTTCTTTGAGCAATGCGCAAATACCGAGGTCATCATCAATCACCAAGATTGAAAGTGGCATGAAAAACTCCTTAACTCAACCTAAAATCGTGAATGCAACCTTGCAATGAAGCTACTTATCCGTCACAAAAGATGAAGCTTAGGAGATGCGGAGAAATGCGATCATATGTAACGATAGCTTATACGGAATGTGCTGGAAACTTATGCAAACTTTAGCATAGAATAAGATTTTGTCAAGGGGTGTGGCATGGCTTTACCGTGACGGTTTCGTGAACAAATAAATGCTATTTACAATTGGCGCGATAGCCAGCCTGCTTAGGCGGTTCCGTAAAATTACTGATACAGGATTTTTGCCATTGTGTTCAGCCATAAGCTGCCACTAATTGTGCTATAGACGTTCAGAAAAAGATCCGTGGCACACCTGACAGGTTTCCAAAACCTGTCAGGTGTAGAATGTCCCGAAAGATTATCTGAACACCTATAGTTCCCGATTGATCGGCACATTGGTGAGAAAGGTCTCCCGCAGGCGGGGATCGTCGATCTTGGCGAGTTGGTACTGAACGAGCGCCCAAGCTTGCGATCAGCCCTTCCCGTTTACGACTGCAACAAATGATATAGAACTGTAATGCAATTCCGGTCATTCCCTCATTACAATCAGACATATGTCTTGCTTGGGCTATCATTAATCCTCACATCCACGCCTTACGCCACAAGCTGTCTACGAGACCCCGTCACTATCATTGTAATGAGGTTATTTATATGGCAAAACGCACTCTCTCCATGCGGCGGAAGGGAATGACCTTCCTGGCGCTTTGGGTTTGTTTGTTGGCGATGACCCTGCAACCGGCGCCGATGGTACATGCCCAACCCGTCGATCCCGCCAACCCAACGGCCGTGGAAACGGCTGACGCCACCACCACCCGTCAATTTTTCCTACCCTTGGTGGCCAATGTCGCCACGAGTCATAGCGTCGACACCTTGGTCCTCCAAGCAGAACCAGCAGGACAAAATGTGTCGCTACTTGAGCCACTGCCCGAAGCCACGCCGGTTCATGATAACAGTCATGCCCATGATGACTATGCGCTGGCGGAAGCGGCCCGTCAACGCAACGAGCCGCCCTTTGTGGCGCCGGCGAACGCCGCGGCGACCGGCCCCCTCAATGTCGTTGGCCGCTGGGACCCGCCGGTCACCTGGCCCTTTGTCATGGCGACAGCCGCGAACCTGCCGGATGGGCGCATTATCGCCTGGGGCGGCAACAATGCCCGCTCGTTTACCGGCGGCGCCAGCACCTTTGCTGCCACCTGGGACCCGGCAACGGGGCAATTCTTAGCCCGGAATCACACCGACCATTCCATGTTCTGTGCGATTCCGACGATGCTGGCGGATGGGCGCGTTTTTGTCAACGGCGGCGACGGCACGCGCGAACGCACCAGCCTCTTCGATTATCGCACCAATGCCTGGACACGGGTGCAGAATATGAGCGTTGGCCGTTGGTACAATGGCGCCGTTGCCCTACCCAATGGTAAAGTTTTCACCATGATGGGCGATCCGGGCGGTCCGTACCCGGAAATCTGGACCCCCAACCAGGGCTGGTCGTTGCAGACAGGCGCCAATCTCAACAATGGCATTCTGAATTTTACCGGTTACCAAAGCACCTGGCTGCCCTATCTCCATCTGGCGCCCAATGGGCTGCTCTTCCATTCCGGCCCCACGCCACAGATGAACTGGCTCAACCCCACCGGCAATGGCAGCATTAGCAACGCCGGGCTGACCAACACTTGGTATCCTAAATATGCTGCGTCTGTCATGTACGACGAAGGCAAGATCCTGGTGGCCGGCGGCGCCACCAACAGCACTAACACGGCGCCGGGGTCCAATCAGGCGATGGTGATCAACTTGAATGGCGCCAACCCGACCAAAACGGTCATCACCCCTATGAACTATGCGCGCAAATTCAACAATGCGGTCATGCTGCCTACCGGTGAGGTGCTGATCGTCGGCGGTAACACCTCCGGCGTTGAATTTAGCGATAGCGGTACGATCCTGACGCCCGAACTCTGGAACCCCGACAGCCAAACGTGGCGGCAGGTGGCTGATCATTCGGTGCCACGCAACTACCATTCGGTGGCGCTACTGATGACTGATGGCCGTGTCTGGTCCGGCGGCGGCGGGTTGTGCAACTGTGCCGCCGATCACCCGGATCATCAGATCTATTGGCCGCCCTATCTCTTCAACGCCGATGGTTCGTTGGCGACGCGCCCCGTGATCAACGCGGCGCCCAATACCATCACCTATGGTGATACCTTTACCGTCCAGGCGACCGGCGGCATCGCCCGTTTCAGTCTGATCAAACTATCAGGTCTCACCCATAATCTCAACTCGGATTTGCGCTATCTAAAGCCATCATTTACAGCCCTTGGCAACGACCAATATCAATTGACTGTGACCAATAATGTGAATGTGCTGACGCCCGGCTATTGGATGCTCTTTGCCGTCAACAGCCAGGGGACGCCTTCCATTGCCAAGGTGCTGCAAGTAACTTCAACACCAGTGCAACCGCCGCCGGTCGGCACAGTGCGCTATGTCAAGCTGGAGGCGCTCGCGGAAGTGGCCGGCAACCCGTGGACTTCCGTTGCTGAATTGAATGTGTTGGACGAAAATGGCAACCCCATCAACCGCACCGGCTGGGTCATCAGCGCCGACAGCCAGGAAATGCAGGGCGAAAATGGTGTTGCCAGCAATGTGGCCGACGGCAACACCACCACCATCTGGCACACTCAGTGGCAGGCGGCCAACCCAGTTCATCCCCACTGGCTGGTCATTGACCTGGCCGGCAACTATGCCGTCAACGGCTTCCGCTACCTGCCGCGACAGGATATGGCGAACGGGCGAATTGCCAACTACAAATTCTATATCAGCGCCGACGGTGTTAACTGGGGGGCGCCGGTGGCGCAAGGGACATTCCCCAACAGCCCAGCGGAACAGAGCGTAAGCTTTGCCTTGGGCATCAACCCCATAGCCGCAACGCCGCAACCGGTGAACAGCACAATCAACTACACAGCGAGCGCGACCAACGGCATCAACGCACGCTTCAAGTGGCTCTTTGGCGATGGTACACCCGAAACTGCCTACAGCCCATCGCCGACCATTGATCATACCTTTAGCCAACCGGGTATTTACACCGTCAAAGTAACCGTCACCGACGACCGGGGCGCCGAACGCAGCACGACCTTCACCCAGGCGATCCATCTGCCCTTGACGACCAACCGCCCGGCAGTCTCGATGAACATTGTTTATGAGAACCGCAACGGCGCCAATGGTCGCGTCTGGGTGGTCAACCAGGACAACGACACGGTGAGCGTCTTCGATGCCGTTACCAACGGCAAAGTCGCCGAAATTGCTGTGGGCAAAGCGCCGCGTAGTTTGGCGATTGCGCCCGCAGGTCGCCTTTGGGTGACAAACAAGGGCGCCTCCACCATCAGCCTGATCGACCCCAATACGCTGGGGGTAGTGCAAACCATTACGCTGCCCTATGGCGCCCAACCCTTTGGCATTGCCTTTGCGCCAACCGGCAACGTCGGCTATGTGGCATTGGAAGGGGCGGGAAAGCTGTTGCGCTTTGACGCGACCACGGCGGCTCAAACCGGCAGCGTTGATGTTGGGTCCAATGTCCGTCACCTGTCGATCAATAGTGACGGCAGCAAAATCTATGTTGCCCGGTTTATTACGCCACGTATCACTGGGGAAGAGACGGCGACGCCGCAAGTTGCCAATGGCGGCGGTGAAATGGTGGTGGTCAATGCCGACCTCACCATCAACAAGACCATTACCTTGCGCGTCAGTGACAAGCCCGACACGGAAGTACAGGGGCGGGGCCTTCCCAACTATTTGGGGCCGCTAGTTATTTCACCCGATGGCGTCAATGGCTGGGCGCCCTCGAAACAGGACAACATCCAGCGCGGCATGTTGCGCGATGGGAACAATCTCAACTTCCAGAACACCATTCGTGCCATCTCGTCTCACATTGATCTGTCCAGTGACACCGAAGATTACCCGGCGCGCATCGACCATGACAACGCCGGTGTTGCCAGCACGGCGCTCTTTGACAAGTCGGGCAACTATCTCTTTGTCGCCTTGGAGACCAACCGGGAGATCGCCGTGGTTGATGGCTACCTACAACGTGATCTCTTCCGCATCCCGGTCGGGCGGGCGCCGCAAGGGTTGGCCCTCTCGCCCGATGGATTGCGTCTTTATGTCAACAACTTTATGGATCGCAGCGTGACAGTGTTGGACATTAGCAAGCTGATTAACGATGGGCAAAGTATCGTCCCTACCGTCGCCACTTACAACGCTGTGGCTGCGGAAAAGCTGGCCGCCAATGTCCTGCTGGGCAAGCAGTTCTTCTACGATGCCAAAGATCCACGATTGGCGCTCGATAGCTACATCTCCTGCGCCGGTTGTCATAACGATGGCGGACAGGATGGCCGAGTCTGGGATCTTACCGGCTTTGGGGAAGGGCTGCGCAACACGATCAGCCTCAATGGTCACGCCGGTACGGGGCAGGGCTTCCTGCATTGGAGCGGCAACTTTGATGAGGTGCAAGACTTTGAGGCGCAGATCCGCACCCTGGCCGGCGGCACGGGCTTGATGACCAACGCACAATTCAACACTGGTACACGCAGCCAACCGCTGGGCGACCCCAAAGCCGGCGTCAGCACGGACTTAGATGCGCTGGCCGCCTACGTCACTTCACTTAACAGCTTTGCTGCCAGCCCCTATCGCAACGCCGATGGTACGCTCACAGGGGCGGCGCAGGCTGGGAAGACAATCTTCCAGAACCAGAATTGCGCCCAGTGCCACAGCGGCGTCGCCTTTACCGATAGCAGCAATATCCTCTTCCGCAACATCGGCACGATCAAACCAACCAGCGGCAACCGGTTGGGCGTCCCGCTGGCCGGAATTGACACGCCAACCCTGCGCGACATCTGGGCGAGCGCCCCCTATCTCCATGATGGTTCGGCGGCAACCCTGAGCGAGGCGGTGCGGGCGCATAACAATGTGGTGATCAACGACAGCGATCTGGCCCAGTTGGTCACCTATCTCAACCAGATCGATGCGGCTGAAACCACCGCCTCCTCGGTTCTAGGTAGCGGTCAGATTCTGCGCGAATGGTGGAGCAACCTAAGCGGCACGGCTGTAACCAATCTGACGACGAACGCAGTCTATCCCTATAGCCCCAGCGGCAGCAATCTATTAACCCGTTTTGAAGCGCCGACCAACTGGGCGGACAACTATGGTACGCGCATCCGTGGCTATCTCCATGCGCCGATCACCGGGCAATACCGCTTCTGGATTGCCGGTGATGACAACAGTCAGTTACTCTTAAGCACAAGCGTCAACCCGGCCAATGCCGTCGTCATTGCCAGCGTGCCAGGGTGGAGCAATCCACGCGAATGGGGCAAATACGCCCAGCAACAATCGGCGCTGATTACCCTGCAAGCTGGGCAGCAGTATTACATTGAAGCGTTACAAAAAGAAGGGAGCGGTGGGGACAACCTGGCGGTGGCCTGGCAGATCCCTGGGGGGGGGCAGGCGGTGATCGATGGTCAATACCTGTCGCCCTGGGCAGTGCAGCCAGTGAACAATCTAGCGCATGGCAAGAGCGCCACCCAATCCTCCACCTATGGCGGCGCCAGTGCGAGCCGAGCCGTGGATGGCAATACGAACGGGAACTACTATGCTGGTTCTGTCACCCATACCAACTATAACACCAACGCCTGGTGGCAGGTGAACCTGGGCGCCACCTATCAACTCGACAGCATTCAACTCTGGAACCGCACCGATTGCTGCGCCAACCGGCTGGCAAACTTCTATGTCTTTGTCTCGACAACGGACATGACCGGCCGCAGCCTGACCAGCCTGGTCAATGACGCCACCATCTGGCGCTTTCAGGTCACTGGTCAGGCGCCAACCAAGTTGCATGTGCCGGCTGCGGTCAACGGTCGCTTTGTGCGGGTGCAATTGGCCGGAACGAACAATCTGTCGCTGGCGGAAGTGCAGGTTTATGGGCGATAGGGGACAGACGCGGATGTAGGTTGCGCGGATTTATGAACCTGCTCGTAGCCGGTCCGTGACCGGCGTCCCCACCGCCGGTCACGGACCGGCTACGAGCAGGTTTCGTTGATACGAAAAATGACACTCCATGCTACCTACATCCGCAGCGGTATTTTGACGCGATTCTGACGCGATTCCCCTCAGCAACTGCCATCACAGCGTGGCTGCGTGCTGGTATCCTGTAGGCATGACACCGACGAACAACGGTGAACAAAAACAACCAAGAACAACAGTTACAAACCTACTTGCTTACAGGAAAGGATAGAAAACTATGAAACGCTTCTCCATGATGACCAGCACCGCTCTGTTACTCGCCAGCCTTGCCTTTGGTGGTCAGCCGGCTCCCACTTACGCCCAGGCAACCACCTGTCAGGGATTAGTCGTTACCATTATCGGCACCAATGGAAGTAATATTATCAATGGTACGTCGGGCAATGATGTGATTCACGGCTTGGGCGGCAATGACATTATCGACGGCAAAGGGGGCAACGACGTCATTTGTGGCGGCGACGGCGACGACGAAATCCAGGGCAGTGGTGGCGATGACAGCCTGAATGGCGGTAACGGCGATGATGTCTTACGCGGCGGCGACGGTCGAGACATCCTCAACTGTGGCGCTGGGATTGACAAATATAATGGCGGGTTGGGAAACAACAACATCAACGCCAACTGCGAGACTTGGGTCTTGTAGCGTGAGAAGAACGGACAAGTAATCAAGACAAAAGGTAGCTGCGCAGCCCGCTCCTAGCCAGTCACGGACTGGCTAGGAGCGGGCTGCGCAGTTACCTGGACTGGCCATTACCTGGGGCGGTCTATTAGGGATGACCCTTGCCTATGTGGGGGTATCGTATGTAGAAGGGCTTAAAGATGCACGCATCAACTTCTAGAGCGCAAAGACCCGATACCCCTGGTTGCCGAAACAGTAGATGACAAAGGATGCAATCTGCGCTTCCGGGTATTCGCGCCGCAACCCCTCGACATAGCCAGTAAGCTGCACCGTGTCTTCCGCCTGGAGTTGGAACGCCTCAATCGTGGTGTCCAATTTGCGGAACTCACTGTTGGAATAGTATTTAAACTCAATCACCCAGTGCAAGCCGGCGAATTTCTCATGATATTTGCCGACAAATTCTAGGTCACTTTTGCCCGATGGATAGGAGCGCTCCATGTTCCAGGTAAACCACCGGGAGAGATAGCGGCTGCACAGTTCAAAAAAGGTGCTACGGTAAAAATTCTCATTCACCTTTGTAAAGATGGCTTCGGGAAACTGGCCGACATATTCCCGCCAATAGCCGGCAAAGAGTAGTTCCAGATCGGGCCGATTGACAAAAGCTTGCATCATTTCAGCATAGCGGGTGGAGACATCAATTTGGTGCAGTTCGTTGAAATACTCCACAAAAATCTGACGCATGCTGAGGTTCGGCAGGCACAGGAAGAAATTGTCCTGCTGCGTCAACATCCCCAAGTAGAAAAATGAAATAGGGTAAAACCCTGGCTGAAAGAATTGTACGGTATTAAATTTGGTCGTCAGAAAGTTTCTGTCATAGCTAATACGATTTTCCGTCGTCAGTTGGGTGACAAAGGCGTCGGTATCGCCGGCATTGGCGCTGGTGAGACGTCGCACCCAGCTCAGGTCTGTGCGTAAATTCAGGTCGGTCAAAAATTCCGGCATCCGACGATGGCGTGTTAGATGATGCAAAAAGTACATCAAGATAGTGGAATTGTAGAGCGCCGTGCCTTGCGGGTCAACAAAGTGATAGCCGTTGTAATGATTTTTGATCACCGTATCAACGTCTAGGCGCGTAGCCGGATCGAGGGCATAATCGACATAGACTTCATCGAGCAACCGATCCACTTCATGCTGAGTAAAGCCAATCATCGCTTCAAATTCGGGATCAAGCGTGATGATGGTGGCAATGTTAAAGCCGGAAGCGAGTTCATCAATCAGAATCGGTAGCACCCCGGTGATAAAGACATTGACAATGGCCCCGGTTTCACGCCCTTCTTTCAAGGTTTTGAAAAACGATTTGAAGAAGCTCTCATCGGCGGTTAGTTGTTGATAGAGCTGGTCTTTGTGCCCCGTAACCAGTTGGTTGGCGAAGTTATCATATTCATCAATGATGACGTAGACGGGCGGCAAATTCGCCTGCCAAACATAGCCGAGCAAGGTGCTTAGGTTGTCAGCCACCGGGGCAGTGAGATCCAATGTCGGCATATTATCCAACAAAGGTGCATACTGTTGCCGCATGTTGTTTAAGGTATTATTGCATTGCCGCCGAAAACTCTTATCGATCTCCTGGATTGTCGGGCCGACGGCAATGGTAGAAAAGTTGAGGTAAAGTACCATGTACTGGTTCTGCTGCCCCGTCGGGTGCTGACCAATCCAGGTATGCCCAAAGAGTTCGGCAAAGTCGGCGGCGGCGTTGCGATCATAGTAATAGCGCAGGAGCGAGCAGAGCGTCGATTTGCCAAAACGGCGCGGCCGGAGAAAGACCGGATTGCGGATCTGTTCCAGTTTGGCAATATATTCGGTCTTATCGACAAAGTAACCCTGATCGCGTACAATCGCCGCATAGTTGGCTTCGCTATATAGCACCCGTTTCGGCATAAACTTTCCTCTCGCCCTGAGTCTTCGCGCACGTTTCCGCTACCATTATACCACATGCTGCCCCACCTACTTGTTTATCCAAACGCCGTCATCCCACGTTGATCCCATGTTCAAGCCACGTTCGCTTGGTACGCTGTAATGAGCAGTTTGCCGCAAAACCAACCTACTCAGGCAACCCAACCAAGGAGATGTAAACGATGTTTCGCGATTCTGAAGCGCCGATCCGCGATGTTTTGATTGTCGGCGGCGGTACGGCCGGCTGGATGACGGCGGCGTATCTGGTTAAAGCCTTCGGCCATGCCGTGAAAATTACCCTCATTGAATCGGCGCGCATTCAAAAAATTGGTGTGGGTGAGGCGACTACACCCAACTTACAGAAAGTTTTCTTCGATTTTCTCGGCATTCCCGAACAAGAATGGATGATGGCGGTCAATGGCTCCTTCAAGACCGCGATTAAATTTATTGACTGGCGCAAACGCAATCCAGGCGCACCAGCCAATTATTTCTATCATTCCTTTGGCGTACTGCCCACCATCAATGGGATTCCACTGGCCCAATTTTGGTTTCAGCAGACCCAGGGCAAAGGCGAGCCGTTCGATTATGCCTGTTATCGCCAACCTTACCTGCTGGATGCACTGCGGTCGCCCCGTTTTATGGATGGCACGCCCGCCATGCCGTCCGCCTGGCACTTTGATGCCCACCTGGTTGCCGATTTTCTCATGAATTGGGCTACGGCGCGCGGTGTCGAGCGGATTGTCGATGATGTCAATCATGTACGTCTGGATGAACAGGGCGCGATTGCCGGTGTCGATAGCGCGAGCGGACGCACCTTGACAGCGGATCTCTATATCGATTGCAGTGGCTTTCGTGGTTTGCTGATCAACGGCGCATTGAGCGAACCCTTCATCAACATGAAGCATCAACTCTTCTGTGATAGCGCCGTCGCCGCTGCGATTCCCAATGATGATGAGAAGTTGGGCATTGAACCCTACACCTCGGCCATTGCCATGAAGGCCGGCTGGACCTGGAAGATTCCCATGTTGGGCCGCTTTGGCTCCGGCTATGTCTATGCCAGCAACTTTGCCACGGAAGAAGAGGCGACGCGTGACTTCTGTCAACTGTGGGGGCTGAACGAGGCAAAGGTCAATTTTAACCGTATTCGTTTCCGCACCGGGCGCAACCGGCGCGCCTGGGTCAAGAACTGTGTCAGTATTGGTCTGGCCTCCTGTTTCCTTGAACCGCTGGAATCGACCGGCATCTACTTTATCACGGCGGCCATTTATCAACTCGCCAAATTCTTTCCCACTCGCGCTTTTGACCAGGCGCTGATTGATCAGTTCAACCGCGAAATCGAGTACATGTACGATGATTGCCGCGACTTTGTCCAGGCGCACTATTTTATCACTGACCGCGATGACAGCCCTTTCTGGCTGGCAAACAAGAACGAACTGGCCCTGAGCGACACAATGCGCGACAAGATTGCCCAATACAAGGCCGGGCTGCCGGTCAATCCCTCCACGAGTAGTGATGATGATTATTACGGCTCCTTTGAAAACGAATTTCATAACTTCTGGACCACCGGCAACTACTACTGTATCTTTGCCGGCATGGGCTATCTGCCGGAACGCCCTTATGCCCGGCTGGCCTATGAACCGGCGCAGATGCAGGAGGCGCAGCGGCTCTTTGCCCAAATCAAGCAACAACAGAAGCGCTTGCGCGTCGAGTTACCCAGCACCTACGAATATTTGAGCTATCTGCATCGCGCGGCCAATTCTGCCGCCCGCAGTCCTGCCCTTGCCATCAGCCGGGTCGAAGAGGTGCTGTCGCGGTCGATGGTGGCGGTTCACGCGTAAAACGATTCACACCTAGAGAGATGATCACTCAGGATAGTTCTATGAAACTTTATGATTTTGCCCCAACCACCGGCAGCCTCTATGAAGAAGTGTTGAGCGGTTTACGTAAAGATGACAAGACGCTGCCTGGCGCCCTGCTCTATGACGAGCGGGGTTCCCAGTTGTTTGATAAAATCTGTGAGCAGCCGGAATATTACCTCACCCGCACCGAGTTGGGCATCATGCGCAAATATATTGACGAGATCGTCGCCCTGCTTGGTGAACGAGTGGCACTGGTAGAATATGGCAGCGGCAGCAGCCTAAAAACGACCATGTTACTCGACTATCTGCCGCGGATGAGTTGTTATATGCCAATTGATATTTCAAAAGAACATCTCTTACAAGCCGTCAATCGATTGGCAAAACAATATCCCCAGATCGAGATCATGCCCATCTGCGCCGATTATAGCCAGCCTTTTCATCTGCCGACACCCAGCCAAGCCGCGGCGCGTTATGTGGCCTACTATCCAGGATCAACTATCAGCCACTTTCACCCGGCGGAAGCGGTCACTTTTCTGGCCCAAGTGCGCACAGTCTGTGGGCCGGATAGTTTGCTGTTGATCGGCGTTGATCTAAAAAAAGATGCCCAGATTATCGAGCCAGCCTACAATGATCGCGCCGGTTTTTCTAGGGCCTTCACCAACAATATCCTTCATCATCTCAATCAACGCTTTGCCGCAACGTTCGATACTGGCGGCTTTGCCCATCAAGCATTCTACAACCCACAGCAGGGGCGTGTCGAGTTTTACTTGGCCAGCCAGCAGCCCCAACTGGCGCGCCTCAATGGCGAAACGGTTCACTTTGTCGCCGGGGAACGGATCAACCTGGCCTATTCCTACAAATATAGTCTGGCGGAATTTGCCGAACTGGCCGCCAAAGCCGGCTGGCGTGTCAAGCGCGTCTGGACCGACGACCAACAATTGTTCAGTGTTCAATGTCTGAGCGCCAGCTAAGGCGCACTATCAACTTATAGAGAACCTATGTCCATCCGAAAAGCTGAAGAACTCTTTATCATTGATGTTGATGTACATATGCATACCCCGCCGGCCCAGATTGCCCCCTATTGTGATCTGCCTTGGCGACGGGCGTTGGAAAACTTAACCCAGAATTTCAGCGGCATTGCCACGCCACCCCCCGGCTATACGCCGTATCTGGTGGTCGATGCGCCCTTTCCTGACGATGGTCTCTTTGATCGCGCTGCTTTGAGTCCGCAGCAGATGCGCACCGAGCTGGACGCCTTGCAGATTGATGTGGGTGTTCTCTGCCCGGATCATCTGTTGACGATCAGTATGTTGCCCGATGCAGAATATGCTTCGGCTATCTGTCGCGCCTACAATCGCCTGATGCTCGATTTCTGGCTGGGCCATGTCCAGGGACTAAAAGGGTTGCTTGTGCTGCCCCCCCAACGCCCGGAAGATGGCATCAAAGAGATCGAGAAATATGCCAAAGAGCGTAACGTGATTGGCATCTGCTTTCCAACCGTGGCGGTTGATCCCTTATACGGCAACGAACGTTTTTTTGATCTCTATGCTGCCGCTGAAGACGCCCAGCTACCCATTCTCTTTCACTCCGCCGAATCAATTGCACCGGCCTTCCCTTTCAATTTACATCGCTACGAAACCAGCATGGCGCGCCATACCATTTCCCACCCCTTTTCCTTGATGGCGAATCTAATCAGCTTGATCAACACGGGCGTGCCGGTGCGCTTTCCGAAGCTCAAATTTGCCTTCCTGGAAGGGGGCGTTTCGTGGGTGCCGTTCATCATGCACCGGCTCGATAAGGAGTATTTAAGTCGCCGCCGCGAAGTTCCGTTTCTGGAGCAGCCCCCCAGCACGTATATCAAAAATTTCTTCTACGCTACCCAACCAATTGAGGAACCGGAACCATTGAGCGACCTCATCAAGATCTTTAATCTCTACGATGGCGAAGGCAACACCATGTTTGCCTCCGATTGGCCGCACTATGATTTTGACCATCCCAACAAAATTTTACAAGTCCCTTTTTCTGATGCAGTTAAACGTAAGATTATGAGCGAGAATGCGCTGCGCTTCTTCAATCGCACCCAAGAGCAGATGTGGGAGAAATGATGCGTCGGGCCGCGGATTTAGGCTTACGCGGATTTGTTGTTCCGCACCGCTGATCCGCGCCCATAGAGGAGCGTAAACAACAAAGATGGAACGTAGGGAAAAATCATCATGGGTCAACTGAAAGAGCACTATATCGCTGATGTGGCGGAAATCCCTGTTGGTGGGCGGTTACTTGTCACCGTGGAAGGGCGGGAGATTGGCATTTTTAATCTTAACGGCAACTTCTACGCCTTACGCAACTATTGCTTTCACCAGGGCGGCCCTTTGTGTGAAGGAAAAATTACGGGTACACTTACGGCAACTCAAGAAAACAATTGGCGCTTTACGTGGGGCCAAGAAGGTGAAATCCTGCGCTGTCCCTGGCATTCTATGGAATTTCATATTCCCACGGGGCAATGTCTGCCCTTTCCCAATCACCGCGCCCAAACCTACCCAGTTACCATCAAGGACGAGAAGATTTTTGTATCCTTATAACAGTCTAGGTGCGTGGCACTGGTCACGAGTAACTTCTGAACTCGACCATTGCTTGACCAGTGCCGCGCACCTGGACTGTCACGCCCTATACAGAGGAGAGTCAACGGTGCTGCGCAAGTTGGTCGCCACCTTCACCAATGGCGCACAACGGGATTTCCGTTATGTGCGCGCCCCGAAACTCATCGACCTGTTGACGGATGCCCCTGTGCCGCCAGCAAGACGCCCACCGACGCTGGTACAGCAGGTGCAAAGCGCAAGCCAGGCGCTGAACCCCTTTCGCAACGATCCGCGCCGGCAGCAGTTGACCGACCTAACCGCCGCCGAGCCATATGAACCGAGTGCAGCGGAAAAACAGGCGGATGCGCACCTCCGCTTTGCCCTGACCATGGTCGGGGTGACAATGGTTGGCCGGCTTGCCTTTCCGCCGCTGCTGATCCTTGACCTGCCTGCTGTTCTCTACATCGCCTGGAACAGTGCGCGCTTTGCCTATGCCGGCTGGCAGCAAAAAGGGCGGATTACGGCGGAAACGATTGATCTGGCGCTGTCCCTTGGCATTATTGCCGGCGGCTACTATGGTTTTGCCTTTGGCGCTTTTACCATGACTGCGCTTTGTCGCAAACTGCTGGCGCGCACCGAAGATCAATCGCGCAAAAGTTTGGTCAATGTCTTTGGGCAACAGCCGCGCACCGTCTGGGTGCTGGTGGATGGCATGGAAGTGGAGGTGCCCTTTGACCAATTGCAGGCTGGTGATACCCTCATTGTCGGCGCCGGCCAGGTGATTGCCGCAGATGGCATAGTCAGCAGCGGTGCGGCGTCGGTCGATCAACACATTCTGACCGGCGAAGCGAAACCGGCGGAAAAGGGCACGGGCGACCCAGTCTTTGCCGGCACCTTTGTCTTGATGGGTAAAATTTTGATTCGGGTGGAGAAGGCTGGCGCCGCCACCGCAGCCGCCCAAATCGGCGCTATTCTCAATCAAACGATTGATTACAAACAACAGATCGAGAGCCGGAGCATCGCCCTGAGCAATGCGGCAACGCTGCCCACCCTGGCAATCAGTGCCGTAGCGTTACCGCTGGTCGGCATCAACGGCGCGCTGGGCATCTTGGAATCCTCCATCGGCTATGGTTTACGTCTCACCGGCCCCATCAGTATGTTGAACTATCTCCAGGCCGCCGCCCACCAGGGGATTTTGATCAAAGATGGGCGCTCGCTCGAACTGCTGAAAACGATTGACACCATCGTCTTTGACAAAACCGGCACCTTGACCCAGGAACAGCCGCAGATCCACGCTATTCACACCTTCACCGATCTCAGCGAAGATGAACTGCTCGCCTACGCCGCCGCCGCCGAAGCGCGTCTCAGCCATCCCATTGCCCAGGCCATTGTCGCCGCCGCGGAAGCCCGCACCTTGGCGCTGCCCCCTACTGAGGAGGCGCATTATCAGGTCGGCTACGGCATTCAGGTCAGGTTTGCCGCCGGGCTGGTGCGCGTCGGCAGCGAACGTTTTATGGACATGGAAGGGATTGCGTTACCCCCGGCAGTGCAAGAACTGCAAAACAGCAGTCATGCGCTTGGCTATTCACTGGTGATGGTAGCCCTGGATCAGCAACTGGCTGGCGTCATTGTACTAAAACCCACCCTGCGCCCGGAGATCAGCCAGGTAGTGGCCGACTTACATGCTCGTGGCGTAACGATGTATATTCTCTCCGGTGATCAGGGAGAGCCGACGCGCCGCTTGGCCGAACAGTTGGGCATCGACCACTATCAGGCCAACACCTTGCCGGAGCAAAAGGCCAGCTTTATTGAAGCATTACAGGCGCAGGGACGCCATGTTTGTTTTGTCGGCGATGGCATCAATGACGGCATCGCTTTGAAGAAGGCCAACGTTTCCATCTCCCTGCGCGGCGCCACCACCGTGGCGACCGACACGGCGCAAATCGTGTTGATGGACGCCACCTTGCGCCACCTGCCCACCCTCTTTCACCTAGCCGACGCCTTTGGTGGCAGTATGCGCCGCAGCCATCTGTGGGCCGTGGCGCCGGGGGTCTTTGCCATAGCCGGCGTCTTTCTCTTTCATTTTGGCTTTCTCGCTGCCGCCACTATCTATGTTCTTAGCCTGATCGGCGGCTCGCTCAATGCCATGCGCCCGGCGTTGCTGGAACAAAAAGCGCCCACCACTCTGACCGGCAAACACCCCCTCCTACCCTCCACCTGATAAGGGGAGGAACTGTCGTGAGTCTAACGGTTCCCTCCCCTAGCAGGCTTCGACGTGAGCCGGTTGCCTTCCAGGCGCGAACGGGAGGGTTAGGGTGGAGTAAACGATTTCGTTCTATCCCAACTATCCTTCAACACCCATAAGGAGAATACAACCATGTCTGCTACAACCAATCTCGCCTTCAATCGACGCCAATTTCTCAGCCTGACCGGCGGCGCTGCGGTCGCCTTGCTATTGGCGGCATGTGCGCCGGTGGCCGCGCCGGTTGCGGCACCGGCAGCCGGTACAGCCAGTGAACCGCAGAAGGGTGGCGCCCTGCGCATTGCCATGCAAGATGGCCCAAGCAGCCTCGATCCAAACCTGGCGCCGGCCATTCAAGATGCCATTGTGCATGGCGCCCTCTACGATGGGTTGGTCTGGAATGATGTCGCGTTGCAGCCGCAGCCGGCCCTGGCCACCGCCTGGGAAGTGACGGACGACCAACTGAGTTGGACCTTCACCCTGCGCGAGGGAGTCACGTTCCATCACGGCACGGCCTTCACCGCCAAAGATGTGGTTCACACCTTTGACCGCATTCTGGGGCCGGACTTTGGCTCGCCGGCACAGGGCACCTTCCGCTTTGTTGAGAAAGCCGAGGCGGTGGACGACGGGAGCCCCCAGGGCGCGGTGCGCTTCACCCTCAAAAGCCCCCATGTCGATTTCCCGCTGCTGTTGGGCGACCCGGTCAACATGGCGCTGATCATGCCCCATGACCGCACCGTTGACGAGTTGGTGGCTGCCCCGTCCGGCACTGGACCCTTCCGCTTCCAAGAATTTGTTCCCGGCGAAAGTTTGACGGTGGTGCGCAACGAAAGCTACTGGCGTCCCGGCCAGCCCTATCTGGATGAAGTGCGTTTTGTCGTGATGCCCGAAATGTCCAATCAGGTGGCGGCCCTCAGCAGCGGCACAGTCGATCTGCTCTGGCAACTGACCGCCGAAAGTGTTCCAGCCTTGAGCGGTGATTCTGCCGTGGTAGTGACAGAAGTGGCAAGCGGCTTCTACCAACCGATTATCATGCGGATCGACCAGGAGCCATTTACCGATGGTCGGGTGCGCCAGGCGTTCAAATATGCCACCGACCGCCAGGGGATGGTGCAAGCCGTTTTGCAGGGCCAGGGGGTGATCGGCAATGGTCAACCCTTGCCACCCAATCACCCCTTCGCCGCCGATCTGCCCCCCGTTGCCCATGATGTGGAAAAGGCCAAAGCGTTGTTGGCCGAAGCCGGCTACCCTGATGGTCTAGAAATCACCCTCTACACCGCCGACCTGCGCCCCGGCATGGTCGCCACCGCCGTGGCCTTCCAAGAGATGGCGAAAGCCGCCGGCATTACGGTTAACATTGAAGAAGTGCCGGGCAGCAATTACTGGACAGAACATTGGATGCAAAGCCCACTGGTGGTCAGCAACTGGTCGCTCTTTCCCAGCGCCGATACGATTTTGTCCCTGGTCTACTATTCCAGTGGCCCGTGGAACGAAAGCGGTCTCAAGAATGCCGACTTGGACGCCTTGATCGAGGCGGGGCGCAGCGAAGCCGATCCCGTCAAACGCAAAGAAATCTATGCCCAGGCGCAACAGATCATTCAGACAGAGGGCGGCACCCTTGTCCCCTACTTCCGACCTGCCTTCTATGCCCGACGCGCCAGCACACTGGGCGTGATCTATACGCTTCAGAGTGTGATTTATCTACAGGAAGCGTGGGTGGCGGCATAGCAACCCAACCAGCAGTCCGTCTTTGGGCAAAAGGCGGACTGCTGTCCGCTCTTATACCAGACCTCGCTTCCCCCTCAACTTCACCCCAGCCCTATGCTCCATCCACTGATTCTTCCCCTGCAGCAGAGCAGAGAACGATGCTGACTTGAAATAAGCATCTTATTTCCTTACATTTTGAAATAATCACAAAAATACTTTATGATCTAGGCCAAATGTCGTAGAAAACCATTGTGTTTCCTTGCGACATAGGGTTGTGGATGCCCGTCCCCCAAAGTGATCGTACATATAAGTCACAAGAAAGTTGGACAATGAAGGAAATGGCTGCTGACCCCTTCAAAATTCTGCTGGTTGATGACACCCCGGCCAATCTCGATTTGCTGGTCGACTATCTCACCAGGGCCAATTTTGAGGTTTTTGTGGCGGAAAGCGGTCCGAGCGCCCTAGATCGGTTG
Source organism: Caldilineaceae bacterium (assembly GCA_026645575.1). The sequence goes on from JAPKMW010000002.1 coordinate 284,718, forward strand.
CGCTATTTACAGCCGGATTTGATCTTACTGGATCTTCTCATGCCGGGGATGAGCGGTTTTGAGCTTTGTAAAATGCTAAAGGCCAATGCCCAGACGCGCCATATCCCTGTCATCTTTCTGACCGCGCGCGAAGAGACGGCGGACAAAGTGAAGGGGTTTGCGGTCGGCGGCGTTGACTATATTACCAAACCACTAGAGGAAGCAGAGGTGTTGGCGCGTGTGCGCACCCATCTTGAACTGGCCCGCACCCACCGTCGCCTGCGCGAAGAAAATTATCGATTGCAAAGACACCTGACCCAGCAACGCGCACCCATCAAACAGCACCTTACAACCATCGTGCCGTCCCCACTCCTTGACGCGCCAATGGTCAGATTGACGCTCTTGGGCGCCTTTCAGCTATCCGTCGGCGGCGAAGTACGCACCAGCTTTCGTTCGGACACCGTGCGTGCGCTCCTCGCCTATTTGGTGTTAGAAGGGTATAAGCCACTGGCACGGGCGGCATTGGCGGCGTTTTTCTGGCCCGACTATCTGCCGGAGACCCGTCTCAATAGCCTGCGGGTTGCGCTGCATAATTTGCGCCAGCTTTTGACACCGTGCGATGATCTTTTGACCGCAAATCGCAAAGAACTTCTCTTTCGCAAGGATGACCATCGTCTCTGGTGCGATGCATTAGCAGGAGAAGCTGACGGCGCTGCTGTGGTTTCCCCAGGCCAACCGCTGTGCGAATTTCCCGGAACCTGCAACGCGCCGGCCCTTTTCCTGCCTGACTTCGATGCCGTCGCCAGCGCCCCTTTCCAACGGTGGCGTCAACAGAAACAAGCCTTTTACACACCGTATGGAGTGATTGCCCGACCGTAAGCTAATCAGACACATAGACATACATGAAAAACTCTTTGGCTCAAGTACGGAAAGTGTGAACACCTGTCAGGTTTCGCAAACCTGACAGGTGTAGCGGGACGGACCTCACACTTTCCGTACTTGAGCCAAGTTTTACAAATACTCGTAATGATACTCGTAATGGAACACTGCTTGCAATCAGCAGAAACAGTGTTACGCTTGCTTCGTCCCCTGTCATAGTTTGTCACAATCAACTTTATCCCAACCCATCATTGAGATAGTCACTAGCTGTTATATGCTCAAAGCAATTTTTTTTGGTGTTCCGCAAATTTACTACAACCATGATAGCTTGACCAGAACCTTGAGCGGCCGCTGTCTGGCGCTCTTTGCCTATCTGACGTTGACGAACCGACCACAAGATCGGGGTCATCTGGCCGATCTGCTCTGGTCAGAAGTGGGCGAGCAGCAGGCGCGTCAGAATTTACGCTACGTCCTTTATGATCTACGGCAATTCGTGGGCGATTATTTGGTCGTTACCCGCCATATGATCGCCTTTGCACGGCAAAAACCCCACTGGATTGACGCAGCCATCTTTGCCGACTACGTGGCGACGAAAGAAACGTTGACTGACCCCACCCTTTTACAAGAGCTTCTACACCTGTACGGCGATGAATTCCTGGCCGGTTTCTCGATCCAAAATGCGCCCGTTTTTGAGGAATGGCTGACCCAGCAGCGCCACTACTTTCGCCAACAAGCCACCAAAGGGTTGCTACGGTTGAGCAACCATTACCTGGCCCAAAGGCATTACAGCGCTGGCCTGGCAGCAACCCAACGGCTGCTCCAGTTGGAACCCTGGCAAGAAGAAGCCCATCGCAATCAGATGTGCCTTTTGGCCTTTCGTGGAGAACGGTTGGCGGCGCTCAACCAATACAAGATTTGTCAGCAAGTGTTGCAAGCTGAATTTGGCGTTGCGCCAGATGCCGCCACCACAGCGCTCTATCAGGCGATTGAAACCGAGCGGCTGACGCCCCCAACCTTCCCATCTGCCAACAATAAGCCGCCATCAACCCAAGTGAATTGGGATGCGATTCCCCCGACCACACCACTCTATGGTCGCACCGAGGAGCTAACGCGCCTGCGCCACTGGCTTACTGATCCACAACACCGCCTGGTTGGCCTTTTCGGCTTGACTGGCCAGGGCAAAAGCGCCCTGGCGACAGAAGTGGTGACGCAGTTGGCCGAAGCCGCCGACCAAGCAACCGTCAACCCATTTGAGATCATTCTCTGGTCAGCGCTAACCACCTGCCGCACCCTGCCGCAGCTTTTGCACGAGTGGCTGAGCCAGCTAACCAAACCAGCGGTGGCTTCCCCGGTTCACCCTCTGGTTTACCGGCACGGTCAAAAAGAAATCCCTCCCCTGTCCACCCCTGATGAATCGCAGGAAACCGTGGAAGTGCTTTTGCAGCAACTGCTGACGCAGTTACGGCGGCGGCGGGTTTTGCTAGTTGTTGATCATGGTGAAACGATTTATGGCGCTGCCGGCCCGCTAACCGACGAGCAACTGGGCTGGAGCGCCTTTGATGAGTTGTTGCGTCGCCTAGTGGACAATGAACATCGCAGTTGTTTGTTGTTGCTGAGTCGCATGACCCCGGTTGCCTGGGAAACGCTGGCGCGCCGCTCTTCTGCCGTGCGCACGCTCTCGTTGGTGGGACTATCCGTTGATGCCAGTGTCTCGCTCTTACAAGCTGGCGTGCGCACCTGGACGCCGCCGCTACGGGTATTAGCCGAACAGTGTATCGGTCATCCCGAAACATTAGTGACCATGCGCGAGTTGCTCGATAGCTTTGGCATTGATTTACTAACCGAGTCGCTGGCTGCGCCGGGGTTGGCTGGCTCATGCCTGCGGACCCTACAAACGCAATTTACGCGCCTGGGCTCTATGGAACAGGCCATCCTACACCACCTGACGAACTTGCCGACGTCGCCAACAGCGGCGATCTTGAGGCAACAAATGCCCCACACCGGAACATTGGTGGCGTACCTGGAGGCGCTCCGCGCCTTACAGCGTCAGCACTGGCTCTTGCCGAGCCGTCCCGGCACCCCCTTGCTTCTTGCGCCGCTGGTCAGACGCTTTATGGAGCAAACGTCGCCGAACACGCCGTTGCAGAAAAGCCGGGCTACGGTCAAGCCGCCGGTTGATGAAGGCGTACAACTCCGTCTGCGCCGTCCCCTGGAAGAGGAACGGTCGCGCGGCATGGAAGGTCAGAAAGAGAAGAAAACGGAGATGCGGTATACCGCAAACAGCCCTGTTCGCCCCGTAGGGACGGGTGAACCCATTACCTCTTTGAGAAACGATAGCTGTTTTGTCAAATAAGTCGTGATAGGGTAATCGTAGTCAAGGCTTTAGTCTTTCTCTGGGCGGCCCGAAGGCAAAAGCCTTGACTACCGATGATTCTTTTTGTGACAAAACACTACGCCTAAGGCTGGTAACAGATCTGTTCAGCCGCGAGGGCGGGATGGTTGTAGCCAAAGTGGTCGGTGATCTGCCAGAGATCGGTCTCTTCGTCAAAGATTGGTTGGACAGCAGCGCACGCGGCAGCGGCATCCGCTTTGGCTTCGTATTCGTCGAGCCACTGTTGGGCGGCCTTCGTATAGCCGCTTTCCGGTTGTCCCTGGCTTAAGCTGGTTAATACCTCGCCGGCAGCGACAAAATCGCCGGCCAATGCCTGAGCCTGGATCAGGCGGAAGCTGGCCAGACCTTGCAATAACGGCAATTCTTCATTGGCCGCCATGCCAAAGATGCTACACGCCTGCAAACTGGGGTCAATCGCTTTGGTATAGAGATCGACGGCCGGTTCATAGCCCAATACCGACGCCGCTTGCAGCGCGACATCCGCTTCCACCAACCGCAGTCCCAGACAGTTAGCGCCATCGACGGCGCGATCATAGGCCCAGCGGATGCGCTGGAAGGGGTGGCCGTCAATGCTCTGCCAGATCTCGGTGTGGGGAACGGCGAGGCCCCCTTCTTCGGTGGCGCTGACGCCGCCAGTCAGGACCAACTGTTTGCCCTGCCCCGGATCGCCGGCGGCAATGGGCGCAAAGGACGCTGTGCCTTCGGCAATGGTGGCGCCAGGGGCAATCGTCGAGGTGTAGACCGCACCGTCCCAGGCGACAATCTGCACTTCACTGACACAGGAGGCGCCGCAGCCGGCAACGCTCCAGGCAATGTCCGTTTTCTGATCGGCATTGAGATCCTCTACAGTCAAGAGCGTCGGCAACCCGTAAATCTCTGGATTGGCAGCCAATGTGTAGCTGCCATCGTCGGCGCCATGATAGATGAGGACGGCGCCCTGCGTTCCTTCCGGCCCCACCCCCAAGTCACTGACAATGGTGGGTAAGAAGAGTGCGTCCCGTTGGCCATCGTCGTTGAGGTCGATCAGACGGAACGCTCCCCGTTGGTCATCAAGCGCATTACAGGTGCGCAGCCACCCTTCCACAGCCGCAGACTCTTGCCCTGCACTACTGAGTACGGTCGGCAAGGTATCAACATAGCCAGCCAGATCGGTGGGACAGGCCGCTAGATCAGCGCCGGGGAGTGCGACTGTTGCTGTTTCCGCTGTGGTGGCGGTGACACCTTCGGTTGCTGTCACAGTCGCTGTCGCTGTCACCGTCGTTATGGCCGCTGCGACACTGGCAGCATCAGCCGTTGGCGTCGGGATGGTGATATTGAGGACGGGGCAGATGTCCGCAGCGCCAAAGCTGGGGTTGGCAAAGCCATAGTCACCCAGCACGGCGCCGGCTTCGGGGTTGCTTTCGGCCAATTGAGTGACCGCGGCGCAGGCGGTGTTCATATCCCCATTCGCTTGATAGGCATCGAGCCAGCTTTGGCCTACTTGCGCATAGACACTATCTGGATAGGCGGCGGCAATCGCGCCCGTCAGATCGGCGGCCACATCTGGTTGCCCACGGTAGGCGGCAATAAGCGCCAGTCGGTAGAAGCTAAAGCTTTGCAGCTCTGCCACTTCGTTTTCCCGCGTACCACAAGCCACCAATGTTGTATCACTCGTGGCCTTCGTATAGAGCGCTTCCGCCTGTTCAAAATCATCCGCCGCGCCATTGGCAAAGGCCGCATTGGCATCAAGCACGGTGTGATAGAGACAGTTGCTAGCGACAAAGTTTGTGGTCAACAAGGTGTAGGGCGCACCGCCGACGCTGCCCCAGATTTCGGTGCGGCTGCGTTGCGGGCCGGCGGCAGGGTTGCCATAGACGCCACCGGTCAGAACAATTTCTAAGCCCTGACTGGCCTCCAGTTGATCTTCCAGCTTTGTCTCGGCATTCGCCATGGTGATTTTGGCCGCACGCCAGGAACGCCAACTTTGGTTCTCCCAACTGTAGATCTGGATAGTGTCAAAACAGGTGTCGGCGCCACAGGTGGTTTCGAGCCAGGCCACATCATTGTTGCCGTCGCTATTAATGTCCAGCGCGCCGAGCAGATTGACTTCACTTTCCGCCCGCGCCTGATGACCAATCGTGTACCCGTCGGCGCCCCCATTGAGAATTAGCAGATCCATGATCGGTTGCGTCGCTGAGATATTGGGATTGGGGTAGATCACCACCAGGTCGGCATTGCCATCCCCCGTCATATCCTGCGCTACTAGCGGCGTTGGCGGCGCGGCGTTACAAGCGGTCAAAAAGCTTTGCAAGGCGTCTATACCGCCGTTTTCGTTAAGCGTGGTGAGAATGGCTGTGGGGTAATCAGCGAAATCACTGGGACATTGAGCGGCAGCGGGGGCGGTTGGCGCAGCCGTGGTGGGCGTGCTTTCGGGCGCGGCGGTCTCTGTTGGCAGCGCAGTTGGTGTTTCGGTGGCAGTCTCGGTGGCTGTTGGTTCAGGGGTCGCCGTTTCCGTCGGTTCAGGGGTCGCCGTCTCGGTCGCAGTCGGCTCGGCGGCGGGTGGCTCGGTCGTGATTGTAACGGTAGCTGTTGCCGCCACCGTTGGTGCGGTCGCCGCGGTGACGGTGGCTGTGGCAGTGATCGGCGCTGTTTCAGCCGTGGCGGGGGGTGTTCCCTCTGGCGTCACGGCGCCTTCCGGCAAGGGGATATTCAGTACTTCATTGCGGCGCAGCACGTCATCATAGCGTACTGCCTGGGGATTGGCTGCCTTGAGCAAGCCGATGGCGATGCCGAATTTTTTGGCGATGATGCTCCACGATTCGCCGGGCTGCACTGTATAGGTGGTGGTGGCGACCGGTTTGACCGTAGGGATGAAGAGCTTTTCTCCGGTGATCAACCAACCGCTGGCCCGCATGGCCTGGGGATTGGCCGCCTGTAAGTCGGCGATGCTGACACCGGTGCGCACAGAGACGGAATACCAGTTGTCGCCGCGCTGCACGGCATAGGTGTAGCCATTTTCTGCTTGATCGGTCGGTTGGCTATCGGACTGGGCTTGCGCCGATTGGGTCGCAAAAACGAGGAGAGGAACGGTGATAAACAGCGAGCAACAGAAGAACATCAACCCCAATAAGCGCACTGCGCTCCGGGGGGTGCTTTCGCCTTGACGGCACAAGCGCAAATGGTGCAATGGCGGTGGCAACTTCATCTTTCCTCCTAGGTTGATCAGGGGTGGACAGCATAGTCAGTATCAATAGTCCGCAGTCATGTAGTCGCATAGTCCAGAGTCGGTCTAAGGCAATTCCGTCTACATTGCAGTCTGCTGAGTATGGATCAATTGAAAGAGGAGATAAAGAGATTCTGCGCCCCGGCGCTGCGCAATCTCTCAATCCCTTAAGTGAGCGTCTAATAATAACTTCCCGATTGGCTCTTCGCGAGTCCGTGACTCGCCCTATCCGGTTGCGAGTCACGGACTCGCGAAGAGCGGAAGTTATTGCTAGACGTTCACTTAGTAACTAATATCCGGTAATTGTTGAACAACCTGCACCCAGCTTTGACCGGGTTTCAGTTTAATGATCGCCTCGCCTGGGCCGAGCCAACGGGGGGGTGTTTCCGGGTCGGCGCGCCAGGTGCCTTCATAGACCAGGCCGTTGCGGAAAACGCGCAGATCGCCAAAGCCATAGAGCGTAATATCAACGCCTTTGGTTCCCAGACTGTCTTCGACAACATCGGTCAAGGTGTGGGGGGCAGCCACAACAATCACATTTTGCGCCAGAATTGGCTGACCAGTGGCGGGGTCGCTCTGTTGTTGACCACCCTGCCAGCGCAGGTAGCCGCCCAAGCCGGCATCATAGCGCCATTCAACGCTGTTGCCGCCGGGATAGGCAACGCGGATCACCGTGGCGTTGGCGGCGCTACTGGGGGGCGGCTCTGGGCTAAATTCAAAACCGGGGCGACTCCACTCTTTGTTCAGCCCATTATCCGTCAACCAACGGCGCACACCATCGGTGCTGGCCTGCATCCGTGTGCGGTAGTCGCTGCCAATGCTAGAGAAATAGCGGTTGTTGGAAGGGTCATCAATATCGGCGTCAAGATAGGGGAAGCCGACTTCGTTTTTCAGTAGATAGCGAATGTGATCGCTGCCGCCGGAGCAAGCCAGAACCCCATCATACATATAGGTTATCCAAATGTTGGGGAAGCGGGCCGAACGCACTGGACCCACTCGTGTCGCATCATGGGTTTGGTAGAGCGCCGTCATGCGGGTCATGCTAAAGCCATCGACAATATATTCGTAGACTAGATCGGCCAGCCCCAAGCCAAAATGGGCGCTGCGCCCCACTGGGTCATTGTTGATACAGATCATCACCGGGCGCTGGCGCAAATTATCCGGGTTATCCGCCGGCAGGCCGCTGAAAGGGCCAATGTTGCCAGGCTGTGGAATGGGGGTGGCAGTTGATTCCACCACCGGGGCCGGTGTGTCGGTGGCTGGGGGCGGAACTGGGGTGTCGGTGGGCGGCGGTGGGGTGTCAGTCGGCACTGCCGCTGCGGAAATCGGGGTCTTGGTCGGCGTGGCGGTGGGTGCTGCCGCCGGACTGCTACAGGCGACTACCATGAACGCCAGAACGAGCCAGAGAAAGCTATTTGGTTGAAAGAGTTGAAAACGACGCATAACTGATCAGCACCTGTGTTTGCGGTCGCCGAACGCTTGATCCAGCTTCATGGCTCCGGCGACCGTTCTTTTTATTATTGCTACGTTACTGTTGATTGCATTGCTTTTGCTTGTTGATCCATTCCTTGGACGACGATTAGTATACCATACATCACTTTGTGGTAGAATATAGACGCTTGTAATCTTACAATTTCAATAGTCATAGTCATTCAGCTTGCCTGCTCGTAGCCAGTCTGTGACTGGCAGCCCTACACTGCTAGTCACAGACTGGCTACGAGCGGGTGGCTTGACAATTACAGTTGAGTAATCTTGACCATGTCATTACCAACACCTACCGCAACAACTGACCAGCCGCAACGACGTGTGGTTGGCGAACATCTGGAAGCTGCCCTTGACGGCTTACAACAGCGCGAGTTGTTGGAACCGGCTTTGCTGTTGAGCGCCGGCTATGTGGCGTTGCCCTTCATGTTGCGTCAAGGGTTGTTGTTGCTGACGCCCCTATTGGCGTTGTGTGGTCTCACCCTGGAACGGGAAGGGATAACCCATGCTGTACCCAAGTAATGCCACCAGTGTGGCGCAGGCATGGCAGGGTCAACTGGATGAGAGTCTGGAAGCCGGCGAGACGCTCTGGCTGGAAGGTGGGTTGAGCCGACGCGCCATTGATCAGTTGCCCATGTTGCTGGCGCTGGATCACTTTGCACGCCAACGTGCCGATCTCACAACGCCGGGGCTTTTGCTCGGCGGCGACGGCGTCATGTGGACGGCGGCGCTCCTAAGTGGCGCAACCGAACGCCGCACTGGCCTGGCGCCGGCGTTAACCATACGCTATGGTGGTGCTGATCCGGCAAGTTATATGGCAACGCTGGCAACTTTGTCGGGGCCGTCGGCCCATACCCGGCGGCATGAGGCGACCGGCTTGCCGGTGAGTATGCAAGCGCTGTTGTTGCCAACCAGCCAACCAGGCATAGCACCGGCCTGCTTTTCCTTGCCCTTTGTTCTGACCGGACAAGCAACCACCCCTAGCAGTGATCAGACCGGGGATACAGAAACGTGGTTACCTTGGTTAACAGTCCTGGTCGTCATCGGCGCCATTATTACAGCGCTCTTTGTGTAAGCAGTCGGACATGAACTCATCACCTGCCCGTTCCCAGCATCTTTTCGTGGTCATTGTTGCGCTTTGCTTTATTGCGCTTGCACTGCATCGCACCGGCATCGTCCCTGGATTGGGGGGCGTTGTGGCGATACTCTATGAGTGGTTGATCTTGGTGAGCAGCTTTGCCCTGTTACTGGGTGTGGCGCACCTACTGCTTACCCATCTGCGGCGCATCCAACATGGACAACCGGAGTGGACCTATAGCCTGCTCCTGGTGATCGCCTGTTGCGCCGTCTTTGTGGCTGGTCTGCTCCAGCCAGTGGGTGTGACCAGCCCAACCGTCGAATGGATCTTTACCACCTTAATCGCCCCCGGTCAGGCGATGCTCTATGCGCTCATCTTCTTTTTTATGGCTGCCGCCGCCTACCAGTATCTCCGGTTGACGACGCCCGCCGGTCGCTGGATGTTGGCCGGCGCCTTGGTGATGTTGATCGCGCAGATGCCGGCCACCTATAACCTGCTGCCGCCGATCGTCGGCCAGTGGGTGGGGTGGCTGCTGCAAGTGCCGGTGATGGCAACCGTGCGCGGCGCGATCTTGGGTAGTACGCTGGCGCTGCTCTTCTTTGGCGTGCGCTTTTTGCTGGGCAGGAGCGGGGCATGAGTGTGATTCTTTGCCCACACTGTGGCACCAGCAATCGCGCCGGTTCCAACTTCTGTAATCGCTGTGGCGCCAACTTGCAGAGCGATGAACAGCGGGATGACCAGGACACAGCGCCACGCGAACACCCCCCTGCTGAAAACCCGTTAACGCCTACCCCATCAGGCGACGTGTCCGATCCCGCTGCACGCCCATCGGAGAATCTCCCTGAACGACGCCGCCTACCGGAAAGACCGCTGGTTGATGAACCCGTGGTGGGGGATGAGTGGTCTGCGCTACCGGACGATATGGAACCGGCGCCGACGACAACGCGCCGGCTGGTGACCGGGGTGCAAGGCTTACTCGATCCGGTGCAGATTGCCAGCGAATTAGCAGAGCGCCAGGAAGCGGTTGCGCCGATGGTCGCTACGCCGTTGACGCTTCAGGCCGAACAGTTACGTCGCATTCGTGCGCTGCTGACCGATGACCCGGTTTTGTTGGATGCGCCCACGGTGGCGCCGTCAGTGTCGGTGCGCTGGCATCTGCCCTGGTTGATTCTGTTGATCAGCGGTGCGCTGGCGTTGCCGATTCTCTTCAACGTCCTTGGCCCAGTGGGGACGCCACACCAGTGGCCGGGGGTGGCGGAAGCTCATGCAGCCATTGAGCAGTTGCCGTCTGATGCAACGGTCTTGGTCATTTGGGAGTATGATGCCGCAACGTCCGCCGAGTTGGATCTGGTGGCACTGCCGTTGGCTTCCCACCTGTTGGAGCGCCGGATCCAGCCCATCCTGGTGAGTCAACTGCCGGGTGGCCCGGCGTTGGCGGAACGGCTCTTCCTACGTGCGGCTGAAGGCTTGCGCGCCGATACGACCTTTCGGTTTATCGTTGCTCGCGAACTGTACGTAAATGCCGGCTATCTACCTGGCGGGGCCGCCGCACTCACGTTGGTTGCCCAAGCGCCGGCGGATGCGTTGGTGCGCCATGCACCCTTGGCCCCCGCGCTTGGCCCGCTGGTTGCTCCCACGGTGGCCCTGCCGGCATTAACCATTGTCGTGGCTGCACAGGCGGAGAGTGTGCAATATTGGTTGGAGCAAGGACAGCCGGTGCAGCAGCGCCCGACCCTGGCCTTTACCAGTGCCGGCGCCGATCCCCTCTTGCGTCCCTATCTGGCAAGTGGACAACTGCGCGGTCTGGTAAGCGGTTTCGATGGCGCCGCTACTTACCAGCAATTGCGCACCGTTCACCTGGCCGCTGGTGAAGAGGATTGGTTTCAGCGCCAGTTGGTGTTGCAAAACTGGGGCCATCTTGCGCTGTTGCTGGTTATTTTGTTGGGCAACCTTGCCGCTTGGAGCCAGGGAGGGGCGCGTGGATAGCATTAGCCTCACCCTACTGGGTCAAGATTGGGCGCTCTGGATTGCGTTTTTCTTTTCAGTACTCTTCCTCGGTCTGCTAACGGGCAATCAGGCGCCGGCGAAAGTGGGACAGTATCTGCTGGTGGGCGTTAGTCTGGGTTATCTGAGCGTCTTGTTGGTGCAACATGTCTTGCGTCCACGGCTTTTGGCGCCGCTGCAAGCGGCGCCTTTGGCTCATGGATCATTATGGCTGGCGTTGGCGTTGGGCCTCTTGCTCTGGTTGGCGGCCAGTGAGCGACTCTGGTGGGCCAAACGCTCCGGTTCTTCTTCCGTCGAGCAGCCAGCGGTGTTCCGTCGCATCCTGCGTCTGGCGGGGACGATTCCGGCGGCATTACTCGTGGGGATCACCGTGGCTTCAGTGGTGTTGGGGCTATGGCAAGGGTCATTATTGCCCCAATTTTGGGCGGCGGCGGCGAGCGGTTTTGTCTGGTCTAATTCACTCACAGAGGCGCTGGTCAGTGTATTAGTGCTATTGTTAACCACAGCCACGCTTTTGCACTGGACCGCCGGTATGGACAAACTGGTTGCGCAACAGCCTCACTGGCTGCAACAACTGTTGACGGTCTGGCGCGGCATCGGCAAACGGGCGCTCTGGTTTGCGGCGGGCGTTCTCTTTGCCCGTCTCCTGGCGGCCCACTTGAGCCTGGTGATTGGGCGTTTCCATTTTCTACTACTTGCCCTGCAAAAAAGTTTCTTGTGGCAAGGGGCAGAGTCGATTTGGCGGTTGCTGGCGGGAGGGGGCTGATGACCGAAGGTGGATTGGCGGCGCCGGCCACAACTGGCAGTACAACAACTGGCAGTACAACAACTGGCAGTACAACAACTGGCAGCTTGTTAACGCTAGGCATTACGTTGGACAGCGTTACCCTTTGTCTGTTGGAAAATATCAGCGGTCACTACCGGTTAGCGGCCTGGGAGACAACGGCTAGAGCGGCGGGCATTCCGCCTTCTCACCAATGTGTGACCCTCGGTCAACGGTTGAGCGAACGACTGGGTCGCCCGCTCTGGGATGAAAATAATCAAGGTCCGCTGCTGACCAGCCCCGATATTATTGGCTGGCCGCCGCTGGAACATGTTGCCATTGGGATGTCGCCACGACCCCGAATGCGTATCTGGCTGGTCGGGCTGACCGAAGGCGGCAGTATTGCGGCGGCGCGGCGGGCACTGGCCAGTGCGCCGTTGCAACTGGTGGGCATCACTATCTTGACGCCAACCCTTACCAGCACGCAGTTAATGACGGCGTTAAGCGAAGCGCATCCGGAGGCGTTGGTGCTGGTCGGCGGGCATGATTCACCCACGCCAGAGGCGCAACAGTGGGTGCTGCACTTGGCGCGACTGGTGGGCCAAGCGCTGGAACGGCTCTCGCCAGGGCAACGACCGGCGGTTTTCTATGCCGGCAATCGCTTCTGCACAGCAGCCGTGGAAGCAGGCTTGCGGGCGATGAATGGCCCGTTGCAATTTCAGGCGCTGGCCAATGTGCTGCCAGCAGTAGGGTTGGCGCAACCGGCGGCGTTGGGCGTATCGTTGAGCGCTTATTACTGGCGGCTCTGTCACCAGATGCCGGGGATTGAACAGTTGCATCAGTGGCTAACGCCGCCGGGGCGATTGGTCAATCTGGAAGCGGCCTTTGCGCAACTGGTGCAGGTCTGGATGGCCTACCAGCGGCTGCCGATGTTGCATGGCTTGTACTGTACGCCCCACTGGTGGCTGCACGTCTGGGCGCAGGCGGCGGCGCAAGGGGTGCAACTGCGCTTCGTCAAACCAGGCAGCCGTCCCGCGGAATTGGATGACTGGCCGCCGTTGCAACTGGTCAGCGGCGACTGGCCGATGGATCTCTGGCCGCCGCCTAGTCGCTGCTGGTGGGATCGCCAGGGCTGGGGGCCGATCGTCACGCCGATTGGGCAAGTGGCGCCGACGGCATTATTACAAGTGTTGCAGCATGATCTGTTGATGGCGCGACGGGCGCGGGGGTAGAGACGCGGATTTTTGTCTTAACCAATGAAGCTAACGCACCAGTTTAGAGCTTTAGGGTCTCGCAGACCCGAAAGGTCTTTGGCGGTGAATCGCTCTTGCCGAAGAGATGACCAATATCCGTGTCACCTACAATCCGCGTCTGTAGCGATTGCAGAAAATGGGGTGAGGCATGGCAACGGTAATGCCGACGGCGGGTTACTCACAACGCTCCCTGGTGGACAAATTGGGGATCAAGGTTGGGCAGCGGATTGCGCTGATCAATGCACCGGCAGACTATCCAGCGTTGCTTGGTCCCTTGTCGGCAGGCGTTAGTCAAGAGGAGGCGTTGACGACAGGTCTCGATTTTGTACACTTTTTCACGGCGAGTCGCACGGAGTTGTTGGCGACATTTCCCGATCTCAAGGCGGCGATTGTTACTAAGGGCATGATCTGGATCTCCTGGCCTAAAAAGGCGGCAAAGGTGGCGACCGATCTGGATGAAAATCTTGTGCGGGAGATTGGGCTGGCAATTGGGTTGGTGGATGTGAAAGTGGCGGCGATTGATCAGGTGTGGTCGGGGTTGAAGTTTGTCTACCGCAAGGTGGATCGCTAGACGTCAGTGCAACAGATACAGAGCCGCTCTCGTGTGCTGCGTGATTCGTGTTGCGTGAACCGTTCAAGTGAGAAATGATAGAGAGGACGATGAATGTTAACGGAAGGACAGCAGAAAGCCATTGCGATCAAGCAGGCGCAGACCGATTATCCCATTCATGAACTCCTGCAAGCGCGGTGGAGTCCGCGCGCGTTTGCGGACAAAGGGGTGGAGACGGAAAAATTGCAGAGCGTCTTTGAGGCGGCGCGTTGGTCAGCGTCGGGGGGCAATATGCAGCCGTGGGCGTTTCTGGTAGCGCGTAAGGCTGAGGAGCCGGCGCTCTTTGAACGCATGGTAAGCTGCTTATCGGAAGGCAATGTGCCGTGGGCGTCCAAAGCGCCGGTGTTGGGCATTGCCGTCGCCAGCCTCTACCGGCGACCGGAGGTGCTGAACCGCCACGCCTTTCATGATGTGGGGATGGCGCTGCAAAATCTGGCGATCCAGGCGCGCGCTCTCGATCTTTATACCCACTTTATGGGCGGTTTTTCGCCAGACAAAGCGCGTGAACTCTTTGCCATTCCAGCGGAACAGGAAGCCGCCACCATGTTCGCCCTCGGCTACCTGGGCGATCCCGATAGCTTGCCGGAAAAGAACCGCGAGGGCGAATTGACCGCCCGCACCCGCCGTCCCCTGCGCGATTTCCTCTTTGGCGAGCAGTGGGGCGTCACCTCGTCTTTGTTGACAACGGACCAAGAGTAATTAGCTCTAACCCGCTCGTAGCCGGTCCGTGACCGGCGACCCTAACGCCGGTCACGGACCGGCTACGAGCGAGTTTAGCAGTCACCAATCACCCAATCACTATCACCACCCACCCATGCACACTCGCCTTACTGCCTGGCTTGCCAGAATCGATCACTACCTAGTGCTACTCCTTGGCTTGAGCCTGCTGGCGTTGACGCCGCTGGCCGCACCGGGCTATTTTTATGAAGCGCACGATGGTCGCCATAGCGTTTTTTATCTACAGATGTTTGACGCCTCCGTTCGGTCAGGCGCCTGGTGGCCGCGCTGGGCGATGCATCACATCCAGGGTTATGGCTACCCAACCTTTCTGATCCAGGCCCCGCTCGGTTTCTATATTGGTGAGCTTTTTGTCTTGTTGGGCGCCGGCATCACCCTGGCGGCAAAATTAACTTGGGTGTTTGGTTTTCTGGCCGGGGCGTGGGGCATCTACCGGTTGGTGCTGCACTGGATAGAGGACGCAGAAGCGCAACAAACCCGGTTTGTCAACGGTCTCGATCCCGCCCGTCTCTGTGCCGTTGTGGCTGGGTTACTGTATGTCTTTATCCCTTATCATCTGGTCGATATCTATGTACGTGCTGCCCTCAATGACACTTTGTTGTTGGCTTGGTTTCCGTGGGTCTTTCTGACCTTTGACCGGTTGATCACGCAGGGGGTTGCGCCGGGCTGGACGCGTCGATTGGCATGGGCGGCGCTGTTGCTGGGCGCCACGCTGCTGACCCATACCTTTGCGCTGATCTCCTTTGCCCCGCTTGTCGTGAGTTTTGTTCTCTTTTTGTTGATTTATACCATGCGTCACCAGTCAGCGCGTCCTGGCCCAGTGATCGGACGTGTTGTCATGGCCGGTTTTGCCGGCGGGGCAGCGCTCCTGTTGACGACGATCTTTCTGCTACCTCTCTTCCTGGAGGCGCAGCGTTATCTAGAGCAGCAGGTCTATGTCACCAACACTTATGATTTTCGGCGTCACTTTGTCCAGATCGGCCAATATTTCAGTCCGTTCTGGGGCTTCGGCTATTCCGATGATCCGACCGGCGCTAACGACGGCATGAGTTTTCAGGTGGGCTTGTTGCCGCTCTTGCTTGGGTTAGCGGCGCCCTTCCTGCCGTGGCGGCAAGTGCGCTTGCGTTGGCTGGCGGTTTATTTGGGCGGGGCGTTGCTGGTGCTGCTATTTTTCATGAGTCCGTGGGCGCAGCCAATCTGGGAAGCGGCGCCGGCGTTGAGCGTGATCCAGTTTCCCTGGCGGCTGTTGGCGCTGGTTGCGCTGCTGGTGAGCGCATTGGGCGGCTTGGGCCTCTATCAGTTATTGCTTGCCGCCGAAGGGGAAGCGGCGCCGGTTGGCGTGTTGATCTTGGGGCTGCTGGTGATCCTGGGAAGCTCCGCCTATGTGGATGCCAACTTGCAACCGGTGGAACCGTGGCGCGAAGATGGGCGGGCCGTCTACCAGTTTGAACGCGAACACCCCGACATGATCGCCTATACAACTTGGGTGCAGGAAAAGCCCTTTACGGCGTCACCCATGAGCCAGGATTATGAGTCGCCGGAGTACACTGAGAGCCACGGCTACACCAACAGCTTGACGCGTCTTGCAATCACACAAGGCGTGGGTGAAATTTTACAGCATGACAGCTTTGGTTCGCGCTTTGGGGGCATCGTGCGCATGGTGCGGGCGGGGACAGTACGGATTCATCTCTACTACTTCCCTGGTTGGGAGGTGCTGGTGAATGGCAAGCCGGCACTCTATCGCGTCGCGGCGCCCTATGGGTTGATCGAAACCGATCTGCCGGTGGGCGAACACCGCATTGACGTGCGCATGGGCTGGACACCGGTGCGGCTGGTGGGCGCGGCGGTGTCGGGGGCGGTGTTGTTTATCGTGTTGGTGTTGCTGGTGTGGCCGGTGCGGCGAGTAAAGCAAGAATGAAACCAGCTTTTGCTTATTGCGGCCAGAATTCTTCGTCAAGGATTTGTGCAGGTGAGTAAGGGCATTCCACGGGAAAAGTTGTTTTGCGTAAGCCAGTTTCACTACCAGTACGTTTGACCGCCCGTGGGTAGGCTTCAGCAACAAATTCGGCTAGACGAGGGCGTAAACTGGGATTATCCTTGAGTAGAATTTCCAAGTCATCGCGTTGTACCGTGATGGTGGCGCGCCAACTTCGTGACTCTAACTCAGGTTGCAATAATAAGGTCGATTTCTCTCTAAAATAAGCAAAGTGCTTATAGACACGCTTACCCCAGCCAGTATATCCTTAAGCGCAGAACGGCTCCCTAGCCTTTCCCGAACCCTGTATTCTTTTCCATTTTCTACAATTTAGGTTGTACCCATCCTGGCCTTGACGCAGCGGTTTTGGCGCGCCAACCGGGATGCGGCTACAGAAGCACAAAGGAAGGTTGCTATGCAGAAATCCCTATCGCGCCATTTTGGCGTCCTGGGGATCGTGGTGATTCTCGCCATGATCCTGGCCGCTTGTCCGGCGCCGGCTGCGCCCGCCCCAGCGGCTGAATCCCCAGCAGCTACGGAAGCCCCCGCAGCCGAAGCCCCGGCGGCGGAAAGCGCCGACGGCGAGGTCACGCTGACCATTGCCACGGTCAACAACCCCGACATGAAGGTGATGGAAGAACTCTCGCCCAAGTTCATCGAAGAGACCGGCATCAAGTTGGAGTGGGTCGTGCTGCCGGAGAATGAGTTGCGCGCCAAGGTAACCACCGATGTGGCGACCGGCGCCGCTTCCTTCGACGTTGTCACCGTTGGCACCTATGAAGTGCCGATCTGGGGCGCCAATGAATGGCTGCACTCCATTGATGAACTGGCGGCGGCCACCCCGGATATGGTGCAGCCCGATTATGATTTTGAGGATCTGTTGCCAGCGGTCAAGGCGGGCTTGTCCACCAACGACCAGCTTTACGCCGTCCCCTTCTATGGCGAATCCAGCTTCCTAATGTACAACAAGAAGATGTTTGACGCCGCCGGCCTGACCATGCCCGAACAACCCACTTGGGAACAGGTCGCTGAATTTGCCTGCAAGCTGCACGACCCGGCCAACAATGTCTATGGCATTGCCCTGCGCGGTCTGCCGGGCTGGGGTGAAGTGATGGCGCCGTTGACCACCGTGGTCAACACCTTTGGCGGTCGCTGGTTTGACGAAGAGTGGATGCCGCAACTCGATTCGCCCGAATGGAACGAAGCGGTCTCCTTCTATGCCGATCTGGTGCAGCGCTGTGGCCCTCCTGGCGTCACCGGCAACGGCTTTACCGAATCGCTGACCTTGATGGCGCAGAACCAGGCCGCGATGTGGGTCGATGCCACTGTCGCTGCCGGTTTCCTGGCGAGTTCTGAGGCTGGCCCCGACATTGCCTATGCGTTGGCGCCGGTGGGTCCGGTGGCCAAGGGCAATGCCTGGCTCTGGTCGTGGTCATTGGCCATTCCCAGCACTAGCCCGCACAGTGCTGAAGCGCTGCGCTTTGTCACCTGGGCCACCAGCAAAGATTACATCGAATTGGTCGCCGCCGAAAAGGGTTGGGCCGCCATTCCGCCCGGCACCCGCACCTCGACCTATGAACGCCAGGAATATCTGGATGCGGCGCCCTTTGCGTCCCTGGTGCTCAAGTCCATGTTGTCGGCTAACCCGAACGATTCCACCCGTGATCCCGTGCCGTACACCGGTGTGCAATTTGTCGCCATTCCTGAGTTCCAGGGCATTGGCACCGATGTCTCCCAGTTCATTGCCGAAGCGATTGCCGGTAACACCACCGTCGAAGAAGCGCTGGCCAAAGCCCAAGCCGCCACCTTGACCGCCATTGAGGACGCCGGCTACCGCTAGACGAATCTGTGTAAATGGTTTTGTCCCGTAGGGACGGGTGAACTTTTTGCCTAATTGTTGCCTCGGTTCATGGAAAGGCACCGTTCCTATGACAACCACCCTTCAGCAGCCTCGTCCATCGTTGCGCAGCCAGGCCATTGCGCGATCAAAGCGCAATGAACGGGAATTTCGCAAATTTTTCTCGGCGCCCACGTTGCTTTTCCTGGTCATCATCACCCAAGTTCCCTTTGTGTTGACGCTCTATTATAGCTTTCAAAACTGGAATTTATTGCGACCAGGCAACATCAATTGGATCGGGCTGCGCAACTATGTGCGTGCCTTTGAAAATCCCGACTTCCTACACATCCTCTGGAACACCCTGGTGCTGTCGTTGAGCGTGGTGATCATTACCTTTACGCTGGGGATGGTCTTGGCGTTGTTGCTCAACCGGCCTTTCCCTGGGCGCAGCCTGGCGCGCACCTTGCTAATCTCGCCCTTCCTGGTCATGCCGGTGGTGACGGCGGTTTTGTGGAAGAATGTTTTATTAAATCCAAGCTTTGGCTTGGCGGCCTATTTGTTGAGCCTCTTTGGCCTACCACCCATCGATTGGTTAGCCCATTATGCCATGCCCTCGGTAATTATGACGGTGGCGTGGCAATGGACGCCCTTTGTCATGCTCATCTTGTTGGCCGGCCTGCAATCCCTGCCCGAATCGACCCTGGAGGCGGCCAGCTTGGATGGCGCCACCGGCTTGACCCTCTTCCGTTATATTATTCTGCCCCATCTGCGCACCTTTATTGAGATTGCGCTGTTGATGGAAGTCCTCTTTATTTTGAATATCTTTGGTGAAATCTTTGTGATGACCACCGGTGGGCCGGGCATCGACACCACCAATTTGCCCTTTGAGATTTACAAAGAAGGGTTTCTGCGCTGGAATGTTAGTCGCGCCGCGGCGTTTGGCGTGTTGGCGGTGATTTTAGCCAATCTTGTGGTGCTGCTCTTCCTGCGGGTGTTGCGCAACCAGAACAGCGCGCCGGTGAAATAAGGAGATCCTCATGAGCAATCAACTGCGCCACCGTTTGCTGAATGTTGTTACGTTACTGCTGGCCTTTTTGATGTTTTTCCCGATTCTGTGGATGGTGTTGACTTCGTTTAAGACCGAGCAGATCGCCTTTGCCTTTCCGCCACGCTTCCTCTTTACCCCCACGCTGGAAAACTGGCAGGTGGCGCTGGTTGGCACTGATTATCTGCGCTTTCTGGGCAATACCTTAATCATCACCGGCGTCTCGACGATAGTTGCCCTGTTGCTCGGCATTCCCGCAGCCTATGCCATGGCCTTCTACCCGACGAAACGCACCGATAACTCGATGATGTGGGTCATGTCCACGCGCATGTTGCCGCCGGTGGGGGTGATTGTGCCGCTCTATGTCCTCTTCCAAGGGCTGAACCTGCTGGATAGCTACTTGGGCATGATTATCATCTACACAGCGATGAACGTGCCGCTGGTGATCTGGATGGTGCGCTCCTTTATGCTCGATCTGCCCTTTGAAATTCTCGAAGCGGCGCGTATGGATGGGGTCAACCTGTGGCAGGAGATCACAGCCATGATCCTGCCGTTGATTGTGCCGGGGCTGGCGGCGACGGCGTTGCTCTGCTTTATCTTCGCCTGGAATGAATTTTTCTTTGCCTTTAGCCTGACCACCAAGACCGCCGCGCCCCTTTCAGTCTATATCTCTTCGTTTAAGACGGCGGAAGGCTTGTTCTGGGCCAAGATGTCCGCCGCGGCCACGGCGACCATTTTGCCGGTGTTGATCGCCGGTTGGGGCGCTCAACGGCAATTGGTGACGGGGTTGACGATGGGGGCGGTGAAGTAAGCCGGGATAAGTTGCGTATTATAGAGAGTGGGAGAGTGGGAGATTGAGAGATTAAGCGTTCGCTTTGACGAGAGCGCAGAAGTCAGCTATGATGACAAGTGTAAGACATAATAGGTTCGATTGAGTTGTTGTCTTGTAGGAGACCTATGCAAGCAGTCATTTTTCCAGAACCGGAAACCATTGTGGTCGATCGGGTCACTGATCCGGGGTGCGGCCCGGATGAGGTGATTGTCAAGGTGTCGATGTGCGGCATCTGTGGCACCGATCTGCACATTTATCGCAACGAATATATGTCGGGCTTCCCTTTGATTCCGGGTCACGAATTTGGTGGGCGCGTGGTGGAGGTGGGACGTGATGTCAAAACGGGCATCCAGGTGGGCGACCGGGTGGCGGTGGATCCCAATCTCTACTGCGGCTACTGTGAGTTTTGCCGCATGGAACAGTCGAACCACTGTCGCCATTTGCAAGCGGTCGGCGTGACGCGTGACGGCGCGTTTGCCGAGTATGTGACCGTGCCGGCTCGCGCCTGTTATCAAGTGCCGGCCAGCCTGGATGACAACCAGATGGCCTTTATTGAACCGCTGGCCTGCATTGCTTATGGCATGAAACGACTGCGCGTTCCTCCCGCCGACCATGTGCTGCTTTTTGGCGCCGGCCCGATTGGCTTGTTGTTGCTGCAAGCGTTGCGTCACAGCGGCGCGGCTTCGGTGACTGTTGTGGAAAAACAGGCGGCGCGACTGACGTTAGCCCAGCAATTAGGTGCGACTACGGTGCTTGCCCCTGGCCCCGATCTGGCCGAACAACTGAAGGCAATGGCGCCCCATGGCTATGGCGTGGTGGTTGATGCCACGGGCGCACCCCCAGTGATTGAACAAGGCTTTGATTACTTGCGCCCCCGTGGTCAATATTTGATGTTTGGCGTGGCGCCCATGACGGCCAAGATCAACCTGCGTCCCTATCAGGTTTTCCGCAACGACTGGCAGATCATCGGGAGCTTTGCGCTCTGCTACACCTTTCAGCAAGCCATTGCCTGGTTGGAAAACGGCGTGGTGGATGTGCGCCCGCTGGTCAGCCATACCGCCCCCCTGACCGAGTTCCCGGCGCTCTTTCAGCAATTCGCCGCGGGCCAAACATTGAAAGTACATTTGCAGCCGTAAACTGTTCCAGTACCGAATAACAGATATTATATATAGGCTCAAATGACCTCGAGGTTGATACAATAAGCAAAAAAAGCAAAGGATCAACCAAGGAGAAGTCATGGAAGCTAGGGCGATAGAACGGTTACAACAGAAAAGTGTGAAAGGCAGCATCGTGGAGCAATTGAATCGCGATTTTGCCTTTGGTCCAATCATGAGTCGGGTGGTGTACGAGCAAATGAGCGACTATCTGCAAGCGTACGCGGATGTGGAGGAACCGCCGACAGGGGAACTGCGGTATCTGGCGATCAGTGCGGATGAGCCAGCGGGGAAGCCGGTTGCGGCGTGTCGGCGGGTGGTCGTGCGCTTGCAGATGCATAGCGCCGAAGATACGGCGCTGCTGGCACAAGGGATCGCCGAAGTGCGGCAAGCGCGGATCGAACGGCTGACGGGGGAAGCGGCGGATCAAGGGGGGCTGTTGACGCACGAAGACCTGGTGTGTTTGCTGTGCAGCAGTGCGGCCACGATTAAGCGGGACGTGCAGGTGTTGCGACAACAAGGGCGAGCGGTGCCTACGCGTGGGCAGATGAAAGACATCGGCAAGGGGGTGAGCCACAAACGGCAGATCGTGGCGGACTATCTAGCGGGCTACACGTACAGTGAA
>JAPKMW010000028.1 GCA_026645575.1 Caldilineaceae bacterium
TGGGTGTGGGCCAGCCGTGCCAAGCCCTGTTGCAGAAGCTGGTTGATGGCCTGCTCATGGTCGCCGCTGTGTGTTGCGCGCACCTGCCGGTAGAGCCGCAAGGTGGTCAGTGGCGTCAAATCATTGTCGGGTTTCTGCCAATAGGTCAATGCGTGCAGCAACGCCGTGGCCCGTGGCGACAGCGACGATTCGTCTGGTAAAGCTTCTCCGGTGGTTGCCATAGGTTGCTTTGTGTACAAATTCTACTATGAAACTAGGTCGCGGATTCGGGCGACGCAGATTGTTACAGCGCCGGGAAGTGAGCCACGCCACCGCAATTCCCGTCCCATCGGGACGATTGAGTTTAGCACAAAGCCATGATGGAAGCAACCGGAAGTGCAATGGGAGTAAGATGAGAGCTTGTTGAGAGTCCAACCGCAGCCGCCGTGCGCTATAGTAGGGAAGTTTTTCCTGGTAAATAACATAACAAACGCGTAATTACTCAGCCTCAGGTGCGCGGCACTGGTCAAACGATGGTAGGATAAACAAAATGCTCCTGACCAGTGCCACGCACCTGAGCAGTTACACGAACGCTAACAAAATAAAGGAGAAGGTCATGGCACTTGCGGGAAAATACGCATTAGTTACCGGCAGTTCACGCGGCATTGGTCGCGGCATTGCGTTGAAGCTGGCGGAAAAGGGCATCAATGTCGCCATCAACTATCGGCAGAATGAGGCAGCGGCCAACGAGACGCTGGCGATGGTGCGGGCACGGGGCGCCGACGGCTTTGTGATTGGCGCCGATGTTGCGCGCCCGGAAGAGATCAATCGGCTCTTCCAGCGGGTCCAGAGCGAATTTGGCCGGCTCGATATTTTTGTCGCCAATGCGTTAGGCGATCTCTTTGCTGTGCTGGCGCCGCCGCTGGCCTCTACGCCGGAACAATTGACCCTGGCCGCGGCTTCGCAAGGGCAGGCGTTCTTGTTAGGGGTCCAGGCGGCTGCGCCGTTGATGTCGGATGGCGGGCGTATTGTGGCGATCACCTACACGCCCGGCGGCAACAAGGGCAGTTGGCAACCCTACATTGCTCAAGGCACCGCTAAGGCCGCACTCGAATCGCTGGTGCGCTACTTTGCCGTGGCGCTGGCAAAACGGGGCATCACCGTCAACGCCATCAGTCCCGGCTTGACCGAAGATAGCATTATCAGCGCGCTGCCACCGGTGGCGCAAGAGATGATTCAACAGTGGTGTCAACGGGGCTGGGTGCCTATGGGGCGCATGGGCAAACCGGAAGACATCGGCAACGCTGTCGCCATGCTCTGCTCGCCCGAAGCGAGTTGGATCACCGGCCAGACCATCGCGGCTGATGGTGGGGCGTCGTTGATGAATGCCGATTTCCCGCTGGAAATTCAGATGGGCTGAGATACTGAGAGGAGAAGAAATGCCATACGCAAACAACCAGGGCGCCAAAATTTACTATGAAGTGGAAGGTGAAGGTCCACCAATTGTCTTTGGACACGGCGCGATGGGCAATATTAGTATGTGGACTGGCTACGGCTATGTGGATATGCTCAAGGATCGATATAAGCTGATCTTGATGGACGCACGCGGTCATGGCAAGAGCGAAAAATTCTACATTCGTGCTGCCTACGATGTTGAACCGATGGTGGAGGATGTACTTGCAGTACTCGATGATCTGGGGATTGAGAAAACACACTATTGGGGCTATTCAATGGGTGGCTACACGGGGTTCGGCTTGGCAAAGTATTATCCACAGCGACTCCTCTCACTAATTCTTGGTGGTACTACGCCCTATTTGGATGATGATCCAACTCAACCCCATCCATTCACCGAGATCATGCAGCGTGGGATCGATGCTGGTGTCGAGGCGATGATTGAAAGTTATCGGATTTGGGCCGGTGGTACGGTCCACCCCACGTCCGCTGCACGTTTACGGACGGTTGATCCACGAGCAATGTTGGCGCTGATTGAATATTCCCCCGATGAAAAAGCGATTGACGATGTGCTACCGACCATGACGATGCCCTGTTTGCTTTACATCGGCGATCAGGATGAACCAGAGCGTGTTCTTGCCTATGCCAAACAAATGCCCAACGTATCTACGCTGGTCTTACCTGGACTAAACCATGCCCAGACTTCAGCCGCGGTAGACTTGATCGTACCACGGGTGTTGGCATTTCTGGCGACAGGTAAATAAGCATAACTACGCTACGAAAACGAAAAAGGAAACCGATAACAGCCGATGAAATCAGAACGGTAACTACTCAGGACGCGCCCAGCCAGTCCGTGACTGGCTGGGCGCGTCCTGAGTAGTTACCGTTCACGTCCCGATAAGCGATGGGCAAAGCTTATCCTTTGATCCCAGACATGACAATGCCTTGTACAAAGAAGCGTTGGCCCACAAAGAAGATAATGATCACCGGCAGCATCGACAGAATACAGGCCGCCATGAGCAAATGTTGCAACGGTTCGCCGCCCACTTCCGGCGTATTGTTGAAGAAGCGCAGGCCAATCGAAATGGTGAACTTCTCCGGTGAGTTGAGATAGATTAGCGGTCCTTGGAAGTCGCCCCAGAGGCTGATGATAACAATGATCGCCAGGGTTGCCAGCACCGGTTTGCAGAGCGGCAGCAGGATCGACCAGAAGATGCGGAAATAGCTGGCGCCGTCGATCAGCGCCGCCTCGTCCAAATCTTTGGGCAAGGAGAGGAAAAACTGGCGCAGGAGAAAAATGGCAAAGGCGCCGCCGCCAAACCACGTGGGAACCCAAAGTGGTTTGAAGGTATTGATCCAGCCCAAATTGTAAAAGAGAACAAATTGGGGAATCAACGTCACCTCTGCTGGCAACATGATCGTCGCCAGGGTGATCATAAAAATCGTATCGCGACCCCGGTATTCAAAGCGAGCAAAGGAATAGGCGACGAGCGACGCCGTGATCAAGGTGCCGAGTGTTCCTAACACGACAATGTAGACCGAATTGTAGACCCAGATCGAGACCGGGTGGCGTGAGATGCTAAAGACATCCACATAGTTCACCCACTGGGGCACAGCCGGCACCCAGCGCGGCGGGAAAATCGTCATCTCCCCAGGCGTCTTGAGCGATGACATCAAGGTCCAGAACAAGGGAAAGCCGAACATTACGCAGAGAATAATAATCACCGCATAGAGCAGCACACGACTGGGCGTTACGGTGGTTATGCTCCCGGCGGGTCGTTGGGTTAAGGTTTGCGTTGCCATCAAAGTCTCTCCTAAATATCTGAGCAATCCGTAATGGACAATAATTAATAATTAATTGTTTTCCATTACGGATTAATTATTGTCTACGATCCGCCCTCATAATGCACCCAGCGGCGCGAGTAGGTGACTTGGATATAGGTGAAGAACATGAGAATGACCGCCAGCACCCAGGCCAACGCGCTGCCATAGCCCAAGCGGAAGTATTGGAACGCTTCGGTATAGATATGCAGCGCAAAGAACCAGGTGGCGTAGGAGGGACCGCCCTGGGTTGCCACCAAGGCAGTGGTAAAGACCTTGAGCGCACCGATCACGGCCAACACTAGATTGAAGAAGATCGTCGGCGTTAACAACGGAATCGTCACATGCCACCATTTGTACCATGCCCCGGCGCCATCGATCTCCGCCGCTTCGTAAAGTTCCTTCGGCACCCCTTGCAGACCGGCCAGAAAGATGAGCATCGTGTTACCCCCCATCGCCGCCCAGACATTGATGAGGATCACTGAGTAGAGCGCCGTATCCTGACCAGCCAGCCAGGTAGGTGGATTCTCAACGCCCACGCTCCGCAACACATAGTTGACCGGTCCCAGCCGCGGTTGGAGGAGATAGAGCCAGACCACCGCCAGCGCCACCGCCGGGATCAGGTGGGGAATAAAGAAGACCGAGCGGTAGATATTGGTGCCGACCAACTTCTGGTTGAGGAGGGTTGCCAGCAGCAGCGCACCGGCAATGGTGATGGGGACATAGGCAAAGCTAAAGAAGAAGGTGCGTCCCAACGAAGGCCAGAAGAGATCATCGCTGAAAAAGGCGCGGTCATAGTTCGCCAGCCCCACCCACTTGACCGAGCCGATAATCTCGTAGTTGGTAAAGCTATAGTAGAGCGAGGCCAAGATCGGCCCGCCCCAGAAAATGATCAAGCCGAGAATCCAGGGCAGCGCAAAAATGTAGCCCCACAATGCCCGCCGAATTTGAAATTTGGTCTTGGCCCCCACCAACGCCCCCAACCAACCACCGTTGCTGGCGCGCCCCGGCATCCGAGCCTGATTTGCTGCAACTGCCACCATTCACCTCCTCTTAATTACATATACTCCTTCACCATCAAGGGGCGGCTTCCGTCCCCATGCACTGCAAGCGAAGAAATTTCACTGGAAAACCCGTAGGGCCTGTCTGTCAAATAAGCGTTGCTACTCCGACTTGTTCGCCGGGTAACTTTCCAAAACGCGTCCGCCGCTCACAAAGGAAATGCCTTGGGCCGAAGCAGCGCTAATCATCACCGCCTCGACTACCGGCGGCGTTGGTTGCGCTGCACTGCTCCAGGCCACAATAAAGTTGGCGCCAACACCGCCCGTACGATCATCTTCGGCTACGACAAACGCAGCCGAGGCCATCGTGCCCAAAGGCAACGGCTCATCCAGGTAGCTGCGCACCAGATTCCCATCCGAATCGTAATAGAGAACAGCATCAACCTGGATCGGCTGATCCCCATCGGTATTGCGTATGCTCAGCGTGACCGCCAGGTCAATGGCGCGCTGCTGGTCCTGATAGTAAATGTGCGAATAGACCGGCACATAGATGATTTGCCCAATGGCCGGGCGGGGGATTTGTAAAAACGCATTACTCGCCGGTGTCGATGACGCGCCGGCGGTCGTTGCTGGTTGGGGCGCGGCGGATGGTGTTGTCGATTGACCGCTACACGCCAAAACGAGGGTAACGAGCCAACAACAGCACCAGCGCACAAAACCCCGTCGCGTCACCACGGTAATTTCCAATACGCCTCTGGTGCGTCTGGCCACAGGGGCATACTCAACCCGGTGGGGTCAAAGACGATCTCACCAGCGCGCAGGGTCATGACACAGTCAAATTTCTTGGTTCCCTTCATCTTGGCGCGACCACAGTCCACAAAAGTAAAATCCCCTTCCAAGACGTTGAAGACAGCGACATCTGCTTCCGCCCCAACCGACAAGTGCCCCAGTTCAGGATGGCCGATCTCACGCGCTGGCGTCACCGTCGAACGGTAGATCACCTCTTGCAATGGCATCCCGCAATTGAGAATTTTGCTCATGGTCGTCTGCATATCGACCACCACGCCATGCACATTGCGGGTATGGAGATCGGTGCTGATCGAATCGGGCGAAAAGCCGTTTTGGATCGCCGGGTAGGCATTACGGAACCAGAAACTGCCGGCGCCATGCCCCACGTCAAAGATCACGCCCCGTTCACGGGCTTGGAAGAGGAAGTGGTTGGGCTTACCGTTTTCATCCAGAATCGGGAACTGCTGGGCGTAGACATGAGTGTGAATGTCACCCGGACGCATCTTTTCCAGAATTAACTCCTGGTAGCTACGTTCCGGCGGACGGGGCCAGAAATCGACCATGACCGGCTTTTGGCAGATGTTCCCCGCAGCCACGGCGCGATCCACGGCGGCCCACGGCGGATGTTCCGCATCCCACGGCAGCCGCGTCCAGTAATGGGCCGTTTTCACACCGACACAAATGTCAGGATACATCATCACGGTGGCGGCGCAAAGTTCCGGGTCCATGGTGCGGATGTCTTGCTCGAAGTCGCCAATCATGCCCAGATCAACAATGTTGATATAAGCAAAAACACGCGTCTTTACTTGGTCGATAACGGTGCGTTTGAAGTGGAGAAAATGTTTAGCGCCGGCGGTCCCCGTGTCCACCATCGTGGTGACGCCAGAGCGGAAAGAGTGGGAATCGGCCATCACGCTTAAGCCTTCGGGTTCGCGCGTGTGGTAAACATGAACGTGAATGTCAATAATGCCAGGGGTGACGTAATAGCCGGCCACATCGACCGTCTGTTTCGCCAGCGCCGGGTTAAGGTCGTCTGCCACCGCGGCCACTTTGCCGCCGCTGATAGCGACATCCATTTTGCGATTGATGTTGTTTAACGGGTCAATGACGTGACCACTTTTCAGAAGTAGGTCGTAGATTGGTGTTGTCATAAACTTCCTTTGCGGCTGGTTACCCGGATGCCGCTGCGGGGTTTTTCGGTGCTGACGGCGTTTTTTAACCCTGCTTTGGGTGGAGCGCTTTTTGGTAGAGCGCTGTGCTATAGAATTCATAGGAGGCGGCTTTGTCCGGCACATCGACAACATGGACGGTGAAGCGCGCCGGCAGGCCGTTCTCTGGGCAATGGGTGCGGAACCAATTGCCGTAGGCTTCGCGGTACGCTTGGTAGAGTCGCTGTTGTTCTTTGGCAAAGCCTTCGGGGTCGAGCAGCGGGTTGGGGCCTTTGGGTTGACAGCCAAAGACGTGCATCTCGACAAAATCGACCTCGGCCAGCGAGTTGCAGATGCCGGCGTCGCGCAGCCACTTCTCCCAACACTGGAAGACGAGCGGGATTTCACGGTGCGGGTCCATCGTCACCAATTCGTCCAAACCTAAGACGCCTTTGGCCGAATAACCGCCAGTAAGGCCGGCAAAATGAATCTTGAGATCGCCATCCGGCTGTTCTTCAACAACCAGGTTGGAGAGGACGGGCGTGTCGCCTTCATAATAGTAAGTGAGTTTGCCCCGTTTTTTAACCTTAAACGCCACAGGTATTTCCCTTCTTCGTGGTATGATGAGGTAAGGATCAGTCCGTAGTCCAGAGTCTGTAGTCCAGAGTCTGTAGTCCAGAGTCTGTAGTCCAGAGTCGGTGTATGGCTGTTGACTTTGGACTGCGGACTCTGGACGCAATTTCCCTACTATTATACTGACAATCCAGCGTTAGACAAGTTACAGAAAGAGACACGTCATGCAAAGCAGTGTGGAGAGAGTTGCGACGCATCAACATGCGCCCGCCTTGCCCTCAATGGTGATTCCTCGCTTTTTCTATTTTTGTTATTTTGCGGCGATGGCTTCGTTGATGCCCTTTCTCGCGCTCTATTATCGCCAGATCGGGCTGACGGAAGGACAGATTGGGCTGTTGACCGGCATCCCGCCGCTGTTGGGGCTGGTCGCGGCGCCGTTGTGGGGTGGATTGGCCGACGTAACGCAACAACATCGCCGCCTGTTGACGATTACCGTGATCGGGGCCATGTGCGCCACGGCATTGCTTTCCCAGGTGACGGCGCTGCCCTGGTTAATTACCGCCGTGATCCTCTATGCCTTCTGCAATACGCCGATCATCCCGCTGGTTGACAATTCGGTTTTGCTGCTATTAGGTGAACGCAAAGCTGAGTATGGCAAACAACGGCTTTGGGGAGCGGTGGGCTGGGGCATTATGGCAACCATTGCCGGCGTCTTGATCGAAAGAACGAGCCTGACCTGGGGCTTCGTCGGCGCTTTGCTCTTTATGGGTTGTTGTCTCTATGCCGCCCAAAAGTTGGCGGTGCAGTCAGTCGCGCTGGGACAGCCCTTCTGGCAGGGAATGCGCTTTTTTGTCACCCAATGGCCCTGGCTGGTTTTTCTCATCACCATCTTTATGAATGGCGTCGCTTCCGGCGTGGGCAATAACTTTTTGTTTCTCTACCTGGATCAGATGCAGGCAAGCAAGAGTTTGATGGGCCTTTCTTTGTTGGTGGCGACAGCCAGCGAAGTGCCGATCTTTTTCTTTGGTGACCGTTTGCTGCAACGGTGGGGAGCGCGTGGGCTGCTGTTGCTGGCGCTAGGGGCTAATGTGTTGCGCATGTTTAGCTATGCACTTATGCCGGCGGCCTGGTTTGTTCTGCCGATTCATGTGCTACACGGCCTGACCTTTTCGGCCATGTGGATGGCAAGCATTTCCTATGCGAACCGTGCGGCGCCGCCAGGTATGGGCGCCACGGCGCAAGGGCTTCTCAGCGGCATCAGCATGAGTTTAGCCGGCGCGATTGGGGCTTTGGCCGGCGGGCAGCTTTATGAAAGCGTGGGACCGGCGGCCATGTTTGGGTGGAGTGGCGCTTGTGTGTTGGTCGGCCTGCTCTTCTTTGCCGTGGCCGGGCGACGGGCGCGGGATCTGCAACAAACTACAACAAACCGTCAATCGTTCGCGCCAGCGTCACAACCAGATCACTAGGACAGTAAGACAGTAAGACAGTGACTAACCACTGTCTTACTATTCAAATTACCCTTGTCGCCCGGCGACTTCGCGCACAATGTAAATCGGTTTGTTCTGGCTTTCGTGATAGGTGCGGATGGTCATTTCCCCCAGCAACCCCATCGTAATCAACTGGACGCCAATGACGACCAGCAGCACCCCCAGGAGCAACATCGGCCGTCCACCGATATTTTCGCCCAACCCCAGTTTGATAAAGGTCAAGTAGAGGCCGATGAGAATACCACCGCCGGCGGACAACAGACCCATTGTGCCAAAGACATGGATCGGGCGGGTTGAGTAGCTACCCAAGAACCAGACCAAAATCAGATCAAGCATCACGCGGATGGTGCGACTGATGCCATATTTGGAGCGGCCAAATTGACGGGCGCGATGGTTGACCGGCACTTCCGAAACGGTGCCGCCCACCTGGCTTGCCAACGCCGGGATAAAGCGGTGCAATTCGCCATAGAGATTGACATGCTGCAACACATCGCGCCGGTAGGCTTTGAGCGAGCAGCCATAGTCATGTAACTGGACATCGGTGACATTGGAGATGAGTCGGTTGGCGATCATCGAGGGCAATTTGCGATCCCAATAGCGATCTTGCCGGTGGATGCGCCAGCCGCTGACAATGTCATAGCCTTCGTCGATCTTTGCCATCAATTTGGGGACATCTTCCGGGTCGTTTTGCAGGTCGGCGTCCATCGTAATCACCACTTCGCCACGGGCATAGTCAAAACCGGCGGAGAAGGCCGCAGTCTGCCCAAAGTTGCGCCGCAAGCGGATCACAGTGATATGGTCATCCTCGGCGGCCCATTCACGTAAAAGTTGGTAGCTGCGATCTTTGGAGCCATCATCCACGATGACAACCTCATAGGTGTCGCCGTAGGAGGCCAGCGCAGCGGTGAGGGCCGTGCGCAGGTGGGGAATGCTCTCTTCTTCGTTGTAAAGAGGAATGACAACCGAAATGCGCAGCGGCTTTAAAATGGCGCGCTCGGCATCATCGGGGACCATTGTGAGTAGGGTTGAAGTTTCCATGCGTTCCTTTGTGAGTAGACTTTTCGGGGTCCGGCTACCCTTTCTGGAAGGGGCCACTGACGGCTGGGTAGCCGGAACAGTCCTTGCCCCTGCAGCCTAGCCCGAAAGCATCCGTTTTTCCCTACATAATAACGCGTTCCGGGAAAAACGTCCAAGAATCGTGGAAAGCAGTAAAGACTTTTGCAAACGAACAAATTACTACTGGTATAGCCGCAGGTATAGGTTGCATCCCATCCGCGTCAAACAAGCGAGTGCAGGGAAACCTTCTGAGATTCGCCTGTCATTCTGAAAGAACCTCTAGCGTATTTGTGACCTAGAGATTCTTTCAGAATGACAGAGCAGCCCCTAGCGTTTCCCTAAAACCCTAGCTCCATGCCGATGGAGTGCAAACCGCACCTACGATACCGGCATTATTTGGGAAATTGTAACTATTCAGCCTGCTCCTAGCCGGTCCGTGACCGGCGCCAGTCACGGACTGGCTGAGAGCGGGTAGGCTGAATAGTCACCGGAAATTTACAATCGTCTTTACTAGGGTGTTACCTGCAATTTACCGGAAGAGATGTTCGACCGAGTACGGCAAGCCGTTGGGCCAGACATCTTGCGGTTCGTAGCCGATGAGGCGGCGGGCCGGTTCCAAGTCGAGCCGTTCGATGTTGAGCGGTTTGCTGGTGGCAAAGAGCGTGATACATTCACCGGGTGCGGGCGCCTCAGCTTCGACACACCGTTCGTGAAAGCGGTTGGAATCGTTGTGGCTCAAGAAAACATCCGGGCCGGTGGGGACCGAGAGCAAGCGCTGCGCTTCGTCGGCATTGCGCGGCAGCCACCCAATCCGCACATTGATGACCGAGAGCTTGTGGACACGGGCATACATATCCCCCATCGCCTCGCCCCACACCTTAGTCAGCGCATAGTGGTTGACCGGCTTCGGCCCTTCCTCTACCGTGATCGCGCGGTCGGGCCGACCATGACCAGTGACGGTTTGCAGGGTGCTGGCGAGGATCAGCCGCTTGACCCCCAAATCCTTGGCCGCTTCACAGATGTAATACAAGCCGACCACATTGGGTTGAAGCAGCACATCAATGAAATCTGCCGGGTTGGGATAGGCGCCCAGGTGGACAATCGTATCCATGCCTTCGACCGCTTGGTAGACCTTGTCACGATCATTCAGATCACCCATAACAAAATCTTCTAACCCCGGTGAGGGTCGGCGGGCAAAGCCACGCACATAGTGACCGCGCTGGCGCAGATGTTGGCCCAACGGTTCACCGATGGCGCCGGTGGTTCCAGTGACTAAGACCCGTTGGGGATTGATGGCTTTTTCGCTCATCGTTGTTGCTTTCTAGACCGCTTCGGTTTGGCGGATCGGCTCTGGTTGCAAGGCAAGTTCAGGCTGCAAGGCGCGATAGCGTTGGGCAGCCTCGCGGAAGGTGATCAACTGCTGACGATCTTCGTCCCACAGCGTCAACGCCATCGTCTTGAGGCCACTCACGAGGGTCAGTTCGGTTACCCGTTGGAGAATCGGGTTTTCGTTGTGACAATCTTCCAGGTTGTAGTTGGGAATACGGGGGCTGAGGTGGTGGATGTGGTGAAAGCCGATGTTGCCGCTGAACCACTGTAAAATAGGGGGCATCTTCATGTAAGAGCTCCCCTGCATAGCGGCCAAGGTGTAATCCCATTGGGGGGTATGCTCCCAATAGGTGCGCTCAAATTGATGTTGGACATAGAAGAGCCAGGTGCCGGCACTGCTGGCAATGGCAATAATTGGCAGGCCAATCCACAGGGCATTGCCAAAACCGATGAGTGTACCAATAGCCGTCCACAAGCCGACGAGCGCCAGGTTGGTCCACCAGACTGACGCTTTCTCGCCATGCCGCCAAGTATCCGGCGTGCCAATGGTCAAGCGGCTTAACACCACAAAGTTAATGGTGGGCGCAATCAAAAAGAGGAAGAAGGGGTTACGAAAGCCACGATAGACCAGCCGCCACCACCAATTGGCCGCCTGATATTCTTCGACGGTCATGGTCCAAATATCGCCAATGCCCCGCTCTTCCAATTCGGCGTGGTGCGCATGATGAGTGGCATGGCTTTTGCGCCAATATTTGTACGGCACCATCGTCAGAATTCCACTAATGATGCCAGTAATGTCATTTGCACGGCGCGCTTTGAAGAACGAACCGTGGCCACAATCATGCTGGATGATGAAAATGCGCATTAAAAACCCTGCTGTTGGGAAGGCCAACAGCAGGGTTAACCAGTATCCTACCGATAAACTGAGGTACATCAACGTCCAACCGAGAAGGAAGCCGCCAAACGAATTACCCACCTGCCAGAGACTTTTGCGTAAGTTCGGCTGCTGATACTTGGCTACGATCGCTTGCCACCCGGCGTAGTGAACAGCCGGCCCTTGTAAATTTTTGTTCATTCAGTCCCTTATCCCTATTCAAAATGCAGTAAATTGCTGCTTGTTATCCGGGATAGTAGCCAACTCATGCAGCTCTGATTCAAGTCGATGGCCCTTTGGGGCTGTTGTGTACAATCAATATTGTAATGCAACGACACACCTGCTTCAGACAGCCGAAGCTATGCCAACATGCCAGACAACGAAAAGCACTGTACCATACGATACGCTCACCGGCAATACACACAAGCCCATATGGGAAATAGTACAGAATTGTTTTGGCGCGCGCCGTAAGTTATCCCCTATTACCCACGCATCCGACTGTGTACCGGTAGCAGTCTATTATAACACCCCCACATAGTGAAAGATGCGGGGGTTGTTGGCGAAATTCGCAAGTTGCCGTGCGTTGTTAGACCGCTTGCTGGGCATCAATATAGGTCGGCACGCCTTCTTCAGCAAAGATGCGGTCAATGGTAGCCCGATCTTCCGCCGTGAGTCGCCAGTCGGCAGCGGCGACATTCTCTTTCAACTCCTTCTCATTGCGCATCCCGACCAGTGCAACCGTCACGGCGGGGTTGCCCAGCACCCAGGCAATGGCGAGTTGGGCGACGCTTTTACCGTAACCGGCAGCCAGTTCCTTTAGCCGCGCCGTCACCCGCAGTTCTTTCAAGAAGTTTTCCCGTTCAAAGAGCGGCAGACCAAAGGCTTTGCCACCGCTACGCCAGTCCCAGTCCAGGAATTTAGTTTCCGGGGTAAAGGCGCCGGTGAGCAAGCCAAAGCCCAGTGAGCCATAGGCCATGTAACCGATGTTGTTAGCCAGACAATAGGGCAACACTTCCTTTTCCATGCGGCGGTCATAGAGGTGATAGCCGACCTGGTTGGCCGCCAGCTTGCCATGTTTCTGACACTCTTCCATCATGGCAACCGTAAAGTTAGAAACGCCATAGTGACGAATCTTGCCGTCGGCCTTGAGCTTTTCCAGGGCGCGCATGGGTTCTTCAAAGCGGGTGTGGTGATCCGGCCAGTGGATCAACATGAGGTCGATTACGTCGGTGTTCATGCGCTTGAGACAGCCTTCGGTACGTTTGGTGATGTAATGGTCACGCGAGCTGCGCCCGATGATCTTGTTATCCTCATCGTAGACAAAGCCCACCTTTGTCACCAGCACGATCTCTTTACGCCGGTTGCCCAGCGCCTTGGCCAGAATCTCTTCCGAGTGATAAGGGCCGTAGACTTCCGCCGTGTCAAAGAGCGTAATGCCGTGATCAATGGCTTGGTTGACGGCGACACTGGCTTCGCTCACGTCAATCTCGCCATACATGGTTGTACTCATCTCCCAGGTGCCAAAACCGATGGCCGAGCAGACCAGATCAGTGTCACCAAAGCGTCGTTGTTCCATAAAGTCCTCCTTGGGTGCGCGTCGGAACACTACAGCGGATTTAGGAAGCAGCGGATTTAACCTTGTGAGCAGAGAGGAGGAAGCAATATCCGTTGCTTCCTAAATCCGCTGTAGTGTTCCGGGGTTGTGATAGTTTGGGTTGGGGATGTGGTTTGATCTTACCGCAAGCAGGGCAGAAGTGCAAT
This sequence comes from Caldilineaceae bacterium, assembly GCA_026645575.1. The sequence continues at coordinate 13,271 of JAPKMW010000028.1, forward strand.
CGTCAATTCCGCAGGGGCGTGCGTCGCACTGACCAGTAACCGGTTGGTTAGACCGGGTTTACGCTTGGTCAGTGTAACGCACGCTTCCGTTACCCACGTTCGATAAAGCGGCAGAGTCGTTCCATGGCCGGTTCGAGAACGGACAAATCCGAGGCGGTGCAGACGCGTAAGGCGCCTTCACCCCCGGCGCCAAAAGCTACACCTGGTGCGACAGCCACTTTGGTCTCTTTGAGCAGGGATAGGCAGTAGGCAAAGGAGTCGGTGACGCCATCGACACGGGGGAAGAGATAGAAAGCGCCTTCGGGCTTTGGTACAGTCACCCCTTTGGTAGCGGCGAGGGCGTTGTAGCAGAAGCTCATGCGCTCGTGAAAGAGTTCGGCGCGGGCGGCGATCTCGTCTTCGCCTTGTTCGAGCGCAGCCAGGGCGGCGCGCTGGATAAAGGTGGCGGCATGGGAGACGATAAACTCGTTGAGCGGCCCGGCTTTGGCGATCAGATCGGCGCGCCCAACTGCCCACCCCAAGCGCCAGCCGGTCATACAGTAGCTTTTGGAGAAAGATTGAGCGACGATCACGGCATCATCACGGGTGCAGAGGCGCAGAATCGATGGGGCGGCGGTTCCCTGGTAGTAGATACGCTCATAGACTTCATCAGCCAGCAGCCAGAGTCCGTGGCGGCGGGCAAAGTCGAGCAGTTGTTGTTGCTCCGCCACCGTCGCCACCCAGCCCAACGGATTTGAGGGGGAGGTGTAGAGCAACAAGCGGGTCTTGGGCGTCAGGGCGGCTTCGAGGGCAGCAAAATCAATGGCAAAGCGGTTGTCACGGACGATAAAGGGAATTTCGCGGGGCGTAGCGCCAAACATGCGGACAATTTCGGTGCCATTGGGCCAGTTGGGCGAGAGAATCAGCGCTTCGTCTCCGGGATCCAGGGTGCAGCGAATGGTCAGATTGAGCGCCTGAACGCCGGAGGCTGTCACCACAAGTTCACGCATGGGATCAAGGGTTACATTGTGCAAGTCGGCATACTTGCGGGCAATACTTTCACGCAAACTGGGCAACCCGGCATTTTCCGAATAGAAGGTCCAGCCGTCGTTGATCGCCTGGGTCGCCGCGTCTTTGATGTACTGCGGCGTGGGCATGTTGGATTCGCCAAATTGGAGTTTGTAGACGCCTTCCATGGTAAAGGCGACATTCGCCAGTTCACGAATCCGTGAAGGTTGGATTTGGTTGAGACCAGGGGCGACCGTCACTGTACTCATGCGGCGTTTCCGTTCAGTTTGGCCCACTCTTCATCATTCACCAGCGTCACCACACGGAACGATTCGGCATAAGCCATCTCTTTGCCCTTGGCAGCGTCAGCCGACCATTGCTTAACCATCGGTGTGGGGTCCCATTCGCCCATCTGGCTGGCGTGCTTTTTGAGCGACTCAATCTTGAGGTCGATCACGTCACTGATGTTGACGTAGATATTTTCCTTGCCCCCCTCGCCCCAGTTCATGGCATAGACTTTGCGCACTTTGTGGGCGCTTAAGCCTTCGGCGCTCAAGTCCTGGAAGAGGTGGGGTTGACCGGCGGCAGGAAAGACGGCATCAATAGCCGCCCCAGCCACAGCGCGATGATCCGGGTGATTGATATAGCCATCACCAGCCCAAAGCAACGTTGGGTCAGTGACCATGACCACTTCCGGCTTAAAGCGACGGATCTCACGTACCAGCCGTTTGCGCAACGCCATCGTATTTTCGACCATGCCGTCCGGTTCGCGGAAGAAGACGACATCCTTTACACCCACTACATCGGCCGCGGCCAACTGCTCGGCCTCACGAATTTCCATCGCTTGCTCACGAGTAATCGAGAGATCGGCAATACCGACATCACCGCTGGTGACAAGCACATAACAAACTTCGGCGCCAGCGCGCACCCACCGGGCCACCGTGCCAACACAACCAAATTCAATATCATCCGGGTGGGCCATGATCACCATGACCCGTTTTGGGGTATAGGGTTGACTACTCATTGCAACTTTCGCTCCAGACTCAAATTGGTAGATAACAGAAAGTAATTCGTTCCAGTTTACCACCAATCGGATCAGGATGAAAAGCGTAGGGGTACGGGCGCGGATTCAGATTGCGCGGATCACCTTCACAACGTGCAAATACGCGCCCGTATCCTTATTCGCTCACCCCAGGCGGCAGGGCAAATTGACTGGCATCCTCCACCACCAGCACCCAATCGGGGCCGTCAAAGGGTGGCGTGAAGGTAACAGGATCGGTGGACTTTGCCATTTTACCGATAGACGAGAGTTGGCCGGTGCGTGGATCAACCCACCAGCCGCGCACCATTGCCCCACTTAGGCTAGTCAAATATACGCTGACTGGGTAAGTCGTCGGCAGGTAAACCATGAGGTAGGAACCGTTGCTGTCGCGCGTGGCTTGTAGATGATGGCCACCACTACCCGGCTCAGAAGCCAGTACACTCTGGTCAGGGATGCGAGCGAGAAAAGGGCGCGATTCTAACAAGGCGCGCAGGTGTTTCACCTGTTCCGCCCCTGGCCGCACCAACGCTTCGAGCCAGGTGCGGTCGGCATGGTTGATGGCTGGGTTGCGCGGCCCACAGAATTGCCAGATCGAGTGGTGGCCGTAGGTGACGCCACAGCCGCCAGCAAAGACAGAGCGATAGAGTTGTTTGCGCACATCATGGTCGCGGAAATGGCCGTTGGCCGGGTTCCACTTGGGCCAGGGGCTGACAGGGTGATCTTCGTAATTTGGCTCGCTGTCGAGGGTGGGTTTCGTCGGCGTCAGGTTGTAGTCATGGGTAATGGCATCCCACACAGCGGTATCGCGCCCGGAGCCGTGGCCGGACTGCATGGTGTTAAAGTCCAGCCATTCTTCCTCGTGCAGCCAGGCCGAAGTGGAGTGGCGCCCCGGTGGATGGTAGGTTTTCAGCACGCGCCGCCCTGCGCCCTCGTCAATGCCGGCGGCCATGGCACGCCAGAGGGGGCGGTAATCATCGTTTTCAAAGACGGCGGGCCGGTCGCCGCCCAACATCCAGATCACACTACTTTGGTTGCCATAACGCTGCCCCAGAAAGCGACCATAGACGCGCGCATTCTCGACCGTAAAGACCTGCGGCCCGACACCCCACTGTCGATGGTTCACCTTGTCGCCCCAGGTGGGCAGCAAGGCGGTGTAGAGACCGTGATCGGCAGCCATGGCGATCAATTCATCGACATAGGCAAAGTAGGCTTCATTGGGCTGGGTCGGGTCGTTGTCATGGAGGGGGTGATCGCCGTAGACGTTAGGGGTGTTGAGACCATCAAACTCGGCCAGCACCACGGCTTGAATGACGGTAAAGCGTTGGCGTTGACGGGCGGCAAAATAAAACTTAGCCTCTTCCCGTGTCAGGCGGTGGAAGAGTTCCCAGGCGGTGTCACCCAGCCAGAAAAAGGGCGCGCCGCTCTCTGTCACCAGAAAACGCTGGTTCTCGCTGACGCGAATATGGGGTAGCGTACTCATTGATTTCCTCACTTCTATAAATCTGTGGATCGATTGACCAGGAGTTGGGGTAAATTATGCCACCAACTGGCCGGCGCGTCTACTCGGAGTAAATGTGTAGCGTAGGGATCATCGCTCGCCCCTAGCCCCGACGCCACAGCGGTGACGGCTGGGTCGGCGGCCAGCGTGCGCGCAATGGCGGACTCTACCCGGTCGCTGGTGTGGAGGATGAAAATCTGGGTGATCTCGGCTTCCAACCGATCCACCAGATAATCGATATGCCAAAAGAGGCGCTTAGGTTGCGCTGCTCTGGCGCGCTCTACCGGGATAAGATCCCGTTCTTGCAATTGCGCCCGCAACAGAGGTTGAATGGTGTGAGGCGGTCGATCCCCGCTGCGGATGGTATGGCGCAGTAGGCGGCCCGCCAGGGTGGTGGCCCCGCGCTGTCCCAAGGCGGAACCGATATAGAGATAATCGCCGGTTGGAATGGGGATGGATTGGCCACCTTGGAAGCGACCAAAGGTGACAGCAAGGGGAACAGCAACGTTTAGATGGAGTAGGTAAACCCCTTGCAGTCCGGCTTTGCCAACAAAGCAGATGGGGATCATTGGCTCGCTCATGATTCAATCCACAGGTGGATGCCAGCCAGCCTTTACCCACCATCCGCGTGCCTCGACTAAGAACGCATTGTTTAATTTTAGTGCATAAACGGTGGCGCGCCCGATGGGCGTCAGCCCCAAAATATGTGTTCCAGTCTGGCTCCATGTAAAATGTTCAGACCAACTTTGCTGACGTGGGTGAAAGAGAGGGACAGTCAAGCCAGTCAGCAGATCAACGGCGTGGGTGCGTGTACCTTTGTGACTGTTACAAAGATCGCAAGCCAACCAAAGGTTTTCAATTTCGGAACCGCCACCTGCGGCAATGGGGATAATGTGTTCGACATGCAGCAATTTAGCGGTAAAGATCCGCGATGTCAGACAATAACCACAGCGGGTTAATGTCTGATCAACCACCCATACTCATCCCTTCAACCCACCAATCGTGATCCCTCGCACAAAATACTTCTGTAACAACAGAAAACTAAACAATGCTGGGCCAAAAGCCAACACGGCCATCGCCATACGTGCCGACTGCGCCGGAATGGGGACACCAGTGGTTTGCGGATTGGAGGCCAGGAAGTTGATGTTCGCCATCAAGACATAGAGCAGATATTGGAGCGGATAGAGCGACGCCGTGTTGACAAAGAGCAGCGCCAGAAACCAGTCATTCCAATAGCGCAGAATAAAGAATAGCCCAATCGTCGCCAGCACCGGCTTAGAGAGCGGCAGCACAATCTGAAAGAAGATACGCCATTCACCGGCGCCGTCAATGCGGGCGGCGTCGAGCAACTCTACCGGCAACTGGGCAAAGGAGGTGCGCAGGATCAACACATACCAGGCCGTCACCAGATAGGGGAGGATGAGTACCAAAATGTTATCTTTCAAGCCTAGGTAGCGCGTCACCAGGATATAAAAGGGCACCATGCCACCATTGAAGAGCAAGGTAAAGAAGACATAGAACGAGAGTACGCCGCTAAATTTGTAATCCTTGCGCGAAATAGCATAACCCAGGAGCGCACAGAGCAACAGGCCGATCACCGTGCCGATAGCCGTCACAAAAATCGTGACCCCATAGGCGCGCAAAATCTGGCCCGGCTGTTGCAGAATATACTCGTAGGCAAAGGTGGTAAAACCGATGGGCCAGAGACTGTACCCCTGGCGCGCCACCATACGCTCATCCGAAAGCGAGATCGAAATCACCAGGATCATGGGGATGATACAGGCTAACCCAATCAAGGTCAGGGTCAGATGAACCAGTAATTTGCTCCACGAAAAGGGACGGCGTCTACCCGCAGGGAGCGAGCCGGCGGTTTGTGTAAAGGTTGCCAAAGTGAAGTTCCTTTTAGAACAGTGAATAATCCTGATTGATCCGGCGTACGATCCAATTCGCAGCCACCACCATGACAAAGCCGACAAAGGATTGGTAGAAACCGGCGGCGGCGGCCATGCTAATATCGCCCAATTCAACCAGAGAGCGGTAGACAAAGGTGTCGATTACGTCGGTGGTGCTATAGAGCATGGGCGTATCGCGCGGGACAAAAAAGAAGAGGCCAAAGTCGGCGTTAAAGATGCGCCCAATCGAGAGCAACACCAGGATAATGATCAATGGCAACAACATGGGCAACATGATGTAGCGGATCTGCTGCCATTTGGTCGCGCCGTCGATCTTGGCCGCTTCAAAAAGTTGGGTGTCGATGCCCAAGATGCCGGCGAGATAGACAATACTGCCAAAGCCGACGCCATTCCAGAGATTCGCTGCCGTTAAAATCGCTGGCCAATATTCAGGGGCGCGATACCAGGCAATGGTATCGATGCCGAAGAGCTTCAAAAATTTATTGACCAGCCCCGTGTCGCCGTTGAGAAAGCCAAAGACAAAATAACTGACAATGATCCAGGAGATAAAATGGGGAAAGAAGAGCATGGTCTGATAATATTTGCTCATCTTGCTGGTGTAGATTTCGTTCATCAGGATGGCAATGGTCAATGACGCCACTGTTCCTGTGAAAATAAACAGACTGTTCATTAACAGCGTATTACGGGTAATGCGCCAGGCTTGGTCGGTGCCAAAGAGAAAGCGGAAATTATCCAGGCCCACCCAGACGCTCCCCCAAATACCCTCAGCAAATTTGTAATCCTTAAAGGCGATCACCAACCCCACCATTGGCAGATAGGCAAAGACAAAGAGCATGATCACGCCCGGTAGCGCCATCATCGTCAGCGCCAGGTTGGTTTCCCAGTTACGCCGCCTGCCACGCCAACCGGCTTTGATTGGTTTTGAGGATTGGGTAATGGCGCCAGGCGCCGGTTGCGTTTGTACAGTCATTGGTTTACTCACTTCCATCCAGGGCAATCCCCAAGGCTTTGGCCTCAGTTTTTGCCCACTCCGGTACGGGAATCGTTGCGGCCAGCGGTGGTAAATTGTGGCGTTGGTCCGGCGAGGCATCGACCTGCAGTTCCCGGCTCAACCGGTCGGCCACCGTTTGCAACACCTGCACCCGTGCAAAGTATTTATCATTGCCGGCAATAATCGTCCAAGGCGCGTGGGCGGTGGTAGTCTTGATTAACATCTCTTCGACGGCTTGCTCATAGCGATCCCACTTTTCCCGGTTGCGCCAATCTTCTTCGGTCAACTTCCAGCTTTTGTTCGGTGAATTTTCCCGCTCCTGGAAACGCGCTAACTGTTCTTCCTTGCTCACGTGCATCCAGAATTTCATCACAATCGCGCCAAAATCGACCAGTTGCTGCTCAAATTCACGAATCTCTTGATAGGCCCGTTGCCATTCCGCCGTGGTGCAAAAGCCCTCAACGCGCTCCACCAGCACCCGACCATACCAACTGCGGTCAAAGATCGCCAGCACCCCCCGTTCCGGCAAGCGCCGCCAGAAACGCCAGAGGTAATGTTTTTCCGCATCATCCCCTTTGGGTGCAGCAATCGGGTAGACGATATAGCCGCGCGGATCCAGGCGTTCAGTTAACCGGTTGATAGCACCCCCTTTGCCGGCGGCATCCCACCCTTCAAAGACAGCTACGGCGGGGCGCTGGCGTTGGTGCAAGTAGTAGCCGAGAATGCGCAATTGGGTCTGGTAGGCGTCCAGTTGCTTTTTGTATTCCGCTTTAGGCAACTTTTGGGAGAGATCGATCATTTCAAGCATGGTCCGCCCTACTTTCTGCAATACCCATCGCTGGCGCCAGTGGCGCTTTTTGTTTCTTCCTGGCCTTCTTGTGCGCCTTTTTATCGGCGGCTTTCGTCTTTTTATCCTTTTTCTCTTTTTTGGTCTTTTTCTCTGCCTTTTCCTCTGCCTTTTGCGCTTTCTCTTTCTTCGCCTTTGTTTTCTTCTTCGGTTCTGCCGCAGCAGTTTCCTGCCCCACTTCGGCTAAATCCGGCCAATGCATCGGTTCGACGCCCAGGCCCTCTTCCAGCCGTTCAATCAAGGTGCGAAAGACTTGATAGGTGCGGTAGTTTGGATCAGTAGCCGGGATCACCGTCCACGGCGCAACCCATGTATGGGTACTCGCCAACATATCACGCACGGCGGCCAGATACTCGTCATATTTGCGATGGTGTTCCCAATCTTCGGCGGCCACATGCCAGGCCCGTTCCGGTTGTTGGGAGAGATAGAGAAAACGGCGCAGTTGCTCGGCTTTGCTAATGTGCAGCCAGAACTTGACGAAGATGGTCTGATCATCAGCCAGCGTGCGTTCAAAGGCGTTGATCTCTTCATAGGCGCGAATCCATTCGGGAATTGGCGTCAACCCTTCCACCCGTTCCACCAAGACGCGGCCATACCAACTGCGGTCAAAGATCGCAATCTGTCCATGACGCGGAATCTGCATCCAAAAGCGCCAGAGCCAGGGTTTCTGCTGTTCATGGGTGCGGGGGGCATTGGTCGGCAACACTTTGAAGCCGCGTGGATCTAAAGGCTCGGTCAGTTTCCGAATGGTTGTCCCTTTGCCGGCCGCATCCCACCCTTCAAAGACAATAATAACAGGCCGTTTTTGTTCATAGATCAGCCGCTCTAACGTCAGCAACCGCTGCATTTGCATTGGATGGATCTGTTGATAGGCTTTTTTCGCCAAGGTCAGGGTCAAATCCGCTTGTTCCAACATTGGGTTACACCCCCTCTTTCGTTGCGATAAAGAGGCCAGTCGCTTTTTGAATGGGGAAGACCCCGCCACGTTGCGCTACCTGGGCGGTTGTATAGGCCGTGAAGGCGGCTTGCGCCGCCGCAGGGTCGCTGAATTGGGCGCCAGTGAAGGTCATCATCGAAAAGACATAATCGACCAAAGCGTTGGCGTCAGTGACAGCTAAGCCATCCTCATAGCGCCGTAATTCCACCGTTGCAAACCAGGATGATAGATGATCTACGCCGTTTTCCAGCGAGAAAAAGCGTTCCGGCGGCGCGGTTGTTGCCATGTAGTCTAGGGTTGGGTCAAACCCCTGGATCAAGGTGCGCAGTTCTGCCATGTGCGCCTTGCCATTGGTGGCGGCATAGAGCCGACCGCCGGGTTTCAGCACTCGCCGAATCTCACGCAACGCCTGTGGCAGATCCGGTACATGATAAAGCATGTGGTTGGCAATGACCACGTCAAAAGCGCCATCGGCAAAGTGGAGCGACTGAGCATCCATCTGGGCAAACTGAAACGGATGCATCGTGGCGGCAAGGTTCTGCTGGGCCTGGGCGATCATCCCGGCGGATTGATCGGTCAAGGTAATCTGCCAGCCGATAGGGATACGGTCGGCATTTTCGGCCCATAGACTGGCCGGCCCACAGCCCACCTCCAGCAAATGCGCTGCCGGCGGTGCCTCGATCTGATCCAGCACCCAGCGCGGCCAGCCGTAGTGGTTGGTGCTAAAGCGGACATGGAGCCGAATACGCGCGTCAAGATTGGCGCTGGTGCGATATTGCGCTTGGACGACTTGTGTTTCATTGCCGGCGTTGGTCATGCGTTTCTCCTGTCGAGCCGAGGGTTCATACGGTTATGAATTAAATTCGGTAATTTTCGTAGGGGCATCCGCTTGCCGGTGCCCCGTGGGCGACCGCAAGGGTACACCTTTACCGAAATAAATAACCTTCATAAACCCCCGGCTACCATCCGTCGTCGCTACGCGACTGGTTTACTGCGCTAGGTTGTCGGCGCCGGGGCATCGGCTTCAATCAAGCCAGCGGCGCGTAAATCTTGCCACAGTTCAACTGGGATCGACGCGCTGAGGGCGGTCACATTAGCATCCACTTCTGCCGGTTTGACCGCGCCCACCACCAATGAAGTGATGGTCGGATGGGCGCGAGCAAAGTGAAGGGCGGCGCGGTTGAGCGGCACGCCATGCCGTTCACAGATGGCGTTGATCTTGCGCGCCTTTTCCAGCACGGCGGCGGGGGCGTTGGCATAGTTGTACTGGGCCGTTGCACTGGGGCCGGTGGCGAGGATGCCGCTGTTGTAGACGCCGCCCAAGAAAATGCCGATGCCTTTTTCCTTGCATAGTTTCAAAAAGCCCAGCGAAGTCTGTTCCAAGAGCGTGTAGCGCCCGGCTAGCAAGAAGACATCAGGATCAGCCTGCTGGGCAAAGCGTTGCTCCATCTGCCACTGGTTCATGCCGGCGCCAATGGCCTTAATTACCCCTTGGCGACGCAGATCCCGCAAGGCTGGGAACGCGCCGTCCAGCGCGTCTTGCTCATGGTCAACCGTATCAGCATCGGGGTCGTGAACCAGAACAATCTCGACATGGTCGGTGTTTAGGCGCTTGAGGCTGCCTTCAAAGCTGCGCATCACGCCGTCGTAGGAGAAATCGTAGACAAAGGCGCTGCGGTCGGCGTTGAGAACCCGGCCAATCTTGGTGCAGATGACATAGCTATTGCGTGGCACGCCCCGCAGCGCACGCCCAATGCGCAGTTCGCTCTCGCCGCGGCCATAGAGCGGCGCCGAGTCAAAGAGGCGAATGCCCTTCTCGTAAGCGTGCTGAATGGTCGCTTCGGCATCGGCGGCGGAGACGGTGTTCACGTTGCCAATGGGCGCCGTGCCAAAGCCGAGATTAGTCACTTGTAATGAATTTTTGCCCCCTAAGGGGACGGTGGAGATGGCTGGCATAGTTGTTTTATCCTACTTTTCGTAAAGTGCAGACGCAAGCTGCGCTTTTAGCATCATCATGATGTGTTCGATCTTTTCAATCTCGTCTAATTCACGCTCTTCGTCCAGGCTTACCCGACCAGCCGCATTTAGCGCCAGGAGATGGCGTAAGCGCCCCTGTGCGCGTTGGCTAACGTGATAATGGAAAACTGCATCTGGTGAAGGATTGCCGGATAGAAACGCAATAATTTCGGCAACCGTTATCGCAGCAGGAGTTTTGAAGGTGACTAAGCTAAGTTCCAGGATCGGAGGCAGCCATTGGCGAATTGGCTCCAGACGGTTTGCCAAATTATCGGGAAGCTGTATGGTAAATTCAACCATCGTTGGTATCCTTGACACATAGTTATGATCAAGCTAGGGCCAGTACCGGCAGAGGTTCCTCCGTGACAATACTATACAAAACATCCGGGTCTAAATCAGCGTCATTCGGCCAGTAAATCGTTCCTAATTCTGGGTGGACACGAACTTGGGCAAAGTAGGCCGGATCGGATAACTGCGCAAAAACCCCGCGAAATTCAATTAATTCAGCCAGGTTTACCTTTCCTTCAGCCCCATCCTCAAAGCGTAGATATACCCACTGGTCATGTAGAGGCTTCACATCAATAATATCTTTTAACATGGCTTACTCCAATGGTGGAATCTTTTTGAGTGGCTTCATCTGGCGCGCTAAGCTCCAGTTGGTTCTCAAATCCACCTGATAGCGACTTGCCCACTCTATCACCATTCCCAAAGCGCGTGGGGAAAGATGCCCTTCTAACAGCCGTAATGATTCAATGTCAACGAGCGCTCTCTATCATTATAACGCACATGAAAGTGCGGCGGTGGATGTTCGTTATAGTTTAGCGAGATAATAATCCCAAAGAAACGGCTAACTTCAGGCATAGTCTAATTTTCCAACTGCTTCAAATCAATCAACCCAGCCTCCAGCAAGCGTCGGAAATGAGCCAGATCATTGCGGATCGCTTCAGCCAGCGGCGTCCAGGGCATCCCGCCGAGGATTTCGCGCAGACCGCCGTCATCTAGGTCCGAGGGGAAGGGAAGCGGTTTGTTTTCGGCATAGGTGATCTGGGCGCCCGGCGCTTCGGCTTTCAGCAGGCGGACAAATTCGCTCACTTCGACAATGTCATTGCGCAGGTTACAGGCCGCCGCGCCTTGATAGCTGGCACGCGCCGTACCGATAAACATCTTGGCAACATCATTGGCATGTTGCAAGCCGACCGGCCCATCAAAGCGAATGTGGAAGGGCCGCCCGGCCACCGCCGCCAGAATCGCCTTTGCCAGGTCGCTGGTCATGCCCTGGTCGCGCCCGACGCCATAGACGATGTAAGGGCGTAGGCCAACGCTACCTATCTGCCAGTCCTGCCAATAGATGCGGGCGGTGCCTTCATTCGCCACTTTGTAGACGCCATAGAGCGTGCGCGGCAACAGCGCCACATCATCGCTGATCGGCCCTTCCGGGTAATCTTCCGAGGGACCCAGCACTGCTAGTGAACTGGCATAGGATAACCCCTTCACCCCACCATAACGCGCCGCCTCAAAGATATTGACCGTGCCGACGACATTGACCTGCGCGCCCAATGACGGATTGGCGCGACAAAATGGCACCTGCAACCCGGCCAGATGGATGATATGAGTGACGCCATTCTCCTCTACCACACTGCGCACCGCCTTGAGATCGGTCACATCGAGCTTGACAAATTGGACTTGCGCTAGTTCCTCAGCGCTCATCACCTGGCGCGGGCGCACCGCCTCCGTCGCCAGATCGGTGCCAATAACAGACACACCTTCTTGTACCAAATTCCGCATCACCCACGAGCCGATACAACCCATCGCCCCGGTGATCATAAATGTTTCGTTGGACATGATTCATTCTCCAGAAGTAAAGAGATTGAGAGATTCAGCTCACCGGGAACGTAGAACTTGCCAACCATCTTCCGGGAAGGTTAAAGCGGACGATCCTGTCAACAGAATCGACCTTCCCGGAAGATTTGCCGGTCAACCCCGTCGCTTCCAGATGACCCAATCACCGAATCTCGCAATCCCTTACTCTCGCAATCTTTACTTGTCTTCTACGCAGGGGTTCGTTAACTTACCAATGCCATCGATCTCGACGCTGACCACATCGCCGTGCTTGAGGAAGATCGGCGGTTTTTTGCCCATGCCGACGCCTGGGGGCGTGCCGGTGATGATGACATCGCCGGGCAGCAGGGTGAAGGCGCGGCTGAGGTAGGAGACCAGGTGCGGGATTTTGAAGAGCAGTTCGCTAGTGTTGGAATCCTGCATGGTCTCGCCGTTAACAAGGGTGCGCAGTTTCAGATTGTGCGGATCGGCAATCTCATCCTTGGTGACGATGCAAGGGCCGAGTGGGCAGAAGGTGTCCATGGACTTGCCACGAATCCATTGGTCGCCCCGTTCGCTTTGTAGGTCGCGGGCGCTGACATCATTGCAGACGGTGTAACCAACCACGTAATCAAAGACGCTCTCTTCGCTGATCCGGTAGGCGCGCTTGCCGATGACCACGGCCAATTCCACTTCCCAGTCCACCTTGGCGGTTTCGTTCGGGTCCCAGTGAATCGTATCGCCGTCACCGATGATCGAGGAGGTGTACTTGGTAAACATGATCGGAATCTTAGGCGTCTGGGCGTTGCTCTCGCGAATGTGATCCAGGTAGTTGAGACCAATGGCGATCACCTTGTTGGGGTTGGTAATGGGGGCCATGAGTTTGACATCGCCGAGGGCAATGCCACTCTCTTTGGCGGCCTTCTTGGTTGCCACGCGACGGGCGATTCTAAGACCCTCTTCGCCCAGTTCCAGGAAGGCGCGCATATCATTGGGCAGCGCGCCGCCGGAAACTTCGGCCAGGTTGACGACTCGGTTGTCCACAATCGCCCCCAGTTGGGCGCTGCTGGCGCGTGGTTTGTAGGTTACGAGTTTCATGGTTACTCCTGCGTTTCTGTTGATTTAGATTGTTTTTTATGATGATTCAGCCAAACAACTACCACGAATTGGGGACGAACGAATTGGTCATCAAGCACAATTACCGTTTTGTCAACCAAGTGGTGATCGGTCAGCCGGCTCCATTTTACGCGAGTTTTGTCCCGTAGGGACAGGTGAGTTTAGGGGTGAAAAAATGCTTACCCTTGTCCCTAAACTCACGCGTCCCTACGGGACGGTTTACCTATCACGACTCATTTGATAAAACACCAATTTCGTTTCTCCCCCAATTCGTTGTAGTTATACGAGCGACTAAACAGTTACATTTTGATTGAGTAACTAGTGAATCAAGGCTTGTAAATAGACGATTTCTTCCTTTAGTTCAGTGTTGCGTTGTTGCAAGTGCTGATTTGCTTGTCCGTAGGCTTCTCTTGCCCTTTGTTCTGCCTGCATTTGAGCAATCACACCGGCCAAATAGCGCTCCTCATCGGCACCAATGACAGTGAACAACTCAGCTAACTCCGCTTTCTTATTGGCGCTCAATGTCCCAGCTAACTCTTTTTGACGCAGTTCATTGAAACGAAGTTGTACTTCTTCCGTCCACTTCATCTTGTACCTCTATTTATGTCAGATGCCGAATCACCGGCAACACCAAGTGCGATGGGTACGCCCTTTCATGATAAACGGTTTGCTGGGCAGAACGCAACTCGCTTTCTTGTCCAAAGAGACCGCCGGTATTGAGGTTGCGGTCAAAGCGGGGGAAGTTGGAAGAGGAGACTTCCAGACGAATACGATGGCCTTTGCGGAAGACATTGCCAGTGACACCGACATGAATTTCGTATTGGTAGATTTGGTTGGGCGTCAGCAGCGTTGGCGTCGTCAGGCTCTCCCGGTAACGGGCGCGGAGGATGCCGTCGCAGAGATTTTTGGCATAGCCGCTCGGCGCAACATCGACCAGCTTCGCCGTCCAATCGGTGTCGAGACTGTCGGTGGCGGCGTAGAGGATCAGCTTGATTGGGCCGGTGACTTCCAAATCCCCGGTCAGCGGTTCGCTGGTGTAACAGAGTACATCGCTGCGCATCTCGACCGCACGTTGGTCATATGGCCCCCAGGGCGAAATCTGGGGCGCACAGCAGTTGTTGCCGCCATTAGTCTGCACAGGATAAAGCGGGTCATAGACAAACCTGTCGGCTGGTTCAGCGTTGGGGGCTGCCGGGGCGAGAACACCATCGCCACGCAGGGTGTTGGCATGACCACCGCTGTGGAGATGCCACTGTTGCCATTCAGTGCGCGCCAGTGGCCACTCATACTCATCGCGCCACTCGTTGATGCCCATGATAAAGAGGCGCAACGGCGCTTCATCGAGAATGCCGGTGTGGATGCCCTTGAGCCACTGCTCCAGCCAACGAAATTCGAGCGCATCCAGGTCTTGCATGGAATGGAAGCCAAAGTCAATGTCGCCTGTTTTCGGCGAAATACTTAGACCATGCACCCACGGCCCGACAATCAATTTACTCTGGCGCGCTGCCGGTGAACCGCCCTGCTGGCGCAAGCCATTGAAACAGGCAAAGGAGCCTTCGATAAAAATATCATACCAGCCGCCCATGTTGAAGGCTGGCGCCGTAATTTTGCCCCACTGCGCTTCAACATCTATCGCCGCCCAGTAGTCATCATAGGTCGGGTGGGCAAAGAAATCTTGCCAGAAGGGCAACGCGCGACCGGCAGCCTGATCCAGATCCTTAAGCGGCAAGGTGTAGAAAAGTTCCGTCCAGTCGTGGTAAGCAATCGATTGACCGGTATGCTCACTCGTCGATGTCCCCCAAGTGGCGCAGAGATTGAGTTGGAAAGCGCCGCCGGGACGTAGCAGTTTGAAAAAGTTAGGCCCGATTACGCGTGGCGTCATCGCGGTTAAATAGTGGCTGCCATAGGGTGCGCTCTGCCATTGGACATGGCCCAGATAAGAGCCGCCAGAGGTGGCAATTTTGCCGTTGCTCCACGGCTGGCGCCCGATCCATTCCTGGGTGTCGTAGCCGTCTGCACCTTCGCCTTGTAGTGGATAATAATCACCGCCGGAGTCCCAACGGCCACGGGTATCTTGCAAGACACAGACATAGCCATTGTTGGCCAAGGCGCGCGCCCGCATCACCGCCGGGTCACTATTGTTGCTATAGGGGGTGCGGACTAGCACGGTGGGAAAGGGGCCGTGCGCTTTGGGCAGGTAAATATCGGCGGACAGATGGACACCATCGCGCATGGGGACTTGGACGCCCAGACGCATCTCAACAGCATAGGGCATGACAACAACTCCTGTTAGACTGGTTCTAAACGCACTCTGTTTTAAGCATAGCCGCGCGGATCAGTATCAAACGGCGTCACATCACTGCTCTGCACCAGCCAGGTGAGCAGTTGCGCTTCCAGCTTGCGTTGGATATCCGCCACCGCGGCGCTGCCATAGAGATTGTACAACGCTTGCGGGTCGCTGGCAAGGTCGTACAATTCACATTGCCCGGTTGGGCGGTAGACCAGACGGTGCGTTCCGGTGCGCATGGCGATCATCCGGCCAACGCTGTCGGGATAATCTTGCTGTTGTTGACCTTTGGGATAGTAGATATTGTTGGCAGTACGGGCAAAGAGATCCCGATCCGGGCGACCTTCAAAGCAGTGGGCTTCATGACGCGCATAGCCGCCCTCGGTGAAGGCCACCCGCTTGGGATCACCGGCCGCGCCTGCCAGTTGCTGGCTGTAGCTGCGAGCAAAATGGGTGTGTTGCGCCGGGAGACCGGCTTGTTCCAACGTCGTCGCCATCAAATCAAAAAGTTCGACCGGCTCGTTCACAACATGCCCGGCTTTACCACCCGGTGTGCGCACAATCAGCGGCACGCGCGTAATCACCTCCTCACCGGCGCTCGGCCACTTTTCAACCAGACCGTAGTCACCGGCATAGTCGCCATGATCCGAGGTGAAGGTCACGGTGGTGTTGTCGGCCAGTCCACTATCTTCCAGCGCGTTGAGCAGTTGGCCCAACAAATGATCGATAAAGCCGGTCATGCCCAGGTAGACGGCCTGGATTTTGCGCAACAGTTTCTCCTGTTCCATTGCCGATAGCTGGTCAAGCCGCCGGTAACGACGGATGAGCGCGTGGAAATCAGGCCGGTCGGCCAAATCGGGGGGGCGCAGCGGCGGCAGATCAGCGGGGTCGATCAGGTCATGCCAGGGCTGCGGTGCTGAATAGGGACAGTGCGGAAAGGTCAGGGGTAAGAAGATACAGAACGGCTCCTGCGGTTTGGTCTTGAGAAAGTTGATGGCGGCGTGGACGTTGGCATAGTCACCGTGATCCTCCAGCACATCGGTATAGGGATCAAAGAGAAAACTGTAGTAACGCGGGTCGTCAAAAGCGTATGGGTTCTGACCAAACTTGCCCTTGCCGTGGGAGCGCGCCTCGGTTACGCTGTCGGCAAAGCTGGCGGTGGACAGGAGATCATTTTTGCCGTACATCAAGACTGTGTAGCCCGCCTGCTTGAGGTACTTGAGCAGATTTGGCTCATGGGGGCGCAAAAGGTGCCACAAGGTGCGATGACCGCGCACATGGGGATAGAGGCCGGTCATCATGCTGCAACGGGACGGCGTGCAGACCGAATGCTGGACATGACATTGATCAAAGCGCGTTCCTTGGGCTGCCAATGCGTCAATATTGGGCGTCGGCGCCAGGGGATGGCCGTAGCAGCCCACACTCTCGGCGCGCAATTCGTCCGGTTGGAAGATGATGAAATTCATGCTACTGTTTTCCTTCTGTGGTTAGGAGCGGTTATTTCAGGTAGTATACAAGTTCTGGGGCAAATTCACAATGTAGGCGAAACGCAACGCATGGGGCGCAACCCGCATTCCAGGCGATCAGAAAAGAACATCGGACTTACAAACACCGTTTCGCAGCGATAGACCAGACCTCCGGGAAGGGGGTAAAAATGGTTTGCATGACAAGTCAGCCTTTACCCCCTTCCCGGAGGTCTGGCTGGCTTCTGCCTAAGTTCTGGAAATAAAAAAGTGGCTTGCGTAATGTATACGCAAGCCACTTTTTCTACCGATGAAGGAACAACTTACTCATACGCCAGCACCTCGCGCACGGTCAACCGCGACGCATTCCACGCCGGCAGAAAGCTGGCGACTGCGGCCAGACAGGCGACGATGAAGAACCAGGTAATAACGCCTGTGGAAGAGAAGGTATAAGGCAAGTCGGCGTTGAACAACACTTGCCCGACGCCGGTGCTGATGACGGCGCCAATGGGGTAAGCCAACGCTGCGCCGATCAGCCAACTGATAAAGCCGATGATCACCCCTTCGACAATCACAATGCGTTGAATCGCGCCGTCGGTGGCGCCGATGGCGCGCATGACGCCGATCTCACGCGTACGTTCAAGGACGTTGGTGCTCATGGTGCCCATCAAGCCCAGCGCGCCAACGGTGGCGATCAAAACGCCCATGGCCGAGAGCAGATAGACAATCACATCAAAGATGCCGCCGGAGATCTGGCGAATGCGGTTGATAGTAAAGAGCGATTCGACATTGAACCCCTGTGCATCAAGTTCGGCCTCCAGCCGGGTGACTACGTCATCAGGGGTGGCATCACCCATATGGGTGACTTTGACCTGCACGCTATCGCTGCGCATGACTTGCCCGGCGTAGCGCGAGACATACTCATAGTTGGCATAGGCCGGAATAAAGTTGGGCGGGCCACTCAACACCTGCACCACGCCGACGACTAGCCAAGGCGTTTCACGCCCGTTGCGTTCCATGATGATCGTCTTGCCGACTTCAATGTCGCTGTCGGTCGCCAGCAGTTGGGTACTGACGACAATGGCGTTCTCGTCTTCAGGCCGCAGCCAACGGCCAGCGGCCAAGGTCGGCTGCACCATGGTGCTCTCCGCCGGCAGGCCAATGACCGTGATCGGGTTGCTTTCCGTGCCGTCATCCCGTTGGCGCGTCGCTAGTGTGGTGATCCAGCTCTCCACTTCGGCCACGCCCGGCACGCTGTAGATGGTCGATTCAATGCGCGGCACGCGGTATGGTTCGTTAAAGCGAATTTGAATGTCATATTGGCTGTAGGCCAACCCCGCTTCGATCAAGCTGCTGAGCGAGGCGCGCACACTGCCGATGGTCATAAAGATCATGCCGCCAAGCACAAGCATCAACAGCGTCAGCACCAAACGGGCGCGCCGGCGAAAGGTATTGCGCAATGAGAGTTGTAGCGGACGGGACAGCCCCCGAATCCGGCTTAGGATCCGGTCAAAGACACCGATCTTACGCACGCCCGATCCCACATCGGCAATCGCCTCGCGCACGGTGACCGCCGCCCCGCGCAGTACAGGCACCAACGCCGCCACCACAGGCACCAGTAGACCCACCCCCACTTGCAAGAGCAATACCGACGGCGGCAGTGACCAACGGGGAAAGTCGATGTTGATAAAGTTGCCGGCAAATTGCAGCACGGCGCCCGTCACAAACATCGTAAGCGGGATCGCCAGCAGCAGCGCCAGCACGCTGTAGACCAACACCGCGCCTAGATACATACCAATGACTTGCGGGCGTAACGCACCAACCGTCTTCATAATGCCAATTTGGCGCGTCTGTTGGGCAACCAAGGCAGAGATGGTATTGACCACCAAAAAGCCACTCAGAAAGAGCGCCAACAACCCTAATGGCGTCAATAAGAGCGAGACCGAATCAAAGATGTTTTGGAAGAGCAGTTCGCCCGGCTCCGGCACAAAAAGGCGTTGTACCGTAGCGCCCCCCCGCTCCATTTTGTCACTGACCAGCGTAGCAATGCTGGAAATATATTCTTCATCAAGCATCTGTTCCGGCGTACCATTGACCCGGATCAGCAGTTGGTTATAGATGCGCGTCCCCCCCAGTCGCTCAAAGGTGTCAAAATCGACATAACCAGTGGCGCTGCCTGTAAAGGCGGCCGGAAAGCCACTGGGGTCATAGACGGCGCCGGTGACCACAACGTCACGAATCTTGCTATCGGGCGTTTTCAGCCGCAGGCTTTGGTCAACTTGCAGACCAGCCGGTAAAGCCTCGCTGGCATCCAAAGAAGCGCGTTCGAGGACGATCTCATCTTCACCCGGCCAGCGAGTGCGTTCGGCGCCAAAGGCAGGATGCCCCTTGACGGCGTAGACAGGGGTGAGAAGATTGACCTGATTCTTGGTAAAATCATCAATCGGCGTAATGTTCATCGACTCCCAGCGGCCCGGCGCTACTTCCACCTCAACGCTTAAGCCGGCGCGACCTTCGGCGGCGGCCACTTCCGGCATCCGGCGCACCACCTCCAATGCCTCATCGTCAAAGTCGCTGACAAAGAGGGTGGCTTGGGCGGCGGCGCTGGCATCATAGGCGGCCTGCATCTCCTGCAAAATCGAGGTGCGCAGATGTTGCACCGTACCAACGGCAAAGACGCCAACGGCAATCGAAACGATCACCAGGATGGTGCGGGTGCGATTGGCGGTGAGATCGCGTAAGACTTTACGCCAACGCGGGTCAAGCATAGACCGGCTCCAAACGGGGAGCTAAGACCGGTGCGGACGCCGGTTGGGGCATGGGGGCGCTGGGCTGCACCTCTTTATGCCCTTCTTTATGTACAGCCGCCTCATTGGCGCTGAGACGATCATCCACAATGGCGCCGTCAGCAATGGTGACGGTGCGGGTGACGCGGTGGGCCAGGTCGTCATCGTGCGTTACCATCAGAATGGTTTTGCCGCTATCGACGAGGCGGGTAAAGAGGCTAAAGACGGCGTCAGCCGTTTTGGAATCGAGATTGCCGGTCGGCTCGTCGGCAACAATAATGGGCGGATCATTGGCGAGCGCACGCGCAATGGCGGCTCGCTGTTGCTGACCGCCGGAAATGGCCGTGGGCAATTTGTGCATCTGTGCAGTCATTTCGACCTGTTCTAACAGGTGAATGGCGCGTTCATGGCGTTCACGGCGAGTGTAAAGATGACAAAAGTCCATGGGCAGCATGACATTTTCCAGCACGGTGAGCGTGGGCAGCAGTTGGAAGAACTGAAAGACCACACCCACGGTGCGTCCACGCCAACTGGCGATCTGATTTTCGCGCAGCGTATGCACCGGCACGCCATTGATCCAGACCTCGCCGCGTGTTGGGCGGTCGATGCCGGTGATCATGTTGGTTAGCGTCGATTTGCCGCTGCCCGATTTACCCACCACGGCAATAAATTCACCCGGATTTACCTGGAGGTTGACGCCCCGTAACGCCGTAAATTCGCCGGCGGCAGTGGCAAAAGTTTTTACCACCTGGCGTACCTCAATCAAATGCTGACTGAGTGATGAAGCTGTTGTTGCCGGTTGCTTCTCCTCGGTTTTCCGCCAAAGACGAGTAAACATGAATTATCACCCCCCACCTGCTAGAAAATCATGTACAAACATATTTCAAATAGTGAACAAAACATGTACAGAAACACTATAGCTTGTAAATCAGCCTTTGGTTGTCATACTGGTTACAATTGGCAGTTGCGCACTGGATCAGAAAATGCAGCGGCCCATCAAGGCCCACAGCCGGTACTACTACTAAGCCAATGGCTGGTAAATTAGCACAAACGGAAGGTGTAATGAAGGAGATTAAGCGCTTGAGAGCCTACGGCTTCGTTCACGACTACATATCTCTCAAGCGCGCAAGCAGATGTTACATCGGTGTTGTCAACAGCACGACGGCCTGTTGTACTACTGCCTTTTCGCCGTCAAAGGTCATGGTGCGGAGGGCGTCGTCAATGGTGAACCAACCGACGGCATCAACTTCGTAGCTGCTGTCGGTCAGTTCGCCACCAATCATGCGTAGGAGATAAAAATCGACCAGTTTGTGAACTAACTCCGGCACCTCTTTTTGGTAGGTGTCCCAATACCAGTAATCGATGGTTTGCAAAAAGGCATCTTGGACAGTCAGAATCCCTGTCTCTTCAGCCACTTCACGCACGGCGGTTTCTAAGGAAGATTCGCCTGTTTCGCGTGAACCCTTGGGCAGTTGCCAGCGTTGGCCGCCATGCGTGGCAATGAGGGCGATCTGAATCTCATCGGTGGCTGGCGCACGCCGATAGGCCACGCCACCCGCAGAGTAATCTTGCCGGCTGCGTCGCCAGGTGCGTTTGATTTCCTGATTGATCACTGGTAAAGGACTACGTTCGTTAGTCACAAAATTCGATTCGTGTTGCGTGATTCGTGTTGTGTGCTGCGTGTTGCGTGATTCGTGACTGGTAATTTCACAAATCACGCAACACGCAGCACGCATATTGATGATTATGTTATGACTGCTTATGCTGTTGCCAATGCTGGTTTGTCGGCGTGCCTTGGAGTGGCCCATCGGCAATGGTCATGGCCAGCGCCAGAGCCACGCGTTCCCAATTATTGGGTGGATGGGCCACCAATTGTGTCGGCAAAAAGGCAGGTGTGACAAATGATAATGCACTTGCCAATTCTCGCAAATTCCAGGTTGTGCGCGCACGCGCAATCACTACGTATGTTTCCATCCACTTATCTAACAAGACCAGCCAGCCGGCCAGATCGGGGCCGATGCCCACTTGCGATAGGGGCTGCGGCTCATACGCATCGTCAAACCAAAAGACAAGCTGACCAGCGGCATTCAAGTAAACTCGTTTCGGCGCTAGCGGCGCCGGCGAGTAGCCCAGTTCACCCCAAGCTCGAAAACTGGCATGCAATTCACTGATCAACGGCGGCAGCAATAGCCCCAAATAATGTTTCAGGGGCCGAAACCCCGCCGGCGTCGCTGCCTGATGCTGTAAGCGCTGTTGCGCAATGGTATAGTATGCCACACTCTGATCCGGTTTATCTCTTTACGGCAAGCTAATAATAATCGCAATCACAGCCAACGCCAGGGCCACCCCGACTAATACGCGATTTTGGTAGAACAACTCTTGCCAACTGGGGGAGGTGGCTGCCATTCGCAAGCTTTCGGTCATGGGCGTCTGTTGGGTGGTCAACGGTTTTGAGCCAAAAAGCATCTCACGCAATTCACGCACAGTGGCGGGGCGTTCACTGGGGTGCATTCCCAGCGCATAAAAGATAGCCCGTTCCACTCTAGGCGAAATCTCCGGGTTGATCAGCCGGAGTGATTCCAACACACCAGGGTGGAGAAAACGTTCGCGCGCATCCACCGGCGGTTGACCAGCCAACAGATGATAGAGGGTGGCGCCCAAGCTGTAAATATCGCTCCGTATATCAGTAAAGCTGGTGTCGCCGCCATATTGTTCGAGTGGGGTATAGGCCACAGTGCCACGCCCTTGGACAACGGTCACGGTGCGGCTATCATCTTTAAACAACACTTTGACCAGGCCAAAATCGACCAGTTTAATGTCGCCGCGCAAGGTGACTTTGATGTTGCTCGGTTTGATATCGCGATGCAACACCGGCGGATCTTGGTTGTGCAAATATTCCAGTGCGTCCAACAGTTGGGCCGTCCAGGTCAACACTTGGGATTCACTCAGAAACTCGTTGCGCCGTTTGGCTTCCTGCACCACTTCTTGCAGATCGCGCCCTTCGACAAAGTCCATCACCAAATATTCACGATTGCCATTGGCAAAATAGTCGGAGACTTTGGGTAGGTGCGGATGATCCAACCGGGCCAGAATGCTAGCTTCGGTACGAAACTGTTCTGTGATCTGTTCCAACTCACTTTCAGAAGTTGTGTTTTCTGAAAGATGGGGTAAAATCTCCTTTACTGCACAAACGCGACCTTCCAACCGCCGGTCTGAAGCTTTGTAGACGGCGCCCATGCCGCCCTGCCCAACCAGTTCCAAAATCTCGTAACGGTTGCGTAGAACGGCGCCTGGGTCTAAAATATATTGCACGGATCCACCTCCACAACATATTTGTACAACCATAGGCTTAAATCGGTTGGGTGCGATGGGAGACAGGAATCGTCAACCTGGCGTACCGCGCGCGCCTGTCTGGTTGAACGAGCATCGTTGGTATAGGAAGAGAGTATCATTTGCATTTTTAGCGGTTATACTATTAATATAGTACTAACTAATACTGACTAGTATAGCGATGACATGGTGCGACCAATGACAAATTGCGTAATAAATTACCATACAACTGACATATAGCGTGACCATTCCGGCATGCCATACGTCTACGTAGTCGGGCGGTAGCAACCCCGTTCTGTAATTTCCGTTGACGCCACTCAGCCAGGTCAGCCGATTACAAACTGGAATACCGCTCTTCATTACAAATTATTACTTAAGGGTCCTGACAGCTAGTACGAGGTATGTTAGGTATTAATGCACGAAATTGCCAAAACCGGACGCGCTAGTCAGTCATCATCTTGTGTAAGGCAGTATATGCCCAAGCCACAGATCATTGATTCATCATGGATAAGCTGTATGCTAATTAGCACTTACGCAAGACAGCTTCGCCACCAGAGACCGCTATGGTCTGTGAGACCCTAATGGTCTGGCTTGATAGCAAAATGTGTATACCACAATCTGTATACCAAAGTGCATTATGCGCCAGGATGGCTAAGCTGTCAATTAAGTGAGACCCGTTGATTAGAAAATATAGTCCAAAGTCCGTAGTCCAAAGTCCAGAGTCCAAAGTCTTAAAACTTCTCTGCTGACTCGGGGACTACGGACTACGGACTACGGACTGTTTGTATTTTCCGTTCGGACTTGCGCTGGGTGCACTGAATTTTCTTTGAACCAATCCAGACGCTATCTCAGCAAAAGGATTTGTTATGACCACAATTACAGAAAGCCATTCGATTACCGACCAGTTACACGCCAAACCGCGCCCGCGCGAAACGGCCATGTTGGTGTTACAGCGCGGCTCCGAAGCCGGCCGCCGCTGGCCCTTGGAACGCACGCGCACCCTGACTATTGGGCGGAGTGATGAATGTGACATTGCCCTCCCCGACCGGCAGGTCAGCCGCTATCATGCACGCATCACCTGGCGCGGTGACGGTTACCAACTCGAAGACCTGGGCAGCAAAAATGGCACCCATGTCAACGGTCAGGCCGTTGAAGGCGCCATCCCCCTGCAAGATGGCGATGAAATTCAGATTGCCTTGCGCTTTAAACTAGCCTTTGTCGATGCCGGTGCAACGGCGCCATTGACCTTTGACAATGACAAGATCGGTTTGCGGCTGGACAAAGAGACGCGCCAGGTCTGGATCAATGGCATTCTGGCCGATCCACCCCTCAGCCTGCACCAATATCGCCTACTAGAAGTTTTATGGGATTCGGGCGGCGGTGTGGTGACGCGTGAACAGATTGTCGATGCCGTCTGGCCGGAAGCGAGCGGCGAAGGGGTGAGTGAACAGGCCATCGATGCGCTGGTGCGGCGGCTGCGTGAACGCATCGGCGAAACGGACGAAGAGTTCCGCTACATTGTGACGGTACGCGGTCATGGTTTCCGGTTGGAGAATCGTTGAACGGCCAAGCTGTTGCCCAACCAACCGTACCAAATGGCGCCGCCCGCATCTCCACTTCGCCACCGATGCCGGCGTCGTCACCTGCTACTTCCGGTCGCTTGGGCTTGTACATTCATATTCCCTTCTGCGCCCAGAAGTGTCCCTACTGTGATTTCAACACCTATGCCGGTTTAGAAAAGCAGATTGGGGCGACGGTTGACGCCCTGTGCGGGGAAATGGCACGCTGGCGCGAAACCGTCACCGGACGGCCAATCGACACGATTTTTTTTGGCGGCGGCACGCCCACCTTGTTGACGGCTGAACAGTTGACCCAATTGTTCACCGCCATTCAAAGTAACTTTGTGCTGACGCCAGGGTGTGAGATCACCAGTGAAGCCAATCCCGGCACCGTCGATCGGGCTAAATTTGAAATCTTGCGCGCCCTGGGGGTCAACCGCCTGAGCATTGGCGTCCAGAGTTTTCAACCGGCAGAGTTGACCTTTTTGGGCCGCATCCATGATGTCAAGGATGTGTTTCAAGCCTTTGAAGCTGCCCGCGCCGCCGGCTTCACCAACATCAATCTGGACTTTATCTTTGGCCTGCCCGGCCAATCCCTGGAAAGCTGGAGCAAAACGCTAGCGGCAGCGCTTCGGTTGGGGCCGGAGCATCTGAGCTTGTATAGCCTGATTGTCGAGCCGAATACGCCGTTGCACCACTGGGTTGCCACCGGCAAAGTCGCCGAGCCGGATGAGGATCTGGCGGCGACCCATTATGAGTACGCAATGGCGCACCTAGCAACAGCCGGCTATCTACAGTATGAGATTTCCAACTGGGCCAAAGCGACGCCCGCCGATGCGCCCCTACAAGCGCCTACATTGACCGCCGCGGCTGAACAGACGCCGGTGCTGGCTGCGCAACACAACTTGATCTACTGGCGCAATCAAGAATATCTGGGGATCGGCCCCGGCGCTCATAGTCATCTCTGGTTTGGCGAAGCAGAGAACCATGTAATCCGTCGGCGCTGGGGCAATCGCAAACCGGTGCCGGGCTATGTCAAACGAATCGGGGCTGGGGATACAGTGGAAGAATTCTGTGAAGAGAGCGATGCCCGTGGCGCAATGGGTGAAACCATGATGTTAGGGTTACGCCTACTACGCGAAGGCGTTCCCTTTCAACGCTTCACCGCCATGCACCAAGTTGATTTGCGTGATGTTTTCGCCAAGCCGATTACCCAGTTGCAAGGCTGGGGGCTGATCGAACTCGACCCTGTACGCATTCGGCTGTCGCCACAAGGCGTTTTGTTGGGCAATCAGGTTTTTACTTACTTCTTGCCTGATTAGCAACATGATCAAGCTTGCTCGCAGCCGGTCCATGACCGGCGTCGGGGTCGCCGGTCATGGACCGGCTGCGAGCGGGCCGGAGCCTAGTCGTTACCCCGATTCAAGAAAGTTTTGGTTTATGACGCGGGCACTCTACCCTGGAACGTTCGATCCGATTCACAACGGCCACATTGACATTGCCAGTCGGGCCAGCCTGATTTTTGATGAATTGGTCTTAGCCGTTTATGATGCACCCCCGAAGAAATTGCTCTTTAGCACCGAAGAACGCCTGGCCCTGGCCGAAGAAGCGCTTGCCCATCTCAAGAACATTCGGGTCACAACTTATACGGGGTTGACAGTATCCTGTGCGCGCCAGCATGGCGCCGGCGTAGTGATTCGTGGCTTACGCAACGTCGCCGACTTTGAATATGAGCATCAGATCGGGCTGGCTAATCGGCAGCTAGCGAGTGATATCGAGTTGTGCTGCCTTTTTTGCAGCAGCAACTATGCTTATCTCAGCGCCACGATCCTGAAAGAAGTCGCCGGCTTGGGTGGCGATAGTTCACCCTGGGCGCCCCCCCATGTCCAGGAAGCGCTCCAGCGCAAGTTCGGCCAACGCCCACCGCTGCCGCCCAGTGCTGCGGGGCGGGGGACGAAGATGTCGCATCATGATTAATTCATTATAAACTTGTAACTACTCAGGTTGCTCCTCGCCGGTCCGTGACCGGCGAGGAGCAACCTGAGTAGTTACATAAACTCTTATTCACGAAAAGCCGGGAGACCATCCATGGCGATCCTACAGTTGATCGATCAACTTGCCGATGCCCTAAACCGGGGGCGGCCCATTCCGTTGTCGTCGTTACGGGTGATCGACGCCAATGAATTTGCCCAACTCATTGAACGGATGCGGATTAGCGTCCCCAGTTCGATCATGGAAAGCGAACGCACGCTCGCACAGCGCGACCACATTCTGGCCGAAGCGCAAGCCGAAGCCGAACGCCTGATCCAACAAGCCAAACAGCGCGCCATGGAGATTATCAGCCAAGACGCGCTCATGCAGACCGCCCGCAAAGAGGCCGACCGCATTCTAGATGAAAGTCGTAGCGCCGCGCAACGGCGGGCCGCCGAAGCGGATCGTTATGCAGTCCAGGTCTTGGAAGATTTGGCGCAAAAACTGCAAGTAACGATGAAACAGGTGGATAATGGCATTCAATTGATGAAAAACAATCGCCTCTCCGCCGGCCTCGTTGATGAGGATGAGTAAGAAGGGGCAACAGTTGAAAAGCTTTGCTTTGCTGATTGTTTGACATGATCTCCAACCCGCGGTATAATGACCAAATGTCTTGAAGACAGTGAGGTAGCATTTACACTGCCGTGGAGCTACATCTGAGCGCAGCGAGAGAAGATCATGCAATATAATGTCGCTCAATTATTAAAGGAGCCGGTCGGCGCAGTACGGCGGTATCAACTAAATGAAGAACTGAGTGATCTGGATGCAGAGCTACAGTTGCTCGGCCCGCTGATGGGAACGGTGCAGATTATGCGCACAAATAGCGGCGTGTTGGTGACGGGTGATTTAGGCACGGCAGCCCAGGTGACTTGTGGTCGCTGCAATGAACCGATTGTCATGCCGCTACGCATCCAGCTTGAAGAGAGCTTTCGGCCGCTAACCGAAGTCGAGACAGGCCGCTATCTGCGCCCGGATGAATTTGAGGGTGAGACCGAAGATTTTGAAGATGAAGCGCTGTTGATCGACGAGCATCACATTCTTGACTTGCGGGAAGTTGTGCGTCAAAATATTTGGCTAGCGATGCCCATGTACCCCGGTTGCAACTGGCAGGGTGCCGGCGAATGTCCTAACTGGTTGGCGCAACAGATTGCCTTGCAAACAACCGCGCAAGCGGATGAAGAAGACGAAGATGCGTTGCCGGAAGGGGTTGATCCGCGTTGGGCGGCGCTGCTCAAGCTTCGCCTGGACGAAAAAGAGCAAGATACCAAGTAGATTTTAGTTTGCCTATAATGGGTGCAGCATCGATCATAAGCAAACTAACAAATTTTATGATTACAAGTAATTACTAAGCCCGCTTGTAGCAGTTGCAATTACGAAATAAAATTGAATCAAAATCAGTAGCCGTCGTGTAGAAGAGATGATAATAGACCGACTTTGGACTACATGACTCTACGACTGTGGACTACTGAAAATGTGTTGTACGCTTGCAAATGATATAAAGGAGTTGTGAAATGGTACCGCTACCAAAACGTAAATTGAGCAAAGGTCGCCGCAACCGCCGCCGCGCCCACGACGCCATCGGGATTCCGAAGTTGGTGGAATGCAGCAACTGCCACCAGATGATGTTGCCGCACCGGGTCTGCCCCCACTGTGGCTACTACAAAGGCAGACAGTTGCTCGACATTGCTGCTACTGACACCAAGGCGTAACCGAGCTGTCACTGAAGGATTTGGGCATCTGTTCCAAATCCTTTTTTTATTTTACAGGACTTAAATAGGAAGAAGTTCGACTTCTGTTAAAAATTGAACTTCTTTGGCCTCCCATCAACGCAATTTGAGGAACTTTGCCGCATGACTGCATTCCCATTTATTCCCACCATTGGCGCCACTGCTTTCCTTTTTCCCGGTCAGGGAAGCCAGGAAGTTGGCATGTTGCAGGATTTGTGCCAACAGTATGAGGTGGCACGGACAACCTTTACCGAGGCCGATGACATTCTGGGCATCAACTTAAGCGAACTCTGCTTTCAAGGCCCCGAAGCAGAACTCACCGACACCATCAATGCCCAACCAGCGCTCCTGACCGCTGGCGTGGCAGTTCTTCGCGTCTTGCAACAGGAGCTAGGCGACGGTGGCGGTCAGGGTGGCGGTCAGGGTGGCGACGGCGGAGCAACGTTTGTCGCCGGTCATAGCATGGGCGAGTATACGGCATTGGTGGCAGCCGGTTGTTTAACCTTTGTGCATGGTTTACGCTTGGTGCGCGAACGGGGGCGCCTGATGAAAGAGGCTGGCGTCCAACAGCCCGGCATGATGGCCGCTGTCCTGGGGCTGGATGAGGCGAAGGTGGCGACGATCTGCGCCGAAGCCAGCGCGCAGGGGGGCATTGCCCAGGTTGCCAACGACAACTGCCCCGGACAGGTAGTCATTTCCGGTGACAAAGTGGGCATGGAAGCCGCCATGAGCGCCTTAAGCGCCGCCGGCGCCAAACGGGTGATGCCACTGGCGGTGAGCATTGCCGCTCATAGCCCGTTGATGCAACCGGCCGCCGAAGAACTACGCGCCGCCATCCAGGCCACGCCGCTTGCTCCGCCGGTCGTGCCGATTATTGGCAACACAACCGCCCAACCGTTGACCACCGTGGCGGCGATTCAGGACGAGTTGACCGCCCAGTTGACTGGCAGCGTCCGCTGGACGGCTTCCATGCAAGTGGCGCTGGCGGCAGGCGCCAAGAGCTTTGTCGAACTTGGCCCCGGCGACGTATTGGCTGGGTTGATCAAACGGATTGACCGTAGCGCTGAACGTTGGTCGCTCAATATCCCCGCTGGCGTACAGGAGTATGTGCAGAAATTCCGTTAAGTAATCAACAACGTCACGCTCGTTGCGAGTCCGTGACTCGCAACGAGCGTGACGTTGTTTCTGGCCGACGGCTAACTGTCACTGCGCTTAAAACTATATTCGCCATTTACCAACTTTAGCGTTATAATATAGACTCAAAACGATAGACGATAGCTTTATGTAGCTTTACATGGGTGGGATCATGAATTTCTCGGGGAAAAGTGCCTTAGTCACCGGCAGCAGCAGTGGCATTGGCGCGGCGATTGCGCAAGAATTGGCCGCCGGCGGCGCCAAAGTCGCCCTTCATTACCGCGGCAACGCCCAAGGCGCTGAAACTATGGCCGCCGCCATCCGCGAAAAAGGGGGCGAATGTGCGATCTACCAGGCCGATGTGAGCCATGCGGAACAGGCCGCCAACTTGGTCAAACAGGTGCAGAGCGACCTGGGTAGCCTGGATATTTTGGTTAACAACGCCGGCACCACGCGCGACACCTTGCTCATGAGTATGAAAGAAGAAGAGTGGGACGCCGTCATCGACACCAACTTGAAGAGTGTCTATACCGTTACACGAGCGGCGTTGCGCGGCATGCTCAAAAATCGCTGGGGACGGATTATCAACATTAGCAGTGTCGTCGGGTTAACAGGACAGGCTGGCCAATCGAACTATGCCGCCAGCAAAGCGGGCATTATCGGCTTTACGAAAAGCTTGGCGCGCGAAGTTGCCAGCCGTAACATCACCGTCAATGCCGTGGCCCCTGGCTTTATCCCTACTGCATTGACTGATGTTTTGAACGAAGAACAACGCAAGACGATTATCAGCAATACGCCCATCGGACGGATGGGTACACCCGAAGAGATTGCTTGGGCGGTCGCCTTTTTGGCTGCCGAACGCTCCGGCTTTATTACTGGTCAGGTGCTGACGGTGGATGGCGGTCTTGTAATGTAAATGTCGTGAAGACTTTAGTCTTTCGTGAGCGACGGCCACTGGATCGGGAAATAGAAATGGCAGCGGAGAAGGATCGCAGCGAGCAAGGGCGCTCAACCGACTATCAACAGGTGATCAAAGAGCGTAAAGAGGCGCGCGTCGCCGCACTGCAAGCCTTGTATGAAATTGATTGTGTACACCATCAACCGGGGACAGTGGTGGATGCGCGGCTGGTCGAGAGCCAGCTTGGTACAACTGGCGGCGCTTTTCTCCGCTGGTTGGTCAGTGGCGTGATTCGTCACCAAGCGGAACTGGATCAGTGGATTCATCAATTTGCGCCCGAATGGCCGGTGGATCAGCTAGCGATTATCGACCGTAATATTCTCCGTATGGCGCTCTACGAAATTGGCGCCAAAGCCGGCGATGCCCCCCCCAAGGTTGTTATCAATGAAGCCGTCGAGTTAGCAAAAACTTTTGGCAGCGACAGCAGCCCGCGCTTTATTAATGGCGTTCTTGGCGCCGCGCTGCCGACAACACGAGGAAGATTGTCGGATTGATTCGTGCTACGTGATTCGTGCCGCACCTTGTCACGTTATCACGTAGCATGAATCAATCCGGCTGCTATAGAAATATCAGGGTAACTTATGGAAGGTTTCTTTGGCATTGGAATCCAGGAACTGATCTTGATCGCCATTATAGCGTTAATTGTGTTGGGACCGGAACGGTTGCCCGCCACCTTTCGCGAGATTGCCAAATTTATTCGCTATGTGCGCAATCTAACGAATGAGTTCACTGCGCAGTTTGGCGATGATTTCAAAGCGTTGGAGGATTTGGATCCACGCCGGATGCTTCAGCGTGAAATTGAGTCGATCGACGCCGAAGAAAACAAGGACAAGCCGGCGACGAAACCCGCAACAACCACCGCCAAGCCCAAACCAGCCGCCGCGACAACGGCCAAGACGACAGCCACACCCCCCAAACCGGCAACTTCGACAACGACCGCTAAAAGTACCACAAGCAGTACGACGACTTCACCCACAACGGCCAAGTCAGCAACAACACAATCGACGGTCACATCGGCGCCGGCTACCGAAACAAAGGACGCCACTGGCGCAACGGCTGCGCCTGCCAGCAGCGAAGCAACTTCAACCGAACCCCCAGCGGTAACGGCGCCAGCGACCGAAAGCGAAAATCAGATTGCGCCACCAACGCTGACGACGCCGGCGACGGAACAGAGTAGTTCGTTGGTTGGTGCCGTCACCTACAGTGGGTCAACCAATGGGGTGGTGACCAAGGCGATCGAGGCTACTGCTGCCGGCACGGAGACAACCAGCGTCGCCGTTGCCACCAACGGCGCCCAGGGGCATTCGGCGCCCCAGTCGGAATAGTCGGAAACAATCGTCGGTAATGCCGGTTTGTTCTTCACCTGTCTAGTAGAGAAGGGAGTGATGCCGTGAGCCAGAAAGCAGCAGCCTTCGATCCCAATGAGGGGCAGATGTCGTTGATGGAGCATCTGATCGAACTCCGGATGCGTTTGATGTGGATCTGTGGCGCCCTGGTGCTTGGCACCATTGTGGCGCTCTTCTTTTATAGCCCTTTGGTAGCCTTTGTCACCAGTACGGCACGTGAGATGGGTGTGCGCTTACAGATTCTCAATCCGTTGGATTCGATTGGGATTATCTTTCGCGTAAGTTTCACCGTGGGTACGGCAATGGCTTTACCCGTCATTATCTATCACATTATCGCGTTTATGGCGCCTGGGTTATACCCCCATGAAAAGCGGAACATTTTGCTAACCGTACCCGGCATTGTTGTCCTCTTTGTGATTGGCGCCGCCTTTGCTTTTTTTGTGCTGCTACCGGTCGCTGTCGGCTTCTTGAGTACGATCTTAACGGGCGTTTTTGAACAGGATTGGGCCGCCGACCGCTATCTCAACTTTGTCACTCGGCTGGTCTTCTGGATCGGCGTCTCCTTTGAAATGCCGTTGGTGATTGCCGTACTGTCGCGCATGGGGCTGGTCAGCGGGCCGGCGTTGTTGCGGGTCTGGCGACAAGCGTTTGTGGTCATTGCCATTGTCGCCGCGGCCATTACGCCAACGGTTGATCCAGTCAACATGGCGATTGTGATGGTGCCGTTGATCGCCCTCTTCTTTGGCAGCGTCGGGCTAGCCTATCTGCTCTACAAGCCACGTGAGGTTCGTGACTTTTCGCAAGAGCCGTTTATGAAGGAATAAGCGGCGAACTTCGGTAGCAGAAATGAAGAGATAGAGAGATTGAGTTACTGTGCTTACTCATAATCTCTCTATCTCTTTTATTACCAACATGACGGAGGGAAACCGATGACGGATCGCTATACCCTCATCGCCCGCAAGCAAGAGGTGCGTCGTCGCCTTGAAGCCCTGCAACGCCAACTCGACCACGAACACACCAAACCCCACCCCAACCCACGTCGCATTAACCAACTCGAACGCCAGGCAGAACAACTGATGGCCGAGGAGTCGAATTTGCGCATTGCGATTGATCAGGCGAGTGGTGGGTAGCGAGTGGTGGGTTACGCCACTCGCTACCCACCACTCGCTACTTTCTACTTCTTCTGCTTCTCTTCTTCCACCAACAACCGGCGCAACACCTTACCAATCTGGCTCTTGGGTAATTCTTTGCGAAACTCGACGGCCGTTGGCACTTTGTAGGGAGCCAGATTTTCTTTGCAGAAGTCGCGGATCTCTTCGACGGTGGCTTGCTGACCCTCTTTCAAAATGACAAAGGCTTTGACAGTTTCGCCGCGCTTGGCGTCCGGCACGCCAGCCACGGCGGCTTCCAGCACTTTGGGGTGCATGAAGAGGACTTCTTCCACCTCGCGCGGGACAATGTTATAGCCGCTGGCAATGATCAGATCCTTCTTGCGATCGACAATGTAGAAGTAGCCATCGTCGTCCATCCTGGCAATGTCACCAGTATGAAGCCAGCCATCCTGGTCAATGGTGTTGGCGGTCTCATCGGCGCGCCCCCAATAGCCCTTCATCACTTGCGGGCCACGGACAACAATTTCACCTTCTTCGCCCACATTCAAAGGCGCATAGACCCCATTGGCATCGGGCGCCAGACTGACAATGCGCACATCGGTGTTCGGCACCGGCAGCCCAATCGACCCAGCGCGACTTTCGCCAAAGATCGGGTTGGCCGTAGCGACGGGCGAAAGTTCAGTCATGCCAAAACCTTCACACAAATTGCCGCCAGTGATCTCCTTGAATTTTTGCGCCACCTCGACCGGCAACGCGGCGCCGCCGCTCAAGCAGGCTTTGACCGAGCGCAGGTTGTATTCCTTGACTTTGGGGTGGTTGATAATGCCGATATACATGTTTGGCACGCCAGGGTAGAGGGTAATGCGCTGGTTCTGGATGATGTCCAACATCAAGCTAGTTTCGCGCGGGTTGGGGGTGATCACCAGTTCACTGCCAGTCTTGACAGCAAAGAGCATAGCGACCGTCATGCCATAGACATGGAAGAAGGGCAACGCACCCAAAATGCGCTCTTTGCCATCCTCGGCCTTGGCAAACCAGGCGCGCATCTGGATAGCATTGGCTACGAGATTGCGGTGGGTGAGCATGGCCGCTTTAGGGGTGCCGGTCGTGCCACCGGAATATTGGAAGAGGATCACATCATCCAGTTGCGTCGCATGGGCGGTCGGCTTGCCCGGTGCATCGTTGAGCAAGGTGTAAAAGGCATGGATATCCGCTGACGGCGCCAGATCCTTCATCATCCCGCCAGCGCGCACCTGTTTCGCTACCAGGTTTTTGAAGGGCCAGCCCAGTGAATCCGGCACATCGGCGATGATCACATGCTCGATCTTGGTGTGTTCGCGAATTTGCGCCAACCGTTCATAGAGACCGCTCAACATCACAATGACTTTGGCGCCACTGTCTTCCAGTTGGTGACGCAGTTCGCGCGGCGTGTAGGTCGGATTGGTATTGACGACCACGGCGCTGGCTTTCATGACGCCGAAGTAGGCAATGACATATTGGGGCAAGTTTGGCAGCATAAGCGAGACGCGGTCGCCTTTCTGCACGCCCAGTTTTTGCAGAGCAGCGGCGAAACGGTCACTGGCTTCGTTCAATTCGCGATAGGTCATTTTCGACCCAATCGACAAACCGAGGGGCAGATACTTGAGAATCATCCGAATCGCAACATTGTTCGGATACTTCTGGGCAGCATCCGTCAACAATTGCGGCAAGGGGATTTCGGGAATGGCGACCGTTTGCGGCACCCCTTGTTCATAATGAGCAAACCAGGGCTTTGCGTTCATGACTCCTCCTCTTTGAGTGTAAGCTGTTCAATTAATAGAAAAATAGCTTTATAATAGATTTATCCAACGTAAGTTTCCTGGTGGTTTATGTGGTTGCGGCATTGTACCACACTTTGGGGCAGTTGTATACGATCTTCTTTCCAATTTGATCAGCAATTTGTCATAAATTGCCACGCCAGTAGCACATTTACTGTTTAGGTAGACCTATGGCATAATATTCGTTCTGATAATTGACTCGGTAGTAAAGACTTCAGTCTTTGGGCAAGCGGGAGAAAGACTAAAGTCTTTACTACGCAACGCACCAATAGTTGAAACGCGGAGGAGTTCATGGCAGCACGGGTAAAATGGATCGAAGGTAACACCTTTCTGGGCATTGATGCCAACGGCAAAGCAGCCGTGATGACCGGCGGCGGTGATGGCCCCGGCGTCAGCCCGATGCAGATGTTGCTGTTGGGTCTGGGCGGCTGTTCGATGGTCGATGTGGTGAGCATTTTGCAAAAACAGCGCCAACCATTGGAAGATATTGAAATTGCCATCGACGCCAAGCGCGGCGAAGAGTTTCCCAAGCCGTGGGAGACGATCCACATGCACTATATTGTCACCGGCGCCGGGTTGGATCCCAGCAAGGTGGAGCGGGCGATCAATCTCAGCGTGGAAAAATATTGCGGCGTCCATGCCACTCTTTCCGGCGTCGCCAAGATTACCCATGATTTTGAGATTCGGACAGGGCAGGAGACGGCTGAGTAGGAGAAGAGTCGATGGCTGAGGCACAACTTCATTATGTTCAAGAAACTATTAAGGCGAATGGGATTTGCCGCCCCACAGCCATCTGGCCGGCAAGAAGCGACAGTGGTAAAAGACGTTAAGTCGACCATTATCGAAGTCACCGACGCAAACTATGACACGGTTGTCTTGTCCAGCAGTAAGTTAGCCGTCGTCGATTTCTGGGCCGAGTGGTGCCAACCGTGCCAGATCATGTCGGCCTATGTGGGTTTTCTGGCGCAGGAGTATGGTGACCGGCTCCTGATTGCCGCCATGGATGTAGATGAGAATCCGCAAACGGCGGAGCGCTACACCATTATGGGCTTGCCGACCCTGTTGCTTGTCCAAGATGGCGTCGAAGTGGACCGCATTGTCGGCATCGAAGAATATCAAACGATCAAAGCGCGGGTTGAGGCGCGTCTCAACGCCGGCTCACTCTGACTGGAGTATTGTTATCATGCGCATGTCTCAGCTTTTCTTTCAAACCCTGCGTGAAGTGCCGGCGGATGCCGAAACCATTAGCCATCAGTTGTTGTTACGCGCTGGCCTGGTGCGCCAGGTGGCCGCCGGGATTTTTGATTATCTGCCGTTGGGTCAACGAGTGAAACACAAAATCGAAACCATCATCCGTGAAGAGATGGACGCCATCGGCGGCCAGGAAGTGACCCTGCCCATGGTCCACCCGGCAGAACTGTGGCAGCAAAGCGGGCGCTGGTATGCCATTGGCGACGACATGGCCCGCCTCAAAGACCGTAACGGGCGGGACATGTGTCTCGGCATGACCCATGAAGAGTTGATGGCTGATTTGGCGCGCCAGGTTGTGACCAGCTACCGGCAGTTGCCCTTTGTTCTCTACCAGATTCAGACCAAGTTCCGCGACGAACCGCGACCACGCGGCGGTTTAATCCGCGTGCGCGAATTTACCATGAAGGACGCCTACTCCTTTGACCGCGACCCCGCCGGCATCGACGCCTTCTACCCGCGCATCTACCAATCTTATTTCAACATCTTCCGCCGCGCTGGCATTGATGTCGTCGCCGTGGAAAGTGATACCGGCATGATGGGCGGCACCATGGCCCATGAATTTATGGCGCTGACCTCGATTGGTGAAGACACCTTGCTGCTCTGTGATAGTTGCGGCTATCGCGCCAATCGCCAGATTGCCACCTTCCGCAAAAGTGTGGCGGAAGAGGGGCAACCGCATGACCTGGAAGAGGTTCATACGCCCGAAGTCACCACCATTGCCGCACTGGCCGACTTTTTGCAGATTCCCGAAACCCAGACGGCCAAAGCCATTTTCCTCATGGCTGAGATGAGCGATGCCGAAGGCAAGCTTTATGAGCAATTTGTTTTTGTCGTGGTGCGCGGCGACATGGAACTCAACGAGACCAAGTTGACGAATGCCATCAAAGCGCGCCGTCTGCGCCCGGCCACCGTTGATGAGATTCGCGCCATTGGCGCTGAACCAGGCTATGGTTCGCCCATTGGTATTCAACGCGAGCAAGTATTACTGGTGGTGGATGAGCTGATTCCGCAAAGTCCAAATCTGGTCGCCGGCGCCAACCGCAAAGATTGGCACTATCGCCATGTCAACTATGGACGCGACTACACGGCTGACATTGTGACCGATCTGATTGCGGCTGGGGAAGGGGCCGCCTGTCCGCAATGTGGAGCGGCGATGCAATCGGTGCGCGGCGTCGAAGTGGGCAACATTTTCAAACTCGGCACTAAATACAGCAAAGCGATGGGCGCTTATTACCTGGATGAAAAGGGCGACCAACAACCAATTGTCATGGGATCCTATGGCATCGGCAGCGGTCGCCTGTTGGCCTGTGTCATCGAACACCATCACGATGAGTTCGGCATTCGCTGGCCGATCACCATTGCACCCTACCAGGTCATGCTGGTGAGCCTGGCGACCCAACGCACCCCCGAAGTCACCGCAGCCGCTGACCAGATCTATCAACAATTGCGTGACGCCGGTATCGAGGTACTCTATGATGACCGCGACGAACGGGGCGGAGTCAAGTTTAATGACGCTGACCTGTTGGGCATCCCGCTGCGCTTGACCGTGGGCGGCAAGGGGTTGACGAAGGGTGTGGTCGAAGCCAAAGTGCGCCGCACCGGTGAAAGCGGTGAGATTGCGCTGGATGGATTGGTGGCCGGTGTGCAAGCTTTGATCGCTGCTGAGTATGCCGTAATCAATCAGATGTTGAAGCCCGAAGTGCTGTAGTGTTCCGTTAGGAAAGTGGTAATCAGTAGTAAAGACTTTAGTCTTTCGCCCGCCCGGACGAAGACTAAAGTCTTTACTACTGATTACCACTGGGCGTAGTGTGCGAACAGGTAACAAAAA
The DNA here is from genome assembly GCA_026645575.1 of Caldilineaceae bacterium. The sequence continues at coordinate 51,065 of JAPKMW010000028.1, forward strand.
ATGAGCGAAGCTTCTACACCTAAGGAATATGAGCAGTACGATCTGCATGAAGAGTACGATTTAGCAAAAATGCCGATTCTTCCTAGAGGCAGATTTGCACCAAATCGACGTGCAGGCCAAAATGTTGCACTCTTAGATCCTGATGTCGCCAAAGCATTTCCCAATGATGAAGCCGTCAACGCGGCTTTACGCCTGGTAATCCAAATGGCCGGCATTCCACAAATTCAAGAAGTAACCGCAAACGGATAAGTAACTCATAGAGGGAGTCTCCTGTGGCTGAAAAGCTGGTGGCGCGTAGCGTCGATTTTAACGAATGGTATAACACCCTGGTGTTGGCTGCCGATCTGGCCGACTATGGCCCGGCGCGCGGGACGATGATTGTCAAGCCCTATGGCTGGGCGCTCTGGGAGAATATCCAGGGTGCGCTCGACCGGCGCTTCAAGGCGACCGGCCATAGCAACGCCGGCTTCCCCATGTTCATCCCGCACAGCTTTCTGCAACGGGAGGCCAAACATGTCGAGGGCTTCTCACCGGAACTGGCATTGGTGACCCATGCCGGCGGGGAAAAGCTGGAAGAACCGCTGGTCGTGCGTCCCACCTCGGAGACGCTGATCGGTCATGCCTTTGCCAAGTGGGTACGCAGCTATCGCGACCTACCGATCTTGCTCAACTTGTGGAACAGTGTGGTGCGCTGGGAGTTGCGCACCAAACTCTTCCTGCGCACCACCGAGTTTTATTGGCAGGAAGGTCATACCGCCCACGCCACCTGGGCTGAAGCCGACTTTGAGACGCGCCAGATGCTCGATGTCTATACCGATTTTGCTGTCAACGAAGCGGCTATCCCCGTCATCCCCGGCGAAAAGTCCGAGGGCGAACGCTTTGCCGGCGCCGACCAGACCCTTTGTATCGAAGCGATGATGGGCGATGGACGCGCCCTGCAATCCGGCACGTCGCACAACTTGGGTCAGAACTTTGCCAAGGCGTTTGAAATTCAATATCTCGACCCCAACAATGTGTTGCAACATGTCTGGACCACTTCGTGGGGTCTCAGCACCCGCTTTATCGGCGCCATCATCATGACCCACGGCGACGACAACGGCTTGATCCTGCCCCCGCGCCTGGCGCCCTATCAGGTGGTCATGGTGCCGATCTACAAGAAGGAAGAAGAAAAGAGCGCCGTCCTCGCCGCTGTGCAGCGGATGCAGGCTGAGCTTGTCGAAGCCGGGGTGCGGGTCAAGGTCGATGATCGCGACAACTTGACGCCTGGTTTCAAATACAATGACTGGGAGTTGCGCGGCGTACCGTTGCGCATGGAGATCGGCCCGCGCGATGTGGCGAACAATGTCGTCATGCTGGCTCGTCGTGACATCCCCGGTCGCGACGGCAAGCAGTCGGTCAGTCAGGAGGGCATTGCCCAGACCATTGGTGCGCAACTAAAAACCATCCAAGCCGACATGCTTGCCAAAGCGACCAAGTTCCGCGACGACAATACCTTTGAAGCCAAGAATTACGACGAATTCAAAGAGATGGTGCAAAAGGGCTTTGTACGCGCCTGGTGGGCCGGTAGCAACGCCGATGAAAAACAGGTGCAACAAGAGACCAAAGCCACCCACCGCTGCTACCCATTGGATCAACCGAGGGGCGAAGGGATCTGTTTCTACACCGGCAAACGAGCGACGCGACAGGCAATCTTTGCGCGGGCTTATTAAAAGAATGAATTCCGTGACGCAACCCAATTTCCCTTACTACAACACCGTCGATCAGATCTATCACGCCGAATGGTCGATCCCCAAGCTGGCGCGGCTGGAATTGCTGCGCCACTCTATCGCCGCCCTCTGGCCCGACGGCCACCCGACCCGCTTGATTCACATTGCCGGCACCAGCGGCAAAGGCTCCACTTCCCGCTTCTTAGAGGTGGGACTGGGTTGTGTCGGCAAGGCGGGGGCATACATGAGTCCTCATCTTTTTGATTATCGCGAACGCATTAGCATTAGCGGCGACTTTGTCAGCCAGGCGGATATTCACTGGGCATGGGAAGAAAAGATCAAACCCTATTGTCTGCGCATGACGCTGCACAACCCGCACCAGGTACATACCTTTTTGGAAGTTTCGCTCCTGGTTGCCCTGGCGATCTATGAAAAGCATGGTGTCGAGTGGGCCGCCATTGAGACAAGCGTCGGCGGGCGCTATGACCATACCCGCGCGTTGGATGCCGTCGCCGCCGTGTTGACCAACGTGGGCACCGATCATGCCAACATCCTGGGCAAGGAACAGTGGCAACGCACGCTTGACAAAGCCGGCATTGCCCGACCGGGCGTCCCCTTTTTTACCAGTGATCACAATCCCGAAAATGCGCCGATTATTGCGTCCGTCTGCCAAAGCGTCAGGGCGGAGTTACATTGGGTGGATGAACAGGCGGTCAATGGGTTGGTGCAGGCGCTCGAACAGCATCAACTCACGGTGGCGGCGGAATCGTTGCTCAAGGCAACCTATCAGAAGTGGAATGCGGCGTTGGCGTCTGCCGTCATTCGCCATCTTTGCCCAGATGTCGATGAGCGGCGGGTATTGGAAGCTTTTTGTGGGGCGCGTCTGTTGGGCCGTTTCTGGCCGGTGGCGGAAAATGTGTACGCCGATATTGCCCATAACGTCGAGAAGATCAGCGCCCTGGCTGATGAATTGCAAGATCACTTTGGCGAACGGGGCAAAATTTTAGTGGTCGGCATGTCGGGCAAACGAACGCCGGGGAAGGTTTTTGCCGCGCTGGCCAAAGTTGCCAAGCTGATCATCGTGACTGGAGCGTCGTTCAAAGGGCAGGACCCCGGCAAGGTGCAAGGAGAACTGGCCGCAGTGACGGGCAGCATCCCCGTTCTGGTCATTAACGACCCACGTCAGGCGTTGGCCATGGCCCAATCCATGCAGCGCGGCGATGACATCATTATGCTCACCGGCTCGACCTACATGATCGAACAGGCGCTCAACCCCGACCCCTACCTGCGCACCCTCAGTAATACCTTTGGCTGGCGCACCCAAGTCGATACGGAAGCGAGCGGGACGGTGCAACTGACGTTGCCACCACCGCCGCCGCCATTGCGGTAAAAAGAAGGCCGACTTTTGGCAAAAGTCGGCCTTCTTTTTACCTGCTACTCCTGCGCCGCCGTCAACGGGTCGGGAACCCGTGTCACCGGCGCCACTGTTTCCAGTTCAGCTTCAATCTGGTCGGCGTCACCAACCACCACAATGCCGACACCTAGGATGCGCGCCAACACTTCCAGGGCATAGTAGTCATCATCGGCGCGCTAGGGAATACGATAGGCGACAAAGGTGGCCGGTACTTGGGCGAGCGGATCGGTCACGGTGATCGCCTGGCTCGCTTCTTGTAGTGTAAAGGTGTGTTGCGAAGGCGCATAGCAAGGTCTCCTTTGTCTCTACGCACGCCTGGGCACTGTGCCGATACGCGCTATCGTGCATAGCCAGGCAACTCAAGTTGTGATAGTCACCTGTATTGAACCCTGACAAAGGAGGGTGGGCTATGGGTTCATTCACAAAAAGGGGACATAGAGGAAAGGTATGTCTTGCCTATGTTAGGTCCGCTAATCAGCGCAAAATCTATCGTCAATCGGCGGCGAGGACGGCTTGCTGGGTTAGTTCGCGTTTTGCTTGCAGGAAAGCGCCTTCCTCTAATTCAACCCGTTCCTCAATAATGCGCGTCAGCCAAGCTTCCACGCTTCTTTCTCGATGCAACTTTGCAAGAAATGCGGCCCGTTCGGCAAGATTCGGCGGGATCTGCAAAGAAGAAGCGCTGGTTTTCTGGACTTCAATTGGTTCTTCCCACGCCTGATCATCATCGACGTCGTCAATGACTAACGCATCGATTTCGGCTTCGGTTAGGGTTGTATGAGCAGAATTCATGTTATTGATCCAAGGGCCATCCAGTAATAATTCTTACTACACTACGCGGTTTGAGTTGAAAAATGAGTTTGAGTCTACGCCCACCAATTATTCTGCCGATTAACTGGTAACGATCCTGGTATCGCTTGTTGCGACGTACTTCAAAATCGTTATAAAAGCATTGGATTGCTTCATCAATAGTGATGTGATAGACAGCAAGCTTATCATTCTCAAAGTCGTACTCGAAATCTGCTGGAACAAAGTGGCTCCAATTGACCATTACCTGCTCACCATTCATGCTGTTTCAAGGGTTAAGTTGATTGAGCCGATTATACAGGATACCTAAGTTCCTTCTTTTTCGCAAAATACTTCATACATCGACAATGTTTCATACATTGTGTAAGATTAAATTATGAGCAATGCCCCCTAATGACGAAAGACAAGTTAATTCGTGGGTATACCCACGGATGGGCGGCCTAACGTTACCGTATTCGTAATCCAAATCATTCCTTCACGGATCGAGACCGGAAATTCATCCAGGTTGCGCGGTGATGGACCGGAAAGGTAGGAACCGTCAAGCCGAAACTCAGAACCATCACAATAAGTCTTAAAGATTTTTGTTGTCCAGCGCCACTTGACTGGACAACCACTTTGGGGCGACCGGCCCAGAAACACTTTTGGTACAGCGCTACCGGGCTGGACAGCGATGTAGACATCGGTGGGGAAAATGGTTTCAGTACTCGTGATATCGGTGGCGCTACCGGGTGTTTGATATTGAATCAAGGTCAGGGGATAACCGGTTGTAGAGAGTGGAACCGTTAACTGGAACACCCCATCGCGCAAGTCTTCCAGGCGATTCACCGGAAAAATGGGAACGGCTTGAATGAAAGGTCGAGAGGTAGTTGGCTGCGGAGACTGCTCATTGATGACAAACCAAGCGCAGGCAGTCACAAACAGCGCACAAAACAACATAAGCAAAGTTTTGGTTTGCATCTTTACCCACGACTTCTTCATACAGCCGCCAAGCGATCAGCCTCCGCCAGTAACTCTTTGTACCCATCCTCAGCCGCAATCTGGCGGGCTTGGACAAGTTGACTATGCGCAGACTCCGGCGGCAACAACGGCGCGACCCATAGCCGAATCTGTGCCACCGAAAAGCGAATGTTGAGCGCTTCCATCTGTTCCAAGGCAGATAGGAGGAACCGACGGGCTTGCTCATTGTCACCCCGCGCTTGGGCGACTAGCCCCAAGTTGGCGGTAAGGCCGGCAACGCGTTCGGCGGCGGCAAATTGTTGGGCCAGGGTCAATCCTTCTTGGAAGGATTGTTCTGCCTTATCGAGCGCATGATGCGCCAGCGCAATTTCACCCAGCGTCGAGTAGAGGTAGGGCAGGGCGGCAAGCGCGCCTTTTTCTTGCGCCAGCGTCAGGCCGCGGTGGGCATAGTCGGCGGCGGTGGGGTCGCCTTGCAAGTGAAGGTGATAGGCCAGGTTGTTACAGGCCAGAATGTGGACGCGCAGTTCGCGCTCGCTCCCCATTGCCTGACTGACGGCGAAAGCAGCCCGAAAATAGGCCACCGCTGTTGGCAAGTCACCACGGCGGGCGGCAATGTTACCCAACTCAAACTTGACATCCCCCAGTGTCACCACCCCTTTGACCGCTGCCAATGGGGATTGATTGAGGAGGGTTTCCGCCTTTTGCAGGTGGCGCACGGCCTCATCTAGATCACTCCCCATCTGGGCCAGGGCAATGCCGCGAAAATATTCAACAAAGCACACTGCCTCGGCGCGGCCATGTCCATTCACCTGCGCGGCCAGATTCAAAAGTTCGCCATACCGGGTGCCGAGCATCAACGCTTCGATCAGGTCAGCATAGAGCAACTCCTCATCCAGTGGATTGCGACTGCGCTCCTTCAAGCGCAACGCCAAGCGCAGGGCGTCGGCGGCGCGACCGTTTTGCCCGGCATGAAGGGCCGCTTGCCCCAGCGCGGCTAAGATCCGTTGGTGTTGCGACTGATCGGTAAAGGCCGCCGCTGCGGCTGCCGCTTGTTCGTAAAAGACAATCGCCTCGCGCCAGGCCGCCAGTTTCGCCGCTCCTTGCCCAGCGAGAAAGGCGTATTGGGCCACCCGTTCCGGTTGATGACCCTCGGCAAAGTGATAGGCCAATAGACCAGCCACGCTTTCGATGCGCTGGTGGTAGAGTTCTTCCATCGCCTCGCCTACGCGCCGGTGTAAGAGCCGGTGGCGCGGTTCACCCATCTCCTGGTAGGCCACTTCCAGCGTCAACTGATGATCAAACTGATAGCGCAACCCCGTCAACGGTTGGATCAACCCCGCCGTTTGTAACTCATCAAGACTGTTGAGAACCGCCGCATCGGAGAGGGCCACGGTGCGCGCCACTGTTTCGATCTCAAATTCGCGCCCGATGACCGAGGCGGCATTCAACACTTGCCGACCGGCTTCGGAGAGACGCGCCAGGCGCGCCCGGATCAAGGCATAGACGGTCTGCGGTACCACTTGGGTGGCCGATGCGGCGGTTAAATTCGTCCGCCCATCGGGGAGCAGTAACTGCTGATCACGTGCATAGTAGAGCAGCTCGATCAAAATAAAAGGGTTGCCCTCAGAGAGTTCGGTCAACCAGGCGGCTAAAGCCTGCGGCTCTTGGCTGGTGATTTGTTGGGCCAACTGCACAATATCGGTGGTGGTCAGCCGTTGGAGAGGGAAACGCTGTAACCGCCCCTCGCGCAGCAAGGCCTCCAGCAGCAAAGCCAGCGGCGCCGGTGCGCTAACGCAGCGCGCCGTGGCGACAAAGGTGATCGCCGCTCCTTGTTGCGCCGCTTTGCGGAGTAGATACCCCAGCAAGCTAATGGTCGAAGCGTCGGCCCAGTGCAGGTCGTCAAAGGCCAGCACCAGCGGGCGTTGACGGGCCAATGCCAGCAGAAACTGGCTGATCCCTTCCCACAAGCGCAATTCATCGACGGCGGGTGTACTGGGCGCCGAGGCTGCGCGCTCATCAGCCAGTTCCGGCAGAAGGCGCGCTACCTCGGTGCGCCAGAGCGGGTTCAAGTGCAGATCGCGCAGCAGTTTGGGCCACTGGGGTTGGGTAAAGAGGGTGCGCAACGCTTCCAGCAGTGGTTGATAGGGTAGCGTCGCCTCTAGTTCACGCGCCTGCCCCAACAGCACAAGCGGGGCATCGCTCTCCTGGCGTTTTTCGATAAACTCATCCAACAGGCGCGACTTGCCGATCCCGCTTTCACCTTCAATCAGCAGTAGATGATGCGCGGTTGCCAGTTCGGTTAAACGGTGTAATTCCCGCTGCCGTCCAACAAAGGGGAGCGCCGGCACGCCTTGACGCGCCAATGAAATCGCTACCGGTGTTGTTCGGGGAGCGAAGAGGGGTAGCGCCACGGCTTCCCCAACAGCCGGCGCGCTATCCGGGACACCCCTGACAACGGTTGCTGCATTGCTATTGACAACCGGCGCAGGTAGCGTATCCGTGATGATAGCATCGTAGAGCGCTTGGGTTTCCGCCATTGGCGGCACGCCCATCTCCTCGGCCAGCAAGGTGCGCAACGTTTCATAGCGGCGGATGGCGCCGGCGCGATCTCCGGCCAGGTATTGCAGACGCAAGGCATCGCGCTGCACATCTTCTTGTAATGGTTCTAGCGCCAGGGCCTGATCCAGGGCATCGAGCGCTGCGCGGTAGGCGTGCTGCGCTTCGTAAAGACGACTGAGACGGGTATAACCACTGAGGGCCAACCGCTGGTAGCGGGTGCGTTCGACGGCGGCCCAGTCATCAAATTCGGGAAGATCAGGCAGGGTAAAGTCGTGCAGGAAATCGCCACCGTATAGGGCCAACGTGGCTTGAAGCGCCGACAGGCTGGCATTGGGGTGGGTAAGTTGCGTGACAAAGGCGCGTGCATCGACACTCACCGCAGGCGCCAACGCAATGGTGTCATCCTCCACCTGGACCCGATCGCCCAGAATTTTACGCAGGCCATAGAGGGTGCTACGAAAATTCTGTTGTGCGCCCTGCCGGTCGGCGTCGGGCCAGAAGAAGGCCAGCAGGTGGTCGCGCGCCACAGAAGTTGGATGGGCGGCCAGGTAATAGAGCAAGGCCCGGCTTTTGCGCCGGGCGATGGGTACAGGTTGGTCAGCGTCAAGGATCTGGGGCGCGCCCAGCAAGCGAATCGATAGCATGGCTGCTATTATAGCTGATGGAGAGAAAAACAACAACGGATTTGGGTGGTAACGGATTACAACAGCGGAGGATGATAGCAGCGGATGATGACATAGGGCGGGCAGACTGATTTTTCTTCATTTGACAGGCAAGCTACTCGAATTTTATAATACTGCTGGCTGTGCTGAAGCGTGATGGTTATTTTCAAAAAACATGAATACATTTTCACTGTCACCAAAATTTCAATCGGAACAATTGCCACTTGTACTCGATGTTCAGGTGAGTACAACGCTCAATATATCGGCGGAAGATGCGCGTCTTTATGTCAATCGTCAAGTTATCCCTCGTCTTGGCACCGGTTTGGTTGCTCGCACACCAGACCTTAGCATTGCCAACACCCAAATTAGTTGGCGCGTTCCCATTGAATTATCGCTTCCTCATCTGGGCAATTTGGGTGAAGTTGGCGCTGTCCAGGTTGATGCGCGCTCTGGCGAGATTGCTTTTTCAGCGGAAGAGCAAGAGCGGCTCATTACCCATGCCCGACGGCTCTACCGCGGCGCCACATTATCAACAGAGTAAACCAGGCAGTTGCCTGCCGGCTTGTACACGAATGGTGCTAGCAACCTTTGGCGATCATCGTTCTGAACAAGAATTAAGTCTACTCTTAGAAAGTTTCGACTTTGGCACACCGGCATTTCATGTTTATAAGCTCACCCAAATTGGCTATACTATCCAATATCAAACCTTTACCTTCCCTCAGGTAGCGGCATATCTCAGCCGAGGGCTACACCCGATTGTCTTTGTTGATGCCAGTATGCTACCGTGGGCAGATTTTGATGGGTTTCACGCGCTCGTCTTAGTTGAAGTCACTGCGCAGGATGTTGCGGTACATGATCCGACACAAACAGAAGGCCCCAGTCGCTTGTTGATCGATGGATTTTTGGCAGCTTGGAAAGAATTCGATGATAAAGCAGCTATTATCAGCTTACAATAATTTTTATCGCAAGTAAAACAGAGGAGAACCCAAGGTGAGCAGAAAAATTGAGAAGTTATTCCGTGCGCCCTATTCGGTGCCGAATGGTCTACAGATCACAGATGACGGGTTGTGGATCGTCGATCAGATCACCGACCGCGTGGCGTTGGTCAATATCAATGACAAGATTGACTATTATGAAGTGCCGAAATTTATCCGTGACATTCCCAGCGAATGCTCGAACACTAGCGGTTTAGGGTGGGGCGATGGGGCGTTGTGGCTGGCGGCGAATGGTGGCGCCCAGTTGTGGCGACCGGCCCGTCCCCATGACGCCGATGCGCACAACGGCGAAATTCTCAAGGTCGATCCGCAGACAGGAGCAACCCTGGCGCGCTACCCGTTGCCCGGCGGCGGTGGCACGCACGGCCTGGAATATGACCGCTTTGAAGCCGATACCCTCTGGGTGACGACGCTGAAAAGCCAGACCTTGTCAAAGATGCGCATTAGCGATTGGAGTGTCCAACAGGTGATTGCGCTGCCTTACCAGCGTGCGCACGGTGTTGTTCGTGTGGAAGATGGCATTTGGGTGGTGCATACAGCGAATCGGGTGATCGTCAAGCTTGACTTGAACGACGGCCACGAACTCGACCGCATCGACGTACCGGCGCCCCACCCCGAACCCCATTGCCTCTCCAATTACGGCAAGGATCTCATTTACTGCGACGCCAGTTCCGGCTGGGTCGCCAAGATCACGCTCTAACTTATTAACCACAAAGACACAAAGTTCACGAAGGAGATACTTTTCTTCGTGAACTTTGTGTCTTTGTGGTTAAATTAAGCCGTTTTGGTGCGGAAGCCGAAGAGGGAATAGAGCGGACACCAGCCGATCACACCAGTGAGCAGCGGAATAAAACCGAGGTATTGGAAGACCAGCCCCAGCGTGCCACCGACCATGCCACCCCAGCCCAAGTATAACAGCACGATGCCCAACACAACCCGCAATACGCGATCCAGCATAGATTCATTCAGACTAAACATAGCGCTTCTCCTTCGCCGCTATTCACGGCGACTATTTGCTGTTGTGAATTGTTGATGAACCTAGTATAGCGGTTGCGGGGGAGCGGGTCAGTGACTGGAGTCACACAGGATCGGTCAGGGGCGGGGCTGGCTGGCGTAGTGGGCAAGGGCGGCGGCCTGGGTGATGAGAATGCGCCCCCGCTCCAAGCGCAAGTAGCCGAGTGTCTCAAATTGTTTCAGGATGCGGCTCACCACTTCACGGGCGCTGCCCACCTCGTCGGCCACCATCTGGTGAGTCGCTTCGATGATTGGTCCCCGTTCGACCAGGAGCGCGGCCAACCGTTGATCGAGTTGGCGAAAGGCCACCTCTTCGACCAACGTCATGAGATGGGTGATCCGTTCGCTAAAGCAGCGGAAGACAAATTCGCGAAAGGCGTTGGAGCTGGCCATCAGTTGGTAAAAGAAAGGGCCGCTCATGGCATAGGCCACCAGATCCTGCTCGGCCACGCCGCGCGCTGGATAGGCAGCCTTGCCCAGGAGACAACTGACCGTGAGAATGCAACTGTCGCCCGGCTCAACGCGATAGAGCAGAATCTCGCGACCCGACAAGGCTGGCTTTGTCACCCGAATGGCGCCGGCGGTGAGCATGATAAAGGCGGTGCAGGGGTAATCAAGGTCGAAAAGCGTCGTACCCCCGGCTACACGCAAAACGCGCACATCCTGCTGGAATTGCGCCAGCAAGGGGCCGGGCAACGCGCTTACTAGGGGATACCAAGTCGTCAGTTCTTCTAATTCAAGTGCAGTCATAGGGTTTATTCTTGGGCAGCATCAACCGGCGACGCGCCCAGCCGACTACCGATAAATTCCGGCGCACCATTCAAAAAGCTGCGCCAATCCATCGGGCGCTTGCCCGCCGGTTGCACCGTTACCAGCCGTAAGAGGCCATCGCCTGTACCAACGGCCGGCCCTTCCGCTGTTTGCACCACCTGACCAGGAGCCGCTTTGCCGTTGACTACCGTCGCCTGCAAAATCTTGAACGGTTCGCCCCGCCAGGTGGTATAGGCGGAAGGCCAGGGGCTATAGGCGCGGGTCATCCGTTCGATCTGCACCGCCGGCTGCGTCCAGTCGATCTGACCGGCTTCCTTGCGAATCAGCCGGCAAAGTGATGGTTCGCCCGGCAGCGCCGATTGGGGTGTTGGGGTAATCTTGCCGGCCAGCCAGGCGGGCAAGGTCTCGATCAACAATTGCGCCCCGGCTTCGGCCAGCCGCTCGCTGAGGGTGGCGGTGGTGTCATCAGGCAGAATGGGCAGTTTGGCCTGCGCCAAGACAGGGCCGGTATCCATGCCCTCATCCATGAGCATGATCGAATTGCCGGTTTCGGTTAGCCCGTCGAGCAAGGCCGCGGTAATGGGCGACGCGCCGCGGTAGGCCGGCAGTAGACTGGCATGAACATTGATCGGCCCGTGGGTCGGAATCGCTAACACCTCTTTGCGCAAAATTTGGCCAAAGGCGGCCACGACAAAGAGATCCGGGACTCGATCTCGCAACGCCGTCACCGCCGCCGGCTCCTTGCGTAGACTGACGGGCTGCAAAACTGGCAACCCTTGGCTTACTGCATATTGTTTCACCGGGCCAGGAATAACCTTCTTTCCACGCCCAGACGGTCGATCCGGTTGCGTCACGACGGCGACCACTTCCCACTGTTGGGCAACGCCATTCTCACACAAGGCGCGCAAGCTGGGAACCGCGAACTCCGGCGTTCCCATGAAAATAATGCGAGTTGGTTTCATAAATTTTGTCAGATCCAATCGTTACAAAGAACCAATCTCTCAATCGCTCGATCGCTCAATCTCTATATTAACGTTCCGGCGGATGCTCCAACGGCGGCACCGAGGTGGTGAAGTCATGGGCAATGCGCTGGACATAGCTGTGCAATAAGCTTTGCACGCGTTGATAGTCGGGTGACGCCAGCAGCAGGCCGACATGGTTCTTTTTATCCAAACGCCAGACAATCTCCGGGTCATTATAGGCGCTGGTGTCGGGATACTCTTGGTGCGCCAGTGAGACGATCAGGCCGGTATAGTCCTGGCGAGTCGGCGGCAAGGTATAAGCTTGTTCGCGGACATGGGCCACTTCCAGCCGCGCCCATTCGACCCACGGGTTGAGGCCAGTGGCGTGTTCCACCAGCAGGTCAATGCCAGCGCCGCCAACACGTGCGGCCACTTCCAGGAAGTAAAAGCGCCCATCAGCGTGGCTGCGAATAAACTCAGCATGGGTGACGCCATAGGTCAGACCCATCGCTTTCATTAGATTGCGGTTGATGGCCGTGAGCGCCTGATCTTCTTCCCCACCATAAGGCAGTTTGCTGGTGAGAAAGACGCCACCGCCTTGATAGACCGACAGCGGCGGCGCGCCATATTTGCTGGTGGCGGCAAAGAGAACCTGCCCACCATCGATGATCGAATCAACATGATAGACATCGCCAGGAAGAAACCGCTCCAATAGGAAGAAGGATTGACGATCCCCGAATTGTTCCAGTAGCGGCCAGAGTTCATCGGCATGATGCAATTTCTTGATCCCCATTGCACTGGCTTCGCCACGCGGCTTGAGTACCCACGGCGGCGGCACCCGCGCCATAAAGTCACGCAGCCGGTCATAGTTCAACACCTGGACAAACTCCGGCACGGGGATGCCGTGTTGTTGCGCCTGGCTCCGCATCGCCAGCTTGTCGCGAAAGTAACGCGCTTGTGTGTCACCCAAACCGGGTAAACGCATATGTTCGCGGAGGTAAGCCGCCATCTCGACATCAAAATCATCCAGGGCAATAATCTGGTCGATCTGGCGGCTGCGCGCCAGATAGCTCACGCCATGTACGACCTCTGTCTGGTGAAAGAGACTCGGCATCAAAAAGCGCTCATCAATCGCCACCATCGGCCACGGCTCATTGCGTAGATCTTCCCTGGTCAACAGCAGCGTGCGGCAACCTAGCCGTTTACACTCCTCGATTAAACGTCCCCCTTTGAAATAACTCGATATACAAAGGATTGTTGGTTGGCCCATTGCCCCTCCTGTTTTGTTGGATTAGCGTTACTTTGATGCTGACAAGGTGACAGGGTGAAGGGGTGACAGGGTGACATAATTCAGCACTAGATCACCTTGTCACCTTGTCACCCCTTCACCCTGTCAGCGATTCAAACTCGCGCCGCCACCGGCCAGCAAACTCTCCACCTCTTCGCGGGTGGAAATGACCATGTCGCCGTGCATACTGAGGCAGAGACCCGCCATCACTTGACCGTAGTCGAGGCCGCGGGGCAGGTTGCCGTCGAGCCAGCCGTGGATGATGCCAGCGGCCATGGCATCGCCAGCGCCCAGGCGGTCCACAATTTCGACAGGGCGGGCGGGGCTGTGGTGCAGGGTATGCCCATCCCAAGCCAGCACGCCTTCATCGCCGACCGAGACGACGACGGTTTTGGCCTGGCTCAATTCGGCCATAGCATGAACAATCGCTTCCGGTGAGCCGCTACAGCCAAAGAGCAGTTTGGCGTCACCCTGGCCGCAGAAGAGCAGGTCGATGCCCTGGATCATTGGCTTGATGGTGGCAGCGGCTTGGGCGGGCGTCCACAATTTGCCGCGGAAGTTGACATCAAAGCTTACCGGAACATTGGCGTCTTTGGCGCGTTGAATGGCCTCTTTGGTCAGATGCAAACAAGCAGGGGAGAGCGCTGGTGTAATGCCGGTCAGGTGGAGCAGGCGGGTGTCGAGCAGAAAAGCCCAATCAACCTGGCCGGCATCCAGCCGCGCAGCACACGAGTTGGCGCGATCATAGTAGACCTGCGTCGCCCGTGGCGGGGTGGCGAATTCGAGATAATAGGTACCAACGCGGCCATCGTCAAACCAGACGACGCCATCGGTGTTCACCTTTGCCAGGTGTAAATGGTTGGTAATAATGCGGCCCAAGGGATTGTTGGGCAAGCCGCTCACCCAGGCGCATTGGCGCCCCAGGCAACTCAGGCCCCCCAGCATATTTGCCTCGGCGCCGCCGGGGTGAATTGCCAGGTGTTGCGCCCGTTCCAGTCGTTCACCCACGGGGACGCTGTAGCGCAACATCACCTCCCCAATGGCGGTCACATCAAAACGTGGGGTTTGCATGGTAGATCCTTCCTGTTGGTCGTTTAGTCGGATAGTCCAGAGTCTAGAGTCCAAAGTCCAGAGTCCAAATGCCTAGACGACACGACTACGGACTACGGACTACGGACTGCGGACTGTTTTTCTCACAGTTTACCCTGAAACGAACACTTGTCAAAACGGGTGACGCTGTGCTATGGCGCTGGCGGCTTTGATGGTAAAATAGGAAAGTTGCCCAAGTCATATTGGCAACCAGAAAGCTTCCAAGTTTAGATCCCGAAGAGGTGTGCTATGAAAATTCGCCAAACCAAAGGCTTAACTTTCGATGATGTGTTGCTCATTCCCAAGCGATCGCCCGTGGCTTCGCGGCGCGATGTGACCACCACCACGCGCCTGACGCCGACGATCAACTTGCAAATACCCATTCTTAGCGCCAACATGGATACCGTGACCGAAGCGGCGATGGCAATGGCGATAGCACGCATCGGCGGCATCGGCATCATCCACCGCTTTATGACCGTCGAACAGCAGGTACGCCAGGTTAAACAGGTCAAGCGCGCCGAAGGTTTTGTCGTCGAACACCCCTATACGATCAGCAATGACGCCACCATTGGTCAGGCCAAACGGACGATGCAGAGCCATGACATTGGCGGTCTGGTTGTCACCAATGGCAGCGGCAAGATGGTGGGGCTGGTGACGCACCGGGATCTCCTGTTGGCGCCGGCGGATGGCGCTTCTGTGCAAACGGTAATGACTGATCACAAGAACATTGTCAGCGGCAAGCCGGGCACTACGCTGGAAGACGCACGCGCGATTTTACACCAACATCGTCTGGAAAAATTACCGCTAGTCGATGAAAGCGGCAATCTGGTCGGCTTGATCACGGCGCAGGATGTGATCAAGCGCAAAGAACACCCCGACGCCACGACCGACGAGAAGGGGCGGCTGCGCGTTGGCGCGGCGATTGGCGTCAAACCAACCGATGTCGAACGGGCGGCTGCGCTGCTCGATGCCGGGGCGGATGTGCTGGTGTTAGATATTGCCCACGGTCACGCCGACCATTGTATTGCGATGGTGCGCACGCTGTATCGGGATTATCCCAAGGCGCAGATCATTGCCGGTAATGTTGCCACGGCAGATGGCGCGCGTGAACTGGCCGAAGCGGGCGCGAGTGCGATCAAAGTGGGGATTGGCCCTGGCTCGATCTGCACGACACGGATTGTCACCGGCTTTGGCGTGCCGCAACTGACGGCGATTATGGACAGCCTGGAAGGGTTGCAAAGCGCTGGCATCGACATCCCGTTGATTGCCGACGGTGGGATTAAGACCTCCGGCGACGTGGTCAAAGCGCTGGCTGCCGGCGCTGATACGGTGATGATCGGCAGTCTCTTTGCCGGTTGTGAAGAAGCGCCTGGTTCGCCGGTGATTCGCGATGGGCAAAAGGTTAAAGTGGTACGCGGCATGGCGTCGCTGGGTGCAGCAATGGGGCGCAAAGCCGCTGAAGAAGGCGAAACCACGGTCAGCACCGACGAAAGCGCCGAAAGTCAAGCCGACTGGGACAAGGTGGTGCCAGAGGGGGTCGAAGCGGTGGTGCCCTATCGCGGCCATGTCAAGGAGATTGTCTACCAACTAGTCGGCGGGCTGCGCTCCGGCTTGAGCTATGGCGGGGCGCGCACGATCAAGGAGTTGCAGGCCAATGCCGAGTTTATCGAGATTTCAGCCGCCGGTGTGCGTGAGAGCAATTCACATGATGTAAAGCGGTTATGAAGAATCTACATCATCTTTTGCGCAGGTGATATTGTCGTAGATACCATCAGTAGTCCACAGTCCTAAGTCCGAGGTGTCCTCTGGACCCCTAAGTCAGGCTCGGTGGCGTTGCGGTCTACTGACAATGGTTGGGGTGGCCGATCGCCCCAACCATTCGATTCATTACGATCGCGAGTGATTCCAATCCACTATATCTGAAGCGGATAGATCAGCGAAAAAAAGCAGGTGCAGCAACCGCTACACCTGCTTACTGTATTCAACCGTCTCTGACTACTCGCTTGCACCCGCAATCGCATAGATCGTCGTCGAGCCACTCACCTCGTTGGCGACCAGGAGTAACGGTTCTCCGGTGGGGCTATCTTCGGCGGCGACAAATTTCACCCCTTCGGGGGCGATGTCACCGGCGGTGCCGGCTTCGGCGTCACCTGTGAAGTCGCGGTTGTTGGCGTAGGTCACAAAGAACGGAGCGGTCGGATCGCTGATGTCATAGACCACAACGCCGCCAATGCGCTCCAGCCCGACAAAGGCATAGGTGCGCCCGTTGATCACGCCCAGGTCCACCGCTTCCGGCTCCGGCCCTTTGTCATCGCTGCGGTTGTCAAAGGTGCCATTTTCGCCGTTGGCGTTGAAGTCATCCGGGAAGGTGGCGGCGACAATCTCTTCTAATCCAGAGCCGCTGTCCCAGACCAACTCACCGGCGGCGTTCCAGATGGTGAAGGAGCGGGCGCCAAAGGCCAGGATGCGATCGGCCAGACCGTCGCCATCGGTGTCGGTGCCGGCGGTCGTAGTGCGCAGGCGACCCAGGTTTTCCGCTTTTTGCAATTCGGCGGCATTGGGGAAGACGCTCAGGTCGAGGATCAGATCTCCCACGCGCGTCTCTTCGCCATAGCCGTCATAGTCGCGGGCATCCCCTTCATTGGCCGTCACCAGATAAGTTTCGCCGTCCACTTCATAGGCGGCAATCGCATCGGGCTGATACATGCCATGCACCGGCCATGCTCCAATGTTGATAGCGCCATCTTCATCGCTGGCATCGAGACCGGTCGGCGTCAAGTGAATGAGGCCGAGAACAACCGGCGTGGGGTTGGGGTTTTCATCGAGCAGACCGGTGGTGGTGCTAAAGGTGGTGGCAATGCCAAAGTCATTGTCATTCAGCACGGCCAGCGTGTTTTCGTCAATGAAAGCCAAGCCTTCGACCTTGTCGCCCATGTGATAGCCCACGGCGGCCAGATCGACATAGAGGCTCTTTTCCACCGGGTGAATGCCGGCCATGGCTAACCCGGCGGCGCTCTGCCGTTGTAAACCCGCGGGCAGTTCCATGCCGTGAATGTTGGTGGCCTCTGCTAGATTGATCTTGAAAATAAACTTCTGCGCTGCCGGGCCAAAGGCGTCATCGCGTTCCACTACCAATAGTTCCGTGCTGGACAAGGCCACGGCGTCGCCCATCTTGTCAACGGTGCCCCCTTCGAGCATGTAAATATACTCGCCCACGGTCGTGTTGGTGGCGGTGTCAAAGGCCAAAATACGAATTGATTTGCCCTGGCGCGAATTGGTGTCGCGGCGGGTGTCGGGGTCGTCGATGGGGCTTTGGATAAAGGCGTAGAGAATGCCTTCGTGGTAGGCCACCGCTTCAAAGCCCCGGTTGGCGCGGCGTTGGGCATAGAGTGCGGGCAGCGCTTCCGTGCCAACTTCGGTGCCGGCTTCGTTGGCATTTGAGCCTTCCGGCACAAAACGGTCAATCAACACACCATCGGCGTCAACGTGGTAGATGGCCGGGCGATATTCGTCCACCAGCCAGTAGCTGCCGTCCTCGGCCATGACAATGCCTTCGAGGTCGGCGCCATAGGGGTCAAGTTCCAGCGCGTTGCCAAAGAGATCAATCGGCTCTTCGTCAGCATAGGCCGCGCCGCCTTCACCGGCCAGGTTGGGCAGACCGGTAATCGGCGTGCCGTCGGCTTGGGTCAGCAACGTCTCGGCGCCCAACACCACTTCGCCCGTTGCCGGGTTGACTTCAAAGCGCAGCCAGCGCGCCTGATAGTCGGGCAGGGCAAAGGGGCGCTCGTTGACGCCATCGTCGTCAACATCAACCGGATCAGGATTCGGCCCGCGATCGGGGTGGGTGATGAACTTTAAGTGGCCGGTCGCTTCGTCGATGCCTTCAAAGTAAAGGCCGGAGAAACCGCCCAGCAAAATTTCCTGGCCGGCAGTCGTTGTCCCCAACACTGGGAGATCGGTAAAGGGAAAGGTTTGCAGGGTGGCTTGCGGGCGCTGCCAATCCTTGAAGCCAAGACCGGCAAGGGTGATGGCTTGGCCGGCGGCAATGTCGATCACAGCAACGGCGTTGTTCTCTTGCAACGTCACCCACGCGGTGGTCGAGTCGGCGGAGACGGCAATATATTCCGGCTCCAGATCCTGCGCCACGGTGGCTTCCGGGCCAAAGATGCGGATCGAAGCATCAAGGGTGGCGTCGTTAAACACCGCCAAGCTGACCTGGGTGACGTTCTCTTGGGTCACACTTTCCACGCCGCCGCTCAGATCGACAATGGTCACTGAGCCTTCGGGGTCAACATCATAGGCGGCGTTGGGTTCGCCCTCGTTGGCGGTCAAGACCTTGCTGCCGTCCGGGCTAAAGGTGATCATGTCGGGCAGTGGGCCGGCTTCGACCTGGGCGATAAAGTCGCCGGCGGTGGTGAAAAAGACAATGGCGCCATTGGCCTGTTTGTCGGTATTTTCCACCGCCGCTGCCAGCACGCCATCATGCACCGCCACGCTGTTGGCAATGGCACCGTAGGCGGTGACATCAATCTGGGAGACCAACGCCGGACTGGCCGGGTCGCTGATGTCCAGCACGTCAATCGTTTGGTCGGTGGCGTTGACGACAAAGGCGCGTTGGGTGGCCGGGTCGTGGGCGACAATTTCAGCCGCACCGCCGTCAAAAACGCCGGTGGTGTAGCTGCCCAGCGGGGTGAGGGTGAGCGTGTTGGTGATGGTCTCCTGCTGCTGGGGTGCGGCAAGCAGCTTGCCGGGGGCGATAAACAGAACAAAGCCGAGCGCCAGCAAGAGCGCTAGACGTATTGATGCTCTGCGCATAGTGTTTCCTTTCTTGGGTTCCTGAAATGAATTGCGATCAATGGTTGCACGCCACAGGAGAGGGCGCGGTTTGCCAAGCTCACTATGCGTGATCAAGGTTAACAACGTGTTGCTGGCAAATTAAGAAAAATTCAAGAATCATCGCGCCGTGAACGGTCAGGCGCGATTGGGGTAATGCCGGCGGGTGTACCACGGGTGGGTTGGTCAACCGGAGCGCCGCCGCAGCGATTGACCAATTTCGCAACAAAAACAGATTGCATCATGGCCCATTCAATGGCAAAATGAAGCCGGTCGCTGATTGATCGGTGACGGATCGCCAGTGGCTATGATGATCCTGCGCAAAAGGTTATTGTCGAATTTGGTGTGCCGAAGGAAGCTATTGGGGTGGCCTTCCACCCGCCGTATAAATGACCGTACACTGGATTTGCGGTCAATTCGTGAGTTCTGGTTCAAAAAGGAGCCGGTGGCATGACAATACAAACGATGGCGCAACCGGGCGCATCCCCGATTGGGCAGCCGGGCTGGCCACCTCAAGGCCAGTGGACCTACGCCGATTATCTGCGGCTGCCCGATGACGGTAAGCGCTATGAAATTATTGCGGGAGTACTCTACGTGGCGAATGCACCGAGTTTTGAGCATCAATATACGGTAGGGGAAGTTTCGTTTGCGCTGCGCTCCTTCGTAAAGCAGCACCAGTCCGGTGTGATTTTAGAGGCGCCGTTCGAGGTGCATCTGGCCGAAAACATCAAACCTGTGCAGCCCGATGTATTGTTCATTCGCACCGACCAACAACCGCCGGCGGGAACGCAAGTGTTTGTCGGCGTCCCCGATTTGATCGTGGAAGTCATTTCGCCCAGTTCCATCCGACTCGATCGCACGGTGAAATTCGATGCCTATGAACAAGCGGGCGTCCCCGAATATTGGATTATCGATCACAAAGCGCGCCTGGTGGAAGTCTATACCCTGGCCCGTGGCGAGTACGCACTCTTTGGGCAATCTACTGGGGATGAAGTGATCACGTCGCATGTTCTGCCTGGGTTGGAAATCAAAGCGAGTTCTTTGTTTTTGCCGGGGTAGATCAAGCGGCTGAAAACCCTGGCTCATGTGCGCAGCGAAGGAGACGCACCCCCATGAGTGACCCCATGACCATCGGCGGCGAATCGTTGGCCGCCGGCGTGACCTGGTTTCTCGAAACCTTTTTAACCCCGGCAGTCGATGCGGCCAAGGCGCGCCGCCGGCAAAAGAAGACCGAGTTCGACTGGGGCGCGGCCGCGGAAGCGTACCGCGCCAGCTTGATCAAGCACTACGGCCAGATCCGCATCTTTGGCACGTCACAGGAAGCGCCGCTGCAAGAGATTTTCACCGATGTCTACATCTTTGAAGAACCGGTGGCCCGCATTCCCTATGAACTGGAAGCCTTGCGCCAATCGCTGACTGAAGAGCGCCACTTCCGCTTTCGCCAGCGCGCAACGGAGCCGGTCAACGGCATGGCATTGACAAAGCAGGGGCGCAATCTCTTTGTGTTGGGCAAGCCGGGGGCAGGCAAGACCACCTTTCTCAAATATCTGGCCTTGCAGGCTGCTAAAAATAACCTCAATCGCATCCCCATCTTTGTCTCGCTCAATGCCTGGGCCAACAACCCCATTGGCCGGGGCGCCGACCCGCAACTGTTGCCCTTTATCGTGCGCGAATTTGCCATCTGTGGTTTTGCTGATGCCGAAGAATTTGTGGTGCGCTTGCTCAACAGCGGCAAAGCGCTGCTCCTCTTTGATGGCCTGGATGAAGTCAAGCAAGAGCGGGAGCAACGACGGCAGTTGGTGCAGTTGTTGACCGATTTTGCCCGCCAATATGACCGTTCGCAACATCTGATCACCTGTCGTATCGCCGCCAGCGATTATCTCTTTCCAGGCTTTCAGGATGTGGAGGTGGCCGATTTTTCCGAGGAGCAGGTGCGGCGCTATGCCCAACTCTGGTTTGCCACCAAGACGAAGGCGCATGAACCGTTTTTAGAAGCGCTAGAAAAGCCGGAAAATAAGGGCGTGCGCGAGTTGTGCAACAGCCCGCTGCTCCTGTCGATGATCTGCCTTTACTTTAACCACCGGATGCGCTTTCCGCCCAATCGGGGGGAACTCTATGGCGATGCGCTGGAAGCGTTGTTCAATGAATGGGACGCCAGCCGCGAGATCCAGCGCGACGAGATGCCCGGTGGGGAAGCCATCTATCGCGAACTTTCGCCCCGGCGCAAAGAACAGCTCTTTGCCGAGATTGCGGCCCGTACCTTTGAAGCGGGCGATTATCTCTTCCGGCGGCGGGATCTCGTCAAATGGATTGGTGACTATCTGGCGAACTTGCCCAATGTCAAGGCCAGCGACCTCGTTGACGCCAATGTTGTGCTGCGCGCCATTGAAGCGCAACATGGCATCTTTGTTGAACGGGCCAAAGATATTTACTCCTTCTCCCATCTGACCTTTCAAGAGTACTTCACGGCACACTATATCTTTGAGCATGAACGCCGTGGCGCCACCAAACGGCTGCTCCAACAGCACCTGACCGATAACCGCTGGCGCGAAATCTTTCTGCTGACGGTAAGCCTCTTTGACCGTGAGGGGGCGGCGGACTTCTTCCACGATATGCGCACGGCAATTAACCAGCGCCTTGTGGGTGACGAAAGGTTGACGGCTTTTGTTCAGTGGGCCGCAACACGAGCTGCGGCAGCGGACGCACCAATCGAACGTCGTTCTACGACTCGACTGGCTTATATTGGGCTTGCTCTCGCGATCTCGATCGCGCACGTTCGCGCTCTCGATCGCAATCTCGCGCGCGTTCGCAATCTCGCTCGCAATCTCGCGCGCGTTCGCGCTCTCGATCGCAATCTCGCTTTCGCTCGCAATCTCGCTCGCAATCTCGCTCTCGATCTCGTTCGCGCTCTCGATCTCGCTCGCGCTCTCGATCTCGCAAGCGAGCGAGCGAGCATTCGAGATCTCGCGATCGAGAGCGAGCGCGCTCGAGAGAGCGAGCGCGATCTCGCGCTCGCTCTTTCTGTCAATGTGGGTGTTGATTTTGGGCTTTACTACCTATGGAGCATTGCGTTTCTCTTTGCGCTAGAGGGGTTCGATCGCCCAGCGCAATCAATTCAGGCGGCGCTCAAAGACTATGGTGGGCTGGTGCGTGGGATTGGGGAACTGGCGCAAACTGCCGGGCAATCCAGGCTGGTTAAATCCCTTGCGCGGTGGCCTGTACCAGCCGCCGACGCGCCGCCGGCGCAATGGCAAGATTATGCCGATCAGATCTTTCTCCTGCTGCAACAGCGTGATCTGGCGCACGACTGGATCTTCACCGAAGAGCAAATCAAGAAACTTAACGCCTGGCTTAGCGCCAATGAACTGCTGGTGCAATGTCTCAACGTGGCGGTGGTGCCGGACCGGGAGGCGATTCTGGCCGGGTTGTTAGCGCTGCCGGCGGGGTAAGCAGTGGCAGGAAAGCATGGACAGCATTATTCTTGATGAAAACAACACTTGTGTTATACTGTGACAATGACGGCGATTGACGGTTTGATCCTGAATTTGATTAAAACTGGGCGGCGTGCTTCGGTGGGAGAAGTGACTTTGCTTGTCGCCCATGTGGCACAGGCGCCGTTTGCCAGCTACCCTTCGCAGGTGCCGCCGTTGGTTCGGGTTGGTCTACAACAAGCGGGAATTACGCTACCTTCCGGTAAAGTGCGGTCTGTTGAATGGCATCTGCTTAAAAGAATTTATCTGGATCAACAATGGCCCATTGGAACAACCGAAGCTGAGTTTATCGCTGATCTACATCGGGCAATTTTACATCCGCGAACAGAAATTTGGACATATCGCTACTATTCACACCCCTACGCTGGCTTTTTATCGCCGTCCGATGTACAACATAGGTCACAAGCCGAACGATCTATCTTTGTTGCCTACAGTCCGGTCTTTGGTACAATCACAACTGCTTATCAAACCGGCGGAATCAACCAGGTGTTCGATGCCACGTTTTCTGATTTAGTTCAGCACAGGTAAATTATGCAAAACCATTTAGCAAATAACGTTCGCGCTCACAATGAAAAGCTGATTGAGATTGCCTTAAGCGGCTATGCGTCGCTGATTGGGAGCGCACAAGAGTTGGCGGAAGCTTGGGGCTCGATGACAGAAGAGGAACAGGTATTGCAGCGTGCCTTTGTGATGGCTGATTGGAGCAAACGTCACGAATTAGGCGCCTTTTATCGGGCAAATGAATTATCATCATCGCAAGTAAATCAACTGACGGCTCTGGATCACACCCTTTTAGAAGAAGCTGCCAACATTGAGATCGCCTATGGCCCTTCGATCTGGCAATTGGTGCGCAACCTGCTGGAGTGGGGTACGCCGTTGAGTGACGAAGGGGGCAGCGTTCAAATGGCGGTGCCGGTGCGGGCCTTACCGGAATTAGCCAAACACTTTGCTCGATAAAGCAAACATAGGTAGTACATACTGGTTAGGTCGATTATCTGACCAGTATGTACTTTTGTGCTACGCCATCCGCAACAAGCGCTTCCCAATCAATGCCTGCGGTAGTGGATGGATGGGCCGTTGCGGCTTGACCACCTGTTGATAGAGTTGGGCCACCCGTTCGGCGGTGGTTTCGATGCTGTATTCCTGCCGTTTGACCAGGGCGGCGCGGCGCATCTGTTGGTAGAGGTCGCTGTCGTCCAAAATCTGGGTCAGGCGACTGATAAACTTTTGATTGGTGTTGACCAGAAAGCCGTTGCCGCCGTCGTCGATCACGCCGTCCAGCGCCGGGTCGCGCCAGGCGACGGTGGGTAGACCGCTGGCAACGGCTTCCAGCGCCACCATCGGGTGTACTTCGCTCTGCGAGGTGGAAATCCAGAGATCGGCGCTGTTATAGACGGCGGCCATCTGCTCGTAGTTGACCAGCCCGGTCAAAAAGAGGCGTCCTTCTAAGCCGTCCCGTTGCCGGCGTTCTTCCAGTTCACCCCGCAAGGCACCATCGCCTACCATCACCAGACAAACATCATCCCGGCGGCGACAAAGGTCGCGGAAGAGATCATAGGCCAGCAAGGGGCGTTTCTCCTGATTCAAGCGCCCCACCCAGAGCAACACCTTGGCTGCTTCCGGCACGCCAAAGTGACTTTGCAAATAATCCGCCGGCCAGGGGTAAAAATTATCGAGCTTGATGCCATTGGGAATGGTCGTCACCGGCGGGGTGAGATCCAGTTCGGCCAGGTAGCGCGCCGCCTTGGCCGAGGGGGTAATGATGGCGTCGGCTTTGTTGCAGATCAATTGGTCGAACTTTTCGACGGCTGAATCAAGGAGCGGATCTAACAAGCCGCCCAGGGCATCGGGCAGGTAATCCCAGTAGTGCATATACTCTTTGGTCATGGTGTGATAGGTGTAGACTACCGGCAGATCAAAGAGTGCCGACACCTGCCAGGCCAGCAGGTTGACCGACGTGGAGGTATGCACATGGATCAGATCAAAGGGAATCTGGCTAAATTTATTGAGCAACTTTAAAGAGACTGGGTAGCTCAGGTTGACACCCTGCTTGGCGTTAATGCACATAGAGGGCAGCAGAAAGGCGTCATCCTTGCCGGCGCGACAATGTTCCTTCCAGGGCAAAAAGAGAACCACTCGATGACCCTGTTCGCGCAGCGCTTCGGCCAGGAGTTGGGTGCTGGTATCAACGCCGCTGGCATACATTCCTTCGACAAAAAAGGCAATCGTCAAGGGGCGGGGCGCCAATTGGATAGTTATCGGCAGGTTTTTTTGGTCTTTCGCCAAAGAAGGGCGCACCCAGCCGTTCTTCATCACCAAATCATCGTTGATCGTTGTGTGCATGTTGGTCATATCGGTTCGTTTCCAGGAAGATAGTTGCTTTCAAAAAAGACAAATATAGCGCATCTGTCGCTACAGCGCGATTTTACCAGAAGACCGGCGACACAAAACAACATGGCTACGCCAAGAACGCAAGAATCCCGCCAATCGCTTTGCTATGTAATACGTTCTGCCTTGATAAATTGTTGCAACACCATCTGGAGAACAGCCGTTATGGTACATCAGGCATAGCGCATGGTCGGATAGAAACGGCGTAAGGTAATCGGACTGCCGGGCGCTGCCGCTGCTGTCTGTACATAGCCAACGGTGCGCAAGAGTTGACGCCACCCATAGCTAAGATAGAAATGGGGATGCCGTGGTGTGATCTGGGCGCTCGTCGCACCCGCCAGCAGCGCTTGCCGTAAATCAAGCGCACTTTTGCCGGGGAAAGCGGTTGCCGCCCAGCCGATCATCCAGAGCAGGTGGGCGTCGCTACACCCCACCTGCGCCAACCCTAACCGTTGTTGCATGGCGGTGGCCTGCCGGTTGATGCGTAAATCGGGCAGGCTGGCGTTGTAGGCTTCAATCCCTACCAAGCAAGCGGCCAACTCCGGTTGGTTGAGCGCATGGCGAAGGTGATGCTCTTGCAGACACCACTGCCAGCGTCCACCCGGATGGGCCGCCACACAAATGCCGCCCAGATGCGCCACATATTCGATTGTTTCGACGAGCGAACGGTAGGCCGGCACTCGTTCGGTAATGAAATAGGCCAAGAGATGACCATCCGCCGTGGTGATTTCACAACCGGGAATGACCTCAATCCCATACTTGGGCGCCAACGTCAGCGCTTCCAACGCGCCGTCAATCTCGTCGTGATCCGTAATAGCAATCACATCCAGATCGGTCTGTTGCACAACATGTTCCAATGTTGCCGCCACCGTGGCCGTACCATCGCTGCTGTAAGCCGTATGAATATGCAAATCGGCTTTTCCCATCATCTCCTCCTCTAGGGCGCAGTTCATTGTGCGCAAATGCTGGTAAATCAATCTTATTGAGTTTACCAGCATTGTACTAACAAAAGATTTTGATAGGGTTAAAGTGTGTTAAGAGGAGGTAAGCGCTTGGTATGGGTATTGGATATTGGGCGTGGATAATCTAATACCCATACCCAGTATCTACTACTCTACTGCGCCGGCAAAGCGTCCAGCAACGCCAGCGCTTTTTGCAATTGGGCATCCTGGCCGGCGCGAATCTCGGCCAGCGTCATTTCACGCACAAGGGCGGGTGTCAATAAATCGGCGCCTAGGGGTAATTCGACTACTTCATCGGGCTGAATCCCCTGGTTGCGAATCAATCGGCCATTGGGCGTGAGCCATTGTTTCACGCCTAGCAAGAGTTCCGAGCCATCTTGCAAGGTGTAGGGCTGTAAGACGGTGCCAGTACCAAAGGTGGTTTCGCCAACGATTTCACCGCGCTGCTGATCTTGAATAGCGCCGGCAAAGATTTCGGAAGAGCTGGCACTGCCGGGGTTGACCAGCACAACCAGCGGCAGATCGGTCGCCTGCCCGCCGGCTTCCACCGGATAGGCAGTGCGATTACCATCGGCGTCTTCTTCCAAGAGAACGTCGCCCCCTGTCAAGAATTGGCTGGTAACGCCAATGGCCTGATCCAGCAGGCCGCCAGGGTTATTCCGTACATCAACCAACAGGCTGGTGGCGCCTGCTGCCTTGGCGCTATTCACGGCGTCCATCATTTCATCTTTGGCTTGCGCACTAAATTGGCTAAGGCGAATCAATGCCACTTGGGTTTCCGGCACCATCGTCCACGAGACCGCGGGGATGGTGATCTCCCCACGCGTCACCACAATCTCCAGGCTGCGGTTTTCTTCTGGGCGAAAGAGGGTGAGCGTTACCTGGCTGTCCGCCGGGCCGCGCACCTTTTGGGCAATTTCGGTCAGGGTCAAGCCGGTGACTTCTTCGCCGTTGACGGCCACAATCACATCCCCCGGTTTGATGCCGGCTTGTTGCGCCGGGGAGCCATCAAAGGGCGCCACGATGATGGGCAAGCCCTGCTCTTCCCCCAATTGGGCGCCGATGCCGGTAAAACGCCCCTCGATGCTGGTCAGCCGGTCTTCCCGTTGTTCCGGCGTTAGGTAGCTACTGTGGCCGGTGTCCCCTAGGGCATCAACCATGCCGCGAATGGCGCCATAGGTCAAGCGCGTCGGGTCAAGCGCTGTGCGATCAACAAAATTGCGCTGCACTAAATTCCAGGCTTCCCAAAAGACATCAAATTGTTGCGGTTGCTCCGCCGTGCGTGTGATGCAAGGGGATAAATTGACGCCGCCGATAAACAGACCGGCGCCAAAAGCCGTGCCGGTGAACAACATGAGTACAAAGAGGGCGCCAACAATCTTTAAAGAAGTTCTCATTCCTTTATTCTCCCAACAGGGTAAGTTGTAAATTGTAACGTCATTCTTAATGCTTATAAATAAGTCATATAATCGATAAATCACTGAAAGTCTGTGCCAACCCTACCTTTTAAAGCAAGTTGACAGGGCAGATATTCGATTGTATAATCGAATACACTCAGTTGGCCAAGCGCTAAATTTGCTGAATCAGCCTGCCCTTGCTGTTCCGTGGCTGTTGCGTCCAGTGTAAAGATGCATAGCAGTGTGAAGATGCATAGTAGCGAAGACGCATCCTACTGATTGTCGTGCCACCCCTGCATTTTGCTTACAATTTTGGGTAAAATGCTCGGCATCATCCTATGCCGGGCTAACTTTCTTTGAGGTGACAACTGTGACCATTGGCTATGTAATTCGACGGATCGGGATCTTTTTTCTCATTGTGATCACCGCCGTCACCCTCAACTTTCTGATGCCCCGCCTGCGCGAGACGAATCCTATCCAGTCGCGCATGAACCAACTGGCGGCGCAAGGAGGCGTCTACGAGAACCAAATTCAAGAACTGATCAAAATCTATAACGCCAAATTTGGCTTTGATCAACCGCTCTGGCGCCAATATTTGACCTACTGGGGCGACCTGTTGCGCATGGATCTCGGTGTGTCAGTGGCCTACTACCCGCAGACCGCGCTGGAGATGATCGCCCGCTCGGCCCCGTGGACCATCGGCCTGCTGACCGTCTCGACCCTCATCGCCTTTGTCCTCGGCACGTTGCTGGGCGCGTTGATGGCCTGGCCGAGAACGAGCAGCCTCGCCACAGCGTTGTCGCCGCTCTTTATGACCCTTTCAGCCATTCCCTATTATCTAGTGGGCATGTTGTTCATCTACCTGATCGCCATGCGCTGGCGGCTGTTGCCGGTCGGCGGGGCATATTCATCCGGTACGACCTTATCCTTCAGCTTACAGTCGGTACTCGACATCGGGGAGCACGCCATTCTGCCGGCAGCCTCGATTGTGTTGAGCAGCATCGGCTCCTGGGGGCTGGGAATGCGGGCGATGATGACCACCACGTTGGGCGAGGATTATCTGCACATGGCGGAGGCCAAGGGGCTGAAACCCGCGACCATCTTCAAGGATTATGCGCTGCGCAACGCCCTGTTGCCCCAGATCACCTCGCTGGCGATCTCGCTGGCGATGGTCATGTCGGGCGCCGTGCTGGTCGAGGTGATCTTCGGCTATCCGGGGGTGGGCAATCTGCTCTTTAAGGCAATTGCCGGCAACGATTATTTTGTCATTCAGGGGATCGCCCTCTTCATCACCCTATCGATTGGTATCGTCTTGCTGGCGCTGGATCTGTTGTATCCACTCATTGACCCGCGCATCCGCTATCGCCAAAACTAGGAAGCATTATGGTAAGGAAAGAGAGCAGTTTTGTGGAAGCGTTAGGTCGCTATCGCTTGTTGATCGCAGGCGCCCTCCTGGTGTTGCTGGTCACGCTCTTTGGGTTGGTGGGGCAGCTTGTTGTCCCCTTTGAACGGTCGGAGGTGGGCGCCGGTCGTCCGGCCAAGCCCCCGTCTGCCGAACATTGGCTAGGCACCGATCAACAAGGGCGAGATGTACTGGCCGATCTCATCTATGGCACCCCCACCTCGTTGCAGATTGGCGTGATCGCCGGCGTACTCGGCGTGACGCTGGGTGCGCTCATGGGCCTGATCGCTGGGTATACCGGCGGTATTGTCGATGAGGTGATTCGTATTATCGTCGATATTTTGCTGACGATACCGAGTTTGATGATCTTGATTATCGTTGCGTCTATGTTAGGCGCCGTCTCTGTCGAAGCGATGGCGCTGATCATTGCGGCCTTGTCGTGGATGTGGCCGGCGCGCACGGTGCGGGCGCAAGTCCTCACGATTCGTGAGCGCATGTATGTCCAGTTGGCCCGCTTCAACGGCGCCAGCAACATGAAGATCATTATTGGCGAACTGCTGCCGAACCTGGCCCCTTACCTGGCAGCCAACCTGGTCGGCGCCATTTCCGGCGCCATTCTTGCCTCGGTCGGTCTTTCGACCCTGGGGCTAGGGCCAATGACCAAGCCGTCGCTTGGGTTGACCTTCTACTGGGCAATTACCTACGGCGCCCTGATTCGCCAAATGTGGTGGTGGTTCCTGCCCCCAATTGTGATCATTGTCATCCTTTTCTTGGGGCTATTTCTCATGAGCCAGGGATTGGATCAGATCGCCAACCCCAGGCTGCGAAGTAAGGCATGATTTCAAAAGGTAGACAGGTAGATAGGTACACAGGTACACACGTACCATCAACGAAGCCCCTATTTACTTGTTTACCTGTTTACTTGTCTACCAACAACAGAGGTACAGTTTGAATTCGATTATTCTTCAGGTGCGTGACCTCCGCGTCCACTATTACACCCGCCAAGGTCCGGTGCGGGCGGTCAACGACATCTCTTTTGACCTATATGCCGGTGAACGGCTTGGCCTGGTTGGCGAGTCCGGCTCCGGCAAGACGACGGCGGCGCAGGCACTCATGCGCTTGATTCGGCCACCGGGCAAGATCGAGGGCGGCCAGGTGCTGCTCGACGGTCTTTCGCTGCTTGCGTTGCCCGATGAGCGGATGCGCCAGGTTCGGCTGGCCGATATTGCGTTGGTCTCCCAAGGCGCGATGAATTCGCTGAATCCCGTGGCGCGTATACGCCGCCAGATCGAGGACGCCCTGCGCGACCATGGGGTGAAGATGGGCGCCCGTGAACGAGCCGAATGGATTGGCGAGTTGATGCAACGTGTTGGCCTATCCCGCAGCGCGGCGGATCTGTTCCCCCATGAGTTGAGCGGCGGCATGAAGCAACGCGCCTGTATTGCCATTGCCATCTGTTTGAAGCCCAAGGTCATCATCGCCGATGAGCCGACGAGTGCGCTGGACGTCGTTGTGCAACGTCAGGTGATGGAAACATTGGAGAATCTGCGGGCCGACTTGGGCGCCTCGGTCATTCTCATTGGCCATGACATGGGATTAATGGCGCAGGCAGTGGATCGCCTCGGCGTCATGTATGCCGGCGACCTCATTGAGACTGGCGGCATTGCCGAACTTTTCGACGAGCCGTTGCATCCCTACACTCGCTTACTCATGGCGAGCTTGCCTTCGCTTGAGCGCAAAGAGGCGGCTAAGGGTATTCCGGGGTTGATGCCGTCGCTGCTCAACAAGCCAACGGGTTGCCCCTTTCATCCCCGCTGTCCCGACGCCTTTGCCCGCTGCAAGGTGGAAGAACCAAAGCTATTGACCGTGCGCCCGAACCGCCATGTTGCGTGCCACTTGCACACACCGGAGACGGCTGGCGCTACGACAACGGGTAAGGGGGCGGCATGAGTGCTTTACTCGAAGCCAGGAACGTCACCAAAATCTTCGGCGGGGGATTCTTAAACAAGGGGACTGGCCTGGTTGCATTAAATAATCTGTCGCTGACGATTGCGGAAGCGCCGCCGACCATCACCGCGATTGTCGGCGAAAGCGGCAGCGGCAAGACAACCCTTGCCCGTTTGATCCTCGGCCTTACCGAGCCAACCAGCGGCGAGATTCTCTATCGCGGGGTAGACATGCGCAAGTTGGATCGTGAACAGCGCCGTCACTTCCTGCGCGAGGTACAGGTGATCTTTCAAGATCCCTACGAAGTCTACAATCCGTTCTACCGCGTCGACCATGTTCTCAACGAGCCGGTGACCAACTTCCGGCTTGCCAAATCGAAGGCACAGGGGCGGGAACTTATTGAGGAGGCGCTTACCTCCGTTGGTCTGCGCCCGGAAGAGACGCTGGGGCGTTATCCGCACCAACTGAGCGGCGGCCAGCGCCAGCGGGTGATGGTGGCCCGTTCGCTGCTCCTGCGTCCACGGGTGATTGTGGCCGACGAGCCGGTGTCGATGATCGACGCCTCGTTGCGCGCCACGGTCATCGAAAGCTTGCGCAATCTGAACCGCCGTTTTGGTATTTCGCTCATCTATATCACCCACGATCTCACTACCGCCTACCAGATGAGTGAGAACATTGTAGTGCTGTACCGAGGCTCAGTTGCCGAAGTTGGTGATGTCGAGCGGGTGGTCAAGACGCCGGAGCATCCCTACACCCGTTTGCTGATCGGCTCCATCCCGCGCCCTGATCCCAAGCACCCTTGGGGAAGCAAAGAAGACATCACCGACGCAGCTAACAAGGGCGCTGGGCGGCAGGGGTGTCAATTCGCTGATCGCTGCCCGAATGTGATGACGATCTGTCGCGAGAAGGCGCCGCCGCTCTACCAGACGGCGCCCCACCGGGCTACGGCTTGTTATCTCTACAGCGAGGCGCCGGTGGCTAAGTCAGAAAAGCTGAGTGAAATTTTTGTCCCACCTGATCCCGCCCGCCAACAGGTGTAGGGTTTTGTGAAATAAGTTTCGCTAGAAACATGATGGTAAAGGCAGCCAGTTGTCCGATTCGTCGGGCAGCGACTGTATATTTATAACTTTCAGGTATGATTAAGGAGGAGGTAGTTCTACGTATGTTGAACTCAACACGTTTAAACCGACGTACTTTTCTGATGGGCCTTGGCGCCAGCAGCACAGCCATGCTCCTGGCGGCTTGTGGGCAACCAGGCGCGCCCGCGGCCCCGCCTTCGGAAGCTGGTTCCAGTGGTGGCGGCGCAGCAGCGGCCCCAGCCGGCAGCGGCAAGCCGGAAGTCGCCCGCAAGGATACGCTTATCCACTATGGTGGTGACACGGAAATTCTTGAACCGACGAACTTCAACCCCTACTCGCTTGGCGGTCTGGGCCGTATTCGCGGTCCGCTCAACAAGACGATCTTTGAGTTTCTCTACTACTACAACCACAATGATGGCGCTGAGATCCCGTGGTTGGCCGAGAGCTACACGGTCGCTGACGACTTTACGAGCGTTTCCGTCGTCATTCGCCAAGGTGTGACTTGGAATGACGGCACGCCCTTCACCTCAGATGATGTCAAGTTCACCCTGGAAAAGCTGCGCGATACGCCGGAACTGGCCTTTTCCTCTGACATGAAGGAGTGGGTCAAAGATGTCACTGTAGTCGATGCGCAGAATTTCACCATCAATCTGAACAAGGCCAACCCCCGCTTCTTCTATTTCTACTTCATCGAGAACTCAGAAATTCAGGTTGCCATTCTGCCCAAGCACATCTGGGAGAATGAGGATTGGACGACCTTTACGAACTACGATCCGGAACGGGGTTTGCCCGTTGGTACGGGGCCGTTCAAGCTGGTCGAAGCTGGGCCGCAAGGTGTCTTCTTTGATCGCGACGACAACTGGTGGGGCGTCAAGACCGGCTTCTCCCCAGCGTCCAAGGTGACACGCCAGTCATTTCTGCCGCTGGGCGCCGGCGCCGCCGTCTTTGCCCGCATGATCAACAATGAGCTGGATGTGGATTGGACGGTCCAACCGGGCGAGTTTGTGGCCGGCATGGCGCAAAACCCGGATCTCAAGAGTTGGAATGCGGAGGGGCCGGCGTGGGGCGCAGCGGATGCCTGTATGTACACGTTGGGGTTGAACACCCGCTGGGGGCCAATGGCCGACGTGCATGTGCGTCGCGCCGTGCAAGCTGCCATCAACCGCACGCAGGTGGTCGATCTGGCTTACGAAGGTGCGACGGTTCCGTTCGTGCTGCCCTTCTCGAGCTTTGGCGGCCTTGACCCCTACGAAGAACTGGTGGCCGATTTGGTCGAGCAGTACAAACCGGACAATCCCTCGCAGGAACTGGTCGATGCCGAAATGGCGGAAGCCGGTTATGAAAAGGACAGCGAAGGTTTCTGGGCCAAGGATGGTACGCGGATGCAGCCGGAGTTTCACTGCGCCTGTTGGCTTGGGCCGATGGGGCCGGTGATTGAAAAGCAACTGCGCGACGCCGGCTTTGATGTCACCCTCAAGCTCGTCACCACCACCTGCGATCCCTTCTTCGAAACGGTGCGCACCGGTCAGGCTGATCTCTGGATCATCGTCCACTGCGGTAGCAGTCGCGAACCGTGGGGCACGCTCCAGCACTATCACAGCAAGTTCGCTTCGCCGGAACAGGGCAAGACGAACAACTACATCTGGGCCAACAGCCAGTATATGAACCCGGAGTACGACGCCATCATCGATCAGTTGGACGGCATTCCGCCTTCGCCCGATGACAAAGCGTACACCGATCTGGTACGCCAGGCAGTTGAGATCTACCTTGATGACGTGATCGAAATCACGCTCTCGGAAGAACGCCATGTGCGCGTCTACAACTACCACTACTGGAAGGGCTGGCCGAATGCGGACGACCCGTATGTGGCGCCGTATGCGCTGTGGGCGAGCATCATGACCGCGCTGCTCAAGATCGAACCGACCGGCGCGGAGTAGTCTAGTCTTGAACTAGTAGCCCCCAGTACACGTATGTTTTCGTCCCGTAGGGACGCCTGAGTTTAGGACTCGTCGGCAATCTTCCGGGAAGGTTTGACCCACCGATCTAATCGACTGCGCCAACCTTCCCGGAAGATTTCCTTACGGTTCCCGTCACCACAGATTACCTTCTGGCCTAAACTCAAGCGTCCCGACAGGACGGATTACCGCAGAAAAGCGATCTCTGTATGTCGGTTATTTTTAGAAGCGGATGGAGCCTAGTCGGCGTCATCCTGTTGGTTGCGGTTGTCGCCTGTGGGCCGGCCCCTACAAACACGCTGTCTGTTGCTGCCGCGCCGACGGCTCAACCGTCCACCACTGTGCTGTGGGGCAGAGTACCCTATTGTAACTGCTTCGCCGGTTCGGCCACTGTTAACGTTGCGAATGCCCTGAAAGAGGCCAAGTTGACCGTCAGCCTGAAAGAATTAAGCCCGCGTGACGGTTGGCTCTACTTTGCCGCGACCTTCGATCCCACCACGGCGACTAGCGCTCAGGTGAGTGAAGCGATGGTGGCTGGCGGCGCCGAATTACGCGAAGGCCCGCCTTAAAACACAATTGTACGTTTTCCTTCTTACACCCTCTACGCGCCACTCGCCACCGGCTCTGCCAACCCCCACGACAATTCTGCGATTTCTTCAGAACTTTCCCACATTTTCGCGTTACAATCAGAAGCTACAGAAAGTTTGCACGGGATTATCGTAGAGGAGCGTATTATGGCATGGCAAGGACAGACGACAGCGGCGCAAAACAAGAGACAATGGTTTCAACATGGCGGCTGGGCGATGGTCATGGTCGTGTTGATCGCGCTGCTGGCTAATACACCGGCTGCGCCGGTTGCTGCCCAAGCCCCAACACCCCTGGTGGTGATCGCCGGGAGCAATGGGGCAACACTGTTGACTGCCCCCAATGGCGAACAGGTGGCAATGCTCGACATTGGCGCTTTGTTGAACGCCACCGGTCGCAGTGCCGATAGCGCCTGGCTCTATGTCAACGAGACCAGTGGTGTCGCCGGCTGGGTGGCTGTTGAGCAGGTGGTCGCCTTTGGCATCGAAAAATTACCCGTGGTGACGGTTACAGCCCCGCTGCCTGCTGGGGTAACGACGGAAGCTACGACACCAGTCAGTACAACCGTTACGGCAACAACCACCAGTCGTGTCACCGCAGTCGTGACCGCCACCGCTACGGTGAGCGCCACGAATGCAGTGGCGACACCAGGGATGACACCAACGCCTGCCTCGGCCAACACAACCGGCTTGCGCGCAACGGTGATTGTTAACAGCGCTCGGCTGAATATTCGCTCCGGCCCTGGCACCCGTTATGGCATTATCGGCAAAGCAAGCCGTAATGATACGGTAACCGTACTGGCGCGCAATGCCACCGGTGATTGGGTGCAGATTAGGTTGCCCAGTAATCAAGGTAGCTTTGGTTGGGTGGCGGCTACTTACCTGCGTCTCTCTGGCGTCGTTGCTGATTTACCAATTTCCACCGAAGTCAGCGCCGCCCCGGCGATGGTAGTGACGACAACTGCCCCAACCACGGCAGGCAGTAGTGCTGTATCCCCAGCCGCCACTCCTACACCGGTCGCCAATCAATCGGCGGCGAACGCCAGCGCCGGGGCCGCGACTGGTCTCCGGGGGACGTTGGTCTTTCAGTCCAGCCCCGGTGGCATGATCTATGGCTACAACCTGAGCAGCGGGCGGCTGTGGCAACTGACCAACGGCTTTGACCCGGCCATCAGTCCCGATGGGCAAACGGTGGCGTTTGTGCGCGCCGGTGGGGAAACCGGCATCTATTTGATCAACATGGATGGCAGCAACGAACGACGCATCTTCTCCGGTCGCAACACCCTGGCCGCACCCAAGTGGAGCCCTGACGGCAACTATATCGTCTTTAGCCGCGGCGATGAATATATTGAGTGCCGCGATTTGGGCCGTGGCCAATGTCTCACCGACAAACAGTTGCTGGATCAGAATCCCAACTTTCCGGTTGATAACTTTCCGTTGATCAAACAATATGAATCCAACCTGGCGCGGGTTGACACACACGGTGGCAACTACCGCGACCTTGCCAACCTGGAATCGGCCCATGCGCCCGACTGGAATGAAGCCGGCATTGTCTACCAATCGAGAGCTGGCCTGCAAATTACAGCCGATGCACCAGATGTGACGAGCAAGTTGGTGACACATGATCCCTTTAAGCCGGCCTATGAAGACCCGGACTGGCAGCCCAATGGCGGGAAGATCGTTTTTGTTAGCCGCTCCGGCAATCACCGCGAGATTTTTGCAGTCAACCCGGATGGCTCTGGTCTGGTGGCGCTCACCGCGCCGGTGACGACGTTGGTCGATGAATTGCCCAACAACGTCGCCCCGGCTTGGAACCCTGACGGTCGGCAGCTTGTCTTCCTCAGCAATCGCGATGCAAACAATTCTGCCGGCGCCTGGCGGCTCTGGGTGATGAATGCCGATGGCAGTAACCAACAGCCATTACCGATCAACGTCGCCATTAATTACACCTACGGCAATGAGCAATTGGTGAGTTGGGGACCGTAGAGGGAGTTACGAATTACGAATTACGAGTTACGAGACATCGCACCTCGTAATTCGTAACTCGTAATTCGTAATTGAGGAGGAATCATGATTCTTGCGCAGAATGGCGAAACCAGCTATAACATGGCTATGGCCCATGAACGGATTCTGGTCGTGGATGACGACCGTGAAATTACCCGCCTCTTGCGTAGCTATCTGGAACAAGCCGGTTACGAAGTCTTGACCGCGCCCAACGGTGAAAGCGCACTACATACCTTGCGCCGCGAGCATCCCGATCTGCTGCTGCTCGATCTCATGCTCCCCGACCGTGATGGCTGGGATGTGACGCGCGTGATTCGCAGCGACGCCACCCTGGCTGATACGCCAATTATCATGTTGACGGCGCGTGTTGAGGACACCGACAAAATTCTCGGCCTGGAACTGGGCGCCGATGATTACATCACCAAACCCTTCAACCCGCGTGAGGTGTTAGCCAGGGTGCGCGCCATGTTGCGCCGTCAACAGCGCTTACTGGATCATGGCGTCTCTACCACCTTGCAAGTGGGGCGGTTGCGCTTAGATGTGGCGCGCCATGAAGTGACCTTAGATGGCGCTCCGCTAGATCTGACCCGCACGGAATTTAGCTTGTTACAAACGCTGATGCAAAATCCGGGTTATGTCTTCACCCGCAGCGAGTTGATCGAAAAGGCGTTGGGCCATAGCTACGAGAGCATTGAGCGCTCTCTCGACACCCATATCAAAAACCTGCGGCGCAAAGTGGGTGACGACCCCAAAGACCCGGCTTATATTCAGACGGTCTATGGGGTTGGCTATCGGTTGGTGGCGCCATGAGCAAACCGTTACGCTTTAACCAACTCTGGCAGCAATTTAGCTTGGCCTTTGCCGGCGTGGTGATCATTGCGGCGATTGCGCTGCTGGGCATTGGCTTTTTGTTGCGCCCAGCGCCGCCGGCCGATCGACCGCCGCCGAACGAAGCGGAACGCATTGAATTTCGCACCCGCGCCGCCGAAATTTTGACCCGCTCCTTGATCAGCGTTGTCGTAATCGGCAGTGTTCTCGGCATTGCTGCTGGGGTGTGGATGAGCCGCCGCTTGACTGCGCCGCTGGAGGAACTAGCCAAAGGGACAGAAACCATCGGTGCCGGCGATCTGAGCTACCGGGTCAAACCGCAGGGCAGCGCCGAGATTGTTGCGCTGGCCCAATCGTTTAATGGCATGGCCGGCAAGCTGGAAGAAGGGGAGCGGCTGCGCCAAAATTTGTTGGCTGATGTCGCCCATGAACTGCGCACACCGTTGACTGTACTCCAAGGCAATTTACGTGCCATCCTTGACGATGTCTATGCCTTGGACAAAGCCGAAGTCGCCCACCTCTATGACCAGACCCGCCATCTGCACCGGCTGGTCAGCGATCTACATGAGTTGGCGCAAGCCGAAGCGCGCCAGTTGCCGCTTAATTTGCAAATCATTGATCTGGTCTGGTTGGTTGATGATGCCGTCGCCATCTTTGCGCCGATTGCTGAGGCCGAAGCGGTGCAGTTGCAGGTGAATCTGCCCAAAGCGCCTGTCATGGTGCAAGTAGACCAGGCGCGTATCACCCAAGTGTTGCAGAATCTGCTGGTCAACGCCTTGCGCCATACGCCAGCAGGTGGTTGTATTACGGTACGATTGCT
Source organism: Caldilineaceae bacterium (assembly GCA_026645575.1). The sequence continues at coordinate 88,976 of JAPKMW010000028.1, forward strand.
GGTCGATGAGCAGGTGGAACTAGTCATCCAAGACACCGGCGACGGCATCGATGCCGAGCATCTCCCCCACCTCTTTGATCGTTTCTTCCGCACCGACAGCGCCCGTGATCGCGATCATGGCGGCGCCGGCTTGGGGTTGGCGATTGTGCGCGCCTTGGTGGAAGCGCACGGGGGACGGGTGGCCGTTACCAGCGCCGGTCGTGGGCAGGGTAGCACCTTTACGATCAGCCTGCCCCGGTAAACCTATAACCGGGCTTGTAGGCATCAACCGTGGTACAAAGCCTGATTGGGAATTGTCAGATCAGCAAGTAAAGCCGAACGGATCGATTCAGCGCCGGTATATTGACCAAAGAGGGCATATTCGCCATTAGAAAGGGTATAAACCTCGACCGAACGGGCTTTGGGATCGACGAGCCAATATTCCGCCACCCCGGCTCCCTCATAGGCGTCAAATTTGGTCTGGCGATCCAGGCGAATGGAGCTTGGCGAAATGACCTCGATAATCAAGCTTGGCGCACCATGAAAGGTTTGTGTACCTGGAACGGGCATTTGCTCATTGCTTAAAAAGAGCAGAGCGGGCTGAACTGGGCGTGACGTTTCCGTAAGATGAACTTCAAACGGAGCGCCAATCACTGTCCCGAGCTGATGCGATTCCACAAAGTCGCCCAAATAACGGGCCAGTTTGAAGACCGTATATTGGTGGTCAAAGGTTGGTGCATTGGCCACGTAGAGGACTCCTGCAATGATTTCATAGCGTCGACCATCATCGGGCAAACGCAAATAATCTTCATAGCGCCAGGCGCCTTGCACCGGCCAACCCGCAGAACCACCGGGCAAATTATCCAAAACGCGCGTTTGACTGATTGTTTGCGCAAGCATGATATTGTTTCTCCTGCCAAAACAGCTTATGCACAATTCGAGCCATGGCTGCTCATGACCATCGCGCGTGTATAGCGCCAATCGACCATTTGCTACGCATTATAGCATAGAGGAGTAGCCTAACCAACTACAGGGATTCGGAAAAAGATCCGTGCCAAGAAACCAGGGCTTACTAGCGGCGGCAAACGCGCCCATGATCATGAACGAGGGCGGTTACTCAGTTAACCACGAATGATGCCAACGGCTAATTCACGGACTTTACACCACCAACGGGCAGATGATCGCATCCAGCGCCGGCTCGCTCCGCAATAGCCCCTTTTCCTGGTAAAAGCGCGCCAGGAGGCGACCGCTGGCAAAGAGGGCCGGCGGCTGGGTGGCGTCACGGGCGAAGAGGGGGCGGGCGGTTTCGGTTGAATAGAGGGTGAAACCGGTCAGCATGGCGCGCACCTCGGCGACAGTGAGACCTGTGCGTTCGGCGACAATGGCGTCGCCGGCTGCCGGGTTGGCTTGCCCCCAGGCCAGAGCGCGCTCATGGGCATGGATGAACTCGGCCCAACGATCCGGCGCACGGGCCACCGTCGCCGGGCGGGCGACCAGGCAATCGACCAGCAGACCAGGAAAAACGCTGCTGGAAAAGAGCAACTGCGCCCCTTGCGCACGGGCTTCGTCGATGTGCTTCCCCCATGTATGCCCGGCGTCGATCTCACCCCGCTGCAGCGCCTCCGGCACCCGCTCCCCCCGCAAATCGACCAGAATAACCTCATCCTCCGTCATGCCGTGCATCGCCAGCACCTGCTGGATCAACACATGGGGGTAGGAGAGCAGCGACAGCCCCAACCGCTTTCCCGCCAGATCCTGTACCGTCGCGATCCCTGGCCGGCAGACCACGCCATCGACCCCGCTGCTGAGATCACTCGCCATGAGCAGCCGGAGATCCACGCCTCGCCCGACCATCAACAACAGATCGGCCAGCGACTGGAAGTTGCCATCAATCTCACCGGTGGCGAGGAGGTCGAGCGTCTGATCATACTCGGCCACATCGACAATTTCAAAGGCTGGAGGCACCAGGTTGAGCGCTTCCATCCAGTAAAGGGGAAAGAGACCTGCCCAGAGCGTGCGGGCAATCTGAAATTTACCTGTTGACAACGGTCACCTCACATTAATTCTAACGTGGTCACTAACTTTTTTTCATACCAGACCGTGTGATGATACATGGCCCGGTAGGCGGCATCGGGATCACGCTGTTGGAGCGCAGCCAGGATTTCGTGATGTTGACGCGCCGAATCGACCACCGGCGCTTTGTCCACATTCCACAAGAGCGTGCGAATGCGCATCACCTGCTCTTCCAGGCCGTGAATGGTGCGGCGCAGATAGTCGTTGCCGACAATATCATAGAGCCGCCCATGAAAGTGATCCCCCAATTCACGACAGCGCACAAACTCGTCGGCCGCCAGCGCGTGATCGGCCTCGGCCAACAGTTGCGCCAGTTCCGCCAGTTGCCCATCGGTGATGATCTCGGCGGCACGGCGGGCAATGTGCGCCTCTAGCGCCGCTTCGGTTTCTACAATTTGGAGCAACGTTTGCGTGGAAGGCAGGATCACCTGGGCGCCGCGCCGCCCATCAATACGCAGCCAGCCCTCCCGTTCCAGACGAATAAAGGCTTCCCGGACAGGCGTCGGGCTGATGCCATAGCGGGCGGCAACCTCCCGGATCACCAGATATTCGCGCGGTTTAATCGTCAGCGCCAGAATGTTCTGCTTCAAGTCCACAAAGACCTTGTCCGCCAGGCTCACCCCCTCCCCGGTTGGCAACGCGGCGTGGTTTTTCACAAGCGCATACCCTTTCCCTTGTCGTAACAACTAAACCACCCCCTCCCAGCCTCCCCCATTCTGGGGGAGGAGTCGTTACAGTTCCTTCCCCAACCTGGGGAGTGGGAGCCTGCTGGGCGCGGGAGGGGTTAGTCGTTACCCCTTGTCTACGGTGCTGGCAGCCTACGATGTCGCCGCCGCTTGCGCCCTGACATAGGCCGCGATCTCGGCATAGGTGGCCCACCACACATCGTCAAATGATTGCATATAGGTAAAGAGCCGGTGCAACATTCGCAGGCGCGCCGGGCGGCCCAACAGATTCGGATGGAAGGTAGTGCTAAACAAGCCGCCATAGTAGCGCAGCCCGTCAAATTCCTCCCGCCAGATTTGATACGCCTGTTCCGCCGGTGCATTGACCCCGCCGCCATTGGGAAACAACGACCCGCCAAAGATCTCCCAGTCGTCCAAGATTAGACTGATCGGCAGTTCGACCAGCGAGCCGGCCGGCGATTCGATCAGATACGGCACATCATATTCCATCAGGCTACAGTCGTAGAGCATCCCCATTTCGATCAGAATGTCTACAGTGGACGCGCGCATCCCCCACCCCGGTGCGCTCCACCCCACGGGGCGCTGACCAGTAAGGCTTGCCAGGATCGCGTCGCCGCGGACAAACGCGCTGCGCTCGGCCTCTTCATCCAGTGTAAAGACATTTTCATGCATATAGCCATGATGCGCAACTTCGTGGCCGGCTTGGACAACCGCCCGCACCATATCCGGGTGCAGTTCGGCGACATAGCCAGGGATAAAAAATGAGGCGGGGATGGCCAGTTCCCGATGTAGCTCAAGGATGCGCGGCATCCCGGTCGAGACGCCATAGGCCCCCTCGGAGAGCGCGGCCAGGTGGCGGGCATTGCGTGGGTCGGCGGCAATCGGGCCGGCCTCGCCATCGACATGCCAGCCGATGGCAACGGCGCATCGCTTCCCCGCCGGCCAGGTAAAAGTGGGAAGCAGGCGTGTTTGCAACTGGTTTGGTTTGGTATCCATTGGTGTCCTGTCGTCAATCTAGTGATTTGTGATTCGTGATTCGTGTTGCGTGTTGCGTGATTGGTGTTACGTGAGATAATCAGGCACGAATCACGTAGCACGTCAGCGGGTTTCGGTGGTGGTGATGGTCGGGCCAAAGGCAAAGACCTTGGTTTCCAGGTAGCGGGAGAGCCAGGCGATCAAACCGATGATGAGCATGTACAGCAGGGCGACTTCGAGCAGCACCTCGACAAAATAAAAGGTATTGTAAATAATCGCATTCCCCACCTTGGTCAATTCGTTGACGGCAATCACCGAGAGCAGCGCCGAGGCTTTGATCACGTTGATCAACTCATTAGTCAATGCTGGTATCATACGCCGGGTTGCCTGTGGCAGCAAAATCAGCCACAAGGTCATGCGCTCGGTCATGCCGACGGCCAGGGCGGCCTCCCGTTGCCCCTTGTTGACCGACTCAATGGCCGCCCGCACGATCTCCACTTCGTAGCCCACGGCAATAAAGGTTAAGGCGATGACGCCGGTCCAAAATTCATTTAAGACAATGCCAATCCGGGGCAGGGCGAAGTAGATGACCAGAAAATGGATGATCTGCGGCGTGCCGCGAATATAGTTGACCAGCCACTGGATGAGGATTTGGGTTGGGCGCGGCGCGCTGACCCGCAGCGTGCCCACCGGAATCCCAATCACGATGGCCAGGATGAGGGCCAACGCGCTGATTTGGATGGTGACCAAGAGCGCTTGCGCCATCTTGGGGAAGATCTCGATCATAAAACCAACATCGAGACCGGCGATTGTGGTGGGTGATGGCGTCATGAGAAGCCTCCGCCGTCAAAGCAGGCGAGAAATGACTGGGTGCGCGGGTCGCGTGGATTGGTGAAAAGCTGCGCCGGCGTGCCTTTTTCAATGATCCGGCCATCTTCCAGAAAGCCAACCGTATCCGCCACCTTGCGCGCAAAGCCAAGTTCGTGGGTCACGACAATCATTGTCATCTGTTCCTGCGCCAGTTCGAGCATCACCTCCAGCACTTCGCGCGTCAGCCGGGGGTCGAGCGCCGAAGTTGGCTCATCAAAGAGCATCAACTGCGGTTGCATCGCCAGCGCACGGGCAATCGCCACCCGTTGTTGTTGGCCGCCCGACATTTGCGCCGGCAGCTTATGCCCATGTGCGGTGAGATGCACCTTTTGCAAAAGCTGGTGCGCCCGTTCTTTGGCCTCCCCCTTCGAGAGCTTCAGGAGCCAGCGCGGGCCGATGGCAATGTTGTCGAGCGCGCTCAAATGGGCAAAGAGGTTGAACGATTGAAAGACCATGCCGATCTTCCGGCGTTGGCGGGCCAGTGCGCTATCGGTGGCCTTGACCCATTTGCCATCCGCCCCAAAGTGACCACCCATCGTTTCGCCATCCAACCAGATGACGCCCTCGTCTGGCACTTCGAGGTAATTGATACAGCGGAGCAACGTACTTTTGCCGGAGCCGGACGCGCCGATCAAGACCACGCGCTCACCCCGCGCAATTTCCAACGAAGCGTCGATCAGCGCCGGCGTGGAACCAAAGCGCTTATGCAAATGCTCGATCCGGAGGAGCGGCTGGGCTTTGTCCTGTTCGCCGTTCACAATGGCACTCCTTTGAACGTTCCCGTTGGCGCAACTGCTTCTGTCGGCTTGCCGCCGCGATAGGTAAAGAGGCGCTGTTCTAGATAAGCTGTGCCCCAACTCAGCAGTTGAATGGTGACAAAGTAGAGCGCCGCCACCAGGATCAGCACTTCGGCAAATTTGTACGAGGAGGCGATGATCGCCTGTCCGGCTCTGGTCAATTCGTAGACCGCAATAATCGAGAGAACCGAGGAAGCCTTGACCAGATTCGCCAACTCATTGGTTAAGGGGGGAATCATGCGGCGGGCGGCTTGGGGCAGGATGATCAACCCCATTGCCAGCCAGCGGGTCATGCCCAGGGCGGCGGCGGCTTCACGCTGCTCCTTGTCCACCGATTCAATGGCCGGGCGTACAATTTCCACCTGATAGCCGATGGAGTTAAAAAGGAGGGCGATAACGCCGACGACAAAGAGCGGGAGATCCAGCCCCACCCGTGGCAACAGAAAGAAGGCGGCATAAACTTGCAGCGCAAAGGGGGTGCTGCGCACCAGAAAGACATAGGCGTCAATCAGCCGATGCAAAACCCGCGGGCCGATCACCCGCAACACGCCCAGGAGCAGGCTAAAAACTGTCCCCAGCAGCAGCGCAATGACGCTGATTTGTAGCGTTGTCAACAAGACCCGCAGCAAGCGGGGCAATATTTCCAGCATGAACCCAATGTCCACAGCCTGCTCCTCTCTCTGGAATGACAACGTTGTGATCGGTAGTAAAGACTTTAGTCTTTCGCCCACTCAGACAAAGACTAAAGTCTTTACTACGAACACCCTTATTCCCAGACTGGCGGATTGTTGGGCAGGTCAAAGGTCTGTCCAAACCACTTTTCCTGAAGTGCAGCCAGGGTGCCATCTTCTTTCATGGCGATCAACAAGCCATTGAAGACCGCACGGAGCGTATGGTCTTCTTTGCGGAAGGCGGCGGCGGTATATTCAGCGGGCCACTTGTCGGATTTGAAGGGAATGACCTCAAAGCCGGGGTTCTGGCTGGCCCAGTCGAGCAGGCTGACAATGCTGCTGGCGTAGGCATCGACGCGATTGGTTTTGAGCGCTTCATAGGCCGCGGCGTCGTCATCAAAGGTCTTGATCTCTTCGCTGTAGGTGATGCCAAGTTCGGTGGCCGTCTCTTCCAGTTGCTGTACCGAAGGCGTCCCCTCGCCGGCGGCGACAATCTTGCCGGCCAGATCCTTGCGTTCGAGAATCCCTTCCCCGGCGCGTACCAGTAGACCAGAACTGCCATCCATATACGGCACCGAGAAATCGACGCGCTTGTACCGTTCACTGTTGGCGGTCATCCCGCCCAGAATAAAGTCAAACTTGCCGTCGTAAAGGCTCTGGATAACGGCGCCCCAACTGGTATCGACCGGGCGCGCCTCCACCCCCATGCGCTTGCCGATCTCGTTGGCAATGTCAATGTCGTAGCCGACGATCTGATCATTTTCGTCGCGAAATTCAAAAGGCCGGTACTGCGCTTCCAGGCCATAGGTGAAATAGCCTTGGGCATAGATCTTTTGCAGAGCGGCATTGGTTGGGGCCTGATTGGCAGTCGCCGTGGTCGGTGGCGCTTGCACGACACAGGCCGCCAGCAGAAGGGTGACAGACAAGAGCGAGACTAGATAAAAGACTCTCATTCGCACAGTGTGCATAGCGTAGCTCCTTTTGGGTTGTGGATAGGACAAAAGCGGATGGGGCAGATTGTTGAAAAACCGTGGCTCAATCGGAACTGGGGGCGTTGACCGCTATCTTCCGGGAAGGTTTGACCAGACGATCCTGTCAACAAAGATGACCTTCCCGGAAGATTTTGTTGTCAACCCCCTGGATTCCCGTTGACCCCAAATTGTGAATGCGTTAGCTGCCGGTGCTGTTGTAGGCCCGCTCGATCAGGTGATTGGTCATCACTTCTTCGGGCAGGACGGGACGGTCAAGCAGGTGGTACTGTTGCAAGTAGGCAATACTGCCGAGCCAGCGCGCCCGTTCCATGTAGCCAAGCCGCTCTAAACCAACGGCCCCGGTAAAGATTGGCTGCATGGCAAGCAACATCCGCTCTTGAAGCTGAGGATTGGCGTCAGGCAGGTAGTCGGCCACCACAATGGCGGCGGCCTGCGCCGGGTTGGCAAAGGCGGCTCGCCAGCCATCAAAGGTGACTTGCAAGAAGCGGACAAGTTCAGCGGTATGTTGCGCGATCAGCCGATCGGTGGTGGCAAGCACTTGGGCATAGACTTGATAACCCAAGTCGAAGCCACGAATGGTGTTGACCTGATGGCCCAACGCTTCTAGCTCTAGCGGCTCTACCATCAGCAGACATTGCATTGCATCCACCTGGCCGTTTGCCAGCAGGTCGGCATAGTCGTAGCCCACTTCTTGAATATCGAGGTCAGACCAGGCCATGTCATAGCGACTTAGGGCCAGGCGAATGGCCGCCTCGCCATCAGGGTGGATGCCCAGCCGTTTGCCGCGCAGGTCGGGGATGGTGTGGATGCCGGCGTCGGCCAGCGCCATCCAGCCGATACCCGAAAACTGCATCATCACGCCGATGGCTTTCACCGGCGCGCCCTGGCTACAGGCTCGGATCAACAAATTATCCTCGGTGCTAATGACCAGGTTCTGGTCACTCGCCAAGGCGTCAACCTGATTCGTATAGGGCGTCCAGGGTAGAATTGTCAAATCAAGGCCGGCCTGGCGATACCACCCCTCCCGCTGGGCATAGAGAATCCCGGCAAACTGGGCATTGGGCAACCAATCCAACTGTAGCGCAAGCGAAAACATCGACGCACCTCCCCGCCAGCAGGACAACCACGATAGGTTTGTTGTGATATATCATGTGATATATTAAATCGTGTATAGAGAGCAATCGCAATGGGCAGGTTGCATAAAATGTTGAAAGGCGCGTTGTTACTTGTCACTAATCATCGGCAGATGGCGGTCATTGCGCGCCTGTTGCGGGCGCGGAGCGCTAGATTGGTAGCCAGCAATACGGCTATCGATAAACTAGAATTTGGGGATGGGGCGCTTGCCACAACGTTCTATCTCCTCCAATAGTTTGAGGTTGAGTTCCTCAATTGACAGATCTGGATACCGTTTGTACAACCGGCCACGCATGAAACCCATCGCCAGTTCACGAGCATTGAGCATGGCTTGCAGTCGTCGTATCACAGGCCACCACGCTTACCAAGAAGATACCAACATAAGCTAAATCGCTCATCTACCCTACCATCTGCGAACGCGGCATGACAGTTCCCTCCCCAAGCTGGGGAGGGTTAGGGTGGGGTTGCCCCAACCCAAGACGCGCCAACACCACCCGATCAATCACATCCAGCACCGCCGGCAGATCATTCAGCACATCCAAATTTGTAAAGCGCACCACCACAAAACCCAGACTTTCCAGAAATGCCTGCCGAATGGCATCTTCTTCCTGGCTGTACTGATGCGTTGGCCCATCCACCTCAGTGATCAACCGAATGCGCGGGCAACAAAAATCGGCGATAAAGCGATCAATGGCAAATTGCCGCCGAAACTTCACACCCCGGATCTGCTCTTTGCGTAAGCGTTGCCAAAGCTTGGCTTCAGCGGCGGTGGGTTCCTTGCGCATTTGCCGGGCCAGCGGCTTGAGTTTTTGCCAGAGTTCAGGTGATGGTTGCCAGTCAGTACGGGTGGGCATAGAACGCCCTTCGAAGGCGTTGTCGTGATGGGTGGACATAAACCCCCTCCTAACCTCCCCCAGCTTGGGGGAGGAACTGTGGTGCGGTTGAATGGATTGGTTGGGCTTTGATGAGTTGGGACAATGAGGAATATGGCGATTGATGATCGGCTTGACTCTATAGATTCCCTCTTGAGTTCCCCTGAAACAAGAACACACGTTGCCTCCTATAACGGCTCCCTCCCCAAGCTGGGGAGGGCTGGGGTGGGGTTGGCCGATGGCGCGTTGTAACCGCCCGAATAGAGCGGTTTAGCTCGAAACGAAAACGTATGTTCTATTAGGCCAACCCCGCGCGCTCCCACCAAAATTCAGCATTTCAGGAACCAGAAACTTTTTATTGGGGGGCCACGGACAGGACGACACGGAAACCGAGGATGTCGTTCCAGTTGTCGGGCGTGCCCCCGAAGCGGTAGGCGGCGCGCACATCGTCCTGGCCGTCGAACCACGAGCCGCCGCGCTCCACCCGCCGAACGCTTCCGTCCCCTTCAACGCTATTATCAACTAAGTCGGCATAATTCTCATAATTGTCAAGCCACTTGGTGGCGGTCCACTCCGACACATTGCCCGCCATGTCCAACGCACCATAGGGGCCGGCGCCGGCGGGATAACTGCCGACTGGCGCCGTGTACTGGTAGCCATCTGCCGTCCCATCAATATTGGCACGATCATTCAGCCATTCATGGCCCCAGGGATAGATCCGGCCATCATCGCCACGGGCGGCCCATTCCCATTCGGCTTCGGTCGGCAAACGAATGGTCAACCCGGTGGTGGCCGAAAGCCAGCGGGTATAGGCAACCGCCTCGTACCAACCCACGCCCACCACGGGCTGATTCGCATCGTTAAAACGGGAATCGTACCAATATCTGGGATAGGTAACATCACTTGTGTTTCGCCAATCCCAGCCGGCGTCACTCCAATAATTTCTCTCCCGGTATCCCCCTGCCTCGATAAAAGCAGCATATTGGGCATTGGTCACTTCTGTCTGCATCATCCAGAAAGCATCCACCGCCACTTCATGAACAGGTTGTTCATCATCGGCGCCATCAGCCGAACCCATCATGAAGGCGCCTTGCGGAACATAATGAAAATCAAAGCCACCGGGATTTGTCCAAAGCAGCCCGGCTGAAACAGTTGATGGCGGCGTCGAGAACGCAATAGTCACGGCTGCTGGGGGGCGTGAGTTGATCCAGTAGATGGTAAAGTACAGCAGTAGCACTACACCTAAAATTCCAAAGACAACACCCCACCACTTACGCTTGTTCGCCGGTGGTTGGACAACCTGACCAGCTTTGTCTTCATCCTGGAAAATTTGTGTGGCTTCACGCGCCACCTGCTCTTCATCACGGACGACCGGCTTGGTTATTTTGGGTGGCTGCGCCTCTTGGTTGCCTTTTGGCGTCGGCGCAGTTGGCCTGTCAACCTGTAACGGTTGCGTTTGGCGTTCAGCACCAACTGTAACCGTTGGCGTTACATCTTCTGCAACTGGGGCGGATTGTTGCTGGGGACTGCTCTCGATCGGTTGGTGGATTACCGCCGGTGTTGGGGCCGGTTGCGACACAGATGGTTTGCTACTTGCGATCTTCGTCAAGTCAAACAATTGCCCATCCTGCGACCGCATGGTCAGCACCGGCGTCCCCCACTCCAACGACGCGTTATTCTGCAAGTTGATGGCATTGCGCGCCTCAGCCACAGCGGCATCGACCGGCAGATTGTCGCTCAAAGCGCTGTAAAAGGTGCGAGCAAATTCCAAGGCGGCACTATCGGTGATAGCATATTGCATGGCTAACACGGCCGGCAACCCATCCAAGACCAACGTGGCTGCCGTACTGGAAAGGACGTCGAACTTGCCGCCGCGCGCCCCTTCACAAGCGTTCAGAATTGCCAGCCGTAATGTTCCTCGTTGAAAGGCCAGCAGTCGGCTTAATTGGGTGGCTGAGATCGCTTGGGCCTGCCCTTGGTCATCCGTTAGAAAAATGCGCCCTTCCTCACGGTTGATGTCAAACGAACCGTGGCCGATAAAATGGAAGATATGCCAGGGGCCATAGCCAGGACGCATCCACTGTTGTAACTCGCGCCAGCCTTGACCGGGCAGCCAGGTTACTTCCACCAAGCCTCGCTCTCGCAGGGGTTGCAAAGCCGTCATCACCTGCTGCTGTTCCGCTTCCACATTCAGCCAGCGCAAATCGGTCGGATTGGCAACCAGCCCCAGGATGCGCAACGGCGGCGTCACCGGCAACGGCGCCACGCTTTGCGCCACTTCCGGGTAGCGCACCAGCGGCGTATGCGGGTCAAGGGCGATGTAATCACGCCGGCGCGGGTCATGGAGAAACTCCCACGGCAGCGCGGCCAAGTGGGGTGGCTGGATCAAGAGGTTGAGACGCACCCCTTTGCCCTCAAACTCAGCCAGCCGCCGACATTCGTAGTAGAGCGAGCGGGTTTCGCCGGGCGGCAGGAGAAAGTCAAAGAAGCGGGCGCCAAAGTCGCGCACCGCGGCTTCCTGGGGCGGCAAGCGGCCGCGTGTTCCCACTTGGGCATAGAGAATGGCGTTCTCCAACCGTTGGAGTTCTGCTTCGAGTTTGGCATTGGTATAGGGAAAGGTGGTCGCAGTACGCGCCTCACCAGCCTTGGAACGCACAGCAATCTGGTAGGCTGGCGCCGCCTGCCCAGTCACTTCGATATAGAAATCAAGATACTCTACTGCATTCATAGGGGAATCCGTTTGTTACTCGGCTGGCAAAGGTTGTTGTGCGCTACTGTACCCATAGCGGCGGTGGTAGTGCAGAAAAGAGCGCGTGCGTAAAAACACGTCGTTGTTTCGGTCACGGGGGTCTCACATGGAATGTAGACAGGGCCGGTAAACGTGAGGGTAGTTTAACAGAAAAGTAGACATGCTGCAAGGACAGCGCAGTGATAAGGTGTGTTTAATGAGACTAAAGTCCTATCCTACCTCCCCCATCCGCCCCTATAGTATCCTTGTTCAAAAATTCACTAGCCACGGAAGGACAAGGATTCATGTTTTGCTTTCACTGTCAGGAAACGACCAACAATCTCAATTGCGCCATTCGGGGCGTCTGCGGCAAATCACCGGAAGTTGCGACCCTGCAAGATCTGCTGGTCTATGCCCTTAAGTATCCATCCAGGAATTATTTCTGGGGAAAAAAGGTTAGTTGGCAGTCGCCATATTGAAAAGGATGTCGAC